>CAYXVF010000051.1:0-43745 GCA_964468125.1 uncultured Bdellovibrionales bacterium | reverse complement strand
TCTGGTGGAGATTGCGATCGAAAAAGGCAAGATGGCCAAACCCGAGATCAAGCTCGGGGTCTGCGGCGAGCACGGGGGCGAGGCGAGCTCGATCGCCTTTTTCCACCGGGTCGGTCTGAGCTACGTCAGTTGTTCGCCGTTCCGAGTGCCCGCAGCTCGCCTCGCGGCAGCCCAAGCCGCGATCCGCGAAGCCAACGCCTCCAAGGAGATGTGAGAGGGATGACGCTCAACAGATCGCGCTCTCGGTTCCTGGGAGCGCTCGGCGCGCTCTCCGTGCTGGGGGGCGCAGCCTGTGCGCAAGATCTGGTCGGGACGCCGCCTCCGGACGACGTGTTCTATTTTCCGATCGGTCTTTCGTTGAACCAGAGCGGCGATCTCGCCTACGTCGTGAATTCCAACTTCGATCTCCAGTTCAACTCCGGCTGGCTGTCGACGATCGACCTCGAAGCGGTGGTCGCGAGCGGAGAGCCGCTCATCGATCCGGTGCGCAAGGATCCGAACGAAAACCTGCCGGGTGTCTTCGTTGATGTGGTGACGAGTCAGCTGCGCATCCCCTCCCTCGGGGGCGTCATCGCGCCGGGGGACGACATTCTCTATGTTGCTCACCGATCGGACCGCCTTGTTTCGGTCATCGAGATCGACGACGAACGATCGCCCAGCTGCGGAGACCCGGACGCGGAGGCAAGACTGTCATTGGCGGAGCGTCGAACCGATTGCGACCGGGCTCATCTCTTCGAGATCACCGGCGACGCCGCCGAGGACGTGAGCTCGGAACAAGCGGACCTCACAGACTTTGATGTGAGCGATCCTTACAGCCTCACGAGTTTCCTGTTCGATGATGGAACGGACACCGAACGGTTTCTCTTTGCGGGGCAGCTCTCGATTGCGCGCTTGAACGCGCTGAGCGCGATCGACCAAGAGCAGTTCCTCTGCCTCGGGACTTACGATGACCGCGAGCTCAACTCGGCGGGTCTGCCGAACGAGGCGCGACGAACGGACGATGAACGCCGAGACAATCCGAACGCCTGCTACGTGGAAGACGAGCTGGTCGACTACGGCCGCTCCGAGCTCCTGCTCAGTCAGGGACGCTTCAATCGAGTGGTGCAGGTGCCCGTCGCCCCCGGCGCTAGCGAGCCCTACAACTTCATGGCAGCCGCGGGGATCATCGCGAACGGAGGCACCCAGCGGGCCGGGCTCGTGCACATCGACCTCGACCTCTTTCTCACCGGTGAGGACCGCTACAACACGAATTTCGTGATCGGCACGGAGGTCGGCGGCCGTGAATTCGCGGACCTGACCTTTTCGCCGGACGGACGCTTCGCCTACGGCGCGACACGGGTGACCGCCCGCACCGCCGGGGACAGCGCCCGAGGCTCGGTGATCCGGATGGATGCGACGATTACCCCCATCGAGCGGACGAACGCCCAGGGCGAGATTGAGGTGACGCGGCGCCCCGGCTATGAGGTAGATGCGATCACCGCGCTCCGGGGACAGCCGTCCGGGATCCTCTACCTCGAGCGTGTCTCCGGTCCAGACGTGCTCGTCGTCGCGGATCTCGACCAGGACTCGCTCTTCATCCTCGATGCCTTGAGCGCCGAGATGCCGGTGATCGGCCGCATAGACGCGCCCGGCGGTCCGCTCTCGCTGGCGACGACGGTACTCAATGGTCGCGAGTACGTCGTGGTCACCTTGTTCTATGAACATGCGGTCGCGCTGGTGGATCTGAGCGCGTCGGATCCGGCGGACTTCAATCTCGCCCACCTGATCCGCAACAGCCGTCTCGACCCCGCGGAGCGTGCGCGATGAACCGCTCTTTCTTGCTCTTCCTGACGGTCGCACTCTTCGCCTGCGACGAAACCACGCCGGTGGCTGCGTCCCAGTTCGCAGGTCCCGCGGGGATCGTAATCGGCGGGAGTGAGAAGAATCTGCTCTTCGTTGCGAACTCGGCGGAAGATGCGCTTCGAGTGGTGGATGTGAGCGAAGGGGTGACCAACAACGACTTCGTCGAGTCGCCGTCGGTCTTCAACCCGCTTCGCATTCCCGCAGGTCCAAACCCGACTGACCTGGCGGTCAGCAACGATGGACGCGTCGTTGCCGTGCTCGACCCGATCAACGGAGTGCTGCGCCTCGTGGACGCAGATGCGCTTCGGGTGGTGCGTAACGGCGCTGGCGAGGTGTACACCTTCGCGCTCGGGCCTCCTGGGGCGATCCCGGTGGGCATCGAGCCCGATCCGAGCTCGAGCCTATGCCTCAGGCCATGTCTCGGCCGTTTCTTTGTGTCGTTGAGTGGCGTTGGGCAGATCGTGGCACTGAGTTTCCAAGAGACGGGCGAAGGCCCGCGCATCGGTCTCGATCAGATCTACGACACGGGCGGAAGACCCCAGCGCATGGCCGCAAGCGCCGACGGGGCACTGCTCTTCGCGATCGATGCGGCGAGCGACGAGGTCGTTCGCGTCGACCGTTCCACGGGCGCCGTCGAGCGGCGTTCGACGGTCGCGCCGGCCAGCGACCTCGCCGTCAGCGGTGATGGCAGCATCCTGATGGTCGCGCGTCCCTCGCTCCGCGATATCCTCATATTCGACGACATCGGAGCCGGTTTGACCGAGTTGCCCGCGTTCTCGCGTACTTCCCCGCAGTTTCGCTGCATCAGTCCCTGTGCCGACGAAAGCGTGTGCGAGGGGGCCCATCCCGCGACTCGATCGATCTGTACCGCCGATGACTTCTCGACCTTGAACGCGAGCTCTCAACCCTACGACGCGCTCTACCTCGGGATCATTCCGCGCCGCATCGAGGCGCTGAGCACCACGCTCGGCCATCCGGACCTGCGGCTCGACTGCACGGATGAGAACTCCTCCTCGGTGCGCGAGCGTCTCGACGAATATGCGGTAGTGGTCGGCGAGGATAACTTCGGCCAGACGAGCTCGATCCGCTGGTTGTCGATCCGTGAACCGGATGGAACGCTCCTGCCTCGCATTGCGGAGAACGGCTTCTGTCAGGACCCGGAGGTGCTCGTTGAAGAGGTGTCGTTCACGCTCGACGACGGCACGCTCGTCGAGCTCGACGACTTTGTCGACGTCTGTCCCGACGTTCCCCTCGACTCGCGCATGGAGCCTCAGGCGCGTTTTCAGTGCCTGCGCTACACCCCGCTCGACGAAGATCCGCAGATGCCGCCACCGGAAGAGGAAAAGACCGGTGTCCTGATCCAACCGGGTGTCCGGCCAGGCTTCACCGTTTGGCGCTTGGACTGGGAACCCCCCCTATCGAACCTGCGACGGCTCCAGGGGGGCGGGCGACTCGACGATCCGCCGGACGGTTTTGCACCGGGCGAGGTGCTGACGGACCTCGACCTAGACCTCTCGGAGAGCGGAATCGAGATCGGCGATGTCGTCTCCATCCTGTCGAGCCCCGACCTGTCACAGGCCGAGTGCAGCGCGGCGCTCGAGACCGGCGCCAGCTGTGAGCTCGAACGGCGGGTGATCGGCTTCGCGGGAGATGGAGTGATCCTGGGGCCGTCAGCCTTCGACCCGGCGAACACGGAGATCGACCCGCTGCCGGTCGCCTGTTTCGGCGGCCAGTCTGGCCTCAGCTACGAAATCCGCGCGGGCGACTCGTTCACGGTAGGACGGACGGGCAACACGCAGGTCGGTCGGGTCCGCCCCGGCGAGCTGTTTGGCCCAGGTGGTCGCGAGGGGCGGCTGGAGGGACTGCTCTTCCGGATCCGCGATGACCTCGTCACCCGTCCGGACCTGAGTGCATGCGAGCGCTACCCGACCGAAGGCGAGAGCCCCCTGTCTCCTCAGCTGCGTCGGACCACAGAAGATCAGTTCGCGACCTTCTTCTTCACGGTGCAGGATTCGACGCTCTTTCAGCTCCCCGGGCGGGCAGCCCCGGACAGCCAGACGCTCCGGCCAGGGCAGGGGAACGCGCCCAACAGCACCCTCGTGGCCGTGGCGCCCGCGAGCGCGAGCACGGAGACGACCTACATGTTCGTCACCTACGAGGCGTCGGATACGGTGCTGATCTTCCGCCCGGGCTTGCCCGCGGCGGTCGAAGGTCTCGACTACGATGTCATCGACTGAAACCAGTTGACAAAACAGGTCCGTAGCCGCTACGAAGCGCGCTCTTGAACCAATCGGAGGCGTCCTTTTCGCCACCGAGGAGAAGAATGACGATGGCAGTAGCCCTCCGAATGCAGCGACACGGCGCAAAGAAACGCCCTTTTTATCACATCGTCGCTACCGACGAGCGGAACCCCCGCGACGGGCGCTATATCGAGCAGCTCGGCATCTACGATCCCCGCGGCGATAAGCCCCTCGCGTTGGACGAAGAGAAGGTGCAGCGTTGGTTGAAGGTGGGCGCCAAGCCCAGCGCGACGGTGAAACGACTGATCTCGCGCGCGGGTATCAAGCCCGGTGCTCCGGCCGCTGCTGAAGCGACCGCGTCTTCGACCGAATCTTCGACCGAGTCTTCGACCGAGTCTTAATCTCCCAAGCAAGAGGAGCTCAGGTGGAAAACCTGGTTCGCTATATTGCCCAGTCGCTCGTGGATGACCCGGAATCGGTCGAAGTGACGACCGTCGACGGAGAACCGCCGATGATCGAGCTTCGCGTCGCCGCAGAGGACCGCGGCCGCGTCATCGGAAAAAACGGCCGGACCGCGCACGCCATCCGAACCCTCCTGACCGCCGCGGCGAAGGAGGGGGAGCCCGCTCTCCTCGAGATCCTCGACTGAGGCTCTCGTGCCCGAACAACGTTGGGTGACCCTCGGCCGCGCGATCAAAGCGCACGGCGTCCGCGGTGAGCTCCGCATCGTTCTCGAAACCGACGAGGCTCGGAGTCTCGTCACCTCCGGCCTACGTCTGCGCGCCCGTCTCAGAGACGGCTCGACCCGCGAGCTCACCTTAGGCGAGCGTATTCGCCCGATTCACGGCGCGATGCTCGTCACGGTCGAAGAGCTGCCCGAACGCGAAGAGGTGCAGACGCTCGCGGGAGCGACCCTCGAAATCGACGCCTCCACCCTCGCTCTAGAGGCGGACCCCTTTGTCTTTGAGCTCGACGACGCCACGGTCGAAACGGAAGCGGGCGAATGCCTGGGGACCGTGGAGCAGGTCGCCGACAACGCCGGTCAAGAGCTCCTGGTGTTTCGTACGCCGGAGGGGCAGGAGCGCATGCTGCCCCTGGTGGACGAGACCTTCGTGCGCTTTGAGCGCGAGCGGCGCGTGCTGGTGGTCCGGCCGATCCCTGGGCTCTGGGAGGAAGACTAGGTGAGCTATCGGATCGAGGTGATCACGCTGATGCCCGAGCTCTGGCCGCCTCTGCTGTCCGAAGCCGCCGGGGTGAGCGGGCGGGCGGTGGCCGAGGGACGGGTCGACGTGGAGATCGCGAATCTTCGAGACTTCGGGACGGGCCGCCATTTGCAGGTGGACGACACGCCCTTTGGTGGGGGCGCCGGGATGGTGCTGCAGGTGGGGCCGCTTCATCGAGCGATCGAGCGTGCCCGTGCGCGTACTCCGGGGCCCGTACTCCTCCTTTCGCCCCGCGGAGAGCCCTTCTGCCAGGACCGGGCGCAGGCGCTCGCTGACGGTCCGGGATTCACGCTCGTCTGCGGTCGCTACGAAGGCTTCGACGAGCGCGTTCGCCATTATGTCAATGGCGAGCTCTCCGTCGGGGATTTTGTTCTCACCGGGGGCGATCCCGCCGCCTGGTGCGTGCTCGATGCGTGCATCCGCCTTCGTCCGGGAGTATTGGGGAATGCGGAGTCCGCTCCGGATGAGTCCTTTAGCCGCGGGGGTCTCGAGCACCCGCACTACACTCGACCCGCGGTCTATGAGGGCATGGAGGTCCCCGAGGTCCTGCGCAGCGGCGATCACGCGAGAATCCGGGCCTGGCGGGAGGCCCAGGCGCAGGCGATCACCGCGGCCCGGCGGCCAGACCTCCTCCCGAAAGAGCCGTAAAATCACAGATTTTCTCTTGTCAGAGGCCGGGCGGTTCTGTTATTCCCGCCGACCTTCGCGCAGTGACCCTGGGCGTTTCAGGAGCAACGACGATGAACGTCATCGAGAAGATCGAAAAAGAGCAATATCAAAAACACCAAGCCTTTCGCCCCGGCGACACCCTGCGGGTCCACGTGAAGATCAGTGAGGGCGACAAGGAACGCATCCAGGTGTTCGAGGGCGTGGTGATCGCACAGCGCCACGGCGGTGCCCGCGAGTCCTTCACCGTGCGAAAGATCTCCTACGGCGTCGGGGTCGAGCGCGTCTTCCCGCTCCATTCGCCCAGTATCGACAAGATTGAAATCGTGAGCTCCGGCAAGGTGCGCCGTGCCAAGCTCTACTACCTGCGTGACCTGCAGGGCAAAGCCGCTCGCCTCAAGGCGCGTGACCAGTGGGGCAAGAAGAAGAGCGAAGCCGTCGAGCCCCAGGTCGAAGAGCAGGACGCGGCGCCGGTGGAAGAGGACGAAGCTCCGGTGCAAGCGGAAGAGGCTGCCCCTGAGGTCGCCGAAGAGAGTGCGACCGAATCGACCGAGAGCGAAGACAAGGCCGAGTGAGCGAGTTCGCACCGGTCGGAGCGCTGCGCTAGACTCCACCCGTGCGCTTCGTCGACTTCGCGCTTCAAGGATTTCTCGACCTTCAGGGAGCGGCGCAGGTGCGCTTTGGCTCCGCACTCACCGCCGTGGGGACGCGTCCCGTGCAACCGGCGACGCTTCTCGCCGGATTTCTCGAAGCGATCTTTGCCGAGGGTTACGACCCGGCCTCCGTTCGTCTCGCGGCGGCGGGAGCGACGTCTACGCGCGCGGTGATCACCTTTCAGTCGGCCGATGACACGGTGTTTCGTTTGGTGCGTGACATCGTCCGCGGCTCCGCGCAGCTTCTTCGCTACGAGGCAGACTCACGCGACTTTGTCCCGGTTGCCACAGACGCCATGGAAATCGCGCAGTTTCTGCGCGGGCGCGTGGGGGTCCCGAGCCGAGAGGTTTTCACGCAGGCCTTCGTGGTGCGTCCCCAGGATCTTCCATCGCAGCAAGCCGCACCCGCGATGAACGCGGCAGCGCAAGCGCCTGCGCGTCCCGTGACGCGGGAGCTCAGCGAGCGGGACAGGGTGCAGCTGAAACAGCGGATGGAGCAGCTTCGCCGCGCCTTAGCCGCGCACGAGCGAGTGCAGGCGCTCGAGTACGAGCTCGATGGGCTTCAGAAGAAGCGATTCGATCTCCAGGATCAGCTCGGCCGCTGCGACATGGACTCCACCGCCGTCGACGAAGCGCGAGAGCGCTACGAGAGCCTGCGCTATCTCGAAGCGTTGCCAGACGATTTTTCCTTGAAGGTCGAGTTCTACCACGAGGCGGTGGCGCGCCGGGCCCAGGAGCTCGAGCGCTGGGAGCGGGAGCGCGAAGAGCTCGAACGCGTCTCTCGGTCTCTGAGTGTTGAGCCGGTGGCCCGTAATTGGCGACTGTGGGCGGGGCTCTTTGCGGGGGCGGCGGCTTTGGTCTGCGGCTTCGCGCTCGACGGTCCTCTGCGGCTGGCCGCGCTCGCCGACATTCCGGCTTTTGGTTTGAGCGCCTTTGTCTTGTGGCAGCACCTGAGCAGCCTCGAGCTGCGCGACAACAATCGCCGCAAGCTCAAGCTCTCTGACCGGCGTAAGGAGTTGATCGAAACTCGCGACGAGAGCGAAATTCGCGAGGTCGAAGAGCTCCTGAGGCAGATGGGGCACGACGACGCGAACGAGCTGGTCCGCTACTGGGAGGGGCTCACGGTCGCGAAAGCGGAGCTCGAATCTGCGCAGCGCGAGTACCAACGCGTGCAAAACGACCCAGAGCTTCACCAGATGAAGGCGGACTACGCCGAGCTGCGCGAGCGCATCGGTGGGCTCGAGACCGAGCTCGCGAGCTCGTCCCTCGGCGGCGAAGCGCAGCGGGTGAGAGAAGAGATCGAAGAGATCGAGCGGGAGCTGACCGGCGAGTACCCTCAGGTTCCGGTCGCCCCCTCGGCGGTGGCGGCGACCCCGACGCTCGATACGAGCTCCGGCCCTCTCAAGTCCTTTCTCAATACTGCGGCGGAGCTCCTATTGGTCTCGGTGGAGGATGCGGCGGGGAGAGTCTCCTCGGCGAGCGCGCCGATCCTCGCGCACCTCTCGGGCAACCAGCTCCACGGCGTACAGCTCACGCTCCACGGGGAGCTGAGCGTTCTCTCCGAGTCCGGCGCGCCGCGCCCGCTCTTGGCGCTGCCTCCGGCGACGCAAGACGTCGCCTACCTTGCGTTGCGCGCGGCTCTCGTCGCGAGCCTGCAGGACCGGATGCGCGCGCCGCTGGTGCTCTGCGAGCTGGAGCGTGTGGTTCCTGCGGGGCATGCGTTCGTCGTGGCCTATGCGAGCATGGTCGCCCAGTACAATCAAACCGTGTGCGTCAGTCCTTCAGTGGCGGAGGGTTGGCCCGAGGGGACGACGGTCGCACCGTTGGTTCTCGGATGAGTCTGCCCCCTCGTACGCGCATCGGCCGATACGCCGAGGAGTTGGCGTGGCGGGCGCTCGCCTCCCAGGGCTATCGCCTCGTGGAGCGCAACCACCATGGCGATGGCGGCGAGGTCGACATCATCGCCTGGGACGGGCCGGTGCTGTGTTTCGTGGAGGTGCGCTCGCGGGAAACGGACGAATTCGGCGACCCGCTCGAGACGATCGACCGGCGCAAGATTCAACGGATCGGCCGCGCAGCCCGTCATTTCCTCGAGTCACTGCCGAGACCTTGGCCTCCCATGCGCTTTGACGCGGTGGGCGTGATCCTCGGACCGCCAACCCGAATGCAGATCATCAAGGACGCCTTCGAGCTATGAGCACGCTCTACGTGGTGGCGACCCCGCTCGGGAACCTCGAGGACCTCACCGCACGGGCCGAGCGCATCATGCGCGAGGTGGATGTGCTCTTCGCCGAGGACACACGCCGTACACGCGCCTTGCTGCAACACATGGGAATCTCCCGCGCCATCGAAAGTCTACACGAGCACAACGAACGTGAACGTCTCGCGCGGATCCTGGCGCTCCTGGCGGACGGAAGATCCGTAGCGCTGGTGAGCGACGCGGGTACTCCGGTCGTGAGTGACCCTGGTGCCCAGGTGGTGGCCGCAGTGAAGGCCGCGGGCTATTCAGTGTCACCCGTGGCGGGCCCATCTGCGTGGGCTGCAGCTCTGTCGGTCTGTGGTTTTCCAGCCAACGACAGTCTGTTCGTCGGTTTCGTGCCCCACAAGGGCAAGGCGCGCGGGGAGGCGCTCGCGCGTATCAGCGCGCACCGTGGCACGGTGGTGATGTTCGAGTCTCCGCACCGGGCGGCCAAGACCCTTCGAGCCCTCGCTGAGGCTCAGCCCGATCGGCCGGCTTGTGTCTGCCGAGAGCTCACGAAGCTGCACGAAGAGATCCGAGACGGCACGCTCCTCTCGCTCGCCGAGTGGGCCGAAGGCCCGGTGAAGGGCGAGCTGACGGTCGTCCTGGGTCCGTCTGGCGATGAAGAGCCCGAAGCGGCGACGTCGGAGCTCGTGACCGCGCTCGAGCGCTGCGCTGCGGCAGGGTTGAGCGCGAGGGATGCAGCTTCGGCGGTGGCTGCGCTGCTGTCGATGCCCAGGCGCGAGGTCTATCAGCTGGCGCAAGGGCTCCACGTCTGGGGCTCGGTCCCAAAGAAATGAAAAGGGGGGCCAACGCGTGCGCATTGGCCCCCCAAATCTTTACCGGGCTACCTGGCGGCTCGTGGTAGGTCCGGTGGACACTAAAAGCGATTCATCGCGGTGATTTGGGTGTAGGGACGCCCCATCACTGCCTTGATTGTTATATCGGCACGCGCATGTAGGTGTTGCTGGGTATTTCACTCTTTTTTCGATTCTTCGCGGCCTTGGCGAGCTGTCGTGGATCGCCTTTGTCGAAGACCTGCAGGCTGAGCTCCTTCTCCCGGAAGAGGCCCACGAGCGGCTCCAGTCCAGTTGACAGCGATCGGTGAGCCCTCTATTGCTCCTCCCGGCCGCAGCTGAGGCGCGCTGGAGGAGGAGCAACGGCATGGCGGATTGCGTGCGTATGGAGCGGGACGGCTTTGTTGTGCTGCTCACCATCGACCGGCCGAAGGCGCTGAACGCGCTCAACGAGCAGGTGCTCTCGGAGCTCGGTGAAGCCGTGGAAGAAGTCGCGAGCAGCGACGCACGGGCCGTGATCGTCACCGGCGCCGGAGACAAATCCTTCGTCGCGGGCGCGGACATCGTCCAAATGAGCAGCATGGGTACGGCAAAAGCCCTGGCTTACGCGGAGAAGGGCCATGCGCTGCTCGAGAGGCTCGAAGCGATGCCCCAGCCGGTGATCGCCGCCGTCAACGGATTTGCCGTCGGCGGTGGCTGCGAGCTCGCTCTCGCCTGTGACCTGATCTACGCCTCGGAGAACGCGCGCTTCGGCCAGCCCGAGGTCAAGCTCGGGCTGATGCCAGGATTCGGCGGAGCCGTGCGATTGCCACGGAAGGTGGGCGCCATCGCCGCGTCTGAGTGGATTCTCACCGGCGACGTGTATTCGGCAGCCCGAGCTAAAGAAATTGGACTCGTGTGCGACGTGCTCTCGCCCGATCAGTTGTTACCTCACTGTCGTTCGGTCGCGGAGACCATTGCGAGCCGTAGTCCGAAGGCGGTGGCTGCGAGCAAACGCTTGCTCACCGAGGGGATGGCCCTCGGCCCTGGCGAGGCTGCTGCACTCGAACGGAAATGCTTTTCCGAGCTGTTCGAAACCGAAGATATGCGAGAAGGAACGGCCGCCTTCGTCGAGAAGCGCGAAGCGAGCTTTAAGGGAGCGTAGTCATGGACCTCGACCTCACAGAAGAACAACAGATGCTGCTCGACACGGTGCGGGCGTTTTCGCGCGAAGAGCTCGCGCCCGTTGCCGCGGAACTCGACGAGAAGGGCGAATTTCCCACCGAGCAAGTGGCGCGCATGGCCGAGCTCGGCCTGATGGGGATCGCCGTGCCCGTCGAGTACGGCGGCGCAGGCATGGACAACATCGCCTACGCCCTCGCCATGGAAGAGGTGTCGGCGGGCTGCGCGAGCTGCGGCGTGATCATGAGCGTCAATAACTCGCTCGTGTGTGACCCGATCCTCAAATTCGGCACCGAGGAACAGAAGCAGAGATGGCTGCCCAAGCTTGCGAGTGGCGAGCTCTTGGGGTGTTTCGCGCTCTCCGAGCCTGGCACGGGCTCCGATGCGGCTGCTCAGACCACGGTCGTGACCAAGCAGGGCGACGACTCGGTCGTCAATGGCTCGAAGAACTGGATCACCAACGGCAAAGAAGCGGACGTCTGCATTCTTTTCGCCATGGGCGACAAGTCGAAGGGCGTCAAAGGAATCAACGCCTACATCGTTCCATCGGACCGGGCTGGCTACATCGTCGCGAAGAACGAGAAGAAGCTCGGCATCAAAGCGTCGAGCACCGCGCAAATCACCCTCGAGAACCTGAGACTCGAGCCCGGTGATCAGCTCGGGAAAGACGGCGACGGTTTCAAGATCGCGATGTCGACGCTCGATGGCGGACGCATTGGAATCGCCGCGCAGGCCCTCGGTATCGGTCGCGCGGCATATGAAGGCGCCCGCAAATACGCGACGGAGCGCGAAGCCTTCGGCGGTCCCATCTCCAACTTGCAGGCCATTCAGTTCTACCTGGCGGACATGGCGACAGAGATCGACGCGTCGCGGCTGTTGATCTGGCGAGCGGCGACGCTCAAGGACCAGGGTGCGCGCTTCAGCAAGGAGTCCGCCATGGCCAAGCTCTACGCCAGTGAGATGAGCGGACGGGTGACGACGAAGGCCCTTCAGGTCTATGGTGGCTACGGCTACGTCAAAGATTTCCCGGCGGAGCGGCATTTTCGCGACGCACGCATCACCGAGATCTACGAGGGCACGAGCGAGATCCAGCGCCTCGTGATCGCTCGCTCGGTCCTCTCGGAGATCACCGCCTGATGGATTTTTCCTTCAACGATACGCAGGGGACGATTCGCGACGCCACCCAGCGCTTTGCGATGGAGGTGCTCGCGCCGGGAGTGAAAGAGCGAGAGCACAACCATCGCATTCCGCACGATGTCATTCGCCGGCTCGGAGAGCAGGGCCTCCTCGGGGTCAACGTCGCCGCGGAATACGGCGGCTCAGAGGCGGGCGTCGTGTCGTACGCGGCAGCGGTGCGCGAGGTCGCTCGGGTTGACGCCGCGGTCGCCGTGACCATGGCCGTGACCAACATGGTCGCCGAGGTCCTGGTGGAGTTCGGCACCGAGGAACAGCGCAAGAAGTACGTCCCCAAGCTCGTGAGTGGCGAGTTCTACGCGGGCGCGTTCGCTCTGAGTGAGACCGGCTCGGGCTCGGATGCCGCGGCGCTGAAGACCCGTGCGGAGGAGAAGGGCGACGTTTGGGTCCTCAATGGCGAGAAGATGTGGATCACGAGCGGCGACGATGCCGGCGTGATCGTCGTCTGGGCCAAGACCGGGCCCGCGGATTCAAAAGCCATCAGTTGTTTTCTGGTGGAGAAGGACGCGAAGGGCCTCAGCGCAGGGAAACCGGAAGAGAAGATGGGGCTCAAGGCCTCCCATACGGTGCCACTCAGTCTGCAGGACGTGGAAGTACCGGAAAGCGCCATCTTGGGTGAGCTCGGCAAGGGCTTTCGCGTCGCCATGAGCGCACTCGACGGCGGGCGAATCGGCGTGTCCGCGCAAGCGCTCGGTATCGCTTGGGGGGCCTACGACTCTGCTCGACGCTACGCGACCGAGCGCGAGCAGTTTGGCAAAGCGCTCTCGGAGCAACAGGCGATTCAGTTCAAGCTTGCGGACATGGCGACGGAGCTCGAGGCCGCGTGGCTCCTGGTGCTTCGCGCTGCGT
Source organism: uncultured Bdellovibrionales bacterium (assembly GCA_964468125.1). Taxonomy (GTDB): domain Bacteria; phylum Myxococcota; class XYA12-FULL-58-9; order XYA12-FULL-58-9; family CAYXVF01; genus CAYXVF01. Next base: position 30,881 of record CAYXVF010000051.1, on the reverse strand, counting down.
ACATGAAGGAGCAAGGCGTTCCGTTCACGCGCGAGGCGTCCATGGCCAAGGTCTTCGCCACGGAGGCGGCGAACCGGGTGGTCCGTGAAGCGGTTCAGATTCACGGGGGCTACGGCTACACCGAGGAGTACGACGTGGCCCGCGCCTACCGCGATTGCCGCGTGACGCAAATCTACGAGGGCACGAGCGAGGTGCAGCGCATGGTGATTGCCCGCGAGATCCTCAAGCAGGTTGCGGGTTGAGCAAACCGGTCTACCTCGACTACCACGCGACGACGCCGCTCGATCCGCGGGTGCTCGAGCGGATGATGCCGTTCCTCACCGACGCCTTCGGGAACGCGTCGAGCAAGCACCACAGCTACGGCTGGTTTGCCGCCGAGGCGGTCGAAGCCGCACGCGAGCAGGTGGCGAGCTTGGTCGGTGCGACCGCGCGCGAAATCGTGTTCACCAGTGGCGCCACCGAATCAAACAACATCGCGATTCTAGGTGTCGCTCAGGCGCGCGGCGGCGGACACTTTGTGACCCAGGCCACCGAGCACAAGGCGGTCCTCGATGTGTTCGAGGTGCTGCGGGCGCAGGGCTGCGAGGTGACAGTCCTCCCGGTGGATGGAGAAGGGCGTCTGCACTCCGACGCGGTTCGAGAGGCGCTGCGTGAGGACACGCGGCTCGTCTCGGTGATGCACGCGAACAACGAGGTCGGCACGGTGCACGACCTCGAGGCGATCGGTGCGGCGTGTCGCGAGCGGGGTGTCTGGCTGCATTGCGATGCCGCGCAGACCGTTGGAAAGTTGCCGATCGACCTGTCGACCCTTCCGGTCGACCTCCTGTCGGTGAGCGCCCACAAGCTCTACGGGCCAAAGGGGGTGGGCGCGCTCTATCTGCGTCGTCGGGGCCCTCGGGTGACGGTCGAGCCCCTGATGGTGGGAGGCGGACACGAGCGCGGGATTCGCTCCGGGACCCTCAACGTGCCCGGAATCGTTGGGCTGGGTGCCGCCGCGGCGTTGGCCGGTGCGGAAATGGTCGAGGAAGCCGCCCGGGTTCGTGTCCTTCGAGAACGCCTGGAGACGGGCCTCTTGGGGCGAATCGCGGGTGTGTCGCGCAACGGTCCCGACGAGCGTCTATGGAACAACTTAAATATGGCCTTCCCCGACGTGGAGGCGGACGCGCTGCTCGGTCGGGCGCGTGGGGTCGCGGCCTCGTCGGGCTCAGCCTGCACGAGCGCCTCCCTCGAGCCCTCCCATGTGCTGCGCGCGATGGGACTCGAAGAGGGCCGGATCCGGGGCGCAGTGCGCCTGAGCCTCGGTCGTTTTTCCGTCGAGGAGGACGTCGACCGGGCCATCGAGGCGCTCGCCGGCGCGCACGAAAGCCTGCTGTGAGCTGGGTCACACTTTTTTCAGCCCGAGACGCAGGCCCGGGGTAGAGTTCCAAAGATGAGCGCCGCCACCCCCCAGCCGCGAATCCGCGAGGGCTATCGCGCCCCCGGATTCACCGACACCTACAACGAGCTGGCAGGCGACATCGTCGCACGGCTCGAGCGCCACTGGTCGCTCGCCCGCGGAGAGCGTCGCAGCTCGATGCTCTCGGACATTGCGGAGCTGCAATACGCGCTCGACGCGGCGACGGGGCTCGACGGGACCCGTAAACGCAGGCTTCGCGACCTCATCCCCCGAGCCTGGAACGTGGTCGGGATCGAGCTCGCGGGCAGGCTCGAAGCGGTCGAGGAGGTGCTCAACGCATCCGACCCCGAGGTCAACGAGAACGCCTTTTATTGGATCGCTCAGTCCGGTCGGCGCTTGACCGGCGAGTGGGGGGAGATCGCTGCGCAGGAGGCCGAGCGCGAGCGCGCAGCGGTGCTCGCCCGGATGCTCGAGGCGAGTCGCTCGATCGACCAAATCGTTGAGCACATCGAGCTCGTTCGCTGGCTCGCGCTCGCTGCGCGTGGTTCAGTCCTGGGTCGCTGGGTGATGCGTGGCATTCTCCGGCGCATGCGCGCGCTCCACCAGCGCGCCGCAGAGCTCATCGAGTTTCACGAAAAGCACACGGTTCCGAAGGCCGCCTAGAAGCGCCCCTTGCCCCCGTCCCTTGCCCCTGGGTCAAGAGACGCCATTCTTCCAAGCATGCACCGGGAGGACCAACGCTGGCGCGAAGCCGTGCACGAAGCTGGCCACGCGGTCATGGCGGTCCTTCTCGGTCGAAAGCTCACCCATGTACGCCTGGAACCGGTGCCGGAGACGAAGCTGACCGAGCCAACGGTGCTCCCGAAGAAGCGACCGGAGAGCTCCGCTGACCGCGCGCACCTCGAAGGAGAGGCGATGCTCGCGCTGGCGGGAGTGAGCGCGGAGCGGGTTCTCGGGGTGAGCGGTGCGGAATCGCTCGCGGCGTCCCGGGCGGATCTCGAGGTCGCGAGCGCGGTGGCGGTGCTCACCGTAGGGCGGGCCCGGGCCGACAAGGCGGTGGCCCACCATCTCGCGGTCGTCGAGCGCATGCTCGTGCGCCGCAAAGAAGTCCTGAAGGCGCTCGCGGAGGTGCTCGCGGACGCAACCGAGCTGTCTGGCGACGAGGTGAGCGCGATCGTTCCGCGGCGCTAGAGCGTCTCGAGATCGAGCTGCGTCTCGCGATTGGCAATCCGCTCCGAGTGCACACCTTCGTCACATGAAGATTCGTGCTCGATTGCTCATCGCCGGTGCCCTGGTTGCCGCTGGGCTTGGAGCCGCGCTCCTGCCCGCAGCGTGTACCTCGATCCCGATCACCGAAGCGCAGGTGTTTCAGCCCAAGCGCTCCGTCACCCCGGAAGCGTTTGAGCACCCGAGCGTCCGACTCGACGTGCACCGGATCGAGACGTCGGACCGTACGCGCCTCGACGCCTGGTACCTGTCCCAGCCCGACGCCCGGGCGACGGTTTTGTTCTTCGGCGGCCAAGGGTTCTATCTCGTCCAGTCGATCGAATACATCGAAGCACTCACACAGCTCGGTCTGAACGTGTTCATGTGGGACTATCGAGGCTACGGCCAGAGCGAAGGCGAACCGACCGTGCGCAATCTCAAGGCCGACGCGCTCGAAGTCTACGCGTATCTCGTGCAAACGCTCGGAGTCTCGCCGAGCTCACTCGTGCTGCATGGTCACTCCGTCGGAAGCTTTCTCGCCGCCCACACGGCGGCGCGTCGTGAGGCTGCGGCGCTCGTGCTCGAAAACCCAGTGTCATCGGTAGAAGCGTGGACCGAACAGCTCATCCCCGCTGGACTCGACCTCTTCCTCCGACTCGAAGCGGATGAGGTGTTGGCCGCCGAGAGCAACCTCGACAACGTGTCGCGTTTCGAGCGCTCGCTCCTCGTGTTCGCCGGGACCGAGGATTTCGTCACTCCGCCTAAGATGGCACACGCGCTCGTCGAAGCCGCGCAGCGCGCCTCGTCGAAGGAGCTCGTCCTGATCGAAGGAGGGAGCCATAACGGCCTCTACGACTTTGCTCCCTACGCTGAAGCGTACGCGTCACTCCTGGCCACGGTGACCGCTCGGGGCGCCGAGACGACGCCTGCTGTGATGCGAGCGCGCTAGGCGTGCCACCGCGCTCAGCATGGGTGCTTCATCGGCCCTGCTCCGAGCGCAGGGCGGCGCCGAGTTTGGCCAGGAGCGGCGGAAGCTCGTCCCGGAGGAGCTCGTCGAGGTGCCAGAAGAGCACGTCCCGGTCGCGCTCGAAGAACCATCCGAGGACCATGACGAGCAGATCGAGGCAGGCTTCCGGGCAGCGCCAACGCGGCAGCTCCGGAGTCTCCGTTCTGAGCGCGTCGAGGCGCGCCTGACCGCGCTCGATCGCATCGACCAGATCGCGGTCCAGGCGGGCCGCAGCAGCCTGCGTGCGTTGGACGATGTCGATGGTGATCTGACCGTCCTTCACGTCGACCGTGCGATGGGACGAGAGTGCGGTCTGCTCGAGCTCCGTGCGCATCAGCTCGGCCAGCCGGTCCACCGCTTCCCGCGCGCCGGAATGCGTGCCGAGTCGCTCACCGATCTGACCGGAAAGCTTGCCCCTTACCGCCACGTCGTCGATCAGCTCGCGAAAGCTCTGACGCCAGCGGCGGTAGTGGAACAGAATGTCACGGGAGGTCAGGTCGTGTTTGATCGGCGAGTCGTAGAGGAGCGAGGACGATGGCAGCGTTGCACCGCGCGTGCGCTCCCCGTGGGCGTACTTGAACTCGGTGATGTCCGCCAGGGCCTCGGCGACGACCGCGTTCAGCGATAGACGAACGCGAAGACGGAGCTCGCGCTGCAGAGCTTCGAGGGCAACTGCTTCGTCGATCATCACGCGGCCGTCGGAAAGGCCGAACGCGTCAATCAGCGGCGGGAAGATGCGATGTCCGTGCGCATCCATGGATCCCGTGTCGAGTCCGATCGGCTCGCGCACGACCGTTTCGAGTCGGTAGTAGTCCCACTCGAACTCAGCGAGGGTCTCCTGCCAGGTGTGACCCCAGAGGTCGTGAACGAGGTAGCCCTCGACGTCGTGGCTCGCGAGAAAGGTCACCATCGTGTGAAGCGTATCGCGCACCACCGTTTCGTTGAGCGCGGGTAGGTCCCGTCGGTCACTCAGGGCTGCGGTCAGCTCGCGCAAAAACTCCGGATCCAGCGCGTCTGTGTCGAGCTCGCCGAATCCGGGGAATCGGTCCGTCTTCCAGGTCCCGGCTTCGACGATGCGCAGATAGCCTTCGAGTATCCGGCGCTCCTGGACCGGCCGTGTCGCGAAGTCCGGTGTGTCGAGACGCCCCCCGCGATAGGGGGCGACGAACACCAAAGCCGCCTCCGCCGCAAAAAGGCCGATGTCGCCCGGGCGAAAGGGCCAAGGGCCGTAGACGTTCTGGAACATGCGGAGTAGCTCTGCGTTGCGGTCGCTCCCCGCGTTCTTCAGGCGGCGAATGAGCTCCTCGACGATGGCACGCTTGATCCGCAGATTACTCGCCTGGTGCTCGAGGTCGCGTTCCCACTCGCCGAGGGTCGCCTCCGAAACGTCGAAAGCGTCGCAGAGCGCCTCCTTCACCGCGGCAATGGCCGATGGCTCATCGGGGAGATCGAGCTCGAAGTGGGGGAGGGTGCTGCTCTCCACCGTGGAGTAGACGAGACGTGCGCCGGAGCGCGGATAGTGGGTCCACAAGAGCACCGCCTCGCAGAAGTAGCGCGTGAGCGATTCCGGCCGCGCATGCTCGAGGGGCAGCGTACCCTCGAGGGTGCGAACCTTCTCGAGAAGGTGCTCGCGCAGGGAGACGAGGCGAGCGCGTCGGTCCTCGCGTGGACTCGATTCGTCGTGGGTGACGGACTCGGTCTCCGCCAGCACGGACAGGAGGGGGGCCCACTCGGCGGGAACGGTCGCGCGAAAGAGGTTTCGGTGGGTGAGCTCCGGCATCAGCCGATCCCGCGCGCTTCGAGCGCCCTCACCTCATCTCGCCAGGCTCGGCGCTGCTCGTCGGTGGTCTTGGGGTCCGGAAGCAGGCTGCGTCGCGTGCAGTTGAGGAGTGCATGAAGGGTCTGAAAGCGACGAACCTCTTCGATATTCGGGGGGATTTGGTCGGCGACGATCGCGAGCGCGTCGTCGAGGCGCAGCGCGCCGTCCTGCGCCCGCTTGGCCTTGGCTTTCAACTCGCTGCGAAGGGAGGCGAATCCGGCGGCGGAGAAGCCCTCGGTTGCGTCGCGCAGTGCGTGCAACTGCTCTGGCAAGAGCTCTGTTCCGCCGAGCGCCGGTTCCGCCATCCACCGCACGAATTCCTCTCGGTCATCGTCCTCCGGATCCAGGACCGGGATGATCAAATCCCCGACGCGACCCGGCCTCCGAATGTCCGGGGAGAGCAGGTGGATTCGAGCGGTCATGAGGAGCCAGATCACCTGCCCGCGCAGGCGAGGGTCGCTCATCATTGCCTGGATCTTGCCGGTCAGCCGCCGTTCCGTCGGATGAGCGTCCTTGCCTACGCCGCCAAACTGAGTGTCGGCTTCGTCTACGAAGATGAGCACCTTGTCGAGGGCGGCCAAGACCCGCTGGAGCCGCTCGAACAGGAGGTCGGTCTCCCCGAACCACTTGCTGCGAATGCCCTTGAGCACCAGGACCACCACGTCGAGCTCCGCGGCGACCGCCTCGAAGATGAAGGTCTTGCCTGAACCGATCGCCCCTGCCACCGCAGCGCCCGGTAGGGCGTCCTCTTCCCGGCTCCGAAAGCGCGGAATGAGCTCGTGACGGATGAACTCCTTCAGGTTCGAGAAGCCGACGACCGCGTCGAGAGTGTGTGAGGGCTTCTTGAACTCGACGACGTCCTCGCCGAGCTGGCTCTTCACGTGATCCTCCACCTTCAAAACCACGTCCTTCGGAGTGAGGGGCGTGCCGCGGTGGGAGGCGAAGGCCAGCATTTGCAGGAGCGCATGAATCGACAGCCCTGCGGTCAGTTGAACGAGTTCCGTCCCCTTGCCCCAGTGCTCCACCTGCTCGCCCTTCGGGCGTTGGTCGTTGAACCAGTCGATGCAGTGGGCGCGGATGGCGGGGTTCGGGATCGGGACGGCGACTTCCAAGACCTGCGGGAGACGGGCCACCCGCTCGTTTACGAGGCTCGCAGACTCGGCGATTAGGAGGACCGCGTCCTCTCCCTCCATGAACTCGGGATCGGAGAACCAGTCGCGGCATACGGCGATGCGATGCCGATCCGCGTCGCTCAGGGAGGCGACCTGGCCGGCGGGGACGATCATGTCCGCACCCTCGATCAAGATGATCAGGTCCTCGCTGAGGTAGCGCTTGCCGTTCTCTGCGAACCGCGAGCAAATACACAATTGACGAAGGAGCTCCAAGGCCACTGAGGGGCGGCCTTGGGCGCGCTCGAGGTTGGATTCGAGGGAGCTTTCGAGGGTTTCAGACTCTGCGCGCTCTTTGCTGGTCATCAACATGCGCTTCACGGCCCAGTCGTCTTTCGACATGCCCGTGCGCCACTTCATCCAGGCGCCGGCGAGCTTCTGCTGGTCCTCGGAGTAGAGGAAGCGAATCGGACCGTTGAGCTCGTAGACCAGGAGAATCTTGCTCCGGATCTGTCCCCAGTGGGCGAGGACGAAATCGACGAGCGGCACGTAGCCAGAGCGGCGCTCGTCGTGGTTGTCGTCGACATAGAAGAGATCGTGGACCTCGCCGGTGAGGAGCAGGCTGTGCGAAGCACCGGAGTTCAGAATCCCGCCGATTTCCTTGATGAATGGATAATCCGGGCCACTGGCAGCCATCAGCTCTCCCCGCCGTCGTTGAGCACGCCCACACGCGTGCCAGCGTAGACATCGTGCCAGAAGTGCACGAATTCATCATGCCGCTGCAGGTTCTCCGTGTCGAAGACCGCGTGGTGCAGTTCCTCGCGCTGACGGACGAAGTATTCGTGCTGCTTGGCGTCGTCGGGATTGTAGATCCGCGCGGCCTTGTCGTAGACCACCGTCGCGCCCGGCGGCGCCTCGTGTCCTGCCGCCTGCCAGTCCCAATACTGCGACAAGCCGATCACTCGGTCTGAGACGAAAATCGCCTCGGTCAGCTCGTGGGTGACCATGAGGATCGTTCGGGCGTCCTGCGCGCGTCCTTCCCGAATCGCCTCGACGTTGTCCGCGTAGAGCTGCAAGAGCAAGCGCTGCAGGTCCTCCCGGGTCGCCTCGTCTAGGGCACCGAACGGCTCGTCGAGCAGTAGCACGTCGGGCTCCATGATGAGAGCCTGCGCGATCGCCACCCGCTGACGCATGCCTCCAGAGAGCTCGTTGGGATATCGCTCCGCCGCCGACGCGAGTCCCACCCGCTCCAAGAGCGCGAAGGCCTTTTCGTGATGCTTCTTGCGCAGGTCGCGCCACCACGCGCGTCGAAACAGCCGGTCGAAGGGCGTGGTCTCATCGAGCATCAAGCCGACGGCCACGTTCTCCAGCACGGTGAGAAAATCGAAGAGCGCGTAGTTTTGGTACACGATCCCGCGGTCGCGTCCGGGGCCGCGGACCGGGTCCTCGGAGCCGTCGGGGTGCACCACGACGATCTCGCCACGGCGAGGGGGATGGGTACCGATGATCGCCCGGAACAGCGTGGACTTGCCGCAACCCGAAGGCCCTACGATCGACACGATCTGCCCGCGCGCGATCTCGATGTTGATGTCGTGCAGGACGAGCTTGGGCCCAAACCAGTGGTGAAGGCTCTGGATCTTCAGGACGTTATCGGTCGCTAGCTGTCCGCCACGCATGGTCAGTCTTGAATCCCCGCGTACCACGGACAGGCTCGGGCCTGCAGGCGCCGCAAGAGCCAGTCCATGAAGAAACCAAAGAGCGCGAGCATCAGCAGGTAGGGATAGACCACGTCCATGTCGAGTTTCTTGAATTGGATCCGGATTCGGTAACCAAATCCCTCTCCCGCGCAGACCATCTCGGCGGCGATCAGGTAGACCATGGCCGGACCGATCTGCAGTCGTATCGCGTCGATGAACTGCGGCAGAATCTGTCTGACGATGATGTTCCAGATGATCTCGAAGGGGGAGGCACCGAGGGTCGCTGCCTTGTTCAAGATCTGAACCGGGACGTCCCGCACGTTGAGGTAGATCGACTGGGCGAGCGTCGGTGCGACGCCGAAGGTGATCATCGCCACGTACATCTCGAGGTCGGTCCCTACCATGACGAAGAAGACCGCCAGTGCCGCGGTTGGCGGCACCTTGGCTGCGAGAGAAAGGGGGGCGCTGAAGAATGATTCCATCGCTTCGAAGCGCCCCATGCCCACTCCGAGGATGAAGGCGAGGGCGATGCTCACGAACATGCCCAGGAAGTAACGCTCCGCGGTCGCGATGGCGTCGACGACGATCCAGCGCTCATCGGATCGCGCATTCACCTCGAAGATCTTCACCAGTCCCTCGCCGAGCTCTGACCAGCTCGGAATGGTGGTGTCGTTCGGGTTTTCGAGGTGTTGCAGATAGCTCAGCAACGAGTAGAGCGCGACCAGGACAGCGAGAGACCCGATCTGAAAGGCGAGACGCTGAGTGTTGGTGAGCTTCATGAGACGGGCCGGATGCCCTCCGGCTTCTGGAGCCGGAGGGCGTGACCAACGGGCCTTACTCCGCCATCGCTTCCTTGACGTTCTTCATGTACGTCGCATCGAACCGAAGGTTGGCTTCACCGTCGGTTCCGTAAGCGATATTGGGCTCTTTCTCGACGATTCCGTAGTCCTTCGAGAACTTCACAACTTGCGGCATGACCTCCGAGAGCTTCGCATCAGTGACCCCGTCGAGCAGGGCACCATCCTCGAACACCTGAATCCCGGCGTCGGCAGTGCCGTAGAAGCGGGTCATCTTGACCACCTCTTCCATTTGCTCCGCTGAGAGATCGGCAAACTTCTCGCCGATAGCCTTGAGCGTATCCTCGCGTTTTCCTTCATCGGCCATGTCCTCGTTGAGTTTGTAGAACGCGGCGATGATCGCGTGTGCCGCTGCGGCGCCGCCTTCCTTCTTCAGCGAGTCTTCGGCCATCACGATCATGTCGATGATCTCGCCAGGAATGCTCGTGGAATCAAACAGGACCTTCACCGCCTTGCCGCGCTTTTCGAGCGTCGACATGACGAAGGGGTTCCAGACCGCGATGGAGACGGTCTTCTTGTCCTTTTGCTGCATCGCGAGCGCCGCGGCTCCTGGATCCATCGAGGTGAACTTGAACTTCGTTGGGTCCTGCTTTTTCAGCTCGAGGTTTCGAGCGAACATGTATTGCGAGACCGAGAGGTCGAGGCCCTTGGTCTCGAACTTCTTGAGCTGCTTGATGCCTTTTACCTTCTTCGCGTCGACGATGACCGCGTCCGCACCGTAGCTGGTGGAGGTAGGCATGATCGCAACAGACGTCCGGCCCAGGGAGGGCGCCAGGATGTCCATGTTCGTGATCGCGACTGCATCGACCTGATTGGACCCGTACATCGTCAAGCACGCGTCGTATTCCGCTTCCTTGAGCACGATGTCGACGTTGAATTTCTTCTCGAACTCGCCGAGCTCGCCTTCCTTGCCGTTCAGGTAGCCCTTTGAGCTCGCGACGTCGAAGGCGGACCAGCTCGGGTACTCGCTCCAGGCGAGAGTGAAGGGCCCCGCGGGCTTCTTCTCTTCTTCCGCCGGTGGTGCTTCCTCGCCACCTTCGCCGGCTTCACCGTCTTCGGCCGGTTGGGTCTCACCGCCGCCTGCCGGCTCGCCTCCGGCGCAGCCGACGAGTCCCATGGCGGTCGCAACTCCCATTCCGACCGCAACCATCGCTCCCAAGGTCCATCTCTTTTGGATCTTCACGGATCCCTCCCTTTCCTCACGTTGAATGTATTGAAGACTCGATCACTGCGGCAGCTGTTCTTTGTCGCCACCTTCGGTCTGCGCCGCGCCCTTGCCGTCGTCGACTTCTTCGGCGAGTCCGATCAGAGCGTCGAACTCGCTCGAGCTCTCACTCGTTCGGGCATACTCGAGAAACTCCGCTTCCTGCGCTCGGGTGTCCGTACCGGCGAGCTCGGTTGCGATGCGTGCCTCCGCTTTTGCCTTTGAGCGCAGGTCGCGCATTTCGGCGAGCTGCTGCGCCGTGCCGTCTTCCGAGATCCCGGTGATCATGTCCGCGATCTCTTTCTCTTCCTTCGCGGTGATCATGTCCACCACCGCTTCGTCGGCCTCCGCCTTTACCTTCTCGAGGTCGCGCAAGAGGCTCTGCATCTGGAGCTTGTGCTTCTTAATCTTCTCGCCGTAGTCGCCAATGTCCGCCTCGAGCTCTTCGATGCGCGCCTGCTTCTCGGTCAGAGTGGAGCTGAAGTCAGCAAAAGCGGTGCGGCACTTCAGATACTCCTCGTCGTGGTGAATCTCTTCGGTGGTCTTGCCGGCGTTTTTGAGCGCTTCGGCGACCTTCTTCGCCTTGGAGAGCGCACCCATCTTCAACGCTTCGAGCTTTTCGACCTCTTTGGTGAGCGTCTCGATCTGGTGCTTCTTCTTCTCTTCCTGTGTGACGAGACCGGCCACAGCGTTGCGGTACTCCTGAATCCGCGACTTCTTCTCCCGCACGATTTCTGCGTAAGTCGCGCGAATGACGTTGGGGTCGGTTTGCAGCGCCATGCGCGCCTGGTCGACGTTCCCCGTGATATAGTAGCCTAGAGCCCTGAAATACCGTCCGATCGACCTAAACATCTCGCTTCTCCTTCTAAGCCGCCCGCTCAGCTCCCAACGGCGGTTTGCTCCCGGTCCCAAGTCCGCATGCGTTCTTGCACTCGGGCTGCCACCTGAAGGCTGCGGTCGAGCTCGTCACGAACCCGCGCCAGCTCCTCATTCTCCTGGCCGTGACCGCGCAACCCCTGGATCGACGAGTACATCTTCCCGAGCTGGGTGACGCATTCGCCGACCTCGTCCAGGATGCGTTCGCGCTCGTCCAACAGCGGCTTGCCCGCCTCGGTGGTGGACATGTTTCCGGCAATTTCCACCAATCTGACCTGGCGCTCAAGGGAGTCGACACATCCGGCAAATAGAGTCTCGACCCCGTTCATCAGGTCGAAGGTGGACGCTGAGCTGAGGTCCGCTGGCCAGAAATCCGGGCGCTTGAACTCCTTTGCCAGCTGGCGCAAATCGGTCAGGAGGCGCTCGTCGCGCGGATCGCGGTCCGAGGAGAGCCTGCGGGAGAGACGGTCGAGCTCGCGTTCCCGCTCTTCTTCGACCTCGTGCTCGAGCTCGTTCAATGCCTCTTTCGCGCGGGCCTCATCGCCGGCGATGAGCTTCGTGGCGAAGGTGCCAAAGCCCACCACCGCCGCGGCGAGTCCCAGAAAGGGCACGACCCCCGGCATGTCCAGACTCCAGCCGGCGACCAACGCGCTCAAGCCCGCGATGACCGGCCCAAACACCGTGGGGGCCGTCGCCAGGCGCAGCATGTATTTGCGGCGAAAACGCTCCTTGTCCATCGCCGGGTGGGTCGCCATGAGCCGCACTATTCCAGCCTATCGCCGTGCACGGCAACAGGGTTGCGCAGCTCCGTCCTTCAGGGCCCTCTGAAGTGCCCGTGCCAGCGGTGTCGGTCGATGTCGCGCGTTTCCCGCGGAGCCGCCTGGTCCTCGATCTCGGCGCGCACGTCGGTCACCGAGCGCCAGCGGATTTCCGCCGTGACCCGCTCCGGCGCATCGCCGGCCACCAAGACCACATCTCCGTCATCGAGCACGAATCCCTCCACGCCGCTCAGTGACGTGGTCAGCGTGGCGCGAAGATCGTCGACGGATGCATCTTCGTCGAATTGCAGCCGCCACACGGCCAGCACCGAATCATCCGTCGGATTGTAGAGCACCGTGAGCAGATCCGAGCTCAGGGCGGACAGGGTCTCCGGCTGGGCCGTTGCACCAAGGCGCTCCATCATCGCCCAGACGAGCCAAAGGCCGTCGTTGGCCCAGTTGATGATCTCCCAATCGGGCCCGAGGTCCGGAATGCCCTCGGGGTTGAGCGTGCCATCGCCGTTCCATCGGTCCCCGGGTGGCTCGGTCTCCGGCCAGGCCATCACCTGACGCGTGCTCGTCGGCGGTGAACGAAACAGCGCGTCTATGCCCGGCCGATCTTCGGCGAGCCAGCGATCGAACACCATCTCGCCGCCGTAGGAATAGGGGAACAGACGCGAGGTCATCAAGTCGGGGACCTCGCTCTCCGAGTAGCGCTCGCGGGTCAGCCGTTGCCAGTCCTCAAAATAGGAGCTCCAGTCGATCTCGTTCACGGTGAAGCCATCGAGTGTCACCGCCGCGTCGAGCTCGAACGTGATCGCCTCGCCCTCCACGATCGCGCGCAGACCGAGCCGCCGATCGGCGGTGGTCCCGTGCGTTTCGCTCAACTCTCCGAGGTCGAGCTCCGCGTCCTGCTGGGCGTGCACCATTTCGTGCACCATCGTCAGGTAGCTCTGCTCCATGTCCCGAGTGCCGATGTCCGTGACGATCACGATGGTCTTGCGCGAGCCGTCGTAGAACGCAGGGACGCTGCCGACGAGATCGCTGACTTGGTCGGAGACCGTGTAGCCCTCGGGGTAGAGTCCAAAAGGGGCGTAGCCTCGGTGATAGCGGGCGTAGCGCGCTTCGAGCTCGGGGCTGATCGCATCGATGCGGGTCTCGGCGATGCGCTCGGCGCGGGTGGTGAACTCGACCGGCGGCACTTCCACCGCACTCGAAGCGCGCCGCTTCGCGACCAGGGCACTGATCGATTCGATGCAGCTGGGCTCCCGCACGTCGCAGACCGCGTAGTCGAGCTCGCCTTCGCCGCAGGCCACCCCGAGCAGGGCGAGCAGCACGATGGATCGCATCATTGTGCGAGCGTACGAGGTCAAAGAGCCGTCGACCAGCGCAAAGGCGCGCTCAAGCGCGCGAGGGCCATTTCTTACCCGCTCGACGGAAGAAAAAGAGCGCGCCTAGGCCCGCGAGCACGATGATCCACCAGCGGCTCTGGTTTTCGCTCCAGCGCCATCGGCCGGGATCGCTCGGGTCGACCACGCCTTCCGTAATGGAGCCGAGCTCGAGGCGCCCGGGAACCTTCTGCTCGTAAGCGATGCCGTCGAATTCATAGGACACGACGGTGTAGCTGTTGGTGCTCGTGCTCACGCGGCCCCAATCGGTCTCGCCGCCAGGATCGTGGCCGCTGGTGGTGATGGTTCCGTGCGAAAGAGCTTTGGCTCGAACGGGTTTCCAGCCCGCGCTGTGCGCCACATCCAGGGAGGTGAGTCCCCAAATCACCGTGCAGATCACAGCGAGGCCCAAGGGGAACCATGGAACGCGAGGCTTCGGGTCGGGCTTGCGCGAGCGCTTCTGGGTCTGCTTCTTGGCCGATTTCTTTTTCGTCGCCTTCTTTCGGGGCGATGCCTTTTTCGCGGCCTTCTTCGCTGCCATCAGCGGCTCTCCTCCTCGAGTGCCCGTGTGCCGCGGCGGAGGTAGGTGAGGGCAGCGATCACGCCCAGTACCCCTGCGGCGATCACCAGCGGTTGCGAGGCGGCTGGGTACATCATCAGCGCCGCGAGCCCCAAGAACTGCGCCACCGTCGTCGCCTTGCCGACGATGGCTGCGGTGAAATCGTAGTCGAGTCGCTTCTTGAATGCGGGCGCCGAGACATAGAGCACGACGAGGGGCAGCTGAACGATCTCGCGTGCGAAGAGGACGAGCACCTGCCACATGGGTGCGCGATAGACGAAGAGCACGACGAGCAGCACGGAGAGCACGAAAGTCTTGTCCGCGACCGGGTCGAGCCAGGCGCCAACAGCCTTGGAGTGGGCGAGGTTCGGGGGGGAGAGTCCCTCGCGAAGGTAGCGGTCACGGATCCGTCGCGCGAACCAGCCGTCGAGGACGTCGGTGAGACCTGCAACCGCCATCAAGATCAACACGAACACCGGCTGCGCGGCGTCGAGCCAGACCGCGCCCGCCAGGGGAAAACGGGAGAGGGTGAGCAGGTTTGGAACGATGTCCGCCCGCTTGCGCCCCGGCCGGCTCAATAAGGTTTCTGCCCCAGCACGAAGGACACCTCCGCCTGGTCGCCGCTCGAATCGCCCACCACGGCCTTCAACCGGTTTGAGTCGACTCCGCGGTCCACCAGGTACTGCCGTACCGTTTGCGCGCGCTCTTCGGCGAGCCTCGCGTTTGCTTCCGCGTCGCCTTCCTTGCGCGCGTTGCCCACCACGCGCATGTAGTAAGTGGGCAGGGAGTTGAAGCGGCGCGAGAGCGCATCGAGCTCGGCCTGTGAGAACTCGCTGATCTCTGATGTTCCGCGCCTAAACCCGATGGGCTCGACCCGCATGGACGCGACGGTCTTGAGCTGCTGCCATTCATCGTCGCCCAGGGCAGGCAAGGTGACCGCCGTGCGGACCTCGTCTAGGTCGTCCGTGTCGGGTCCCACTCCATCCAAGATGTCGATCTTCTTTCCCGGGTGGAACCCAGCGGCCTGCATCCTCTCGAGGAACCCCTTGAAGTAGAGCGTTGCTTCCTTACCCTCCACGGGATTGTCCTCGAGCGCGTCTGTGCGCACGAGAACGTCCGAAATCTTCGAGATGATGTCCTCCATCGTATCGAGCTTGAAAGCGGAGTCCTCGATCACGCCGAAGTGCGTGTAGTTCTCGAGCGTGTTCTTCCACTGCACGCCGTCGACGATCTTTTCCGCTTCCTCTTTGGAGAGGGGCTCGCCACCGGCCTTTGCGTCCTCTCGAACCAGGCGAACCATTCCTCCAGGCTCCTGGTCGTAGGACCAGGCGGCGCGCATGTAAGACTCGAGCACAGCAGAGACGACGTCGGGGTTGTCGCGAATGAACTCGCGATTCGCGACCAGCACGTCGACGATGTAGCCCTTCATCTTCGAGCTATCGAGGAGCACGTGAATGTTCTCGTCGTCCACCGCCTTGCTCACAAACGGCTCCCAGAGCACGTAGGCGTAACCGCGCTCCTTTCCGTCGGCCGTTCGAAGCTTCTGAAACACCTTCTCCGCGCCGTCTTCCTCATCGAGCCAGTCCTCGGGAAGCTTCGGCAGTGAGAGCGTGGCGATCATCGCCCGAGCCAAGAACTCGCTCGGAGAGGACGGAGTGGCGACGATTCGCGCGTCGCTCCGGTCGAGGGCCTGAAGATTGGGAAGCTCACTCTTGTAGCCGACGACCGCATCCGCTCCCACGGTCTCGTCGATCACCATGACGATGCTCGCCGGAAACTCGCCGATCTGAGCCCCCGCGTAAATGAAGGCGTCAACCGTGAACACGGCCATGTCCACCTTGCCGCGCTCGAGATTCTTCATCCGTGCGACGTAGTCGGCGCCGTCGTCCTCGATGTCGAGCCTGATGCCGCGCTCCTTGAGCAGGGAAGCCATCGCCTCGGAGCGAAAGACCGCGTAGCCGCTGAAAGCATCGAGCGCGAGCTCTACCTTCTGTTTGTACTGACTGTCCGAACCCGTTGCGTTGATCAGGTCGCCCTCAAAGTACGGCTCGAGAAAGAGCTTGTAGCCCGCGCCGAGGACGCCGATCAGCACGAGCCACACCAGGCCGACGACGAGGATGTTGCGTTGTTTCTTTTCGCTCACGATTTGCTCTTCGACGCGCTTCGGATCATCCAGACCAGCATGAAAGCGAAGGCCAGGAAGAGGATCGGGTAAAAGCTCGACCCTTCTTCATCGATGGGCTCGCTGCCATCGGGAAAATCCGCTTGGTCAAAGGTGGTGGTCTGCACGTCCCCGGTGCTTTCTTGCACCGGCGCCGGGGGCTCTTCGCCGATCGGATGGTTTCCGGAGCTCGCGAGGGCGTTGATCACATCCAGCGCCATCTCTGGCTCGAAGGCCGCGGCGAGCTCGAATGCGCCTTCTCCCGGCGCGGCGTCCGTGGACTGGGCGGTGACCTCGGCGAAAACCTCGCTCACGGCGCGCTCGAGGGACTTCGGGTCGTTGGCGCGACGATAGCTATGAGCGCTCCGTGCGAGGGTGTGATCTTGCTGCATCGCTACACCGATCACATCGAGGCGAATGCCTCGCGCGACGATTTCTGGCGCGTACTCGTCCACGAACCACGGATCGTTCGCCTCTCCGTCGGTCACGACCAAGAGTGTGTAAGTTCCGTAGCCGAACTGCTCCTTGCGATCGTCGAGCAAGGCGTCCGCTCCCTGTTTGATGCAGTCACCGAGGGGTGTACCGCCCGCAGCGTCGATGCGGTTGATGGACGCCTCGAGCGATGCTTTGTCTTCGACCGCGGAAAGCGGGTAGAGCCAGCGGCCTGGACCGACCGACCCGAAGGCCAGAATGCCGACGTGAGTGGACTCTGGCAGCTGGGCGAGCACGCGCTTCAATGCGCTCTTCGCCGCCTGCATCTTGCTTTGGCCCTGACCCATTCTTCCATCCATGGAGCCCGAGCCATCGAGAACGACGACGACCGAATCGTGCCAGTCAGCGGCGGCCGCCGGAGCCAGCGGGACGAGGACGAGCACCAGGCCAAGGAGCAGCGACGAGAGTCGATTCATGAGAGTCACGTTCCCGTCCTCAATAGTCAAAGTCGCTAGAGGTTGCGGCTTCGGGCGAAACGCCAACTAGCCGGAACTCGACTCGAGTGTTTTTGCGCACGTCGGCCATCGAGCGGGGTGTCGCAACGAAGGGCTCGCGAATACCGACCCCCTGTGCCTGAATCTGCGTCGGGTCGACGTTCTTGCCGCGCTTCTTGGCGTAGGTGATGATCGCTTCGCGCACTGCCTGGGCGCGGCGTAGGGAGAGGTTGCGCGCGGCCTGCATGATCTCCCGTGGGCTCTCGGCAATCCCCGCGCCGTCGAAGGCGCCTGACTCGATCAGGCCGACGAGATCGGAGGTGCGCTCGAGGTCCAGCGCGCGCCCTTTGAGCGAATAGCTCCAGTTGCCTGGAGAACCGCTGCGTTGGAGGATTCCCTTGCGCATGCCGGCCTTGACCAGGGTTGCGAGGACCTTGGTGGGATCGGAGTGCCCACGGACCGCGATCACCGCACCACCGTACTCCGTGGCGAGCGAGAGGACCTTGTCAAAATCGGTGCCGTACTGCGCTTCGCTGAAGCTGTCTTGGTTGGGCTCGAAGCCGACGGTGAAACTGTAGATCGTGCTGTCGTCCAACGCTCCGGCCGAGTTGAGCGCTTCGAGCTCCTGTTGCACCACCTCGGCCTGAAAGCGATTGCCGCGCTGAACGTCGGTCTTTTGCAGGTAACCCACGAAGGCGCCGCTACGCCAATTGAGCGGGCTCCCGAGGAGCGTGCCCCGGGCCGAGGCAAAGCCCTCGCGTGTCGCCATGTCGAGGGAGCGCTTCTTGAAAACGTCGAAGCCGTGCGGGTTGCGCGTGTTGTTGAAGAACTCGACGTTGCCCGGATATCCAGCGAAGCTGCAGTCGCTCAGGAGCCCGTCCGCCTCGTCGCGATTGGGCAACACGTTGCGTCCATAGATCTTCACTGCCGAATCGAGAAGGCTTCGGTAGGTGGAGCTCTTCTGCTTCTTCATCTCGATCACCTGCTCGACTCCTCGCAGGTAGCCCGCCGCGAACTTTTCGACCCAATCCTTGTTGGCTTCATAGAAGTCGCTGCGTACGGCGTAGACGTCCGCAATTGTGAAGGCGCGGTAGGCGCTCGAGTCGACGGCGCGCGCTCCCTTCACCGTGCCTTCCGCGCCAGAGCCCACCTGGTTCAACCCACCGGTCAAGGCGATCAAGTCCGGGGTCACCACGAAGGTCGCGTCGATGTTGCGGTTCTTTTTGAACGCCGCGGCCGGACCTTTCGGGCCCGTGATGTCGTCGACGAACCTCAGATTGACGTCACGCCAGCGAAGGCCCGCGGTACGCAGCACGTCATCGAGCATACCAATGTGTGGTCCTCCGCGCTGCAAGACGATGGTCTTGCCCTTGAGGTCCTTGATGGTCTTGATCTCCTTGCGTGCCACCAAGTGGTCACCGGCGGACCAGGTCATCTGCATGAAGATTATCGGGCGCGTCCGCGGGTCCTTGCTCAGGACCTCCGCCGCGGTTCCGATCATCCGGAAGGTTCCGCGAAGGAAGGGGCTCTTGCCCGCCATGTAATCGCGGACCTGGCCGACGAAGTCGTCGCCCGCGGTCATCTTCACCTTCAGCCCTTGTTTGTCGAAGATCGACCCAGCCTTCGTGCTCAAGCCGCCGTTTGCGTGGAATGTGGCGAAGTCACCGCCCCAGAGAATGTAGGGGACCTCGATGGTGCCTGGGCTCGGTGGCGAGCCGACTTGGGCACTGCCGACGGTCTTGCTGAATTTCTCGACCTCAGCTTGCGCCGGCACTGCGACGAGAAGTGCGAAGGTCACCAACAGCGACGAACGAACCATGTATTCCTCCCAGGCCTGGTTGCTACCATCGTGCTGGAGGCGACTTCAACGCGGCTAGGGCATCGGGTTGCGCCGGAGATACTCGAGCTGGGCCGGAATGCTCTTCTGGGTCCAATGGCCGTCCGGAGCGCTCTGCAGCACTTCATTGAGAATCTCAAGGGCCCTCGCATGGGCAGGGCGGCGCTGAGCTTCGGGGGCGCAATAGGCGATGTAGAAGTACTGGCTGCCGAGGCTGTAGCGGGTCGATAGCCATTCGCGTTCGGGCAACACCGAGGGCCGCCCCGATCTCCGCCGCGCAGCTCGTGTCGTCACAGGCGAGGACTTGGCGCGCGGCTTCCTTGCTGAGCTGGGCCTTGACGTCCTCCATGCTCGTCACGGTCTCAAAGCGTCCGCGTTTGCTTACCCCGTAGATCACGAGGTCCGTCATTGCGCGTCGCTGAGTGGCAGCGAGGGAGTCGCTCTTCAAGTCGGGAATCAAGACATTGTTTGCGGGCGCGCCCAGCAGCAGTGCGCTCAGGAAGCCGAGGGCGAGAGGACCGGATGCCATGGCAGAGAGTATACGTAGGGGCGCACCTTCGCGGTGATTTTTGGGGCTCAGCCGCCAGAAGGGGGGACGGGCCACCCGGTGGGAATCTTCGGGGTGGGCGTGTCCGTGAACGCACGGTGAAAGCGCCGCTTCTCAGCTTCCAAGCTCCGAAATTCGACCGCGAAACCGTCTTCCTCGTGACGCACGACCTCGCCGCTCACTCGGGTCACCGTCTCGGCACGCGCGTCCCAGTTGAGTACGATCACTACGCTCGCGCCGATCGGCGGACTACGACGAGTGAGCACAAAGGCGCCGTTCAGGTCCGCGTCGACCATCGTCGCGTGCATGAACGAAAAGGAGAAGGATGGGTGTGCCTCGTCCATGCAGCGAAACACCACCGGCACCGCTCCCTCGCGCTCGTTGGTCTTGCTCTGCCGCTGACTGACTCTGGAGAGCAGCCGGTGCATGGGGTCGCGGTGCTCGTCCACGTTGCCAAACGCGACTGCGCAGTGGTCATCGGATGTACGGACCACCCGGCCGGTGGCGTCGACCCGCAGCCCTTCGTCGATCAGTGACAGGGAGATCGGTTGATTGACCTGCCAGCGCTTTCGGGTCACGAAGCCGATTCCGCCTAGGCTCAGGGTGCGCGACGTGGCCGCCTCAGTCTGAGCCCCCTGTCGGACCACCATGCCCACGGAGGCGCGAATCCGCGGGTATCGGCGACGACGCTCGGACATGGCGACGGAAGGTGCCATGGTGCGGCGCGAAATGCTGTCAAATTGTAACGATATTGACACATTTTTTGGGACGCGGGACTCGGGTCGCGTGCGATCTCGGGCGCGGGTGAGATGTGCCCTAGACCGAATCTCGCGAGATTTGGCAGAAGACCGCCGAAAGTACTAGGATGTATGGGAATACCTTCGAGGAAGACACGCCGACATGTTGACCGTGACCGAAAGAGCCGCCGAAAAAGCCCTTCAGCTTGCCGAACGAGACGGTAAACCCCCGGTTCTGCGCGTAGGGGTGCGCGGCGGTGGTTGCTCCGGCATGAGCTACTTCATGGATTTCGAGGTGAGAGAGCCGCGGGAGACCGACCACTGCATGGAGGTGGCAGGGCTGACCGTTCTCGTCGATCCAAAGAGCGCGAAGTTTCTCGATCGCACCGAGCTCGATTTCGATACGAAGATCCTCTCCGGCGGCTTCAAGTTCAACAACCCGGAGGCGAAGCGCAGCTGCAGCTGCGGTGAGTCCTTCACCGTCTGATCACTGCAGCAATCGTTGGACCGCGTCGAAGGCGGCTTTGATCTCCGTGTCGAGCGCTGCAGCTGCGGCCTCGATTTCGTCGAGCTCCGCTTGGAGCGCCTGTGCTTCCTCAGCGGGCGCCCCCTTCAAGGCGCCGCTGAGCTCGCGGCTCGCAGCGCGAACCTCCCGCTGAATGGCACGAAGATCTTCGAGCTGCTGGCGCAGTGTCCGTAGCTTGCTCAGGTCCTTCTGCACGCGCCGCGGGTCGGCGTAGTAGACGACCCCGCTGCGTTCGTTCTCCTCCCCGTCGAGCGACGCGACCACACGCACGTCGTTGCGCCCGTGCTCGAGCTTCACGGTCAGCTCGAAATCGGGGGTTGCGGTCACTTCGTCCTCCCCGGCGCTGACCCGAGCGCCTTTCACCGACTGGCCACGAATCGTCAGTGACGGAGACGGGGAAAGAGTCCTATCGGGAAAATCGAAGAGCCGAAGTCGCAGGGGGCGGGCAACGGGCTCCGGGTCAGGCTCCGTAAACGGCGCTGAGGCGAGCTGGGGTTCCTCGCCCGACGGCACGCGGGTGCCGCGCGGGGCGATCGCTTTCGCGGCGGACCAGGGGCCCTCACCTAGCTCGCCGATGGCTCGCACGCGCACGAAGTACAGACCGAGGGGCAATGCACGGGTGACCGCGTTGCGTTTCTTCACTCGTTTGCTCTCGAGGGTCGAGCCAAAGGTGAGGTTGCGCGCGACCTGCAGCTCGTACTCCTGCGCATCGACCACCGGGCTCCAGCGCAGGCGCAGACGCGTGCGACGTCCTCGGCGTACCGCACGGGCGCGCTCGATCAGCGGGGCAGCGTAGAGGGCGCTCTCGTCCGTGTCAGACTGAAAATCGAATTGGGCCGGATCCTCTTCGAGCTCCGTGTCCCCCTGAGGCGTGGGCTCGCTCTCGAGGGGGGGCTCGTTCTCACTCGGGGGGGGCGGAGTGGGGGACGGATCGGTGCACGCACCCGTGCCGAAGCCCGCGACGAGCAGGGCCCATGAGATCCGTCGCATCATGATCGGATTGTCACCCAACTCAGGGTCGCAGGGCCATTTTTCGACGACGGATCCGCACAGCTAGAATCCGGACGCATCGCTCAGCACGATCAGCAACACCCCAACGGTCATCGCGCCCACGGCTACGACTTTCTGGCCAGTGATGGGCTCGCCAAAGAACACCCGACCGTTCACCATGGCGCCGACCATGCCGACCGCCCGCTTCATCGCCTCCATGAAGGCCACGTACATCATTTGGATTGCCAGGAGTTGCATCCCCATCGCCATGGCGGAGAGGAGCACCGCGAGGCCGTAGCGCGGCAGGTGCTGAGCGACAGTCGCGAGAGAGCTCGCCCGCCCGCGGAGGACGAGAAAAACACTCAGCGTGACGGCAATGCCTGCACACTGAAAAAACGCGTGAAAGGGGACGGGGGCGTGGGCGAGCGCGAGCTTGTCGATCGAGGCGGTTCCGGACCAGATGAGCGCGACGAGAGCCATCGAGTGGCCGCCTCGGTTCGCACGAAAACGCTGCAACCAGCCGCGCAGGTCGAAGTTGCCTGGAAGGTTCAGGGCAAAGGCGCCGGCGACGACGGCGATGACCCCGAAGAGCTGCCACGTGCTGGGGAACTCCCCCAGGAGAAACGCGGCCACTCCCAGGGTCAAAACCGGTGTGAAGGCGAGGAGGGGGATCGTCGTGCTGAGCTCACCGGTGCGAACCGCCCGGATGAACAGGAGATTTGCGATCACGTTGCCCGCGACGTCGACCGTCCCCGGTAGCCAGTAGCCGGAACGCACTGGGGCCGCCTCTCCGAGAAGCCACCAGGCGAGGAAGATCGGGATTTGACCGAGCATCAACCAGACCACGAGGGGCACGGTCTCCATGCGCACGCTCAGGCCTTTGCGAGCGGCGTCGAACCCCGCCCAGGAGACGCTCGAGGTGAGCGCGGCGGCGATCGCGGTAGGAGTGAGGGCCATGTGAGCTGTCAAAAAACGCACTCCGCGCGGCAGTGCAAGTTGCCCGCGGCGCCTCGGTCCTCATATCAAGGGCCATGGCGGAACAGCGGAAGTCCTTGTCAGAGCGGCTCGGTCGATTGTTGGGATTGGCTCGTCCGTACTGGAAGTCGCTCGCCATCGGCACCGTGGTCCTGGTCGCATCGAGCGCGCTCAACTTGGCCATTCCGCAAGCGTTGCGCGTTCTGGTGGACGACGCGTTCTCCGGTGGAACGCTCGAAGACATAAACCGTACGGCTCTGATCCTCGGCGCCATCGGCGGCGCACAGGCGGTCACGACCGGGATTCGCTACTTCATCTTCACCACGACCGGTGAGCGGATCGTCGCGGACCTGCGCCGGCGGCTCTACCAGCGCATGGTCGCCCAGGAGATCGGTTTCTTTGACGAGCGCCGTACCGGTGAGCTCGTCAACCGCCTCGCCTCGGATACGTCGGTGGTGCAAAACGCCGTGAGCGTGAACATTTCGATGGCCCTGCGCAATGCGGCGCAGGCCCTCGGAGGCTTTGCGCTCTTGTTCTACACCTCGGTGGAGCTCACGATCGTGATGCTCCTCGCCGTCCCACCGATTGCGATCAGTGCCACGCTTTTCGGCAAACGGATCCGCAAGCTCTCGCGCTCGGCGCAGGACGCGCTCGCCGAAGCCGGTGAGGTTGCCGAAGAGACCCTGAGCGGCATCCGCACCGTTCGCGCCTTCGCCCATGAAGCCAGAGAAGAGGAGCGCTACGCACAGTCCGTGGAGCGGTCCTTCGATGTTGCGAGAAAACGCATCATCAACATCGCGTACTTTTCGAGTGGTGCTTCGCTTTTCGCCTTCGCAGCCATCGCGACAGTGATGTGGTACGGCGGCCGGATCGTGGTGGCCGGCGAAATGTCCGTTGGCGAGCTCATGAGCTACATCCTCTACACCGGAATCGTCGCCATCGCCTTCGGAACCCTCGCCGATCTCTGGACCCAGTTCATGCGCGCCACCGGGGCCGCCGAGCGGCTCTTCGACATCATTGATCGTGAGCCTACCATCGAAAACCTCGGCGGCGAGCGTTTGGAGCGGGTCGACGGCCGCATCGCTTTGGAGCGCCTCTCCTTCACCTATCCATCTCGGCCGGACGTGCCCGTGCTCCACGGCGTTAGCTTTGAGGTCGCCCCCGGTGAGGTCGTGGCGCTCGTGGGGCCCTCCGGAAGCGGCAAGAGCACGATGGCGGCGCTCGTCAGTCGATTCTACGACCCCGTGGACGGACGGGTCACCCTGGACGGCCGGGATCTACGCAGCCTCGACGCCACCTGGTTGCGCCGGCAGGTGGGGGTCGTGAGCCAGGAGCCGATCCTGTTTTCGACATCGGTCGCGGACAACATTCGCTACGGCCGTGACGAAGCGAGCGACGACGAGGTGCGTGCGGCGGCGGCGGCCGCGAACGCTCTGAGCTTCATCGAGGGGTTTCCCGAGGGCTTCGAGACTCAGGTCGGCGAGCGTGGGGTGCAGCTCTCGGGCGGTCAGAAACAGCGGGTGGCCATCGCGCGGGCCCTGCTCAAAGACCCGCGCGTGTTGATCCTCGACGAGGCGACGAGCGCCCTCGACGCGGAGAGCGAGGCACTGGTGCGCGATGCCCTCAAGCGGCTGATGGAGGGACGCAGTACGATCGTGATCGCCCATCGCCTGTCGACCGTGAAGGACGCAGACCGGGTCCTCGTCGTCGAAAATGGCCGGATTGTGCAAGAAGGCAGCCACGGGGAGCTGATGGACGACGCCCGTGGCACCTACCGTCGCCTGGTGGAAAAGCAGTTCGTCGAAGCGGTGTGAGGATTGACGCGCCGTGTCGCCGGCGCCGCTCATGTGGACCTTGCGCGCGCTGACCCAACGACCTAGCTAATGTCCACTATGCGGTACGCCCACCTCTCGATCACTCTCCTGAGCATCGCCTTCTCGGCCTGCACTGGCGAAGAACAGGCGACTCAGACGAAGCGCGAGCGGCCCCCCGCGCTCGTTTCCATCGCGAAGGTCGGCGACGGCAAGATCTCACAAAAGTGGTCTTTTCTCGGAGAGGTACGGGCCCACGCGCGCGCGGAGGTCGCGGCTGGAGCGAGCGGCGCGGTCATGAAGATCACCGTGCGAGAGGGCGACCGCATCAGGAAAGGGCAACTCCTGCTCGAGGTCGACCCTGCGCTCGCCGCGGCGCGCACGCAGGTCACCGCTGCGGACGCCAAACAAGTGCGGGAACGACTCGACCAAGCAGAGCGCGACCTAAAACGGATCGAGGGTCTCTCCGAGCGCGCTGTGTCCCAGGCTGAGGTGGAGCAGGCTCGAACGGAGGTAGCTGCCCTGAGCGCGGATCTGGCCTCGCGAAATGCGGCGGCGCGGCAGGCGCAGGCCGAATACGTGCGGCACCTGGTGCGCGCCCCGTTCGATGGGGTGGTCGCTGATCGAGTGGTCGACCTCGGAGACTGGGTCACCCCGGGCCAGCCTGTGCTCGAGCTCGTCTCCACCGGTGACTTCGACATCCTCGTCAATGTCGGTCCCGAGCTTCTTCGATCCGTCAAGGTCGGTGATCCGGTGACACTCACCGGCGCGGGCACGTCGGTAGCGACGGTAGAAGCTATCGTGCCGGCGCTGGACCCGGTAGCGCGCACTTCGCGGGTGCGACTCACGCCGACGGAGAAACGCGAATGGCTGATCCCCGGGTCCACGGTCGATGTGACCTTCGAAGTCGAAGCAAAGGAGGGCGGCGTCGTGGTTCCCCGTGACGCGGTCATCGAAGCACAAACCGGTTCGCGCTTGGTGAGAGTCGTCGACGGCAAAGCGCAGAATGTTTCCGTTCGTATCTTGGCTCGCTCCCCCGATGAACTCTTGGTTTTGGGCGAAGGATTGTCTGTTGGGGACGAGATCGTCGTGCGCGGCAACGAGCGTTTGCGCCCGGGGGAAACGGTGCGCGTCGCCGATGAGTCTTCAGCAGCGAGCGGATTTCAGAACCCGAGCACGCCGGTGGCCAAACCCAAGGGCGATTCCATCGGGCCTCGGGGCGGCTGAGCATGGCAGATGAAGAGCCAGTGCGGGGCGGCCTGCTCCAAACCTCGATCGACCGACCGGTGACCGTCTTCGTGGGCGTGCTGCTCGTGACCCTGTTTGGCACGCTCACATTCTATTCGATTCCGATTCAGCTAACACCGGACATTGCTCGCCCGAACCTCACGGTGCGTACGATTTGGCCCGGGGCCTCGCCGGTGGAGGTCGAAGCAGAAATCCTGGAGGAGCAAGAAGAGGTCTTGAAGAGCCTTCCCGGGCTCGTGCGCATGGAGTCGAACGCGGACCTCGGCTCGGGCTCGGTGAGCCTGGAGCTCGAGGTCGGAACGGATCTCCAGGAGGCGCTCGTCCGCGCGTCGAACCTCCTGAGCCAGGTTCCGCGCTATCCAGACGGAGCCGATCAGCCCGTACTGAACACGGCGAATTCGAGCGGCCCGCCGGTTGGGGTCGTGCTCATGCGCAACACCAGCGGTGGGCCGATGAACCAGTACCAGACCTGGGCGGAGGAGACGATCGTGCCGCTCTTCGAGCGCATCCCCGGCATCTCCGAGGCGCTTCTGCGTGGCGGTCAGGAAACCGAGGTCGAGATCGCCTTTGATCCCAAGGCGCTGGCCTCTCGAGGTTTGACCCTGAGTCAGGTGCGCGCGACGGTGCTGACCGAGTTGCGCGACCTATCGGGTGGCGATGTCACGCTCGGAAAGCGTCGGCTACTCGTCCGAACCCCCGTTGCCCCGGAAGAGCCCGAGGGCCTCGAGCAAGTGGTGCTCGTCACCACCGACGCAGGCGTCCCGATTCGTGTTGGCGACGTTGCCACCGTACGCCTCGGCTTCCGCAAACCGGATTTTACGGTCTACGCGGATGGACGCGAGACCCTCGCCCTTTTGCTATTTCGCGAGTCGGGTACGAACGTCCTACAGGTGACCGAAGAAGTTCGGGCGACCGTCGACGAGATTCAGCGGGAACGATTTGACCCCCTCGGCCTCGACATCAGCCTTCAGTCCGACCAGACGGGCTACATCTACGGCGCCCTCGACCTCGTGCGCTCGAATCTTCTCCTTGGCGGCTTGTTTGCGGTGATTGTGCTCCTCGTATTTCTGAGGAGTGTCGCCGCGTCCCTGGTGGTTGCGATCGCGATCCCCGTGTGTGTCGTCGCCACCGCCCTCGGCATGGCGCTACTCGGCCGCAGCATCAACGTCGTGTCACTGGCTGGCATGGCCTTTGCGGTCGGCATGGTCGTGGACAACGCGATCGTGGTGCTCGAAAACATCGAGACCTGGCGGAGCAAAGGGTACGGCGAAAAGGCCGCGGCGTTGCTCGGTGCCCGCGAAGTGTGGGGCGCGATTCTCGCGAGCACGGCCACGACCGCTGCGGTTTTCATCCCGATCATCGCGTGGCAGGACGAGGTGGGCGAGTTGCTGCGCGACATGGCGATCGCCCTGTCCATCGCGGTGATTGTGAGTCTGTTTGTCTCCGTGCTCGTGATCCCGAGCTTTTCCGCGAGCATTCTGTCGCGCAAACACACCGGTGATTTCAGCCTGGGCGTGCTCGAGACGTGGGGTCGCCGGTTCAAGGAACGCGTGGGCAAGATGGTCTACGCGATGGTGTCGACGCAGACCCGTGCCTTCGCGGTAACCGGCTCCGCCGTAGGCATCATGTCCGTCGCGGCGATCCTGCTCCTGCCTCCGCTCGAATACCTGCCCACCGGCAACCGCAACCTCGTTTTCGGAATCGTGGTTCCGCCCGCTGGATACTCGGTGGAGGAGATGGATTCGATCGCGCGTTGGGTGCAGGAGCGGATGGTAGAGCACACCGGCGTGGAGAAAGACGGCGTACCCGCCATTGGTCGCTCCTTCTTCGTCTCGAACCCGGCGCGTGGCTTTATGGGGGCGGAAGCGCTCAAGGCGGAGGACCTCCCCGGGGTGGAGTCGTTCATTCAGAGCATGTTCAGCAAGATCCCCGGCGTCTTCGGGATCGCAAACCGTTCGAGCCTCTTCGGCAGAAGTCTCGGGGGCGGACGGTCGATCGACATCGAGCTCTCGGGGAGCGATCTCAATCAGGTCTTCGCGGTCGGCGGCCGGATCATGGGGTTGGTCAAAGCGGTCATGCCCGACGCGCAAGCGCGCCCAAACCCGGGCCTCGATCTATTTTCTCCCGAGCTGCACGTCGAACCGAATCGCGAGCAGCTCGCCAACCTCGGTATGAATGGCTCGGAACTCGGTCTGGTCGTCGACTCCCTGGTCGATGGAGCGCGCATCGGCGAGTTCGGCAAGGAGGGGGAGCCACGCCTCGACGTGGTGCTACGGCCACTGGATGGCGGAATCACGGAGCCGAGCCAGCTCTCCGCCGCCCCTGTGGCAACCCCGCGGGGTGAGGTCGTTCCACTCAGCTCCATTGCAACCGTACGCGAGGAGCTCGGGCCGACCTCGATTCAGCGGATCGAACGGCGACGCGCAATCAGCATCCAGGTCCGCCCTCCCGAATCGATCGCCCTCGAGACCGCGATCGGCCTGATCCGCAGTGAGGTGCTCGGCCCCCTGCGCGAAGAGGGGGCGCTCGGTGGCGACTTGGAAACGCGCTTGGAGGGGACCGCGGGTGACCTCGAGCGCGCAAAGGGGCGCCTCGTCAACGTGCTCATCCTAGCGGTGGTGATCAGCTTCCTCCTGATGGCCGCGCTCTTCGAGGACTTCGTCGCGCCTACGGTGGTGATGGTGACCCTACCACTCGCCGCCGGAGGCGGCATGTTGGGGCTGCGCTTGGTGGATGCGACACTCAGTCGCCAGCCTCTCGATTTGGTCACCGCACTTGGATTCATCATCCTCATCGGCGTCGTCGTCAACAACGCGATCCTCGTTGTGGACGGTGCGCTCGCGCGCCTGCGTGAAGGGCAGAGCTTGCCCGATGCGATCACCGGCGGGGTCATGGGTCGAGTGCGGCCCATCTTCATGAGCGCACTCACCTCGCTCGCGGGTCTCCTGCCCCTCGTGATCTTCCCGGGCAGCGGCAGTGAGCTCTACCGGGGCATCGGCTCGGTGGTGCTCGGAGGTCTCGCGGTCTCGACGCTGCTCACCCTGTTCGTCGTGCCGACCCTCTTCACGCTGCTTTGGGCGCCGCGCGTCGGCAGCGGCGGCGCGCAGGCGGTAGAAGTGAAGAGCGCCGATCGCAGCGCGGCCTGAGGTCGCGGTCTCTGATGTTGAAAACGCTCGGTTCGGGTGCGATGACCATCGCTCAGGCGTACGGGAGAGAAGACGATGGCTGATGCGAAAACCGTGATCGACCAGCTCGGATTGCAGCTCACCCCCGAGGCACTGAGCAGCCTCATCCGTGGGGTGTTGAGCGCCCCGGCCGGTGAGCACCCGACCCGCTGGATCTCGCTCGTGAAGCCGGGCGCCGACGAGGCGGCGGTGTCCGCGCTCCAAACGCTCAAGGACGACCTCGCCAAGACTCTCGATTCGGGCCTAGGTATGGCCCCGGTGCCGGCCGAGCGGCTCGCGGCGCTTCGCGCGGAGCTGAAGGCAAAGAACGTCGAAGGGTTCTTGGTTCCCCGCGGCGATGAGTTTCACAACGAATACCCGCCGCGTCGGGCGGATCGCCTCGAATGGCTCACCGGTTTCAATGGCTCGGCGGGGCTCGCGGCGGTGCTCCCGAATACCGCCGCTGTCTTCGTGGACGGCCGTTATACGCTCCAGGCCTCGCAGCAGGTGGATGACGCACAATTCGTGCGACGGCACCTGGTGGAGGAGCCGGTGGAGAAGTGGCTCCTCGAGCACTGCGAGAAGGGCCAGAGGCTCGCCATCGACCCCTGGTTGCACACGCAGGCGGAGCTCGAGCCGGTTCTAAAGGCCTGCGAAGCGCGCGGGGTCGAGCTGGTAATCCTCGCGGAAAACCCGATCGACGCGGTGTGGGACGGTCAGCCCGAGGCGCCCGTCGCGCCCCTACGGGTCCATCCGTTGGAGCGCGCAGGACAGTCGGTGGCCGACAAATGCGCCGTCATTGCCGAAGCGTTGGATGAGCACGGTGCGCAAGCGACCGTGCTCACCGCTACGGACTCGGTGGCCTGGCTCACGAACCTGCGCGGCGGGGATCTGCCGCACACGCCCGCATTTCTCGCCTACGCCATTCTGACCCGGGACGAGTCCCTCACGCTCTTTGTCGACCTGCGAAAGGTCACCGACGAGGTGCGGGCGCACTTGGAAGGCGTGGAGATCGAGGCGATCGATGGTTTCGCGGCGGCGGTGGCCTCCCTCGAGGCCGAACGGGTGCTGCTCGACGAGCACATGACCCCGGTCGCGGTGATCGACCTCGTTCGGGAAGCGGGGGCCACGCCGGTGACCGCGCGCGACCCGGTGATGTTGCCGAAGGCCAAGAAGAACGAAGCGGAGCTCAAGGGGACGCGGGCCGCCCACCGGCGCGACGGCGCCGCGGTGACGCGTTTTCTCCGCTGGGTCGTGAGCACCGCCACTGAACGGCAGCTCGGTGAGCTCGAGGCGGCGGCTCAGCTGCTGGCCTTCCGTCGAGAAAATGCGCTGTTCGAGGATCTTTCCTTCGAGACGATCACCGGGGCGGGGCCGAACGGCGCGATCATCCACTATCGGGCGACCTGCGCCAGCGAGCGGATTCTGGAGCGCAACTCGATCTACCTGGTGGACTCTGGCGCCCAGTACCTCGACGGGACGACGGACATCACGCGGACGGTGGCGATCGGAGAGCCCACGGACGAGCATCGAGCCCGTTTCACCCGGGTACTGAAGGGACACATCGCCATGGCCCGGGCGGTCTTTCCCAAGGGCACCACCGGCAGCCAGATCGATGCGTTCGCTCGGCGAGCGCTCTGGGAAGTGGGGCTCGATTACGACCACGGCACCGGCCATGGAGTGGGCAGCTACCTCGGGGTCCACGAGGGCCCGCAGCGGATCGCCAATCGCCCGAACACCGTGCCCCTCGAGCCCGGGATGATCTGCTCGAACGAGCCCGGCTACTACAAGCCAGACGGTTACGGCATTCGCATCGAGAATCTTGTCGTGGTGCAAGAGGTGGAGATCGAAGGGGCGGAGCGCACGATGTATGGCTTTGAGACGATCACGCTCGCGCCGATCGATCGCCGACTCATCGATCCCAAGCTCCTCACCGGGGGCGAGCTCCGCTGGTTGAACGCCTACCACGCGCGGGTTTGCGAGACGATTGCGCCGCTCGTGGACCACGAGACCGCCAAGTGGCTGCGCGAAGTGACCGAGCCGATCGAGCGTTGAGCGTGCATCGGAGCGCGAGCGAAGGTTAG
>CAYXVF010000050.1:914-43877 GCA_964468125.1 uncultured Bdellovibrionales bacterium | reverse complement strand
CCGCCGCCCGATCCGTCACCACCGCCCGATCCGTCTCCGCCGCCCGAGCCGCCTCCGCCGCCCGATCCGTCACCGCCGCTCGAGCCATCGCCACCGCCCGATCCGTCTCCGCCGCTCGAGCCATCGCCACCGCCCGATCCGTCTCCGCCGCCCGAGCCATCCCCACCGTCGCCTCCGAGTGCTGGGGCGCCGACCGTACCGTTTTCGAGGGGACCCTCGTCGCCGCAACCCGCAAAGGCCACTGCACCGAGGAGAAGAAACAGGATGCGTGCTCGCTTGATCATGCCGCCAAGCTAGCGTGTCGGTTCGTTGCCTACCAAGTGCGAAACGCTCCTACGCGCGAGATGTCACATCCGATGACACGCCGATGACAGGACACGGAATGTCAAAAGCGGAACGTGTGGATGCGTGGGACCGCGGGGGCGGCGAGTGACACCCCGGTGCTGCGTTCAGAAAAGGCCGGCACCACACGTTTGCCGGCAGCGTCCCCGCTGCTGGTGCGTTCTGATCGTTAGTCAGTATATCGAATGCGGATCTCGCTGTAGTGGAGGCGAAGGGTTCCAAAACCGCGGCCGTTTGGCGTGCGGGGGGTAACACCTATGCCGACGAGCTGTTCGTCGGAGAAGATGATGTCGGCGATCTCTTCCGGGCTCGTTGTGCTCCAGCGAAGCCAGCAGGCGTCTTGTGGATCGGTCACAACGCAGTCGGCCCCGCTGAGCCCGCCTTCCACCATGTGTTCCGCCGTAGGGCTCCACTGCCCGAGGCGCCACAAGCCGAGTCGTGCTCCAGAGCCTGAGGGAGAGCGACCCGCAGCGAGGACCGAAGCATTGACCCGTTGGATCGAGGAGATGCTCGGGATCTCGGCAAGAGCGAGGCTCGTGCGCATCACGGCGCCTGGGCGGCTGGTGCGTTCATGTTCGTAGCCCCAAACTCCGGTCGAGAGAATCGAATGGCCGCCAAACAAGATCATTTGCGAGTTGTCTGAGTCCGACGCGGCCCGGTGGTAGGACCGAGGACTCGGTTGTCCGTTGTCAAAGAGATCAACGGTGGGTATTGCTTCCCAGGACTCTCCATCCCAAGCCCACAGATCGTTGCAATAGATGTCTCCTGGTCCGCAGTCGGTGAGTGTAGCTGCGTGACCCCCAAAGAGGAGGACCTTCTGCAGTCGGGAGTCATAGACGAGGGAATGGCCGGTGCGTCCGGGTGGACGAGGATCCGTCGGCCTCACCTCCGTCCAGCTCGCTCCGTTCCACTCCCAGAACTCGCGCGCGCCGGGGTCGCCATCCGCGTCAGGATCGGTGTCGGAATCGCTCAGTCGCGTCCAAGTGGTGCCATTCCAGCCATAGGTGCCAAGGCAGCTATTGTTGGAGCCGGTGCCTGAACATGTCGAGGACAATGGGTCTTGCCCCCCGTACACCAAGACCATGCCGGCGCCGGGGTCGTACGCCATCGCGTGGTCGATTCGGGGTGGGGGCTCCCCCGCGCATCGTCCCCCCTCAAAGCAGCGCGGACTCCAGTCGCTTCCGTCCCACTCCCAGGTATCGCCGCACATGTATTGAGCGCGATCGCAGTCCTCGCCCCCACTGCTCGCCCGGCGGCCCCCGAACAGAACGACGACTCGGCGATCGTAGTCGTAGGCCATGGCATGTTGGCGTCGCTCAGGGGGGCGCGATGAGCACACGTCGGAGGTTGGACGGCCGTCGCAGCGCCGCTCCCAGGACTTGCCGTTCCATTCGCAAGTCTCTTGCAACTCCGGGCCCGAACCGGCGCCGAACAGTACCACCCGGCCGCGTTGGCTATCGTAGGCCATGGCGCTTTGCGCCCGACCCGCAGGATTCCCGTCCCCTTCAGGATCGGTGGGCGTGACCCTGATCCAACGCTGGCCATTCCATTCCCAGGTGGCTCCGCAAGCGGGGGATGCACTCTGGTCGCAACCCGCGTTCGTGGCTGCTCCGCCGAACATGACCACCCGGCCTCGCGCGCTGTCGTAGGCCAGCGCAGCGTTCACACGACTGGTTGGGGTCGCTGAAGCGTCATCCAAGAGGCGCCAGGCGTCTGCTCCCTCATTGTCGACAAAGGTTGCGCCCGTTCCCGAGTCCAGCCGCTCTCGTAGGTCGCTTCCCGCACTGATCTCGAATGATGCCTGCTCTTGCAGGAGAGCAGACACAAATCCTCAGCGGTATTCCCGGCCTCATCGGTCAGAGTGACTCGGAGCGGGCAAACGGAGTCGAGTGCGACGTCGATGACCGAGAGGGTATAGGTGAAGGTGAACAGAGTCGGGCTCACCTCGCCGGGCCGCCTGCTGAGTTGAAGATCTTGTCCCGTGCACGCCGCGAGCACTTCGGGTACCCCGGCGATCGGCTCACTCGTCGTGAACACCACGGTAAAGGTCGTGTCGTCGCCCATGGCGTCCACCACCCTCAGCGTGTTGTTGACCGCCGCCGTGTAGAAGGAATCCCCGATCTGTACTTCGGGAGCAGTGTCATCGATGAGCAGGGTCCCGAGCTGAACATCCGTCGCACCGCCTCCTGAAGCATCCCGGACGGATCCCAAGATCGGCCAGGAGCCCGCGAGCCCGTCGGGGTCGAGGCTGGAGAGGTCGAGTCGATAGGAGTAGTCACTGCCCGACCGACTCGACTCCCTGAACTGCGCCCGGCGCGGCAGGGCCAACTCTACGGTAGGCGGAGCGACGAGGTTCCCCTGCGTACGGAACGAAAGCGAGACCACGCCAGCAGGTGTTGTGACCGTAGGCGAGAGTACGAGCGATTCGGTCAGAAAGCGCCCCGGGACATACGTCTCGGTCGCCTGGAGGCACCGGCCGAGGTCCGTGTTGCAGACGAGAGGGTCTGGGCACTCCGCTTGGCTTCTGCATGCGATCGCCGTGCCCGGCTCAACGCTGATCCCGGATTGGCAGGAGAGACAAAGAAGGAGGGTGAGGATCGAAGGACAAGACTCGTTGCGGCCCATTTCGAGACTCTAGCCGAAGCAAGGACGAGAATCTCCTCGATCCCCTCACGACAAACCCGCGAGCGCGTTGCGGGCGCCTGCGTTGTGGACCGTGTAGGTAACGGGCAGGAAGCCCTCGAGAGCGAGGCGGAGGCGGACATCGCCGTCCGTTCCGATGCTCGGCGTGCCCTTGAAGGGATGGAAGTCCGGGTCCGCGTTGGCCTTGGGTTCGTGGACGCCTTTTTGTGCGAAGTCGATCGCGCGCATGCGTTGCGGGTCGGGCGCCATCTTCAACGCCGCGTCGGCGCCGACGTCCAAGGCCTCGAGCTGCGATTGTAACGAGGCGTCGGAGATGGAACGAAAGAGCGGTCGCACGAGCCGTCCCAGCAAAGACGTCGCGCGGACTTCGCCGGCATCCGCAAACGCGTAGAGTGCTTTCGAGGGATCGGTCGGGTGGGCGTGAAAGACGATCTTCACGTCCCGCTCGGCGCCGAATGCGGAGATCGTGGCGTCGTGGGGCGTGTCGAGGACCAGGTCGGCGGACCCGCGCGGCTGTTGATCAGAGGACTTGGGAATCGGTGCGGTGGTCATGGCGGCAGTCTCCTGACGAGGTTTTCGTCCGAGCGCTCCGCGTGTTTCGTCTTCTTCGATTACCGCGCCCGGCAGCGTCCGCTATCCGCTCGAAGACGAAACCAAAGATCCCGCGAGCTGATTCACCGCGGTCCGAATGCGCAGCCACGCGCCCGCGAGGCACTCCTCGACCAACACGCCTTCGAGCTCGCTTCGGACCTTCTCGTCACTCAATTCAGAAGCCGCGCGGCGCAGTGCTTCCACGAGCTCGCTGCGGCTCATGCGTTTGACCTTGGCGACCTCCGGCCGGCGAGAGCGCACGGATGCCAGGCGGGCATCGAGCGTAGCAGGGTCTGGGCGGGCCCCCACTTCTGTCGACAGAAAATACGCGTCGTAGAGATCGCGAATCAGCCGCCGCTCGTTCCACGCCGCAAGCTTGTGGGCCAGCGCGACATTCGGCTCCATGATCCGCACGATCTTCGAGGGCTTGCCAACCGAGTCAGCGAGACGCTCCGTAGCCATCGGGATTGAAGCGCATTCTCGAGCCACGGCGCACTCGAGTTGGATTCTTTGATCGTCGAGCGCGATGTCGGCGCGGATCATCGTCGAGTGCACTTCGATTTCCACACGAGCGTCTCGCAGCAACGAGAGTGCGCGGCGTACACCAGGGAGTACGTCCTTCTTGCTCGCGTAAGGAACGAGCACAAAGTTAGCGTCGTTTGTCAGTCGCTCGCTCGAGAGCAAACGTAGCGCCATCCCCCCTTTGAGTATCGCATGATCTCGAAACTCTTCACCGAGTGCTTCGATCACCCACAGGAGCAAGGCCTCTCGGGTCACCGGGCTTGCCGGTTGCCACTTCATCCGAGGATCCCCCTCACGAACCCGACGAACTTCGGATTCTCGTAGCGTGCGAGCATCTTGCTGAGTCGCTCGCGATCGAGCAAATCGAGACGGACATCACCGTAAGGATCAAAGGCAAGCGCGCGTCCGTGCTGGTAGAAATAGAGCGCATCGAGCAGAGCTTTCTCCTTGGTTGCGACCCGCAAACCCCGATCCTCAGTCCAGCCGAAAAACAGCGACTCTTTGATCCCGAGATGCTCGATGATCACCGACCCGGTCCAGTAACGGCGCGACGGGCCCAACTTGACCGAGCTCACCTTACGTTCGGGACTCACACCGATGACGCCCTGATCACTCAAGGCGGTCTCCAAACTGAGATATGCAGTGGGGGCCAGCCGGCGACTCAGTGTCCGCACATTGAAAGTCGGTGTGACGTACCAACCCCGCAATGCGCGAACAAGGACACCGCGGTCTACGAGCGCGTTGATGCGTCGACCCATCGCGCTCGGGTGTCGTTCCGCAAAGAGCGATTCGAGATCCGACCGCGAAAAAACGCCCTTCTGGCTGTCCGCAAAACGCTCGATGGCGCGCTGGTCGTCGATCTTCTTCATGTTGATAGATAAACCACACCGATGTGGTTTTTTTGCCAATATGAAAAAAACGATGCTCTGCGGGCCCTCGAGGGGAACTGCCATCCAGGAAACGTGGCCTTTGGGCCGCCGGCTGGAGTACGAAGCGGTATCTTGCGATCGATCAGCGACGTCGAGGGGAGGGCATCATGGGTCGAAGCCGGTCAGCCCTAGCGGTTGTGGCCTTATGCCTCTCGTGCGCCGGGCCAACGCAGCAGACCGGTCGCGGCGCCGCGCAGCTCTTGATCCGGGGGGTGACCGTCATCGACGGCACGGGAGCGGATGCAAAGGGTCCGGTGGATGTATTGGTTCGCGACGGTCGGATCGCGCTCGTTTCGTCGACCCCCTTGCAGTCGGAAGGCGCCGCGGTGATCGACGGGGACGGTCGTTTCCTGGTTCCCGGCCTGACCGACGCGCACACGCACCCCTTCCCGATCGAGCAGAGCTTTCCCCAGTTTTTGCGCTACGGGGTGACGTCGATCCTCGTGACCGGCTGCAGCGATTGCGACGATGCGACGCTCACCCGCACCCGGGAGGCAACGATGCGCCCCGGTGCCGAGGCGCCGCGTTTCTTCCACACCAGCCAGCACTTCTCCATGGAGGGGCGGCACCCCTCAAAGACCTATCAGAGTCCCAAGTGGCGTGACGGGGTCACGATTCATTACCTCGAGTCGGTCGAGGAGATCGGCCCCCTGGTCGAGCGGGTCACCCGCCTACCGATCGTGGGGATCAAGCTCACCATCGAGGAGGGACCGGCCCCGCCGTTTGTCGAGCGGATCCCACAACGGTTCGTCGACGAGGTCGTGGTGCAAGCCCATGCCCACGGAACCAAAGTGTTCGCCCACGTCAGCGACATCGAGGAGCTGCGCATGGCGCAATCGGCGGGCGTCGATCACCTTCTCCACTTCACTGGCGTCGACATTGATTGGCAAAAAGATCTGCCCGTGGTCGAGGACCTTCTCGCCCGCGATGTGCACTGGGTGACGACGTTGATGATCGACAAGTCCTTACTCTATCCGCTGCGGCCGGACTGGATCGCCGCGCTGAGGGAGGAGGGAGTTTTTGACGCCGAGCTCGATCGCCTGGCCGCTTCGGCCCCCGACGCATCTGAGCACCGGGCTTTTTTGGAGATGCTCTATGGCTCCGAGAACCCGAGCTTCGAGTCGAGCCCGGTGCTCCGGAAGCAGTTCGAGGATCTGCGCCGCCTCCACGACATGGGGTTTCGCCTGGTGGTGGGAACGGACATCGGCAATCGCTACATCTTCCCTGGCCACAGCCTCCACGAGGAAATGGAGTTGCTCGAACAGGGCGGGTTCAATGCCTCGGAAATCCTGGTCATGGCCACCCGCAACGCCGCCGAGCTCCTCGGTGCCGCCGATGAGCTCGGCACGCTCGAAGTGGGTAAGCGCGCCGACATGCTCCTGTTGCGAGCGGATCCTCGCGAGAGCGTAAAAAACCTGCGGGCGATCGAGAGCGTCTTTCGCGACGGGCAGGTCGTCCGGAATGTTCGGTAGTCTCGACGTTTGAGGACGACTGTCGACCAAAACCCTCAATGTGGTGATGACTGTTCGCTACAGACCTGGAGGGCGTCGGCCCTAAGTGCCTGGAAAATCTGGTTTTCGATCTGGTGCGGCGCTTGCTAGCTCACCACCGGAGCAGCTTGGGCATGAATCACCACCGCATCGCACTTTGCTGCCTCGTCGTTGGATTTCAGGGGGCGTTTGGCTGTGGGAACGTGGTTTCCGAGCCGAAGACCGACCTCGATCTCTCGGACGAGGTGGACACCGATACGGGCCCGGTCGACGAGCCCGAAATCGTCGAGGCGGCTGCTCTCTCGCTTGCTGACGCTGCCTCCTTTGAGCCCGCTGTTCAGTGCTACGACCGGCTCCCGGGCGAGTCGTTTCTCGCTTTGAGTCCCGAAGGGGAACTCTGGCTCTCCGCTCAGAACGTAGACGACGCCCTCGCCCTCCGCACCCTGCGCGCCGACGGGACCGATAGCACGCGCGTGGAAGCTCTGGGAACGCCCCGGGCTGCGCGAGCCTGGAGCGCCGATCGGGTCGACCTCATCGCGGACTCCGCGCTCTGGCGACTCGACGACGGCGGCCGCACGCTCCTCGAGCTGCCCGCCGCCTCGGCCGGCATGGATTTCTGCGGCGATCTCACGGACCGTGGACTGCTCCTCAGTGACCTCGAAATCTTCGAGGCACGCGACCTCTCCTGGTGGCGCTCCGGCCTGGTCGCCTCGAGCGAGATCGGCCTGCGAATCCTCGACCTCGCCGGCGAATGCGTCGGGACCGACAACTTCACCTGGCTCGTCGCCGACGACGGTTCCCTCTGGCGCATCACGCCCTCCCGCGCAGAGCAAGTCACACGCGTCACCGGCGTACTCGCAGCGGCGATCAGCGCTCGCGGTGTTTCCGCCTTCACCGCGGACACCCTATGGCAGCGGGACGAGGACAGCTGGATGCGCTTTGCCCTCGACGACTTCGAGGCGCCTGCGCTCGTGTCCGCTTCGGCTAAGGATCTCTGGTTTCACACGCCCGGCCTCATCGCTCGCTTGAACGATGAGACCCTGGAAACCACTGCCTGGTCCACCGCGCCGAGTGGCCTTCACGCCTACGACGGAGGACTCTGGATCGAGAGCGAATCAGAAGTCTGTCACGTGCAGGGCCGGCACTCGATTCGCGTAGCAGGCCTGATTCCTTTCGCTCGGAGCACGGATGAAAACGTGAGCTTCACGGTCAACGCGCCGGGAGCCGCGCCGTTGCAGGCGGAAGTCGACGGAGTGCCCCTCGCCACCGAAAGCGATGCCCCCGATTCATGGTCCGTGACGGGCGTCTTGCCGCACATCGGATGGAACCGGATCACCCTCACTGCCGACACTGAATCGCGGACGATTCCCATCAAGCTGCTCCCTGCTCGCGAGGTGAGCTACGCCGACGACATCGCGCCTCTCTTCCAGGCGCATTGCGCGAGCTGCCACGGCGTAGGGAGCGACACCGCCGATCTCTCCACCTACGACGACTGGGTCGACTACGCCTCGGCCATTCGTGCCCGTACCGTCGATTCCTCGAACATGCCCCCGGTCAGTCAGCGTTCGGGCGAGTGGGGCGATGATGAAGTGCTGCTCATCTCCGAATGGTTGGAAGGAGGAATGCGACCATGACATCCGCATCACGGACCGTGTTGCTCGTGCTCACCGCCCTTTTCGTTGCCTGTACGCTCGAGAATGCAACCGTCGTGCAGCCCGCCCGGCCCATCGACGGGATCGGAAGCAATGGCAACGGGAGCAACGCAAACGGCAACGCGAACAGCAATGCAAACGGCACCGTCGATGACGGTGTGGACCAACCTCTCGATTGGGAACCGGTTGGCGAGATCGACACCTGCGACGTCGATGTCCTGACTCCACCGTCGGTCTACGTCCGGCGCGTAAAGAACCTGATGACCGGGCAGGCCCCGACGAACGATGAGCTCGGCCAGGTCGTCGCCGACCCCGCGTCCCTCTCCTCTCTCGTGCAGAGCTGGTTCGACGAGCCCGCGTTCCGAGACAAGCTGACGGCCTTTCTCACCAAGACCCTTCAGCAGTTCGATGGCGATCGCCAAGACTTTGGCCCGCAGGCCGTAGGCAGCGAAAACATCGGCCGCTGGAGTGCTCCGAACGCTTTGTTCAACAATTTGGAGCAGTCCTTCGCGCGCACGGTGATGGGCTTGATCGACGAAGGGCGCCCCTTCACCGAGATTGCCACGACCAGGACGTGGATGATGAC
Organism: uncultured Bdellovibrionales bacterium; assembly: GCA_964468125.1. Classification (GTDB taxonomy): domain Bacteria; phylum Myxococcota; class XYA12-FULL-58-9; order XYA12-FULL-58-9; family CAYXVF01; genus CAYXVF01. The sequence goes on along the minus strand of CAYXVF010000050.1, from coordinate 35,122 downwards.
GACCGGCATGGTGAGCTTCATGCTCGCAGCAGAGAATGGCTCCCCGCGCATGCGCTTCTACCACCAACCGTTCAGCGACGGTGGTGTGGACTACGACGAGAACACGCCGTTTTCCGTACAACTCGCCAACAAAACGTTCTACAGCTCGACGCCCCTGAATGACTGCTCCGACCCGTTCAGTAACAACACGACCGGCAACGAACGCAACACCTTTCGGCTGTTCATGCTCGGTGACTCCCCTGGCATGTGCGAGGGCGACATTACGTTGTCTGTCTTTAATGACAGTGATTTTCAGGACTGGCGGTCGGTAGAGATGACGGCACTCGACAACGGCATGGTCCAGCCCTCTATGTTCGACGCCCCCACACTGCGGGGCGTCACGGAGCTTCCGCTGCGGAGCAGTCGAACCGGTTTCTTCAGCACACCCGCGTTTCTCGCCGGCTGGCGCACCAACGTGGACAACAGCTTCCGGGTGACCACGAACCAGATGCTGATCGCTGGCCTCGGGCTCGCCTTCGAGGACTCGGACATCTCCGTTCCCTTGGGCGACGATGGACTCGCAGAAGACCATGCCTCACCGGGGACCCAGTGCTTTGGATGTCACAAGAACCTCGATCCGATGCGCAATTTCTTCGCGAACGAATACGACGCGGACACCTACGCGGTGGAAATCGCGGACCAGGACGACTTCGTTCAGCCGAGCTTCAGCTTTCAGGGACACTCGGGATTTGGTGACAACCTCGAAGACCTCGGCTCCATCCTGGGCGAGCATCCCTTCTTTGCCGAAGGTTGGACCCAGAAGCTCTGCATGTTCGCGAACTCGAAAGAGTGTGATCGCGACGACCCTGAGTTCCAACGCATCGTGAACGAATTCGAGAGCTCTAACTTCGACTTCGAGGGATTGGTGGTGAACCTGTTCGCCTCGCCGCTCGTCACCGGCGCGGAGTGTGTTCCCGGAGAGGAGGGCGCCTTTGCGACGGTTTCCCTCGCGAGACGCGACCATCTTTGCACCACCCTCGAGACACGACTCGACCGCGACGATGCCTGTCGGATCAACGGCCGTATTCGTGACCTGGTCGACGCCTTGCCCGCAGACGGGTGGGCGCGTGGCTCGGCGGCCCCGGACCAGGCGACGGAGCCGTCGCTGTTCTACACCTCGACGCTCGACTCTTTGTGCGGCGAGCTCGGGAGCCGGGTCATCAATCAGACGGGTGGGCCGCTGCAGAGCTCGGACATCGAGGGCTCATTGCGCTACCTGGTTGAGGAGGTCATGGCGATTCCTCCTTCCGATCCACTCCACTCAGACGTGAGCGCGGCGCTCCAGGGCCACTACGACGCCGCGGGCGACATCGATGGCAATGCGCGAAACCGGCTCCGCTCCACTTTCATCGTTGCATGCAGCTCGGCGCTGTTGGGCTCGACCGACCTTTGACGAGGACTAGGACCATGGACGCATCACGAAGAAAGCTTCTGAAGACGGCCTTGTTTGGGTCTGGGTACGTCGGATTGCGTGCCCTCGCCACCGGTCTGCCCGTTGGCCTCTTCACCGCAGGGCTGCCGACGGGTGCGGCGCTCGCGCAGACACCGAATCCGCGGAAGTTTCTGATCCTATCCGCGAGCGGCGCGGGCGATCCTTGGAATGCCAACAGCCCCGGCACCTATGGGATCCCGGGTGTCGTCTACAACCAGAATCCGGGAATGGAAGAAACGCCGCTCCGCTTGGGGACGGTGGATACCACCGCGGCCGCACCCTGGGCGAGCTTGCCGCAACGGGTGCTCGACCGGACGTGTTTTGTGCATCACCGCACGTATCAGAACGCACACCCGCAGTTCGACAACGTGCTCGAGCTCGTCGGGAGCGCACGGTCGCCGAATGGCTCCGCGTCGGAACAGTTCGCGTCGGTGATTTCTTCCGAGAACGCCGCCGCGATGGGGACGATTCAAAGCGAACCGGTCTCGCTTCGCGGCAACATCAAGTTCGCTGGCCGCGTCCTGCAAGAGCTCAATCCCCAGACGCTCTCCTCGCTCTTTAATGTCGAGACCGGAAACGCCCTGCAGCTCTCTCAGCTTCGTGACCAGACTCTCGATAGCTTGCATCGGCTCCTGCAGGACCGGGGGACCCCCGCCCAGCGACGTTGGGTGGACCGCTTTGTGATTTCGCGCGAGCAGGCGCGCTCGCTGGACGAATCATTGCTCGTACGATTCGATTCGATCAGTGGAAACGGCGCGGACGATCAGGTACAGGCGGCGATCGCGCTGATACTGATGCGGGTGAGCCCTGTCATTCAGATCCGAATTCCCTTCGGGGGTGACAATCACAATGATACGGGTCTCCTGACCGAACGGAATCAGACGGTCAGTGGCCTCGCGACACTGAGCTCGATGTTCACCCAGCTCGAGGACGCGGGTCTTCAGGACGATGTGCTCTTTACAAATCTCAACGTGTTCGGTCGCACGCTGGGACCCAGGCGAAACCCCGGCCGCGACCACAACCTCAACCACCACATGATGATGATCAGTGGTGCGGGGGTGAATCCCGGGGTCTACGGCAAGGTCGAGGAATCGGGCCGGGACTTTGGTGCCATCGACATCGACTCGGCCACCGGCGCCGGGATCGACGGTGCGGACATCCCTCGCGACCAATCGCTCGAGGCGGTGGCCAAGACGGTCAGCGCGCTCACGGGCATGGAGTCGGACCGGATCGACTCGCGCATCAACGGCGGCAAGGTGATCCGAGGGGCGATGGCCTAGAGCGGTCCGGAACAATGTGATCCAGCGCACGCTTTTCCGGGCGGCCTTTTGCTATCAAAAGACATGAAGAACATAGCACTCTTTGTCCTTTTCCTTCCGCTGACCGCCTGTGGGATCGATATCGACGGCGATTTTGATTTTCCCGTGGCCGTGAGCTCGAGCTCCAACACCTACACCGACTCGGGAACGGTCGATCCCTGCTCCAATCAGGAAGTACGGGACAACGCCAATAAGCTCGATTCAGCGGACATCGTGTCCGTGGTCATGACCATCACAGCGCTCGGCCAAGAGAATGCCGCGGAGTCCGCGTCGGCAACGGCAACGATCGGTGGTGTCAGCCGGACGGTCGAGGACGTCGCGATCGCTGTGGGCACGACGGTGGACTTCGAGTTCACCCAGGAAGAGCTCGCGACTCTGTCCGATTCGGTCGTCGCCTGTGAGCCGCTCGAGTGGACCGTCGACGGTGAGGCGAACGCCGCCCCGGTCGCTTTCGAGGCGGAAGTGAACGTCGAAGCGGTATTCGAGGCGTCAGTTATCTGAGTGTCGTGACGAGCGCCGGTTCGCTCGAGACAGTTGCACCTAGCCCCGCATGCGAGCATTCGCTACGCTCCCCGCATGCGACGCTTCTTAACTATCAGTGCACTTCTCTTCTGCATCGGAGGCTGCGGCGATGGCGAGGCGGAGAGCTGCGGCGACGTGAACGGCATCATCTGCAACAACTGCTCGGCTTCCGGTGATTGCGACATCACCTGCGGCCCGGGTGAGCGGGAGACGTGCGTCGGCCTCGAATTCTTCGGCGGCGACAATCCGAACGATCTGCGCTGCGCATTTTGCGACGGCTCCTAGCTATCACACAAACGCAAAGCGATTGGTCCAGGCGCTCTCTGGGTCGACCGTCGTCTCCGTTTGCCCTGACTCGACGAGCCACCGGCTCAGGTGCTCGTAGTATGCGTGGCTCATCGAAAAATCCGCCGTGAAGCAACGGGTGGTGGCTTGGTAGATCGCACGCCCGAGAGCGTTCGCCTTCTGGCCGCTCGCGCGCCACCATTCAGTTTCCGCCGTTTCCGGATCCTCGCGGACCACATCGATCGCGCGGCGCAAAACCCGCAGAAATCGTGTCGTCAAATCCCCGTTCTTCTCGATCCAATCCGGGGTCGCCACGAGTATGAGCTGACAAAAATCAGGAATGCCAAAGTCGCGCAGGGAGAAGAAATCCGCGTCCAGTCCCCGCGCCCGCGCTTCGAGAACCTCGAAGTTGTAGAAGACGAGCGTTGCGAGGTCCGCCTTGTTCTCCAAGAGCGCGTCCGTGTGCATGAATCCGTTGTTTACCGGCTCGAGCTCGGCGTCCTTGGGTCCCCCGTCCCGCTCGATCATTGCTCGCGCGATTGCGAGGCCGCCGGGCCCCGGGGCACCGGGATACTGTAGTCGCTTTCCCACCATGTCACGGGGTCGCGAAACCTCGCTGCGTCGGTACATCACCCCACCGTTTGTGTGGAGAAAGCGGGTGAGTCCCTGAATGGCGGCGCCTTTGGCTCGGTCTTGCACCAGGTGAATCGGCTCGGTGATCGCGAGGTCGAGCTCGCCGCTTTCCAGCGCACTCAGAGGGTCGAGGTGCTCCTTGGGCTCGATGATTTCGAGTTCGATGTTGGCCTCGGCGAGCCAGCCGCGCTCGCGCGCGATGAGCAAAGGGGCGTGGTCGGGATTGAGGAACCATTCGAGAGCGAGACGAAGGCGGTCCATGAAGCTACCTCAAGTGCAAACACGAGATCGCTCGAGACATCTCGCGCTGCTCCCTACGCCGGTATCAACCGGGTCAGGTTCTAAGGGTGTTTCTCAAAGGACCCTGTGGCCCTTACCCCCGAGCGTTCTTGGCTCATAAGGGTCGACGAGCTGCGATGCAAGGCCGGGCTAATGAGACGCCCGTTCGGTGATGCTCGACCGAGGCGCCCCCGGACCCGTATATTCCTTTCGTGGAAGCGCATTGGCGTCGACATCGCAACGCATTGCTGCTCTTGGTCCCGTTGACGCTCGTGGCCGTGGCGTTGGACCTGTCCTTTCTCGGGCCGAGAAGTGGCGGCTGGCTCGACCTGCGTGGGGCACTGATTGTCCCCTGGATCGTGCTCTGCGTGCTCTTCGCTTTCGTCAGCAGCGCCTTGGTCGCCTGGCAAAAACCGGGGCTCGGCGCGGGCTGCATGCTCTACGCTGGAACCGCGATCGGGCTCGTGCTCCTGGCGGTGGGTGGCGTCTACGGTTGGATCCTCTGGGAGGAGCGCGCGGTCGAGGCCCGAATGCAAGAGATGCAGGGCGAAGCGATGGCGCTCGCGAGTCATTGCACCCTGGAGCGCTGGTCCATGGAAGGAGACGAGGTGCAGCTGCAGCTCCTACTCACCGAAGCGATGGACACCGTCGACATCGAGCTCGATGCGAGCTCGGCGATGGCACACGGTCACCTCGAGGCCGGCGCCCTTGGTCTGGGAGTCCACACGCTGCAATTCCCAGTCGAGCGCTATGGCGAGGAAGAGGGGACTTGGAAGTGGTCTCTCGGGATCGAGCTCGAGCGCGACGACCGCCGCGCGAACATCGATTATTCGGAAGACCCCTATCCCGGCGAGGGTTGGCTCGTCACACGCCGTCTTCCCGAACCGGAGCGCCCCTGAGCGAGCCAGTTGGGCGCCGCAAGCACTCCCCCGGCAAACCGGAGGCCTCGACTCAGCCCTTAGGTGAATCGTGCCACTCGACCGTGTAGTCGAGGCTGTGGCCGATTTCCTGCGAGTATTCGCGAATGGATTTGCGGGCGAGGGTTTTCTTGACGCCAACCGGGATCAGCTCTGAAAAACGGCCAGCGAGTGTCCGGACTTCACCGACGCTCTTCTTGGGTGCATTCGGGAAAGCGACCTCCACCCTTGCGCGGCGCTGGCCCGCCGCATCCAGGAACTCGGAGAGCTCTCGGAACTGCATAAGCAAGGGATCGGAGAGATGCGCGCCCCAGTTCGCGGCCGGCATGAAGTCGACGAAGTGCATCAGGTGGTAGTTGAGCGCGATCCAGAAGTTCTCCGCGTCGATCTCGAGGGGCGCGTTGTCGATGACCCGGTGAAAGCGCAGGAACTTCAGCTCGCCGAGGCGGTGAAGGTTTCGGCGGAGCTCGGGAAGCAGCCCACCGTCATAGAACAGGCGAAGGAGTGAGGGAAACGCCTCGACCTGCGTCGCCTCGAAATCGGTCAAGAGGGACTTCAGCTTCGGGAGCTTCTCCACCTCCATCGCGAAGGTATTGGTCGCTGTCCCGAGTATTGAGTGGAGCAAGGCGACGTTGGGCGAGTGCTCCGGGAAATGCTTTGCCGAGTAGTCGTGGCAGAAGACGAGGTGCTGCAAGAAGGAGCCATCCGCGTGCTCCATGCTGAAATCACATTCTTCCACCATGAAATCGATGAGCTTCTGGTCGACCGGGGGGGCGGGCTGCGTCGCTTCACTCGCGGCGTAGGCGGACTCGATTTCGTCCACCGCTTCATCGCTCCAGAACACCTGATTCGCGAGTCTTGCCTTCATGACCATGCGCGGCAGCGCACCCTGAACGCCACCGAAGATCGTCTTGCTCATGTCGAAGTCGTCCATCGGCACCACCTGCACACGACCGGCGTGGTCCGAGGCATGACCGCTGGCGATCGCCGCCTTGCGTTGCAGATTGAGCGAGGCGTTCAGACGGCTCGATCCGGTGCTGGCGCGAGGCGTCGTCGATTCTTTCAGTTCCGCTTGGGTCACGGGCTTCCCTCCGAGGTGAGCGGCCCCTCTAGCGTCTCGGAGCCGCGATCGGCAAGCCCGAAGGCGGCGGAGAAGGGCGCCGCGCCGGGGGGCGCAAATCTCGTCCTGCGCTCAGTCGCAGTCGCAGGCGGAATCATCGGCCGAGCAGCCGCTCGAGCCGCTGAAGCCCAAGGCCTGGCAGCGCTCGTCGCAGCGGACGAGGTCCCAGAGAGGCTCGGTGGTCGTGCCGTCAGTCGTCTCGAAGGTGCGGCACTCGCCGTAGAAGAACGCGATGATCAGATCCGTCGCGTGGCATCGGATCTCACCGGGAACGCACACCGGAAAGGGGAAAGTGCGATTCGGGTCGCTCGTGCCCACGTTCAGCCCGTCTCCGCCTTCGATACAACCCGTGTATCCCCAGACGGTGGGGTCGCTGTTGCGCGCGGCCACGAGAAGGTCCAACGCGTTGTCTCGGCGAAGGGTACCGCCAAAGCAGCCGACCACCGTGTCCTTGCCGTCGCAGGCAAAGTAGCCGTCGGGCCGGGCGGGGAAGCTGCACTCTTGCTCGCTCACCTGCACGTCGTCCGTGCAGGGATTGCCGTCAAAGCACTCCAGCGGCGGCTCCGGGGCCTGGGTCAGATTGTCCGACCCGCCACAGCCGGTGAGGGCCAATAACAAGAGCCTGGTGAAGACGAAGCGCATGTAGGGCAAATACCCGCGTGGGCCCGTCTCCGCAACTCTAGCTGTGCTCTGGTGCCCTTGTGCCTGGACGCTGCCCTCACTCGTTGGACCGCGTCGACGCACTCGATCGGGCGCCCGATCAGGGTACTGAGTGGCGAAACCCCTAGCCACGGCGCAGGGGAGGCGACCTATGTGTCATTTGAAAGACACTCGGGCGAAACACGTCGTCAACTCTCCCGATAACCTTGGCTCAATTGCTGGGGCACTCCATCGCTCAGTCCGAGGTGTACATAGAATGAAAGTTTCAACCGATACGTTGCGTGCCGTCGAGGCGGTTCTTGCTCTCGAGTATGTCGACGCGATTCAGCTCGAGTCCTTCGCGTCCGAAGAAGCACTCCGGGCGCAGCTCTCGAAGATCTCGAATTCCTCGATCATCGAGACGCATCCTGAGTACCAGAGGGCTGCCCACAACATTCAGGCCGAGCTCGACCGCGGCGGGTTCGAGCGGATCACCGCGCACCGGGCGAAGCTCCTCGAAAAGGTCCCCGAAGGTCCGGCCGCTCAGCGTAGTGCGAAAGCCCTCGACCTGCTCGCGGAGCAAAAAGCACTCCTCGGCGTTTCTACTTCGACGGAAGTCGCGATCCGCGAGCAGCCGGAGAAGCCCGATCTGAGTGGCATTCCATCCTACCGCGAGATCAAGTCGATGCTCGACGAATATGTCGTGGGGCAGGAGCACGCCAAGCGCGACCTCGCGCTGGCGCTTCGCAAACATCTGGTGCGCAACGCGCACCTCGACTTCTTCGCGGGCAAGAGCGGGCGCGTGGAAGACTATCTCACCGACGAGCTCTTGGTGCCGGGCAACGTGCTGCTCTCCGGGCCGACGGGCAGCGGCAAGACCTTCCTGCTGCAGACCCTTGCAAAGATCGCCGACGTTCCCCTCGCCATCGCCGACGCGACGTCTCTCACCCAGGCGGGCTATGTCGGTGACGATGTCGAGAGCATTCTGTCGCGCCTGCTCAAGGCGGCGGATGGTGATGTGAACAAGGCGCAGCGGGGCATCGTCTACATCGACGAGATCGACAAGATCGCTCGCAAGAGCGAGAACCCCTCGATCACCCGCGACGTCTCCGGCGAAGGCGTCCAGGACGCCCTCCTGAAAATCGTCGAGGGCCAGGTCGTGGACGTCCCGCCCGAGGGCGGCCGCAAGCACCCGGGCAAGGAAAAGGTGCAGATCGACACCAGCAACATCCTCTTCATCGCTGGCGGAGCATTCAGTGGCATTGAAGGGATCGTTTCGGAGCGCCTCAAGGAAGGCAAGAGCGGAATCGGGTTCGGAGCCGTGATTCACGGGCAAGACCAGGACGCGAAAGAGAGTCTCTACTCTCAGGTTTCCACGGAAGATCTCCGCGCCTACGGCATGAAGCCCGAGTTCTTAGGCCGCTTCCCGATCAAGACACGCACGGAGGCGCTGGGGGAGGACGCGCTGGCGCAGATCCTCACCGAGCCGAAGACCGCCGAGTTCAAGAAAGTACAAAAGGAGTTCGACCTCGAAGGGATTCACCTCGAGATGGACCCAGCCGCCGCTAAGCGGATCGCCCGCGCGGCTCTCGCCGAGCAGGAGGGAGCCCGTGCCCTGCGCGGGGTGCTGGATCTCGTGGTCCGCGAGTTCTATGAGCGACACGATGAGCTCGTCGGCCAAACGGTGAAGATCACGCCAGAGCACGTGGAAAAGGTTCTCGCCGCCGAAGCCAAGCGAGCGGGCAAGGCCGCCTGAGCGATTCGCTCTCCGGACCCCACTTGCGCTAGCCTTTGAGGCGACGTGAGTGATGCGAGGTCCCTGGTGATCGCCCTCCACCCGGGAGCGATCGATGCAACGAGCGCGGTCCCGGGCCTCGAAAGGCTCCGGGACCCCCGCTGGGTCCTCGTGGGCGACGAGACCGCCGACGGGTGGGAGAACCTGTCTGGAATCCGCCTCCTAGAGCTCTATCGCCACCGCTGGGGGGCGGTCGTGGCCCTGCAGCCCTTTTCCCGCCTGCGCGCCCTGCTGCTCTCGCTCCCCGCCCAACAGCGTTTCCTCTACGATGCTGGGGTGCTCGTGCCCTGGGGGGCGGGTATTGAATCATCGCATGCGGCGCAGAGGTCATGGGTGCTTCGGCGACCGCCGGACGCGCGCGGCTTTGGCAACGACTACGCGATTCTAGCGCCCGAGCCCGCGGAAGCCCTGAGCGAGTACCCGACCCTCTCGGTGATCGTACCGGTCTACAATCGCCGCGAGGTCCTCGCGAAGACTCTCGCTGGCCTCGCGCACCAGGAGTACCCCCGGGAGCGCTTCGAGGTGATCGTCGCCGACGACGGCAGCGCCGACCGGCCCGAGGAGCTCGACGCGCTCTTCTCTGACCGCCTCCGTCTTTCTTGGGTACGCCAGGAGGACCGCGGCTACCGCCTCTCCGCCGTGCGCAACCTCGCGATCCGTGCCGCGAGGCACGACGTCGTCGTGAGCCTCGATTGCGACATGTACCCCACGCGCCAATTTCTGCGGGCACACGCACGCTGGTTCGCGGCCGCGCGTCGCAGGGGGAGGGTCTCACTGATGGTGCTGGGGGACCGCGCCTTCGTAGACTCGGAGGCACTCAGTGTTGATGCAGTCCTCGACGACTCGGAGGCGATGGACCGCTTGCCGTCGATGGAAGCACACGAAGAGATTCGACCCTGGCTTTTTGGGCACCGCGACTGGCGGCGTGGCGCGATCGAATCGAGCCACCAGCTGCGCAACCACCCGCATCCCTACACCCTCGCGAGCGGCGGAAACGTTTCCTACTGGCGTGAGGACGCGTTCGCGGTGGGGCTCTATGACGAAGCGTTTCGTCACTGGGGCGGCGAGGACGTGGATTTTTCCCAGCGTGTGATGCGCATCGGTGCCTACTTCATTCCGGAGCCCGGTGCGCTCGCCTCTCACCAGCACCACGCCCCGACGGTGCAGCGCAACGAGCACAAGAAGATCACTCGGAGTCAGCTCGGCGCGCGGGTCCCGCACTATCGTCGCCACTGCCGCGAAGCCATCGTCCGGCCGGAAGTCAGTGTCTATATCCCGGCGCGCAACGCGGAGCCGTTCATCGAATCGGCGGTGCGAAGTGCCCTCGATCAGGAATTCCGGGACCTCGAGGTTTGCGTCGTGAACGACGGCTCGGACGACAACACCGGCGCCATTCTCGATGGGCTCGCGAAACGGGACCCGAGGGTGCGCGTCGTGCACCGCGCGGAGCGGTCGGGGATCGCCGAGGCGTCTCGGGGAGCGGTTGAGATGTGTAGAGGCGAGCTGATTCTACAGCTCGACGCGGATGATGAGCTCCTGCCCGGGGCGGTCTGGGCGTTGCTCGATCCCCTGCGTCGCGAGCCCCGCGCTTCCCTCGCCTACGGCGGATTCGTGCAGGTGGACGAGACCGGCGCGGTTCTGCGCGAAAATCTGGGCGAGCCCTTTAACTGGGAGCGGGCGCTTCTCGGCAACATCGCGAGCCACCCACGCATGTTTCGTCGCCGCGACTACGCGAGGACCGCGGGCTTCAACTATTCGCTCACGAACGCCGTCGACTTCGACTTCTACCTGCGCCTGGCGGAGGTGGGGGAGGTGCTGCACGTGCCTCGAATTCTGTATCGTTACCGCACCCACGGAACAAATACGTCCCTTCGCCAGCGCCTCGAGCAGATCAACAATCACCTGCGCGTCGCAAGGGACGCGATCGCCCGGCAGGGGCGTTCCTGGACCCTCGACCCGTTGGACCGCAGAGACCCGACGCGCTACCGGATTCTCGATGCTTCCGGGGAGCCCGTGACCCGTTCCACCTGGTCGCGGATTCGAGGGCGACTGTCGATGTGGATGCGTTCCTGAGGGGGTTGCTCAGTCCGGCCACTGAGCGTTAGAGAAGACGTTTTGCACGTCGTCGTCGTCTTCGAGGCGATCGATGAGGCCGTTCACTTCTTCCGCGCCCCCGGGAGATACGGCGACGGTGGTCTTGGGCGTCCACTGAAAGCCGGAGGATTTCACCTCGACCTTGCGTTCTTCGAGGGCGAGCTGAAGGGTGCCGAAGCTGTCGAAGGAGCACCAGATGGACCAGAGGTTTTTGCCGTCTTCGCCCTTGGCCTCGCCGAGCTCCTCGAGACCGTGATCGATCAATTCGAGCTCGAGCTCGTCGCGATCGTGCTCGCCCGGCTCCACGAGAAAGTAGCCGAGCTTGTCGAAGAGGAAGCTGACGCTGCCGCTGTTGCCGAGGCTGCCGCCGCCTTTCTTGAAGTGGCTCCGAATGTTCGCGACGGTCCGCGTGTTGTTGTCGGTGACGGTCTCCACGATGAGCGCGACGCCGTGGGGCGCGTAGCCTTCGTAGATGACCTCCGCGAAGTCTTCACCCTGCGCGGACCCGGATGCCTTCTCGATCGCTTTTTCGATCTTGTCTTTCGGCATGCTCACCGCGCGCGCGTTTTGGATCGCGCGGCGCAGTGCCGGGTTTGCATCTAAATCGGGGCCGCCCTGTTTGACAGCGACCGAAATCTGACGGCCTGCCTTGGTGAAGGCCTTGGCGTCGCGGGCTCCGCGCTTCAGGATCGCCTGCTTGCGGTTCTCGAATGTCCGTCCCATGGGCCTAAAAGACCACGAGCGCCGGACAGGTCAAGAACCGCGTGCGCGAGGCCTCATCCGCTGCAGTCGGCGGCATCCCAAGAGAAGCTGCCACTGCAGTCGCAGAAGCCGTCGTTCGCCCAGTCGCAGGGGTCGTCCGCGGCGCAGCAGGAGCCGCTGCTTCCGTCCTCGAGTGCGGCTTCGCATCCCTCCGGAATCTCGATGCCGCTCGCGCAGCCCTCGAGGTCACCTTCGCCACAGAGGGCTTCGCCCGTGCAGTTGATGATCTCTACCGCCGCGTCTTCACACTCGCTCGGCAGCTCCGCAAAGCCTTGCACGCAGTCGTTCTCGCATTCGGCGATTTCGTCGCCGCTCGCCTGAGCCCCGAAACACGCCGCTACGTCGTTGCACAAGTCCGAACAGGCGCCGTCCACGCCGTCGTTACACCCCAACCCCGCGGCCGCGATCGCCGCTGCTGCCATCCATCGCCTCATCTCGAAAACCCCCGGATTTGAAACTGACCGCTCTGACGTCGGCTCTTCTGCGATTATTCACTGAAGCGAGGGTCTCGGCGCCCTGGGGCCATTCGGGGGCTCGGGGGCCCGGTACCGCGCCTGCGACGCCATCGCGCGGATCGGTCCGGATCCACCCCCAGGTGATGATCCGGGCGGGACGTCACCGCCCCCCGTTTACACTCTTCGAGTTCGATTCTGACACTCAGTCTTGCAGCAGCGGGTCTCCTTCGAGCCAGGAGGGCACCGGCGCGTAGTTGAAGACCACCGCCGAGGTGAGGGTGGGCAGGAGTCGGTTCGCCCGCGCCACCGACATCGCCTGGCAGGAGAGCGAGCGCCCGTAGTGGCCCTTGCTCGGATCGACGTACCAAGCGCCGTGCACGAGGACCGCCCGGTCGAGGGAGCGATCGTTGTAGCCTTCCGAGCGACCGTCCAAACGCAGCCCCGCCGCGTTGAAGTTTGCCGAGTGGTAGTGACCTGGCCGCGTGGTGAAGAGCCCCAGGTTGTTCTCATTGCTCTCTGGCCGGTCGCTGAAGGGCGACGCCTCGGAGCCATAGGGGGCGTCGAAGCTCCCGGCGATCCGGTGCGCGCCGCCGTCGTTTGCGTCCGAGCCACGGCCGTGTGCGATGTGAAACGGGCCCTCCACGAGCTCGCCGCGGCTCAGGTCAAAGACCCAACCGCGCTCGGTGGTGGCGTAGCGCTGACCGTAGTCGGCCAGGTAGACGAGGGGCGAGCGGACGAGCACACCGTCTTCGCTCTCCAGGAAATTCGCGTAGGCACGGGTCAGAGTCTCGATGGCGCCGGCGCTGATCTCCTCGCCGGTCGCCTCCACGGCCGCAACGAGCTGGGTCCGAACGGTCGCTTCATCGAAATCGTGGTGCCACTCAGGACGCAGTCCGCCGGGGCCGCCGCGCAGCTCCATGAGCTTTTGCCAGGCGCCAGGCCCGAACACCGAGGTGTTGCCGGGGATCCCGTAGCGCTCGTTGAACTCGACGATGGCGGTTTCGGTCCCGGCTCCAGGCAAGCCGTCCACGGTGATGTCGCGTCCCAGCACGATCCCGAGCTGCTCCTGCAGCAGCGCCGCATAGGGGTCCTGGAAGCCATAGGCCATGTCCCGCAACCGCTCGGAGGAGAGGCGACGAATGCTCGGGAGGTCGGGGTGTAGAAACTGAGCGGCCGATGCTTGGGCGACGGCGGGCGAGGCGCCGAGCTGCACTCCCGGAGCGGTGGATGCGGCGAGCTGGAGCGAGGCGGTGGTGGGCACTGGTCGCTGGGCGAAGGCCGCGTCCGAACGGACGTCCCTCGAGAAGAGTCGACGCACCAGGGCGCCGGTGGCTGCTCGAGCCATGGGATCTGACCACGCACGCGTGAGCGTACGCGGTGAAACCGCGTGCACCGTCATGATGAGTTGCCGTTTCTAGGGCTCTTGTGGGGTTTGAGGGGGAGCGACGGTGGCCCGTTCCATGCCCTGAGACGAGGCCGCTCCGGATGCCTTTGGGTAGGCATCGTTGTTATCGCGCGCGCAGGGCGCGGGTTGCGCCAAGATTTCATCTCCGATCGGAATCGCCGATTAGACGGTCGTTCGGCCCGTCTGAGAGCGGGAATTGTCGGTTTGTAAGCCGCGGAGGGCGCACGCGTCGAAGACTCGCGCGGGGTGGGAGTCTCGATTGGAGACCGAGGGCCGAATCTGTGACCCGTTACCGGAGAGGTCCGAAAAGCACCAACCGGCCGTACTTCACTGCCGATTCCGAACGCACGCCGAGGCAAAACCAATTGGGCATGCGCCAGGATTTCGCATATCAGTCGCGCGCGGTGGGCTGGCTTGCGTTCACCCCGCTGCTGCCCTGAAGATCGAGTCCAACCAGGGAGGTGCCCCATGCTCGCTCTTCTTCTCGCAATCCCTCTCGCCGTCACGGGTCCGGGCTCGCGGCCACCGATCGTCACGGACCGCCCGAGTGTTGCGGAGTCCAGCCTCACGGTCCCCGAGGGCAGCCTTCAGGTGGAGACCGGAGCGGAGTTTGGAAGCAACTCCATCAACGGGGTCGACGGGTCCTCGTTGAGCTTTCCGACCAAGCTTCGCCTGGGAATCATCGATGGCTTTGAGGTCCATGCGGAAGGTACGGTGTTCGAGCGTTTCACCGTCGAGAATCCGGGCGGTGACGACCTGACCGCCAGCGGCCTTGCGGACCTCGAGCTCGGCGGAAAAGTCCACATTCTCGACAGCAACGGCGCGGTCCCGAGCGTGGGTATTCTCGCCGCGATACGGATGCCGATCGGGAGCGACGACGTCACCGGCAATCTCTGGGTGCTACGCCCGACGGTCTCCGCGGAGTGGGATCTGCTGCCGGCTTTGAGCTTTACCGCGAACGTGGGGCTCAGCATTCCTCTCGAAGACCGGGAGTTCTTCAGCGACGGTTTTCGCTGGGCAACGTCTTTTGGCATTCACCCGGACGTTCTTCCTGAGGGCTTGGGTTTCTTCGCCGAGGCCTTTGGGCAGGTCCCTCTCGATGACGGAGACTCCGTCACCGCCGCGGACGCCGGCGCGCTCTACCTCGTCAACGACGACTTTCAGCTCGACGTCTATGCGCGTTTTGGCCTGTCCGACTCCGCGCAGGACCTGCTCGTGGGTGGAGGTGGGAGCTTTCGTTTCTGAGGCGCACCTGCGGTCGCGTTGCGCGATCGCAGGGAGGCTGCTATCGCCATGGTCGTGAAACGCGCCCTCCTCGTGATGGTTCTCTGCGCCTGCGCACCGGCGGCTGAGACCCAACCGGATCCGAATGCCGACCCCGAATCTCCGCCGGAGGTCGCACCGGCGAGTACCATCGGCGTTGGGGACGTCTTCGATGTTCGCGTCTTCAATGAAGAAGAGCTCAGTGGCACGCACCGCGTCGACTCGGACGGTGCGATCTCCGTACCCCTCGCCGGCCGGGTGAAGGTCGCGGGCATGTCGCCGGGAGACATCGGTTCGCTCCTCGAGGAGCGTTTCTCCGAGTACCTGCGCAACCCCCAGGTCACGGTCTTCGTGAAGGAGTTCAACTCGAAGAAGATCTATGTGCTCGGCGAGGTGAAACGCCCGGGAACCTTCATCTACGAAGACGGCATGTCCGTGGTGCAGGCGATCACCCTGGCGGGCGGCTTTGACACGATGGCGGAAAAGAACGGCACCTACGTCACCCGGCTCATCGACGGCAAAGAGCAGCAGATCGAGGTGCCCGTGGAAGACATCGGCGAAGGGCGGGCGAAGAACTTCCTCCTGATCCCCGGTGACATCGTCTACGTGCCGGAGAGCCTGTTCTGAACGAGCCGGCCCATCGGATCGCGCGTTGGGTACGTCGCGGACTCCGCCGGGACAACGTGCGAGCCGCCGCACGCATCGGTGTGATCGGGTGTGTCTTCTTCTTGGCTCTCGCCTTGGGCGGCGCCCACCCGGAGATCAATTTCGGCGCGGCGCTGCTGATGTGCGCGATCGCCGGAGTCCTCTTTGCGACCGCGGCGAATCACCACCGGCTCACCGTCGGACCACCGTTCTTCCTCATCGCCCTCGCGGCTGTTGCCACTCTGTTTCAGCTCACGCCGCTGCCGCTCTTTGTGCTGGAGCTGATGTCCCCGGCGACCGCCTATCTGCACGCATCAGCCGTGGAGAGTCCCAGTTGGCTCGTGCCGGTGACGCTCGACGCGCCAGCGACGAGCCACGAGGAGCTCAAGCTGATCGTGCTGCTGATGGGGGCGCTCGTTTCCCATGAGCTCTTCATTCGCCGGCCGCGCGATCTCTTCGGTGGCGTTGCTCTCGCTGGAGCCGCGGTGTTCGTCCTCGGGCTCGTGCACCAACTCGCCGGTTGGAAGACCGCCTACGGGATCATGGTGTCCGCGCCGCCCTTTCCCACGTCCTTCGTAAACCCAAACCATGCGGCTGCGTTCATGGGCGTTGGTGCGTTCTTGGCGTTGGGGCTCGCAATCGCGGTGCGCGACCGCTCGCGGATCAGCTGGGCGCTCGTCAGCGTGTTGTGCGCCGCCGGCGTCGTCCTCACCCTTTCTCGCGGAGGGATTCTCGCCTTTTTTGGGGCGCTCGGCGTCTGCGTGCTCCTTCTGTTCTTGCGCGAGCGTCTCACCGGCAGGAGCCTGCTCACCGCGCAGCTGGTGGCGGCCGGCGCCCTGGTCGTGGCGAGCTACCTGGCCTACGCGGAGATTGTGCACGAGCTGTGGACCCTCGGCGATTCGGACGCGGTCTCCAAGACCTTCATTCTCCAGGCGGTGCCGAGCCTGCTCTCGGACTACGGGGTGCTCGGGGTGGGGCGGGGGGCGATGGGCTTCGTCTACCCCGCGCACCAGGATCGTCTCGCCTCGAAGACCTTCACCCATCTCGAAAACGAGTGGGTGCAGCCGCTCGTGGATTGGGGGGTGCTCCTCGGCGCCGTGATGGTGGCCCTCGCGCTCTGGTCAGCCGTCGTGGCGTTCAAGCGCCTCGGCGATGATCCGCTCCGGATCGCCGGCCTCTCGGCACTCCTGTTTCTCGCCGTCCACAACCTCGCCGACTTCAATCTCTCGGTCACCGGCGTATCGCTGCCCGCGGTTCTGGTCGCGACCGTCGTGGTCGCGAACCCGCATCGAAGCCGTCGGCGCCACTCTTCCAGTAGCCGGCGCTTCCTGCGTCTTCCCCGTCGTGCGGTGGTGCTCACCGCCGGTGCCTGCGCCGTGCTCGCCATGGGGCTCGCCTATCCTGCGATCGCGCATCAGATCGATCGCGACACGGAAGCGCTGCGCGCGGCGGCCCGAGAGGAAATCCCCGATTTCATGGAGCGTGCGCGCGAGGCTGTCACCCGCCACCCGGCAGATTTCGTCCTGCCCCTGATGGTCGGCGCGCGGCAGCTGCAGGAGCCGGAGGGTGCCAAGGCGGCCCTGCAATGGATCAACCGCAGCATGGTGCGGGCTCCCCTCGAGTCGAGCCCCCATCGCCTAGCGGGGCAGACGCTATGGCGACTGGGGATCCCCGCCCAGGCGATGCTCGAATATCGACTCGCCGATGAAAGCGGCGCACCGAGGTACGTGCTCGTTTCAGAGGTCGTGGCTCTCACGGAAGACTCTCAGTGGCTGCTGCGTTACATCGGCGATTCGGACGATCGACGTCTGGCGGTGGCGCAGACTCTGTTGCGCGAAGGCGAGCTCGACGGCGCGCTCGCCTTGGTGTCCACGCCTGAGCTCACGGCGCACCCGGAGCGGCATGAAATAGCGGCGCGAGTGGCGAAAGCCCGGCGGGACTACGAGGGCATGCTGAAGTCCGCGGAACGTCTCCGGGAGATCGCGCCGCAGCGTTCCAACGGCTACCGCATTCAGGCCGAGGCGCTTCTCGCCCTGGGGCGTATCGGAGAGGCGAGCACAGTGCTTCAGCGTGGACTCGAAATCGTCGGGCCCTCGGCGGAGCTGATGCGACTGCAGGCGAACGCGCTGGTGCGCGCGAAGCAGTACACAGAGGCCAGGGAAGTCGCGAAGAAGCTTCTCGCCCGCACCGCGCGGCCCGCCGAGGCGGGACGGGCCCATGGGCTCCTCGGTCAGATCTATCTCGCGGAAGGCCAGACCCAGCGTGCCCTGCGCGAGTACGAGCGCGCGAGGGACCGAATCCCCGATGACGTGGGCATCCGCTTTTCGATCGCTTTGCTCCGCGACCGAATCGGCGACTACCGCGGCGCCCTCGACGAGCTGCAACGGATCGACTCGATGAAGCCAGGCCTCGCCCGGACGGCGACCATGCGCGAGGCGATCGAGACGCGGCGCGTGGAGGCGGAGGCGGCGCGCGACGCACGCAAGCTCGAAGCTTTGGTGGAAGAGGGGGCTGGGGGCTCGGCGCCTCGCTGACACCCACATTGGGGACTGAGGTCTACATCAGCGTCCTGCGCCGACACCGGTCTAGACTCCGAGCGCGGGCAACCAGCGATTTTTCCTCGATTTTTAGCACTCACCGCCCGGCGCGAAGCACAGCCGGATTGGCACGCGCGTTGCTCATCTCCCGGCCATGCCGTTTGCGTCCGACTGCGAATCCACGTCGCTGAATCTGCAAGAGGCGGTGTTCTGCGCGTCCGCGTCGCGGCGCCGGCCGGCATCGAGGGCAGCCAAGGGAGAACGGGGACATCGAACCGCGGGGGGCGAGTCCTCCCGTGGTTCGCTCCTCATGACCCTGGCCATGCTCTTCGTGCTTCTGAGTGGCGGCGCGGCGGTGGCGATGATCGTGGCTCCGGAACTGGCCGTGCGCTGGATGTCCGTGGGCCTCGAGACCGCCGGCGAATCGATGGCCGCGCTCGGCCGTTCCCTGAACCCGGAGAAGGCGCGCACCGAGGTGGCGTACGCGCGCGCCGGCTCGAGCCTTCTCGTCGCCGTGACCGAGTCGAGCGACCTGGCGCGGCTTCAAGAAGTGGTGGATGCGCTGGGCCCGGCCCTGGACGGCGCCGGCGGCGTCGATGCGCTCTCCGTACATGCGGTCGTGGATGAAGAAGGGCTCTTTGCGGCACTCGCATCGGACGATGCGGGCCGGGCTCCGGTTCTGGACGCGATTCGTCAGGTGACGGTGAGTGCAAATCCTACCCCTCTCGAGCTCGAGCTCACGTTGCAGCCCTCGCAGCGCTCAGCGAAATAGAACGTCTTTCTCTTGGCAGCTCACACCCCACTCACCTACACTCGGAAGATGGGAGTGGAGTCCCTCATCTGCGGCTCCAGCAAGAGGCATGGGCGTCAACGACCTGATGATTTTGGACCTGGAGACCCTCCAGGAGATGACCGGCGAGATCGGCAGGATCAAGCGCCCGGCCACCGAGACCGACGAAGCGTCGGTCAGTCTGCAAACCGAAACCATCCCTGACCTCGCAAAGATCACCGAAGAGGTTGCGGAGAAACCCTCATCGCCGCTGCCGCAGTGCAAAAAACGCCAGTTCACACTTCGGGAAGAAGCGCCCGAGCCGAAGCACAACGCGAATCGCATGCCGATCGCTCGCTATGGCGGCGCCGGGGTTTACAGCATGCCCGTGCGCTACAGCGGGGATGGGAAATTTGAGAAGGGCCGAGACCATCCCTACGCCAACGATCCGACGCACAAACCGTTGGTGATCGAGACCAGCGAGTTCGAGCTCGAGAACGTCGAAAACGAGATCCGACGCCGCAGGCGACGCCGACGTCTCGACGACGAATAGTGTACAGATTTTGCATTTCCGGCTAGCCGATTTGAGACCGCGCTGAGTAGGTTAGAGCGAGCCGCCATGTCATCACCGAAGTCAAAACGGGACCAGACCCCAACCACCAAAGGGGGCGCGCCGGTGGGCCTGCCTTCACTCCTGGCCGATCCCGCCATGGGGTCGAGCCTGCCGAGCGCTCGTGAGCTCAAGCGCGTGTTGTCCGAAGTCGAGCGCGAAGAGCCCACGAGCCTCCACCCGCTCGAGTTCGACGACGGGACCCGGGAGTTTCCCGCCACCGCCGAGCCTGTCCGCAATGAGGCGGCGATCCTGCCCGACGCCGCGGTGAAGAAATACACCGTGCCCGAGCCGAAGATGCTTCCGGAGAATGAGGAGCCGACGCAGCCGAGCGCTCGGCCGCAAGCCTTTCGCTCCCCCGTCACGACCCGAGCGATCCGCCTCGAAGAAGCCCCAGCCAACGACATCTCGCTGCAAAACGCAGGCGTCGGAGTGCGCGTGGCCGCGTGGACTTACCGTGTGCTCATCGACCTCACGGTCCAGCTTCGCAAGTACCTCGAGCGTCGCGGAGCGATCTGATCCTTCGAGACACCGCCGATTGCGGTCCTCAGTACGAACGGCTGGGCTTTTGCTCGCGATCGACGTGCGCGCTCAGCCCCGCGCCTCTTTCTTGAGCTGCTCTTCGTCTACGTAGGGGCTGCGGTAGTAGTAGTAGTACTGCTGGTAGTACTCGCTGGTGCGGCGATCATCGAGATCCACGTCGTTCAGGACCGCGCCGAAGATCCGACCGCCCACGTCCTCGATCCGGCGTCGCGCCAGCTGCGCCGCGTGAATCGTCGTGATGTTGGCGTGGATCACCAACACGACCCCGTCCATCATCGAGGCGAGCACGAGCGAGTCCGTGACCGCGGTGACCGGAGGAGAGTCGAAGATCACCCGGTCGTAGCGCTCGCGCAGCTCATCGAGCAATCGCTCAAACGCCTCCGTGTGGAGCAGCTCCGCCGGGTTCGGCGGGATGGGGCCGCAGGTCATCAGGTCGAGCCCCTCGACTGCGCTCTTCTGAATCGCCCTGTCCAGGCTCGCCTCCCCCACGATGTAGCTCGAGATACCGACATCGTTGGCGACGCCAAAACTCTTGTGGAGGCGCGGCCTGCGCATGTCCGTGTCGACAATCAGAGTCCGCTTCCCGGACTGCGCGTGCACAATCGCGAGGTTGATGGCGGTCGTGCTCTTGCCTTCTCGCGGCGATGAGCTCGTGATCACCAAAAAGCGTGCGGGTGTGTCCGGCGACATGAACATCAGGTTCGTACGGATGGTACGGGAGCACTCCGCGACGGCCGAGCGCGGATTCTGCAGGATGTAGTGGTCGCGCTCCGAGGTCTCGTTTGGGTTTCGGGGGCCGCGACCGATTTTGATCATCGGTACAATCCCCAGGAACGGGATCCCCACCGTCTCCTCCACCTGCTTCTGCGACTTCACCGTGTTGTCGAACATGTCCACGAGGAAGGCGAGGCCGATGCCGCCCAGTGTCCCCAGCACGAGCGATACGAGCATGTTCATTACCGGCCGCGGCTTGATCGGTGCCTTGGGGGGCTTGGCCGCCTCAAATTTGCGCACGTTGTTGACGTTCAGAAGCGTCGTGAGGTCGGTCTCCTTTTGGCGTTTGAGAACCAGGTCGTAGAGCGACGCGTAGTTCTTGGCCTCTCGCTGCAGCCGGGTGTAGTCGATCTCCTTCTTGTTGACCTCGAGCGCCTCCGCCTTGGTCTGCTCGATGGCCGCACGCAGCCGCGCCTCCGTGTCCTGCGCGGCCTTGTAGCGCTCCACCGTAGCGGTGAGGAGGTTGTTGATCTCCTCTTCGAGCTCGCTCTCTAGAGCGTTGACCTTTTCGCCTACCTCGACCAGGCGCGGGTGCTTGCCGGTGTAGCGCGAGGTCAGCTCCGCCTGCTCCTGCTTGAGCTGCGAGATGCTCTGCTTGAGGTTCTGAATCACCGTGCTCGTCGCGATGGTCTCGAGGCTCTCGGGGCTGAGGCCGTCCGTGCGTGCGCGCCGCGCTTGGTCACGCAGCGCCTCGAGCTCGATCCGACGCGCTTGGGTCTCACTCAGGCGCGTGTTCAGCTCGCTCATGGTCTGGGAGATCATCGACTGGCGGTCCTCGAGCGAGACCGAAATGATGTTGTTCTCCTTCTTGAACTCGTAGAGCGCGAGCTCCGAGTCTTCGAGCTTGCGCTTGAGGTCCGAGAGCTGCCCCGACAGCCAGTCTACCGCCGAGCGGGCGGCGCTGGTGCGGAGGTCGAGATTGTACTCGGCGTAGGCGTCGGTGATCGTGTTTGCGAAGAGCGCGGCGCGCTCCGGGTCCGTGTCCGTCACCTGGATCTTCACGATGCGGCTGTCTTCCGCCGAGGAGACGGTGACCTTCGACTGGGCGAACTCCAGGGCATCGAAATCTTCGAGCGCTTCGGTGATTTCCTCGCGCGTGGAGAGACCATCGAGGCCGATGAGCTCGATCTTGCTGCGCAAGGCGGGATCGACGCCAGCGAGTGGATCGAGGGCGACTTCGTCCTCAACGGAGGCGGCCCCTTCCGCACGCAGCGCTTCGGCGAGCGCATCGCCGTCGATGCCGAGCATGGCTACCACCCGCTCGGCCACCGGTTGGCCTTTGATGATGTCGAACTGGGTCTTGTAGTACTGCTGCAGCCCCAGGTAGCCGTAGGCGCCCGGGTCGTAGACCTCGCCGATTTCCTTGTCGAGGTAGCGCGGGGTGGTGAGCTCGATCAGGACCTTAGAGGAGGCCTGGTAGATCTTCGGCGAGCGCACCGTGATCAACGCGCCGACGAGGACCGCCGCTACCACCGTGCCGATGATGACCCACTTGCGACGGAGCACCAGCTGGAGCACCTGGCGCAGGTCCAGTCCGCCCTCGGTCTCCATGACGAAGTCGTTGTTCGCTGGCGGCGGCGGCTGTGAGGGCGCGATCTGCACGTGCTGGATCCTAACCGGTTAGCGGCGAAGAAGCTCCTGGAAGTAAGCGTAAGTCTTCGGAAGCCCCTCTTCGAGGGGGATTTTGGGCTCCCAGCCCAGGAGCTCCCGGGCCCGGGTGATGTCCGGCTGGCGCCGTTTCGGGTCGTCGGCGGGGAGCGGGCGCTCCTCGAGCGTGGCGCTCTGAGACAGCTTGGCCACCTGCTCCGCCAGCTCGAGAATCGTGAACTCGTCCGGGTTGCCGAGATTGACCGGTTCGCTCACCTCCGACTCCATCAAGCGAATCAGTCCCTCCACCAGGTCGTCGACATAGCAGAAAGAGCGGGTCTGCGAGCCGTCGCCATAGAGGGTCAGGGGATGACCCTGGATGGCTTGCACACAGAAGTTGCTCACCACCCGGCCGTCGTCCGGCAGCATGCGGGGGCCATAGGTATTGAAAATACGCGCGACGCGAACGTCGACGCCGTTGTCTCGTTGGTAGTCGTAGAACAGAGTTTCGGCGAGGCGTTTGCCCTCGTCGTAGCACGAGCGAATGCCCGTGCAGTTCACGTTGCCCCAGTAGGACTCGGGCTGTGGGTGCACCTCCGGGTCGCCGTAGACTTCGCTCGTTGAGGCCTGAAGAATGCGAGCCCCCACGCGTTTTGCGATGCCGAGGGTGTGAAGGGCGCCGAGGACGTTGGTCTTCACCGTCTTCACGGGGTTGTGCTGATAGTGTACCGGCGAGGCGGGGCAGGCGAGATTGTAGATGCGATCGACCTCGATCAGGTAGGGCTCGACGATGTCGTGGCGGACGAGCTCGAAGCTCTTGTAGTCCATCAGATGGACGACATTCCGTTTCCGCCCGGTGAAAAAGTTGTCGAGGCAGACGACCTCGTGCCCCTCCTCCACGAGGCGGGTACAGAGGTGGGACCCGATGAATCCGGCTCCGCCGGTCACCAAGATGCGATGGCTCATGTTTCCTCGCGCGGCGACCGTCGCGCCCTTCAAGCGCGCGGGCGACCGATGCCGTAGTAGGTGAAGCCCATCTCACGAAGCTC
The DNA here is from genome assembly GCA_964468125.1 of uncultured Bdellovibrionales bacterium. Lineage (GTDB taxonomy): Bacteria > Myxococcota > XYA12-FULL-58-9 > XYA12-FULL-58-9 > CAYXVF01 > CAYXVF01. The sequence continues at coordinate 11,649 of CAYXVF010000050.1, read as the reverse complement.
GGCGGGATCGTACTGGTTGCGGCCGTCGAATACCACTGGCGCGTTCATCAATCCCTTCAGGCGATCGAAGTCCGGGTTGCGGAACTCACCCCATTCGGTCACCAGTGCCAGAGCGTCCGCGCCCTCGGCCGCAGCGTACATGTCGGAGGCGAGCTCCATCAATTCGCCATAGTAGTCGCGAGCGTTGTTCATCGCTTCTGGATCGAAGGCGATGACCTCGGCCCCATCATCTTTGAGCGCTTGGGCGATTGTGAGCGCCGGTGCCTCGCGAATGTCGTCGGTCTTCGGCTTGAAGGCGATACCCCAGAGGGCGATGCGTTTGCCCTTCAGGTCGCCACCGAAGTGCTCGACGATCTTCTTTGCGAGCAGGCGCTTCTGCCGGTGATTGACCTCTTCCACAGCGTCGAGAATCGTGGCGGGCACCTCGGTTTCGCGAGCGAGCTGAGCCAGGGCCTTCACGTCTTTCGGAAAACAGGAGCCGCCGTAGCCCACTCCAGCGTAGAGGAAAGACATGCCGATGCGACTATCCGTCCCCATGCCCTTGCGCACGGAGAGAATGTCCGCTCCCACCCTCTCGCAGATCGCAGCGAACTCATTGACGAGGGAGATCCGAGCCGCCAGCATCACATTAGAAGCGTATTTCGTCATCTCGCTCGAGCGGACATCCATCATCAGGAGCGGGTGACCATTGCGCGTAAAGTCGAGGTAGATCTTCTGCATCACCTCCGCGGCCCGCTCACTCTCCACTCCCACCACGATTCGGTCCGGGCGCATGAAGTCTTCGACCGCCATACCCTCTTTTAGGAACTCCGGGTTCGAGACCACATCAAAGCTCGCATCGACGCCATTTTTCTCGAGCGTCTCGTTGATCAACTCGCGCACCTTGTCGCAGGTGCCCACGGGCACCGTCGATTTGACGACGACGGTGACGTGTTGCGAGGCGGCGAGGTGATTCGCGATGTTCTCCGCCACGGCGAGCACGTGTTTCAGATCCGCCGCGCCGTCTTCTCGCGGCGGTGTTCCCACCGCGATGAAGACCACCTCCGCGTCGCGCGTCGCGTGGGCGAAGTCGGTGGTGAACTCGAGGCGTCCGGCCTTCGCGTTGCGCACCACGAGCTCCTCGAGGCCGGGCTCGTAGATCGGGATCTTCTTCTCGTCGCGGAGCTGCGCGATCTTCTTTTCGTCGACGTCGTGGCAGATCACGTGATGGCCCATGTCCGAAAGACAGGTGCCGGTGACCAATCCCACATAACCCGTTCCAACTACGGTGAGCTTCATGTCTTCTCCAGCGGGCCCGGTGCGGGCCTCTAGTCGTTGCGTCGCTCGTTGACGACGGGGCGATGACCTTCCACCTGGCGTCGCACCACCTCGATGTCGTGATCGACCATGCGGCGCACCATGTCCTCGAAAGTGACCTGCGGCTTCCAACCGAGCTGCGTACGCGCCTTGGTGGGGTCGCCGAGGAGTTGGTCCACTTCCGTTGGACGAAAATACTTCGGATCGATTTCAACGTGTTTCTGCCAATCGAGTCCCGCGTGATCGAAGGCCAGCTCGACGAGCTCGCGCACGCTGTGCATCTCTCCGGTGGCGACGACGTAGTCGTCCGGTGTGTCCTGCTGCAGCATGCGCCACATGGCCTCGACATAATCCGGGGCGTAGCCCCAGTCCCGTTGGGCGTCGAGGTTGCCCATGTAGAGCTTCTGCTGCAGTCCGTATTTGATGTGCGCGACCGCGCGGGTCACTTTGCGCGACACGAAGGTTTCGCCGCGGCGCTCACTCTCGTGATTGAAGAGAATGCCGTTGCAGGCGAACAGACCGTAGGCTTCCCGGTAGTTGACCACCGTGTAAAACGCAAAGGCCTTGGCGCAGGCGTAGGGGCTGCGCGGGTAGAACGGCGTGGTCTCCTTTTGTGGCACCTCCACGACCTTGCCGTAGAGCTCGGAGCTCGACGCTTGGTAAAAACGCGGCTTCAGGCCCAGCTCGCGGATCGCTTCGAGCAAACGCATCGTGCCCATGCCCGTCACGTCGGCGGTGTACTCGGGAATGTCGAAGGAAACGCGCACGTGAGATTGGGCGCCGAGGTTGTAGATCTCGTCCGGCTGCACCTGACGCAAGATCTGATTCAGGCTCGATGCGTCGTTGAGATCACCGTAGACCAGGCGCATGGGCGGGTTTTCGTGCGGGTCCTGGTAGATGTGATCGATGCGGCTCGTGTTGAAGGTCGAGGCGCGCCGGATCATGCCGTAGACCTTGTAGCCTTTTTTGAGCAGGAGCTCGGCGAGGTAGCTGCCGTCCTGTCCGGTGACACCGGTGATCAGCGCGGTTTTCTCAGTCATGACCGCGCCTGATAGCGCAATGGGTCCTGGCAGGCTAGCGCTGTCGAGCCCGGGACCAGAGGGTACGGCCAAGGGTCGCCAGGGTCTGTGTCGCCGCGCGCGCGTCCGCCACAAACGAATCTCGGGTGCGCACCATGGCCGCCCGACCCGCCTCGTGTTGCAGCGAGCCCGCGAAGGCGAGCGCCTGGGCGCGCGGGACGGAGTAGAGCACATCCTCCCACACGGCGAGGTAGCGCTCCTGATCGCCGAAGCGGGCAGCGTCCACCACATCGCCCATCGTGGGCCATTCTTCGAGCTGAGCAGGCTCTGGCGGCGGTGACAGAACGAGCGACGCACCGGCGACGAGCACGGCCATGGGCGTCTTTGCCTTCCGGCAGTGCTGCAGCTGGTCCAAGAGCTCCGGGCAAGCCTCGATACAGAGCAGTGCTGGCCGCGCGGGAATGGGAAGCTGTGTCACCACTTCGAGGACGCTGTCTTCCACAGTCCAATTCCCTGGACCACCGACCCAGAGGACCGAATCGAAGACGCCCGCCGCCCAAGTGGAAAAGGCGCTCGCGTCCTCTGATGCGCCTGCCGGCTGCGCCGGGGCGTAGATGAGCTGCTCGGCACCGAGCCAGCGCTTGAGCTCCGTAATGCGGGCGCGGGGCCAATTGACCATATGCCCACCAGTCTAGCGTCAAGGGCGGGCCTGAGCGAAGGGCTTTGTGCTGCGAACGCCCCCGGGATTCCGCTAGGCTTGGGGCCATGTTTCGCTCGAGGTTTCTGTTCGCCGCGCTCCTGCTCGTTGCCGTTCCCCTAACGGCTCTCTCCGCCGGACGGCGGGTCATCGTGAAAGGGACCCTCGAGGCGTCGCTTGCGCACCCAAAGGTCAAAGTACAGCTCCGGAACGGGGGCTATATACTCAGTGGCACCCGCTCGACCCCGGACCTCAACCGACTCCTCGCCGAGACTCTCGGCCCCGCATTTGGCCGCGCCATGCGCACGCCTCAGCGAGCCGCGCCCGAGAAGGTGAGCTACTTCACCGCTTTTCTGGATACGGGGGCGAGTGCGTCGGTGCTGACGAATCGCACACTCAACGATTTCGGAGCCGAGGTCGACATCACGGCCATCTACCATGAGTTCGGTCTTCACGGTGAAACACAGATGGGCGTGAGTCTGCCCTACACGGTGGCTCTCGCGGACAGCGATGGGTCTATGAGTGGCGGTGCGGACTTTTTTTTCGTTCGAAGCAAGGACACGGTATTCGAGGTGAACCGTGCGGAGGCGGAGTCACTCCAGACGATGGTGATGGGCGAGCTCAATGTCATAGGCATGCCCTTCATTCGCGAGCTCGTCGTAGAGATCGATCCATCGCCCATGCAGCGAAGCAGCGCAGCGCTTACCGATCCGAGCGCTCTCGCGCGTCAGCTGGGGGGTCTCGCGGGCGGCAGCCCCGATCTCAGCATGTTGGGCTCGGCCCTCGAGCAGGTCACCCAGGGGCCTCGCGTCACCTTGAGACCGGGCAACGCGCCCATCCGCGGCTACGACATCGAGATTCCCCTCGACTACCGCGAGTTCTCCCGGCACGAGAACCCGGAGGATCGAGGGCCCAAGCCGAGCTTGGCAAAGAATCCTGTCATCGAAGGCGTGAGCGTCCGCAACGTGAAGAAGCGGGCCCGTGGTGATTTTCTTCTCGATACGGGGGCTGCGAGCAGCTTCATTTCCACGCGAATGGCCAAGGAGCTCGCACTCATCGGTCCGGAAGGGCAGCGCCTCGCCTCGGCGGCCTTTCGATTGCCCATGAGTGGTATCAGCGGCAAGCAGACGGTCGCCGAAGGGTTCGTGGTGAGCGAGCTCGTGGTGCAGGCGCGAGGCAAGACGCTCGTGTTCAAAGACGCGCGCGTTTTGGTTCACGACGTTGCGGCGAAGCTCGACGACGGTGAGGTCGTGGTCCTCGATGGGATCTTCGGGAACAACCTGCTCCTGCCCACGGTCGCCGGAGCGGGAACGGGCATCCCGAGCGGGTCGCACCCCGGGGGCTTCTCCAAGATCTGGGTCGACGGCCCGGGAGGCCGCCTGCTTCTCAAAACCCGCTAGCTCAGGCCTTCGAGTTGTTGATCATCGCGGTGCGGGTCTTGTGCTGGTCTTCGAGGATCGCGCTGATCAGCTGAAGCGCCTGTTGCCACGCTTCGGCCATGCTCTGCAGGTCAAAGGTCTGCATTTCGGTCATTTCGCGCAGGCTGCTGCGGGTATTCTCGAGCTTTGTGAGCAACGTCTCCGCTTCGGCCTTGGTGATGTTCTCGGTCACCTGCCGCGTGTTGATCGTGCCATCGTCGTTGAAGGTCACCTCCGTGTAGGTGAACTCTTCGGTCAGGTCCGACGGCTCCTCGGGCCAGTCGGCGAGCATTTCCTGGAGCTCGACGATCTCCTCGCGGGTCTGGCGCGACTGGTCCGTCTTCGCCTTCACCATCAGACCGAACTCGGAAATGTCGTTCTCGAACCCCGCCATCGCGACGAACATGAACTCTTGGGTCGCCAGGTCGCGCTGGTCGTGACCCGAATGGGTCATGTAGACCTGGAACGACTCGTTGTACGCCTGGGTGAGACCCGAATCCACCGTTTGACCCGGTACGTAGCTCGGGGCCGCGTCGTAGATCTTTTCCGTCAGCGTGTTGATCGCGTCGTTTACGATCGCTCGGCTCTCCTGGGGCACGCGACCGGCGATGTCAGCGAGCTGCTGCTGCTGGTCCGGGCTGAAGGTGGGAATGTCGATGCGCTCGGCGTCGAGCTGAATGGTGTGGACGCGCTCGAAGCCGCTCTTGGCGAAGAGGTCGAGCGGTTTGTGATTCTGGCGCAGCAGCTCCTGCTGCTGCTCGACCGTGCGGGTTTGCGCTCTCGAGACCTGATCAATGCGAAGCTGACTCATATCCGGACCCATCTCCCTGGTGGCGCACTCACTAGCGCGGGGTGCAGGGGAATGTACACGCCAGGATCGCCGCGCGGTTACTCACCTTGAGCTCCCGCGCCGCCGAAAATGCGTCGGCGACGGGATTCGGTCTTCGATGTCAGCCCGCAGTGCGCAGGGCGAGCCACATGCGGCCGCCGCCGCGCGCGATTTGGACCCGCAAGTAAGCGTTTTTCTTCGCTTTTCGAACCGTCTCGGCGAATTGGCGAGCGCGCTGCACATCCTGGCCGTTGACGCCGAGGATTACGTCTCCGGGCTGAAGGCCCGCGTTCGCCGCCGCCGAGCCGCGTTCGACGTCCGTGACCACCGCGCCCCGGCGACTGTCGAGGTCGAACTTGCGGCGCAGGTCCGGCGTGATGTCGTTGATCGTCAGGCCCAGGCGCCCCTCGCGCTCCGGCGCCTCCGTCGATGCGACCTGTGTGGTCTCATCCGGGAAGGCGGCGAGGGTGATGTCGAGGGCCATGCGTCGGTTGTTGCGCCAGACGGTCATGCCCACGCTCTTGCCGACACCGGCCATGGACGCATAGAGCGGTAGGTCACTCGATTCGCGAATGGGTTTGCCGTCGAACTCGAGCACCACGTCGCCGTCCTTGAGTCCGGCGCTCGCCCCCGGGCCTCCCGAGACGACTTCGCTGATCAAGGCGCCGTCGGGGCGCTTGAGGCCATAGCTCGCGGCGAGGGCATCGGTCATCGGCTGAATCTTGATGCCGATCCAGCTGCGTGCAAAACGTCCCTTCTCCTTCAGCTCCGGAAGCATTGCCTTGACCATGTTGATCGGAATCGCAAAGCCAATGCCGCTGCCCGCGGCGTTGATCGCCGTGTTGATGCCGATGACTTCGCCCTTCATGTTGAGGAGCGGTCCGCCGGAGTTGCCTGGGTTGATCGCAGCGTCGGTCTGAATGAAGTCGTAGAGCCCGCGGCGCCCGGAGGGCATGATGTCGCGCCGACCCTTTGCGGAAATGATCCCCACGGACACCGAATGGTCGAGGCCAAAGGGATTCCCGATCGCCATGACCCAGTCGCCGATATCGATCGCCGCCGAGTCACCGAGTGGCAAGAGCTCCACTCCGGGCTTCTTGCGGGTCTTGATCAGCGCAACGTCATACTCCGGTGCGGTGCCGAGGGTGTCCGCCTCCATTTTGCGCTCGGATCCGTCGGGCATCTGAAACGTGACTTCGATCGCCGCGGCGTTTTCTACGACGTGGTTGTTTGTGAGAATGAGGCCGTCGTCGCGGATCAAAACGCCGCTGCCGAGACCCCGGTTGCGGTACTCGCGCGGTGAGGGGCCACCCCAGAAACGCTCGAGGTAGTCGTCGCCGGCGCTCGTGCGCGCCCGTTGCTCCACCTGGATGCCGACGACGGCGCCCATCGATTGTTTCGCGAGGGCTTTGAAGTCCGGTACCTGCGCCAAGGGCGGCGCGCCGTCTTGCTTCTCAGTCCAGAGCGCCCGGCTGCGCGCCTCGGCATTCGTGCCGAGGACGGAGGCGATCAGAAAAGCGAGGACGGTGATTCGCATGTTTCGTTCCCTTCTCGAGAGGTCCATCTTGGGAGAATACGTATTTAATGCCGGTCCGGGCACAGAAGATTCCTTCGAAGATGTCCTGGGGAGCCGCTCTCCCTTGGAAGTCCTCGAAATCATTGAACGTCACTGCTCGATCGAAGGTTCCCGGCGAAGGGTGTCGAAGACGCGTTCGGCTCGCGGATTGCTCGGATGGACCCGTCCGCTCTCGAGGTCTACGTCGAAACGGTACTCATAGACCTTCTCCCCTTTGTGCGCCTCTGCTTTTACCCCCCGCATGGGACCGCGCGCGGGGCCCGGGGACCAGTGCACCGCACGGGGATCGACGGCCGCATCGTCGACGACCGCTTCGGCGAGGGTGGGGCTCGTCTCGTCGAGGCGAAAGAGCCGGGCGCTGCGGACGGCTGCTTTTGTGCTGTCTCGTTCGTTGAGAGCGCGTAGGCCGAAGTAGCCCATCAGGCCCATCAGCACGACGCCGAGGAAGAACACCACGGCGGTCGTCGGGTCCGAGCGTTCGGCCGGGGGACGATAGGGAGAATCGGTCACTGCCCACGAATACTGCGGCAACCCGAATGGCGCAAAGGGCTACTCGACTTCGGCGCGCAGGAGCGATTCGAGCTCCGCTTTGTCCTCGTCGCTGATCTCCACTCCGCGGTCGAGCCACTCCAGGCCCACTTCCGCCGCGGCCTCGCGCTCCGCTTCTTCGAGGCGCGCTTCGAGCTGGTCGCGCACGTCGTCTTTGATCGCGCCGATCTTCTCCTGCACCACCGTCGATTTCCACACGTCGTGTAGGTGGCTCGCCACCGACTGTCCGCCGACGGGCATGAAGAACAACAGGTAGGCGAGGCCCAAAACGACCGCGAAGCTCATCGCGCCCTTGATCAGAGAGAACATGCGGGCAGGCTAGCGGCGGGTCGTCCGCACGGCAAAAAAGCGGCGCGCTCGCGAGGGCCGCCTCGAAGGCCGGCTACGCTGAAATCGCCTTCGGCTCTTTTTTTTCGGCGTTTTCCGCGCGGGGCGCTGTTTCAGGTGTGAGCACGCCGCCGGAGATGATCATCTTGAAGGCTTCGTCCACCGTCATGTTGAGGCGGACCACCTCGCTCTTGGGGACAAAGAGCAGCCAGCCGCTCGTGGGGTTCGGGGTCGTGGGGATGAAGACCGAGATCACCTCGTCCTTGGTCTTCTGTTGCACCTCGCCCTGATTGCTGTCGCTCGTGAGGAAGGCCATCGACCAGAGGCCCATGCGCGGGTACTCCACGAGCACGACTTCTTTGAACGCCTTGCTCCCAGCGCTCGAGAAGGTGTCGAGGAACTGGCGGGTGGCGGAGTAGATCCCTTTGACCACCGGCACTTGCAGGATGAGGCTTTCGAGGCGTTTCAGGAGGCGACGGCCGATCACGTTGCCGCCGATCAGGCCGATGAGCCAGATGAGGAACACCGCGAGCGCGACGCTGAAGAGCGGCGCCATGTAGTTGACGAGGAAATTCTCGGCGATCCCCACCAGGCGGATCAGCTGGACCACGAGGGGCGTAACCGTCGCGCTCACCTGGTCGAAGACGAAGCGGACGATCCAGATCGAGACGATGATCGGGAGGATGAAAACGAGTCCGGTGAGGAACGTGCGTCGAAAGTGACTGGTCTTCATGGTCGTCGGTCCATCGCTTCGGTACTCCGGTCCGAAGCGCAGCGGTTCTGCCCGAAACCGCTCACCAAGACACGATATTTCTCAACGGTCCTCTGTCCACCGGCGGTCAGAAAATCTCGCCGCACCGGTTCGCTCAGTAGGTGATCCGCCCCGGGTTGCCTAAGCGCGGGCCGATGATGAAGCTACCGTCGCCATTTTCGATCCAACGGCCGAAGTCGGAGAACGGAGTCGTATCTTCGATGAAGTCACCGACCCGCTCGCTCACGCTGTCGACGTGGCGTCGGCTGCCGTCCGCTTTCGGGATGCGCTCCATGCCCCAGAGCACGTTGTTGCTCGCCCATAGCACCCCATCTGCGATGAGCGCGTAGCGGAAAGCGATTCCCGCGCGGCGCGCCGCGTCGTTCGGCCAGGTACGCCGTACCGGGGCGAGCTCCGCCCTCGACCAACGTCCGCCCGGCTGCGCCGCGATATCGCGCAGCCGACGGTTCACCGCAGCGCGAAGCCCGTCGCCGAGACTCGCGTTGCGTCGCATGATGCGTGCGAGCTGAATGACCTCACTGTCCGGGAGCTGTCGCACCGCTGAGGCGAGGGCGATCTCCGCGTCTCGGAGAGCGCGGGCGTACTGATTGCCCCGGCCGATGAGGCCGACGATCGCTCGGCGTGGAATCACGTAGTCGATTCGTCCCGTGGGGACACTGCCCCAGAGAATCCGGCTTCTGTGATCGATTTCTCCGTAGAGTCGGATCAGGCCGCGCAGCGCGTCACGGCTGCTCGCCTCGCCCACCCGGGCGCGGGCGAGGAGCACGTGAGCCATTTCGATTTCGTTGGTGAGTCCGGTGAGAACGTCCTGGCCGCGCTGAAGGAGCTGGCGCGCCTCGGGCACGCTGCGTTCGATCTGCTGGACCATTCGGCGACCGATCTCGGCGACCTCAGGGATGTTGCTTTGGGCCATATCGTCCGCGTTGCGAAGCATGCCCGCCAGGTTGCGCTGGTGTCCCGGCTGCTGAGCCGTCGCTTCGACGAGGTTGTCAAACTGGTCGTCGAGGCGTTGCGCCGCTCGTGTCAGCGCATCGTCCACGCGCTGCATCGCGACGTCGTCGGCCACGCCGGCGATTTGCGACCGGACCCGCTGGATCCGAGCGATCTCGTCGGAGACCTCAAAGGCGCGGTTGAAGTGCGCGAGCTGTGCATTGTTCGGGTCCGGGCGGCCCGCCGGACCCAGGCCGAGCCAGCGCCGGGGACCCGGGGGATTGCTGTTGCGGAAGTTTGACAGGGTGTCGAGCTCCCGGACCATTTCGTCGGCCATGCCGACGCTGATCTGCTGAATTCGGCTGTCTACCGCGTGCATCGCGGCGCGCACCTCCGCTACCGCGGCGTCGTCCGCCGCCAAGCCAGCCTCGCGCAGATAGCGATCGAGCTGCCTGCGCGCCGACGCAAGCGCGCTCGCTTCTGTGAGCTGGTCCGGTGCCTCGCGACCACCGAGGCGCAGGAAGTTCTGGAAGCTGCTGTTGCTGCCTTGAACTTGCTCGATGATCTCGCGCGTCCCATGCACCGCGTCCCGCGCGCCTTCGGCGAAGCTGTCGATCGGCCGCACGGTGCTCACGCGGACCTGCTCTGGCGGAACCCGTGGCCCACTTCTCCGGCTCGCTGCCGGATCGACGTCGTCGACGCTCCGGACCGCATCATCGCCGGCCCTGGACGCACCCGCTCCCGCCGCCTCGTCGAGCTGGCTCGCTCGTTGAAGGAGCATTGCGGCCTCGTCATCCAAGCCCGCGGCTTCAAACTCAGTGGCCAGTCGTCGCAGCGCCTGCGAGGCTTGTCGCCCCTCGGAAGCCTCGTCGATCAGCTCGATCGCGCGCCGATTGAGGCGTGCGGCGGTGGCGTCGTCCGCTTCTTTCGCGAGCCGGGTCAGCGCCGCTGCGTCGTTGCCAAACTCTTCGAGGATGTCGTCGGCGGAGCGTACCGCCGCGGCCGCGTCGCCGAGCTGCTTGCCCGCTTCGCGAGCCCTCTGTCGAAGTCCGTCATCGACCACGTCGTCGACGGGGCGGGCTGCTGCGGCGGCGGCCGCGTCGAGCTCGTCTGCCTGCTGCAGAAGCGCCGCCGCCTCATCGCCGAGGCCTGCGCCCTGGAACTCCGAGGCCATGCGGCGCAGGGCCTGCGGGTCCTGCCAGGCGTCTTGGATCAACTCGACCGCGCGCTGATTGAGGCGTGCGGCGGTGGCTTCGTCCGCTTCACGCGCGAGCCGGGTCAGCGCCGCTGCGTCGTTGCCAAACTCTTCGAGGATGTCGTCG
>CAYXVF010000050.1:0-814 GCA_964468125.1 uncultured Bdellovibrionales bacterium | reverse complement strand
CCACGTCGTCGACGGGGCGGGCTGCTGCGGCGGCGGCCGCGTCGAGCTCGTCTGCGGCATCACGAAGTGCGCGTGCGTGACCGGGGAGCGCGCCGTCGAGCTCGTCGGCCACCTGGCGCAGCCGCATCGGGTCGTCACCGATGTCCGCGAGGATCTCACCGACCGTCGGAGTTTGAGCCGCCACCGGCGCTTCAGACCCGGTGAGGGGCGCCGGTCGCCCGTCGGCGGCGATCCGGCGGACCGCGTCGTCGGCAGGGGTCGCCGCACCCGCGGCCGGTCGCAGGACGATGTTGTCCGGCGAGCCACCGGCAGCGACGAAGGCGTCGTCGAGCCAGCTCGGGTTGTGGCCGTTGAGGCGCTCCATCGCCCAAAGGTAGCGCTGCTGTTGGCCGAGCTGCGGAGGTGCATCCACCTGGTTCAGCCATTGGTCGAGGCTGCCCAGGGTGAAGCCCGGATTGTCGCCTACGCCGCCAGCCTGTAGGAGCGCGTTGCGCATGCCCGCCTCGCTAAAGCCCTCGAAGGACTCGGGGGCGAGCTGGCCGATGCGCGCCATGTTGCTCGCGAAGGTGCCGGTGCGAACGCGCATCTGCACGCCGAGGGTGGCCTGCAGGAGCTCGAAGAGATCGCCCCCGGCGAGCTCCATGACCGCGGCCACGTTCGACGGCCGGCTCGGCTTCTCGGGCAGGCCCTGCGTGTAGAGCGGCTCGTCGAGGAGCGTGGCGCCGTCCGCCATGGCCGCGTCGAGATCGAGCACCGCCGGCAGGGTCTCGTAGTCGACCTCGATCAGGCGTGCCGCCTCCTTCGCGACGTGCGG
>CAYXVF010000049.1:0-43930 GCA_964468125.1 uncultured Bdellovibrionales bacterium | reverse complement strand
GTACGCGGAAGAGACCTGGGCGGTGCGCGGTGGCTTTGCCTACGATCCCACACCCGTTCCGGACACGACGTTGGATTTCACCCTGCCGGACTCGAATCGCCGGATCGTGACCGCGGGCGTCAGCTTCCAGTTCACGGACAACATCGGGGTGGACAGCTCCTTCTGGTACCTGTTCCCGAACCGCTTCGAGACGTCGGACGAGCCGTTCACGCCGCCGATCAAGGGCACCTACGACGTAGGGGCCTTTGTCTTCTCGCTCGGCTTGAACATGACCTTTGGACAACCAGAGGCTCCGGTGAGCGACGAGAACGAGGCGCCGGAGACGGAGGAATCCGTTGCCCCGGTAGCGGCAATGATCCCCGGGACGGCCGGTGGTCTGAGCACGGGCCTGCGCTGAGAGCTCGTGCCGGACGCGATCCCATTTTCCTGACGAAAAGGAGTCATTTCCCGCATGCTCCCCATGCTAGGCTGTCCTAGGCGGGATCCGCGCTGATCATCACGACGGCGCGTCCGTAGGGCCCACCACGGACGCTCCGTTTTGCTTCTCACGATCGCTCGCGGGTTCATTAGGGGACGAATGAGTCTGGTCGGTCAGACCCTCGGAAAAAAGTACGCGATCGATGGGGAGATCGGTCACGGGGGCATGAGCGTCGTCTACCGCGCGCGCGACACGGACCTCCGGCGCGAGGTCGCGGTGAAGGTGATGCACACCTTCTTGGCCGAGCAGGAGGAGGCGAAGGAGCGTTTTCACCGCGAGGCCGTCGCGGTTGCGCGCCTTCGCCACCGCAACATCATCGAGATCTACGACTACTCCGGCGAAGACGCCGACTACAGCTACATCGTTCAAGAGCTGGTCGACGGCTCCTCCCTCGCGGAGTTCTTGGACGCCAACCCCCTGCCCGAGCCCGAGCTCGCGTTGATCCTCGCCCGGCCGATGGTGGACGCGCTCGTTCACGCGCACGAGAGCGGCGTCATTCATCGAGATTTGAAACCGGAGAATATCCTCGTCGGCAAGAATGGCGCGCTCAAGCTCACGGACTTTGGCATCGCCCGCATGCTCGACAATCAAACCCTGACGGTCACCGGCACGCTCCTCGGCTCACCGGCCTACATGGCGCCCGAGTACATCGAAGGCTACGCAACCGACGAGCGGGCGGACCTCTTCAGCTTTGGCGCCATGCTCTACTTTTTTTCCGTCGGGAAACTGCCCTTCGTCTCGACTTCTCCGCACGCACTGCTCAAGAAGATCGCTACCGCCGAGTACATCCCCGCGCAGCAAGCGCGCACGGGGCTGCCCGCACGCATTTCGGAGATCGTCGACGGCTGCCTGGCCCGTCTCCCCGAGCACCGCTTCGCTTCCGCGGCGGCCTTGCGCGACGCCATCGACGAGGAACTCGCCTCTCTGCGGCTCGAGCCGAAGGAGTGGCTCCCGAAGATCCTGGAAGATCCCGAAAGCGCCGCCGCGGAACTCCGGAGCCCGCTGACCGTGCGCTACCTGGAGCGCGCGAAGGCTCGGCTAAAGAGCGGCGAAAGGGCGGCGGCGATCGCCGACCTCGACCGGATCATGTCACTTGCCCCCGCGCATGCGGAGGTCGAGCAGATCCTCGCGCGTCTATCGCGCCAGGACATGTCGCGTCGTGCGCTCAAAGGGATCGGCATCGCAGCGGCGGCCGCTGTCTTTCTTGCGGGCCTCGTCACTGCGGTACGGACCGTCAACAAGGACGGTCCAACGGACCCACGTCCCGCGATCCCTGTCGAAGGCACCGAAGCCCCCGCCCCTGTGCTTCGGGATGTGCCTTTCACCCTTCTCGGCCGGGGTGACCTGTTCATCGATGATGAGCTCCTGCAGCCGGACATCGAAGGCGCTCACTCCTTTCGAGTCGTATCCGGAACGCACCGGGCTCGCTTCGTCGGCGCGGATCGGACCGCCGAGGCGAGCTTCGAGGTCCCACGGGACGACGTCGTGCGCTTTGTGTCGCTAGACGTTCGGCCAAAGAATGGCGATTCGCCATCCCGCGTCGTGACGGCGAGCGCCGAGCCCGCTCCGACGCAGGTCGCGGTCCGCAAGGTGCAATTCAAGCCGGCCAACGTCTGGGTCCACGTCTACCTCGACGGCAGCGAAGATCCCGTGCTCCGGAACCAGATGGGAGCTTTCGAGCTTCCCCTCGAGCACGGCCAACACCAGGTCCGTTTCGTGAACCCGAACTTTCAGGACCGGGTGGTCGATCTCGACGTGAGCGACGTCTCGCCTCCAGAAGCGGTCGTGGTGCGCCTGGCCCCGCTCGACGCCAAGCTCTTCGTCCGCGGCGGCCCGGACGGCTCCTTGGTAGAGATCAAGGAGTCGAATCGCGCGGAGCCCATCAAAGTCCAGGCGATCAATCCGGCGACCCGCGACCTCCCGATCTTCGTACCTCTCGTCTCCGGTGAGCCGGTGCAAAAATACGTCGTGGTGATCCGCGCCCGTGACGGGCGCGAGCAGCGTGAAGTGCTCGAGTTTCGGGCCCGCCAAACCCAAGAGCTCGACGTTCGGCTCTAGGTTCCCGTCTCGGGTCCGCCGTGAACTTGATCGCGCCCAAAAGCCCCTGTAGCCAGAGCCCATGACTGTCGGCTCCCTCATCGTGCTCATGGTGCTGGCACAGGCGGAGCCAGCCGAGCCCGACGGGTTCGACCCGGAAGACGAGCTACGCCGCGCCAAGAACGAGTACGCCTATGGCAACTACGACGAGTCCGTTCGCCGGCTGCGCGGACTGCTCTATCCGATGCGACTCAGCTCTGACGAGCAGGTGATCGAGGCGCGCCGCTACCTCGCCCTGTCCTATTACCTCCTCGATCAACGGGACCTGATGAACGAGGAGTTCACCAAGCTCCTCTACCTCGACCCGGACTACGAGCTCGATCCGTTTTCCATCGCGCCTCCGGTGATCGAGATCTTCGAGGCGCTGCGCCGGGAGCTCGCTCCCGAGCTCGACGAGATCCGTCAGCGAAGAGCGGACGAACAGCTCAAACAACCGAGCGGCGAAGGCGTGCTGCGGGTGGTGAACCGTCGCGTCACGGAGAAGAGCGAGCTCGCCACCTTTCTGCCTTTTGGCGTAGGACAATTTCAAAACGGCGACACGGAGCTCGGGGTTTTCTTCGCGGTGAGCGAAGGCCTGCTCCTCGCGGTCAACGTCGCCGCGTTCCTCTACGCCCGCTACGGCATCGGTACGGGCTTCTCTGAAGATGAACGCAACACGGTCCGTGCCCTGGCCTTTGCCCAATACGGCAGCCTGGTCCTGTTTGGGGCGGTCTACTCCGTGGGGGTCTACCAGGCACGTCTGCGCTTCGTTCCTGTGGTCGAGTCGCCCCCCGTGATCGAGGACCAGCCCCTCCTCGGCACCGCCGCCCTTTCGATGTCTCCTGGGGTCCTGTTCAGCCTGGAGTTCTGAGCCTCGCTTGAGGGGCGCCCCGAGCCGTGATTGACTCCCGCGGTGGCGTACCTATTGCGCAAAGACGGCAACGACGAAGCCCGCTTTCCCCTGTTCAAGAACATCACCCGCGTGGGTGCCGATCCCACCAATGATGTGACCCTCGCGGGCGACGGCGTGAGCCCAGACCATGCGCACATTTTGCGCGAAGGTGACGATTTTATCATCGCTGCCTTGGGGCGCGGCCGCCCCCTCACGGTAAACGGGCGAAAAGAAAAACGCGCGAAGCTCGCCGACGGCGACGCCATCACCGTCGGGGACGTGGCCCTCCAGTTCATCGCCAGCGAGCTCCCGGAGGCCGAGGACAACGACGCCCTCGATCCGAGCACGCGGGGCGCGGTCCACGCCTATTCGGAGATTGTCGGGTTTTCGCGACGCCTGATGCGCAGCGAAGACCTCGACGCACTGCTCGTCGCGCTCATGGACAAGGTCGTCGAGCTCTCACGCGCGGACAAAGGGTTCCTGGTGTTGATGAGCGACGGCGTTCCGGACATACGCGTAGCGCGCAACCTGGACCAGGAGGACGTGAGCCGGGAGATCCAGGAGCTCTCGGATACCGTGCTCGCGAAAGTCGTGCGCGAACAGCAGCCGGTGATCGTAACGGACGCTCTGAACGATCAGGAGTTCAAGGCGAGCGCGTCCATCGTGAATCTCAAGCTTTCATCCGTAATGTGTGTGCCGCTGATGGAAGACGGGGAGCTCTTCGGCCTGTTTTATCTCGGAAGCAGTCGCGTCGTGAATCTCTTTGAGCCGCAGCTTCTAGAGACCATCACTGTCTTCGCCGCACAAGCGTCCCTGCTGATCCGGAATGCGCTGCTCCTCGACAAGCTCCGGTCTGACAATGAAAGTCTTCGCCTGGCGGTCGAGAGTAAACGCTTTGGCGCCATCGTCGGGGCCTCCGACCAGATGCAGGAGATCTACCGACGCATTCGCAAAGTCGCCCCGACGGACGTCTCTGTGTTGGTCACCGGGGAGACCGGAACCGGCAAAGAGCTCATCGCCCGCGAAATTCACGAACGCTCGGACCGCGCCAAAGCGCCCTTCGTCGTGCTCAACTGCGGGGCAATTCCTGAAAACCTCCTCGAGAGCGAGCTCTTCGGCCACGTGAAAGGTGCCTTCACCGGCGCCGTTCAAACCCGCGAAGGACGATTCCAGCAAGCAGACGGGGGCACCCTCTTCCTCGACGAAATAGGTGAAATGGCGGCCGCGCTGCAGGTGAAGCTTCTGCGGGCGCTGCAAGAAAAAGCCGTGATGAAGGTGGGAGGTACGAAGCTCGAGCAGGTCGACATTCGCGTCGTCGCGGCCACGAACCGGGATTTGGAAGCGGAGATCAAAGCCGGCGGCTTTCGCGAGGATCTGTTCTACCGTCTAAACGTCGTAGGTATCCACCTGCCGCCGTTGGCGGACCGCGGCGAAGATTTGATGCTGATCGCGCGCTTCCTCCTCAAGCGCT
Source organism: uncultured Bdellovibrionales bacterium (assembly GCA_964468125.1). Lineage (GTDB taxonomy): Bacteria > Myxococcota > XYA12-FULL-58-9 > XYA12-FULL-58-9 > CAYXVF01 > CAYXVF01. The sequence goes on along the minus strand of CAYXVF010000049.1, from coordinate 39,013 downwards.
ACGCGGGGGAGTATCAATCGAAGGTGAAGGGCTTTTCGCCCCAGTGCGCCCTGTTGATGAAGAAATACCGCTGGCCCGGAAACATTCGTCAGCTCGAAAACCACATCAAGAAGGCCGTGATCATGGCCGACCGGACTCAGCTCTCCCCCGAGGACATGGAGCTGTCGGACGAAGACCTCGAGCCCATCAAGCCTCTGGCGCAGGCCAAGGAGGATTTTCAGCGGCGCTACATCAACGAGGTCCTGGGCCGGAACAACGGCAATCGCACCAAGACCGCCCAGGATCTCGGCGTGGATCCGCGAACGATCTTCCGGCATCTCGAACGTGAAGAGGCGTGAGCAGGCGCGCGTCCAAGACGCGCACGAGAGTCAGCCCACCTGACATCGATGTCAGAGCGCATGAGCGTGGCCGGTCCGAAATCTAGCGATATCGCTCGTTCGTGGCAGGATCTCCGGGTGGCATTGGTTTTGCTTCGCAGAATGGCGGGTACGGTGGCGGTGGCGGCTTGGGGGCTCGGTGCGATCTCGGCCTGCCTCCTTCCGCCACCGATCGAACCCGAAGCCGAGTTTGGAAACCAAGCGCCGCGGGTGATCGACGCTACGATCTTTCCGCCGCCGATCGACATGCCAATCGACTTGTCCATTCAGTGCACGGAACAGGGTCAAGCACAGACCTTCCTTCTCGACGTCTTCGACGCTGACGACGGTGATACGATCTACTGGCGGGTGTTCGTGGACTACCGCAGCGACCCGCTGCAGTACGAGCGCTTCGCGGAGGACATCGCGCAGCCGGACATACGACCCTCCGAGGCGACTGAGGACGGCCGACGCACCCTTCGTGTCGACATTCTCGGCAACGACGGCCGCTTCTTTGCGGGGCCGAACCAATTGAGCGAGCCGCACATCGTGGAGTTTGTGATCTCGGACCGTGTCTTCAGCGAACAGCCCTTGACCGCTCGAGAGTCCACCGTCAGCACAGCGCAAACCACCGTCTGGCAATGGGCCGTGAACCTCACGGATGAGCCATGCCCCTTCGGAGCGGCCCCATGAGATGCTTCGCTCGTGCACTCCTTTTCGTGCTCACGTCTGGGTGCGGAGCCGCGGACCAGTTCGACGGAGCCGAGTGCTTTCGCATCGACGACTGCGATGACGACTCAGTGTGTTTTCTCGCCCAGTGCGTCGACGCTGGCTTCACCATCGGGGAAGTGGCGGTGGTCGCCGCCCCACCGAGCAGCAGTGGTTTGCTCGAGCAGCAGCTCGCAACCACGCTCGATCTCGCCGACGGTTTTCAGCGCATTGAGCTCGCTCCGACGGTGACGCTCACGGGCGCCGCGATGCGCGGAAGCGAAACGGTGCCAGGCACGCTCGTCGCCTCGACTCCGAGCGCAGAAGGGTGTGACTCCGCCCTGCCCGAGCGTCCATTGCGCTACCGCTCGAATCCGATGGACGACGGCTTCACTCTGCGCGCCCCCGCTGGACGCTATGTGTTGGAGTTCGTTCCCGATGGCATCGTAAACCTGCCGCCGCTTCCCGTCGGCGAAGATCCATGCGGGGAAGAGCTCCGGAGCGATCAGAGCCTCGAGCTCGCGTATCCGAGTACCCTGCTGACGGTCACCGGGCGCCTCCGGGCTACCTCCGCCGCCGCGACCGGTGTTGCGGACGCGAGGGTGACCGGCCAGGTTGTCGACCCCCATGGCCGCGAGTTAACCTCGAACGAAGCCGTCTCCGACGAGAACGGAGAATACGAGCTCTTCTTCCCCCTCGACGTCGTGAACGATGTCACGTTGATCCTCAATCCCGGCAGCGACAACACGCGGGTCCCGAGCGCGCGGATCGAAGGCCTCATGCCGGATGCCACCGGCGCCCTGCCAACCCAAACCCTCGAGCTTTTCGCACAGGTCGAGCTCGTCTCGAATCTCGCGGGCACCAATGACACGGGCACGGGAACCGAGCCCATCTTGGACGCACGGGTGGTCTATCGTGGATCGGTCGGGCCAGGGACCGTGTCCTTGACCCTCGACGCGATCGACAGCGCGCAGGTGTCTCAGGTCGTGCCACCGGGGAGCTACGAGGTTTTGGTCATCCCGCGCCAAAACCAACCCTTCGCCCTGACGGCGACGCCCGTCGAAGTGCCCGTGAACGAGGAACGCGTGACGGTCGATGTGATCCTCGGGCGGCGCGTGCTCGTGAGTGGTGAGCTCCGAAATGAGCGCGATCGCCCGATGGCGAATGCTCAGATCTCGTTCTTTTCGCGCGAATCGCCCGTGTCCCGGGAGTTTGTGACCAGCACCGACGCCAACGGCAGCTACAGCGTTCTCGTCGACCCCTCGATCGAAACCGGGGCCGACGCGGAGTACGAGGTTCGCGTCGAGCCGACCCTCGACAGCGCCGAGCCTATCTTGCGCGACCTCGTTCGCGTGAGTCCCAGCGGCGACCGCATCGATCTGCAGCTCAATGCGACGAGCTTCGTCTACGGTCGAGTGGCTGCACCCAACGGCGCCCTTCTCCCGGATACGCTCCTCTCGTTCTTCTCACGCGAACTGACGGCGGATGGAAGTCCCGTCTTTGTCGGCTCTGCCCGCGTTGGTGGCGATGGCGAATTCGCCTTTCCCCTGCCGAGCCCCGGTGAACCTTGAGGTGACGGGGACTCCCGGCTATCTCAACAGACCATGAGCGAAGGGCATGCGAGCTTGCCAGCGCGAATCGTCGGGCATCTGGTGTTTTGGAGCCCTGCGATCTTCATCAGTGTCGCCATCGTGGCGAGCATCGCGGTAGACCTCTATGGCCGCCCGCCCGCCAAGGGGCGAGCGGCCGCCGAGCACGCATGGTGCCTTCGAGCAGCGCTCAGTCTGAGCGATGAGCTGCGCGGTCGCGCGACCTTGTCGCTCGGGCCAGCGGTAAAGAGCACGGTCCGCGAGTCCTGGCGAACCTTCGAGCCGGATTTTGACGCACGACTCGAATCCGCTGCAGCACGCTGCCGCGACACCGACGAGTTGCGCACGCTATTCGACCAGCTCCGCGAGGTGTTCCAGGGGTATCGTGAGATCGTGTCGGGCAACCACGAGATCCTCGACGGTCCCCAATCCGCGCTCGACCGCGCCCTCCAGGCGCTCGGCGGCCCCCGCGCCCCGCGAAATCGCTAGGTCAGGTACACCCGGCACTCACGCCCCGTCCGCTCGAGCGAACGGCCGAGGTAGCGCCACGTGCACAAACGCAAAGGCCAAGAGAGCGCCGGTGAGGTCCGCCAAACCGTCGTAGATGTCCACCGTTCGACCGGGAACGAAGCTCTGGTGAATTTCATCCGATACACCGTAGAGAAACGCGATACCCACCCAGAAAAGCCCTCGCCAGCCGCGAGGAAAACGATCCGCGTAGAGCAAGAGGAAGGCGAAGACACCAAATACCGCTGCGTGGGCAAGCTTGTCGACGCCCGGAAAGGCTCCCGGGATCCGCGGGAGGCGGGACTGGGAGCTCAGAAAGAAGATCAGAAAGGCCCACAACCCCGCGGGCACGAAGCGAAGCCACATCACATCTTGTACTTGCCGAAGTCCTCGGGCTCGAGCCGTTCCAGCAGCTCGCCGAGATCATCGCGCTTGGCGCCGACGATGGGCTTCGGACCTTGCGGGACGACTTCGGCAGACTTCTTCGCGCCCGGGCGCGGGGGCGGAGACTCGAGCTCTTCGGTCGGGTCGTCTTCTTCGACGACGACGATCTCTTTGCCCCGAGACTGATCGATCACCGCCTGCTCGCACCAGATCGGCGCGCGAGCTCGCAACGCAACTGCAATGGCGTCGCTCGGGCGCGAATCGATTTCGATTCTCTTGCCACTCTGTGACACTTCGACGAGGGCATAGTACGTATTGTCTCGGAGATCGACGACACATACGCGCTCGATCGTACCACCGAGCGACTCAACCGCGTTCTTTAGAAGGTCGTGAGTCATGGGTCGATTCAACTCGAGTTTTTCGAGCTCAAAGGCGATCGCCGAGGCCTCGACCACGCCGATCCAAATCGGAAGGAGACGCTCCCCGCCACGCTCCTTGAGCACGACGATCGGCGTGTTGCTACCCGGATCGACCGTCAATCCGGTGACCTCCATCTCGACCAGCATGTCTTGGTTGTAAAAGGCTGCTGACTGAGAGGTCAAGCGGGATCACGGCGCCGAATCAACGGGCGAGCACCACAATCGACTCGACGTGGGGTGTTTCAGGAAACATGTCAAAAACCCGTACTCGCTCAACCTCGAAGCCCCCGCTCCGCAACGTCGCAACATCGCGTGCAAGCGTAGCAGGATCACAGGAAACATAGACGATGCGCGATGCGCGGCTTTTGGCGAGCAGCGCCGCAGCCTCCTTCGCGCCCGTCCGCGGCGGATCGAGCAGCGCTATGTCGAAGTCGCGCACCTGGCTGAGGGCGACAGCATCGGAAAGCCCCAGCACATTCACCTTGACTCCAGCGTTGCTGGCATTGCGACGGCTGAGAATGACCGAGCGTTTGTTCTGCTCCACTGCGACCACGTCCGCTCCCCCACGCGCAAGCGGCAGGGAAAAGTTGCCGATGCCCGCGTGAAGCTCGAGGACGCGTGGCCCCGAGTGCGGGCGCACTTGTTCTATCACCGCGTCGACCAAGAGGTCATTGAGTGTTGGATTCGCCTGAGTAAACGTCCCCGGCTCGAAGAGCATCGTGTAGTCGTCGGCGCCGGCGTGGTCGTAGCGCAGACGCAACCGACCGAAGCAGAACCGTTCTCGGGTACTCACCACCTCCGCACCGGCGAGCGCCGGAAAATCCTCGAAGCTCTCGCGCACCGCATCGATGGGTCCCGCGCAGCGAATGAGTGCCGCCGCCCGGCGGTCGCGCCGTGAGTAGGCGACATCGATGTCCTGGAGATGGCAGCCCTCGGGCAAGTCACGAATGTGCTGCGCGATCTCGATGCTCACGCGCTCGAGCTCCGGCCAGAGCACGGGGCACCGAACCATTTGAACGAGCTCGTGCGAGCGGCGCTCGTAGAAACCGAGCTGCCAGTGATCTTGGGCGTAGTGGGCATGCAAGCGCACCCGGTGGCGGTATTCCCAGCCGTCGCCCGCGGACTCGACCGGGGGCAACGCGTCGAGCTCGACGTTTCCGATTCGCCGCAAGGTTTCGACCACCCGATCGCGCTTCGCCTCTCGCTGCGCATCGACGTCGTAGGCGCGCCAGACGCAGCCGCCGCATCGGTCGCGACGGCAACGCGACTCCACCCGCGCACGCGAGTGCTCGAGGTGATCGACGATCTCACCGTGAGCGACCCGCTGTTTTTCTTCTACGATGCGCACGGACACGCGGTCGCCGGGGAACGCGTCCGGTACAAAGACCACCCGGCCGTCGTCCAAGCGACCCACCCCGTCCCCGTCGGAGCTCAACCCTTCGATTTGCGTGACCTTCATCCCCGCTCGTCCCTTGTAGTCGTCGACGGCAGCGTCTCGGAGGCCATCCCTTCGACCCCCCAATCCTCGAGCACGGTCGCCGTATGCTCGCCGAGGCGTGGGGACTCGCCCGCGGCCACCCGCGGACCAAATCCGAGATCCGTCGCCAGGACCCGTGTCTGTCGTTCAAAAACGCTCGCTGCGCCAACCGCCGGTTCGTCCAGCGCCTCTTCCGGCGTGAGGACTGGCTCGCAACAACAATCGGTGTCAGCGAGCAGCTCGATCCACTCCGCCTGCGTCCTTTCCGCAAAGAGGGCCGCCAGCACCTCACGTGTACGCGCGCCCTCCTCCCCAGGACTCCAACCCTCGGTTGCGAGTTCGGGCCGCCCCACCCTCGAGCAAAAGGCCTGGAAGAATTTCGGTTCGAGCGCCGCGAGCGCCATCGTTCGGCCGTCGCGCGTTGCATAGAGACTGTAACAGGGCAGCGATCCCGCGAGCTCGTGGCGGCCGTGGGTGCGAACCGTCTCTTCGAGCGCCTGCCCCAAGCACATCACCAGGGTCACCATCGCGCTGCGGGTCATGGAAACATCCAAATGCCTCCCCACTCCCTTACGCTCTCGCTCGAAGAGCGCAGCGAGCAAGCCCAAGCCCGCGGAGAGCGATCCCCCGGTGACGTCGGCGATTTGTACCCCGGGGTGATGGGGCGCGGCGCCATCCCCGCCCATGGCGAGCACGCCGGAACGGGCGAGGTAGCCGAGGTCGTGCCCTGCTCGGGCCGCGTCCGCACCGCGTTGACCGAAGCCGCTGATCGAGCACAGGATCGCGTTTTCTTTTCGCGCACGAAGCACGTCGTAGCCAACCCCGAGGCGGTCGAGCACTCCTGGACGAAAAGACTCCACCACCGCGTCGGCCCGATCCGCCAGCGCAAGAAAGAGCTCTCTCCCCGACTCGCTCTTCAGATCGAGAGCGACCGAGCGTTTTCCTCGGTTGAGCGCACGAAATGCACAGGACATCTCGCCATCGAGTGGCGGGACGAAGCGCACGGGATCGGGTGCGCTGGGAGACTCTACCTTCACGACGTCTGCGCCCAGGTCGACGAGCAAACGCGTCATGAGCGGGCCCGGCAACAACCGGGACACGTCGAGAATCTTCAGTCCTGAGAGCGGACCCGCCACCCGAGGGAATTTACTTCAAAATGTGTGTGAGCTTCATCGCCAAGCTCATGTCGCCTTCGACTTTGAGCTTGCCGCCCATGAACGCCATGGTGGCGTCGGTCTTTCCCGTCACGATGTCTACGAAGTCCGTGTCCTGGACCGTGATGGTGCATGCCGCATCGCCTTCGCCTTCGCTGATCGTTCCTGGGGCCGATGTGAGGTCCACCACCCAGGTACCACCGTTGTCGCCGTTGAGAATGAACTTGTAGGTGGCGTTCACCTTCTCGGCCAGGTCCGGGTTCGACTCGAAGCGCTTTGGCAGGTAGGACTCAAAGAATTCACGGGCGGATTCGATCGCCATCGGTAGACCCTCTCTACCCCTGCGGTGGGGCTCGCGTTTCGAACGGTGATAATCTCCTCGACGCACTAGGTCAACTAGCTTGGAGTCCCGTTCTATTCATTGGCCCCGCTGCGGGCGTGCTCACCGGCGGCGACGATGGTCTCCACCACCTCGTCGACGCTCAGCTCCGTCGAGTCGAGAACCTGCGCGTCGTCGGCGGGCTTCAGCGGCGCGATGGCTCGATTTCGATCCTGCGAGTCGCGCTGTTTGACCTCGCTCAAGACCGCGTCGTAGTCGCAGGAGGCCCCGCCGGCGACGAGCTCGTCAAAACGCCGCCGTGCGCGCTCTTCGGGGCTCGCGTCCAGGAAGAACTTCACCGGCGCATCTGGAAGCACCACGGTTCCGATGTCTCGGCCTTCGAGCACGGCGCCCTCAGCGCGAGCAAAACCGCGCTGCAACTCGAGCAACGCCTCGCGCACCGCTGAGTGTCTGGAGATGCGCGAGGCACGCATGGAAATGCTCGACGTCCGGATCAGCTCGCTCACGTCTTCGCCGTCGAGATAGACACGGTTGCGGTCGTCGTCGAGGGAAAAATCGATCGAGAGCTCACGTGCCAGCGCGGCCAGGCTGCGCTCGTCCTCGTCGTCCACCCCGCGTCGTTCGGCCATCACGGCGAGTGAGCGATAGATCGCCCCCGTATCGACCAACGGCAGCCCGAGCGCGTGGGCCACCCGCTTTGCCACCGTGCTCTTCCCCGCACCCGCGGGACCGTCGATGGCGACGACCAGCGGAGTCACCCTTCGACCTCGATGTCCGCGCCGAGTCGCTTCAGGTCATCGACGAAGCTCGAATAGGACACGCTCGCGATCTCGAAACCCTCCAACACCGACCGCCCAGGAGCAGCGAGAGCGAGCACTGCTCCCGTCAGCGCAATCCGGTGGTCCGTCGACACATCAACCTCGCACGGGCGCAGCTCTTGGGGCCCTTCCACCGCAAATCCATCGTCCCACTGCTCGACACTCACTCCAAAGGCGTCGAGGAGGCGGGCGGTCTCCGCAATACGATCCGATTCCTTCACGCGCAGCTCGCGTGCATCGAACACCTCGAGACGGCCGCGTGTCCGCGCTCCCACCGCCGCGAGCACGACGAGCTCGTCGATCAACCGTGGTATGTCCTCGCCTGCGACGACGGTCGGCTGGTCGTCGGGACTGGCGAGCTGCGCCGGTCGCGCGGTGACGTCACCGGCGGGCTCACCGCCGACTTCGCGCCAGGCGCCCACCTGACAGGAGGCGCCGAGCTCTTCGAGCACCTCGAGAAAACCCGTGCGTCCCGGGTTGAGCCCGACGTTTCGGACCCGCAGCTCGCTGCCTGGCACGAGCGAGCCGGCGGCGAGCCAAAATGCCGCGGAGGAGAAGTCCCCCGGAACGTCGACATCGAGGGCATTCATCGTCAGGGGAGGATCGAGAACGATTCGCCTGCCGCGCTCGACGACCTCCACGGTCAAGCTCGCGCCTCGTGCGCGAAGCATTCGCTCGGTGTGGTCGCGACTCGGCGTCGGCTCGTTGACGGTCACCTCCACCCCGGAGGTCAGACCTGCGAGGAGAAGCGCGCTCTTCACCTGCGCGCTCGCGACGGTCATCGTGTAGCTGCCCTTCTGAAGCCGTCCCGGCGATACGCTGAGTGGCGGTAGCTCCTGACCCTCCTTCTCCGCGCCGCGGATGGCCGCGCCGAGGGCACGCAGGGGCTCGGTGACACGCCCCATCGGCCGACGGCTCAAGGATTCGTCGCCGATGAGCTCCGCGTGAATGCTCGCGCCCGACAGGAGCCCGGAAAGCAGGCGAATGGTCGTGCCACTGTTGCCACAGTCGAGGCGCTCGCTCGGACTGCTCAGGCCCTGAAGACCCACGCCCTCGACCAGCCACCCTTCCGCGAAGTGCTCCACCTGAGCTCCGAGCTGCGCCATCACGCGCGCGGTGCTGTGGTTGTCCTCGCCGGGGGCCCGGGCACGAATCGACGAGCGTCCACTGCTGACACCGCCCAACATCAGGGCACGATGGGTGATCGACTTATCCGCGGGAACTTCGAGGTCGCCGCGCAGGGGCCGTCCGCCCCGGACGATGAGTCGCACTAGAGCACCTCGTCCAGCGCTCGCAGGAGCGCGTCGTTCATGTCCGCCGTTCCGAGCGTGATTCGAAGGTGCGTGGACAAACCGTAGCCGCCCATCGGTCGCACGATGACGCCGGCACGGAGGAGTTTGTCGAATAGCTCGTTACCGTCGCGATGCGCGTCGACGAGTACGAAGTTCGCCTGACTCGGGGTCACCGACAGACCCCGCTTCTCGAGCTCGGGGACGATCCGCTTCATCTCTCGGGCGTTGAGCTGCACCGTCTTCTCAACGTGCTCCTGGTCGCCAAGGGCCGCCACCGCAGCGATTTGCGCGAGCGAGTTCGTGTTGAAAGGCTGACGTCCACGATTCACGAAGTCGATGAGCTCGGGATGCCCCACGCCGTAGCCAATACGCAATCCGGCGAGGCCATAGCACTTGGAGAAGGTCCTCGTGACCATGAAACGCTCGCGGCTCTTCAGAAGCGCGAAGCTGTCCGGGTAATCCGGAGCATCGACGTACTCCGTATAGGCTTCATCCATCACCACCAGCACGTGGTCTGGGATCGCCGAGAGGAACGCGTCGACCTCATCTTTCGTCACGTAGGTCCCGGTGGGGTTGTTGGGGTTCGCGATGAACACGAGCTTCGTGTGCGCATCGATCGCCTCCGCCATGGCGGGGAGGTCGTAGCGCATGTCTTGAAGTGGCACCGCTCGCAGATCACGTCCCGCGGACAAGGTGCACAGCTTGTACACCACGAACGACGGGTCGGCGTAGACCACGTTTTCCCCGGGACGCAGCACCGTCCGAATCAGCATCTCCAGGATCTCGTTCGTTCCATTGCCCACGACGATTTGTTCGGTCGACACATCGTGGAACGCGGCCAGCGCATTCTTGAGGTGGAAGGCGCCCGCGTCCGGATAGTCGTGCAGCGTGGCGAGATGCTCCTGCATCGCGCCCACCGCTTTTGGCGACGGGCCCAGCGGATTCTCGTTGGAGGCGAGCTTCACCACCCCGGAGAGTCCGAGCTCCCGTTCGGTTTCGCTGACCGGTTTTCCCGGCTCATAGGGCTTGAGGGTCAGATAGGAGTCGTTGACCAATGGCATTGTCATGCTTTGTCCCCTTGCGAATGGTCCCCTGCCGCAGAGCATCCCACTCGTCAACTCGGCTCTCGCCCTCGAGGTCGAGCGCTCAGTCGGATTTTGCGGCGCGCCGGGCGGTGGGTCCCACGGTCCGGGTGGTGAGCTTGCCCCGAGGATAGCTCCCGAGGACCTTCATGAAGACCGAGGCCTCGGCGAGCTCTTCGATCGCGTCGTTCACGTTCGGATCGAGCCGGTGGCCGTCCACGTCCACGAAGAAGAGATACTCCCAGGCGCGTTTACGCGACGGGCGACTCTCGATCCGCGACAGGTTGACCCCGTGTCCGCCAAAGGGCGCGATCGCCTTGTAGAGGATTCCCGGCGCGTGCTTCAGGGAGAACATGATCGAGGTCCGATCCTCGCCGGTGGGCGCGGCCTCTTCCGTTCCGACGACGAGAAAACGCGTCATGTTGCTCTTCAGATCCTCGAGATGGCTCGATGCGATCTGCAAGCCGTACATCGAGGCGGCGAGGTCACTGGCGATGGCCGCGGCGCTCGAGTCCTCGGCGGCGAGCTGCGCGGCACGGGCCGTGGACGAAACGTCGATGAGCGGCACGCCCGGTAGATTCTGTGACAACCAGTTTCGGCACTGGGCGAGCGCCTGTGGATGAGAGTAGACCTTGGTGATCCCTCCGATGCTGCCGTTGCGATTCAACAGGTGATGGCTGACACTGAGAAGCACCTCCGCAGAGATGATGAGGTCGCTCGTAACGAAGCTATCGAGCGTATGAGAGACGACACCTTCGGTCGAATTCTCGATCGGCACGACACCGTAGTCGCTGCGGTCGCGCTCGACGTCGTCAAACACCTCGGGAATGGTGCGCCGCGCGCTCAAGCGAGCGCTCATGCCAAAGTGACGCTTCGTCGCCTCGTGAGTGAACGTCGCCTCGGGACCCAGAAAAGACACGTCGAGGGGGCTTTCGAGCGCTAGGGAGGCGCTGATCACCTCCTTGTAGATCTGCCGAAGCGCGTCCGCCATCAGCGGACCCTTGCTCTTCTTCATCAGGCGATCGAGGACCGCGCGCTCGCGCTCGGGCACGTAGGCCCGCTGCGAGTGCTCCGCCTTGAGCTTGCCGACGGCGATCGCGCACTTGGCCCGCGCGTTGAGCAGCGTGATGATCTGGTCGTCTAAGTGATCGATGTCCTGACGCAGCTTTCCGAGCTCCGTATCGAGGTGCGTGAGCGCGGAGGCGGACAGCTTCGCGCCTTTCCGCCGCTCGGAGCCCACGACCGTCTTCTGGCCAGTGACCTTGCCCTTCGCGGCGGCCTTCTTCGCGGGTGCCTTCTTCTTAGCGGCGGTCGGCTTGCCCGCATTCTTCGCCGTGCTGCTCGTCCTCTTGCGGGACGTCGTCTTCTTCGCCATGGGACACCTATGTTATGGCGAGCGGTCTAGTCGGTACACCCGCCGGTTGCAACGCTTGGAGATTCTAAAATGGGACTCGCATTGGTGACGGGGGCAAGTCGGGGAATCGGACGGGCGATCGCCGTCGAGCTCGCCCGTCAGGGACACGACATCATCGTCCATTTTCGAGCACAGGAAGAGCGGGCGAAGGAAACGAAGGCGGCAGTGGAAGCCGTCGGACGCACCGCCCATTTGCGCCCCTTCGACCTTTCGGACGGCGAAGCCACGGAGGCCGCGGTCAACGCCATCATCGATGAAATCGCCGTGCCGGACATCCTGGTCAACAACGCAGGGGCGACGAAGGATGGAATGTTTCCGATGATGGGGCGCGAGAGCTGGGAGACCGTGCTCGCCACCAACCTGAGCTCCTTCTACTACGTCACCCGCCCACTGATGCGAAAGATGCTCCGCCGCCGCAGCGGCCGGGTGGTGAGCCTGACGAGCATCAGTGGTGAGCGAGGCAACGCGGGGCAGGTCAACTACTCGGCGGCGAAGGCCGGGCTCATCGGGGCGACGAAGGCCCTCGCTATCGAGGTCGCACCGCGGGGGATCACCGTCAACGCGGTGTCGCCCGGCTTCATCACGACGGACATGACCGTCGAGGTGGACGACGAAAAACTGCTCCCGCTGATCCCCATGGGTCGCCCGGGGACCCCGGAGGAGGTCGCAGCGGTGGTTGCGTTTCTGTGCTCGGACGCGGCGAGTTACGTGACCGGTCAGGTGATCGGGGTCAACGGTGGCCTCCACACCTGACTCCACCGCTCTTCTCGCCATCGTCGGGGTCACCGCTTCGGGAAAGAGCGAGCTCGCCCTTCCCATCGCCGAGCGCCAGGGCGGCGAGATCATTTCCTGCGACTCGGTACAACTCTACCGCGGCTTTGACGTCGGAAGCGCAAAGCCCAGCGCCGAGGAACGAACGCGTGTACCCCATCACCTCGTCGACGTCATTGATTGGCATGAGGGTTTCGATGCGCAACGCTACATCGACCTCGCCGACGCCGCGGTGAAAGAGATTCGCAGTCGCAATCGCGTGCCGATCCTATGCGGCGGCACCGGACTCTACCTGCGCGCCTTTCGCTACGGCCTCGTCGCCCTGCCCGATCCTCCGCCAGGGTTGCGCGAAAAGCTGCACTCGGAAGAAGAAGCGCATCCCGGCTCCCTCTACGCCCGGCTTCAGAAACAGGACCCGGAGAGCGCGCGCACGATCGAGCCCAATAACACGGTGTATGTCGTTCGGGCCTTCGAGATCATGGCAGCCACCGGGCGCAAGGCGAGCGAGGTCCGACGCGCGCACGGTTTTCGCCGACCGCGCATACCGATGCGTTTGATCGCCTTGCGCTGGCCTTCAGACGCGCTCCGGGAACGGATCGCGGCGCGGGTCGAGGCGATGGTGCGGGGTGGCCTGTTGGAGGAGGTCGAGGGGCTGCTTGCGCGCGGCGTAGACCCGGAGTGTCGTCCCATGCGTGCGGTAGGGTATCGCGAGGCGAGCCAGGTGGTGCGCAAGCTCGCGCCACGCGAGGGCCTCGAGTCTCGAATCATCAAGAGCACCTGGGCCTATTCGCGACGGCAGCGCACGTGGTTGCGCAAGGAGGCGGGGGTCGAGTGGATCGATGTCGGCGACGCGGCTGATGTGAGCGCGATCGCGACGTCGTTCGATGGGTAACAAAAGCGCAACATTGGCGCCTGCACCCTTTACGAAACCCCGTTTGGTGTTATTTTGCTTGGATGGCCTATTCCTCTCCGTCCACCTTCGAAGCTGCGGGCGGCGCTACCTCGCAACCGGTTCGACTCGCCTACGACCTCACGGTCCTCGGCCGCGGCGCCGGTTACAAGCTCGCGATGCGCCGCAAGGACGACGACGAGCCGGTCACCGAAAACGAGCTGCTTCGCCTCCAGGACCGCCTCCATGCGCTCGACCTCGCGATCTTTCGCGAGCTTCGGATGGCGACCGTCTTTGGAAGCGTGAGCGAATCCGGTCTCGCCAAGCTCCTGCCCCTTCTCGCCCAGCGAAAAACCCGCATCGATGGCGATCGCCTACGCATCGTCGACTCGGAGCTGCAGCCCAGGGTGAAAGCCGAGCCGGGCCCCCAAGGTGGTCTGAAAGTCATTCTTGGCCTGACCAACAAGAACGGCGAATGGCTCTCCCTCGATGACGGCCGTCTCCTCGCCGGCAGCCAGGCCTTTTACCTCGTGGGCAACCGTGCGTTTCCGATCGACTCCCCGGCCCCCTGGGAGCTCACCCCTTGGTCCAAGGATCACGCGGTCATTCTCGATCTCAACCTGGGCCCGGGCCGCCGCGATCAGCTGACCCGAGAGTTGCGCAAGGCGGGCATCCCCGAAGAAGAGCTTGAGCTGCTCGCGGTGCAGCGGCAGCCGCCGCGTGCCTTCGTCGTGACCTTCGAGGCGATTCCGGACGACATTGAGGAGCCGACGGTCTACGTACATCTGGAAGCGGACTACGGCACCGAGAGAACCCCGATTTTCAGCACCCGTCCGGCCGATCCCTACATTCGCGCGGCCGATGGGCATGGGCTCCTCGAGCGCGATCTCGTTTCCGAGGAAAGCGCCCGCCGCGAGATTCAGCGCTTGGGCTTCAAGTTCGACAAGGCAGAGACGGTCTACGTCGCTCGAGGCGAAACCGCCCTCCGCGCCATGGACCCAAACGCCAAGCTCTTTCCGCCGGCATGGTTCGTCGTGCGAGGCGATGCGGCGCCGAAGTTCCACCAGGACCTCGACATGTCGGCGGAGGTTGCGCTCCTCGAAGACCGAGGCCTGCTCGACCTGCGCGTCGACATCACTGCAATAGACGACGACTCGAGCGCGGTCGACGCGCTCATCGACATGAAGGATCTGCTCAAGTGGCTCGCGAGCGGTAAGAAATACGTCCGACTCGCCGACGGCTCCTTCGTGGCGCCGTCCGCCGCTTTCCGCAAGAGCTTGCGGGTCCTGGAGGACCTCGGTGCGGACAGCGAACGCGCGTTGATTTCGCCACTGTGTGTCGGACTGCTCCGGGCCATCGGCGACCGCGCCGGCGTCAAAGCCGCGGATGACGCGACAAAGGCCTGGCTCGCCGAGCTCAACGGTGAATCGGCACCCGAGGCGGTAGAGCCGCCGCCGCAGATGCGCAGCATCCTTCGCGACTATCAGCGTCGCGGCCTGGACTGGCTCTCCATGCTGCACCGCCACAAGCTCACCGGAATCCTCGCCGACGACATGGGCCTCGGAAAGACCGTGCAGGCTCTCGCCCTGCTGGCCAACGTGCGGGCGGAGAGTGGCCCCATGCCGTCCCTCGTCGTCGCCCCCACCTCCGTCACGACGGTTTGGCGCGACGAGGCCGAGCGCTTCACCCCGGAGCTGAAAGTGGCGCTTTGGGCGGGTCCCCCAAAGGCCCGTCGCGAGCTCGACGTGAAGGACTACGACCTCATCGTCACGAGCTACGGAATCCTTCGACGGGACGTTGAAATCCTGTCGAAGGTGGATTTCCGCTACGTCATGTTGGACGAGGCGCAAAGCGCAAAGAACGCCGCGAGTCAGAACGCGCGCGCGGTCCGCAAGCTCAAGAGCCAACGTCGCCTCGCGCTCACGGGCACGCCGATTGAGAACCGTCCGGACGAGCTCTGGAGCGTCTTCGACTTTCTCGCTCCAGGCTTCCTCGGCAGTCTACGGCAGTTTCGGAAACGCTACGCGCGCCCGATCGAGCGCGGCGAGGACGAGCCGAAGGAGCTCTTGCGCGCCCGCGTGCGGCCGCTCGTGCTTCGACGCCTCAAGAAGGAGGTCGCGCGCGACCTACCGGAAAAAATGGAATCGGTGGTTCGCTGCGACATGCTCCCGGCCCAGCGAGCGCTCTACGATCACGTGGCAGGCGAGCTGCGAGAGAGCGTGCAGAAGAAGATTCAGAAGGTCGGGATCGAACGCGCGCACCTGGACATTCTCGCGGCCCTCACCCGCCTGCGTCAGATTTGCTGTCACCCGGAGCTTCTGCCCGCACCGGAGGGGAGCAAAGTCCCGGGCTCGGCGAAGCTCGAGCTCTTCGAGGAAATCATGCGCGAGGCCCTCGAAGGCGAGCACCGCGTCGTGGTCTTCAGCCAGTTCGTACAAATGCAGAAGAAGATCATCGCCCTGCTCGAGGGTATGGGCGTAGATCCACTCTGGCTCCACGGCGGTACGCGCAACCGCGACAAGGTCGTTGCGAGCTTCCAGGACCCAGAGGGTCCGCCGGTGATCGTGGTGAGTTTGCGCGCCGGAGGCACCGGCCTGACTCTGACCCGAGCCGATACGGTCGTGCACTACGACCCCTGGTGGAATCCGGCCGTCGAGCAGCAGGCGACGGACCGCGCCCACCGCTTGGGGCAAACCGAGACCGTCAATGTCTACAAGCTCGTCTGTCGCAATTCGATCGAAGAGCGGGTCCTCAAGCTAGCCGAGAGCAAGCAAGAACTCGCAAAGGAACTCTTGGGCTCGGAAGGCGCGACCGGCAGCAAACACATCACCACTGGCGACGTGCTCGCGCTGCTCGGATGACGACGCCGTCAGCCCCGGCGGCGTTTCTTTGACCGGCGGGCGGTCTTCATTCGGTCGATGTGAAGGCCGAGAGTGAGACAATGCACGGCGCCGTTGTGCTCAACCGGGCGGTCCGAGGGAATTGGGATCAGGCGCACATCGGGCATCGCCTGGCGTAGGGCCCGGCGTGCTCGCGCCTGAATCGTGCGGTCTCCGCCTTCGAACACCGGGTAGAGAAAGCGGTCGCCCAGGTTCAGACCATTGATGGCCGTACGGTACTCGCCCTGCCCCCGCGGCTCGATCGGAACCCGAACGATCTCCAGACCGAGCCCGTAGCGTTCGGAAACCTCGGCGAGAATGCGTGCCCCCGCCGCCAATCGATGGCCGTCCTCGCTGTCGAGTCGCGCCTCTCCGAAGAGCACACGTCGGGACGACACAAACTGCGCAAAGACGTCCACGTGGAGCGTTGGGTCCGCGGCGAGCGCCGGCACGAAGACCATCAGTCGACAGCCGATCTGAGGCATCACGTCATAGCTAAACTCGAGGTCGTGGATCGCGATCCCCTGCTCGTCCACATAGTCCCGGGTCATCACGCACAGCCCTTCGCCGTTGCTCGCGATAGCCCCGCCATCTAGCGTCAGCGGCAACTCCTCCACGGGAACGCCCATGATGGCACCGAGGCGGGCCGGAAGCTGGTCGTCCAGGAGGCGCTCCCCGTAGACCGCGTCGAGCCAGATCGATTTCCCGAGCGTCGTTCGCACCTGCAGCGGTCCGAAATCGCGAATCCAGACGGTGTCCAGCGGTGCGGTGAGAACGTCGGTCTGCGTTCCGGACCGAAAGCGCTGAACGACCCAGTCTGGGAGGCGCTCCGGCGGCTGATTCGAGTCCACGAAGGTGAGGAGCCCGACGTCATCCGGGATCGCCCGTGCCAGCGCCCGAACGGTCTCGGGCCAGGCCTCGCTGATCCCAAAGGCGACCACGTCCGGTGGCTCAAAATCACCGTAGAGGACGCGATCGGGCGCCAGCGGACTTTCGACCCAGGCCGCGTCGTTCGGCAGTATTGGCGGGTGGAGCGTCAGCGCGCTCCAGACAGCGAGTGTCAGCACGGCGTTCATATAGCTCCCAGAAGCCTGAAAAGGGCAAGCCAAAATCGCCCGGAGATGCAGAACACGGCGTTCTTTGACAGTCTCCTGGGGCGACCTCGATTGCCGTGTGTGAAGGTGTGCGTTAGAGAACGACACTCACCATCGTTCGACACTTTTGCGGTGTCACCTTGGCGGCGACTGCCATTTTGTGCTTCAGTCTCCGCGTATTTAGCGTCGTGGCTTCATGCGTCATGACTCACTGGGAGAGATTTCGTGGCCCTTGCCGACCTTGCCTTTCAGCGGACCTTCGCCAAGCTCTTTGTCTACAACGTCCTTTATGAAGACTCAGAACAAGACGATCGATTCCTCGAGCTGAAGGAGGACTCTTCGGTCTTCTCGATCTCCGGGGCCGGATGCGGGATCGCCGGAATGGTGGCCCACCACCCTCGCTCCATCGACGCGATCGACGTGAACAAGCACCACCTCTCGGTGACCGGGCTCAAGGTCGCAGCATCGCAGCACGCGCGCAGCCACGATGAGCTCTACGACCTCTTCGGCCGAGGCAGCACCGATGAGCCAAAGCAGGTCGTCGGAAACATTTCTCAGTACCTTCCCGCGTGGATGGAGGACTACTGGTCCAAGAAATGGAAGCGTTTCCGCAAGTCCTTCTATAGCACCGGTATGACCGCGCAGATGATGACTTGGATCCGTAAGGAAACAGAGGTCAACATTCAGTGGTTGCGCAGCCTGTGCACGATCGAAAACCTCGAGCAACGCGCGGCGATGATCGAGGACATGTTCATGCCGGTCTTCAATCGCCCGCTCGTCAAGTGGGCGATGGAGTCACCGCTGCAGCTCTTGGCCCTCGGCGTGAACTTCGAGCAGCGCGACAAGATGCTCGATACGGAACGCCTCTCGACCGCGACGGACTTCTTCATGATGTACCTGAAGCGACTGGCGGAGACGGACCTCGAGACCAACTGGTTCGTTTGGCTCGGGATTACGGGATCCTTCAACCACGAGACCGAAAAAGCCGTGCCGCCCTACCTGCGACGCGATCACTTCGATCGAGCCAACGAATCGCCGACGGAAGTCCGCTACCACAATACGAACATCTTCAATCATCTGGAGGAAGCGGCACCCAACAGCTGGTCGCACTACACCTTGTGCGACGCGCCGGACTGGATGAACGAAGCCACTCAACGGCGCCTGCTCAACCAAATCCGCCGCACGAGCCGGGATGGAGCGATCATCTTGACGCGCTCGGTGGAGACCGATTCGTTCATCGACCGCCTCGATGGCGGCAAGAACTTCGTGCGCATGGACGAAGCCTCGGACGTTGCGACCCGCGAGGACCGCAGCAAACTCTATCGCCGGGTCGACTTTCACCGGGTGGTGAACTGACCATGCCGGCCCCGGGCAACGTCAGCGAATCGGAGCAGCGGGAGCGGATGAACCGCATGTACCAGGCGGTGCTCCCGATCTACGACATCACGCGACGCTACTGGCTCCTCGGGCGTGAGGAAGTCCTCGAGCAACTCGAGCGCGAGGAGTGGGACAGCCTGGTGGAGATCGGCTGCGGCACGGGACGCAACCTGGACAAGCTTCACGACGCCCGGCCCGAGGCGGCCTATGGGGGCTCGGACATCTCCGACGCCATGCTCGGTGCGGCGCGCCAGAAGTGTCCATGGGGCACGTTCGTGCAAGGTGCGGCCGAGAGCGTCGACATCGCCGGAATTCTCGGAAAGAAACCCGACCGCATCCTCCTGTCATACTGCATGTCGATGTTTCACGAGCCGCTCGCGGCGCTCGAGAACGCACGGCGTGCCATCGCTCCGAGCGGCAAGGTGATGATCGCCGACTTCGGCCGAATGGACCGTTGGAACCGGCTCGCCTTCAAGGGCATGCGCAAGTTCCTCGACCACTATCACGTCTTCGAGCTAGACCACTCGGAGCTCGAAAAACAGGCGAGCGAGTGCCGCACGGGCCTCGGCGGATTCTGGACCGTGATGAGCTTCGGTCCCCTCGAGTCCGAGGCCGCGGCCAAACGCGCTTGAGCTTCCTGACCCCGCGCAGGTAGGTACCTGCTTCACCCCTCATCGGCGGGCAGCTCAAAAGGTGCCCAGCCGAGCTTCTCCCGCGCCCGGGCGTACTCGCCCCGAAGGATGTAGTGGCCGGAGAGATTGCCCACCGCCGGCAGAAAGCCCGGGTCGCGCTCGACGAGCTGCTCCAGCTCGGCGAAGGACTCGCGGTCGTTCGGACGCGCGTTCGTCAGCCAGAGCTTCGCGTTCGTGTGGTTTGGGTTGAGCTGACGATCGAGCTCGAGCGCGCGGTCGATCGAAGCTTTCCTTCCGGTCGTAGCATTCCGAAAAAACAGGGAACCCGTCTTGGGCGTCAGCAGCTGAGCGGTGACACGAATTCGATTTCCACTCTTTCGCACAGACCCTTCGAGCACGTTGAGGAGCTCTTCTGCGAGGTCGTCGGAGAAATAGCCTTGGTCCCCTCCCGGTGAGAGACCGGAGATGGGAAGGACCGCGATCGCCGGAGGGCCCAACGGCGTATCGGCGAAGAGGTCCGACACAATGTTCGAGGCCATGACACGATCACGAGCGCAGCACAGGAGCCAGATCCGGCAGAAATCGGCCGCTGAAGTCCTGAGAGCGCCGTTGACACTATGCGCTATTACTGGCACTCCACCTTTTTCCTTCGCCTCGGCGACCGTGCTCTCCGGGGCGTCACGCACACGAGCGGAGGTCCTCGGTGCAGGCTTACGAGGGCAAAGCGAAGCTCCTCACTCCCCGGTCAGAGACGGAGATCGAGGTCCGCTTCAAAGACGACGCCACCGCGTTCAACGGCAAGAAACACGCGCAGTTCGAGGGCAAAGGCGCTCTCAACTCGATCATCACCGAAAAGCTGATGACCTTTCTCGAAGCGCAGGGGGTCAAGACGCAGCACCTCGGTCGCATCGATGAGGTCACACTCCTCGCGCGCCGGGTGGCCATCATTCCGCTCGAGGCGATCGCGCGTTTTCGTGTGGCCGGCTCTCTCGAGAAGCGCACCGGCTTGCCCTACGGCCATCGCTGCGACCCACCGGTGATCGAGTTCTACTACAAGGACGACGCGCTCGGCGATCCCATCCTCAACGATGACCACATCGCCCTGCTCGACCTCGCGGACGTGGAGACCGTCGGGAGTCTTCGGGCGATGACCCGGTCGATCGCCATCGAGCTCGAAGCGCTCTTCGCCAAGGGCGGCATGGACCTCTTCGACATCAAGTTCGAGTTCGGCCGCACGCCGGACGGCGAGCTCATTCTGGCGGACGAAATCTCGCCGGATACCTGCCGTCTGCGTGACCAAAAAGACGGCACCATTCTCGACAAAGATCGCTTCAGAAAAGACCAAGGCGACCTACTCGAAGGTTATCGCGAGGTGCTCTCGCGCTTGGAGCAGGTCCTAGCGGAGGGAGGCGACTGATGTATCGCTGCGCGCTCTATGTGAAACCAAAGCCGGGAGTTCGGGACCCGCAGGGTGAAGCGGTCGCCGAATCCTTGCGGGGCATCGGATACGCGGGCTTTCAGGTCCATCACGTGGGTCGGATGCTGTCGATCGACGTCGAAGCGGACAGCGAGGACGGTGCCCGAGCCCTCATAGCCGAGATGTGCAAACGTCTGCTCGTCAATCCGAACCTCGAGACCTACGAACTGACTGTCGAAGAGCTCAGCTGAGCCGGCGCAGGAGAACAGCATGGCAACCGCCCGTGTCGTCGTTTTTCCGGGAAGCAACGGCGATCGAGATTTGCGCGAGACGCTCGAGCGCGCGGGGTTCGAGACGGCCTACCACGACTATCGCGAGCCCCTGCCTGGAGGCGTAGACCTCGTCGGTCTCCCCGGCGGATTTGCCTTTGGTGATTACTGGCGCGCCGGCATGCTCGCGAGCCAAGCTGCCGCAGTCAGAGGAATCGAAGCACACGCCCAGCGCGGTGGTCTGGCCATCGGCATCTGCAATGGATTTCAAATCCTCGTCGAGGGCGGGTTGCTGCCCGGCGCCCTGCGCTACAACGAACCGCCGTTTTATCGCCACCGCTGGCTCGAGGTGGAGCGGGTCGAGGGCGTGGAATCTCCCTGGTTGACCGGCATCGAGCCGGGGGCTCGGCTGCGCATTCCCATGGCCCACGGCGAAGGCAACTACTACCACCCGGGAGGACCATCGGCCATTCAGGGTCGCATCCCCTTCCGCTACGCGAAGAACCCGAACGGGAGCATGGCAGACGCCGCATCGTTGCTCGACGAAACGGGCCGGATCCTCGGGATCATGCCGCATCCGGAGCGCGCGAGCGAGCCTGCACTCGGCTCGGACGATGGGAAGGTGCTCTTTGAGGCAGCCCGAGCATACTGCGAGGCACGATCATGACGGAATGGACCCACGAGAAGGCGCTCGAAGCGGCGAAGGGGATGGGGGTTTCCCCGAGCGAGCTCGACGCGATCGAAGCACGCATCAGGCGCGTTCCGAACATGTTCGAGCTCGCGGTGTTCGCGGGCATGTGGAGCGAGCACTGCTCGTACAAGACCACCCGCACACGCCTGCGGGGGATGCCCAAAGACGGTGACGCGGTCCTCGCCGGCCCGGGATCCCACGCGGGCGTCGTGGACGTGGGCGAAGGCTGGGGCCTCGCCTTCAAGATCGAGTCACACAATCACCCGAGCGCCGTCGAGCCCTATCAGGGCGCGGCCACCGGCGTCGGCGGCATCTTGCGCGACATCATCGCTCAAGGCGCACGCCCCTGCGCGGTCATGGACTCGTTGTGCTTTGGCCCGGCGGACTCGCCGCGAACGAAGCACCTGCGCGACGGGGTGGTCGCGGGGATCGCAGGTTACGGCAACGCCTTTGGCGTCCCCAACGTCGGCGGACGCATTCAGTACGACGAACGCTATGACGGAAACCCTTTGGTGAATGCTCTTGCCGCTGGACTCGTGCGCCACGACGAAATGCGCACAGCCCAGGCGAAAGGCATCGGCAATCCCGTGCTCTACGTCGGAGCGACCACTGGCCGCGATGGAATTCTGGGCGCGGCTTTCGCGAGCGAAGAGCTCGCCGAGGACACGACGGAACAGCGTAGCCACGTTCAAGTGGGCGATCCCTACACCGGCAAGAAGCTGATGGAAGCTCTTCTGTGTTTTCGCCCGACCCAGGGGCTCATCGCGTGCCAGGACATGGGAGCGACCGGTCTCACCTGCGCCGCCTCCGAGATGGCGGAGGCGGGGGGTGTAGGAATCGAGCTGTGGCTCGACCGCGTGCCGCTGCGCGAAGACGGCATGTCAGCAGAGGAGATTCTGGTGAGCGAAAGCCAGGAGCGATTCCTCCTGGTGATCGAAAAAGGCACGGAAGAGGCCGCGGTGAAGCACTTCGAGTATTACGGGTGCACGGCCGCGGTGTGCGGAATCGTGATCGCCGAAGACCGGTTCGTGGCGAAACACGGCGAGCGCATCGTCGTCGACCTACCCGCCTCCTTCGTCGCCGAGGGCTGCCCGGTCGCGAACCATGCGGAAGCTCAAACTCTTCCGGATGCGGTGCCCTACCCGACCTTCGACGTTCCGGACACTCTCGCCGACATCTTGGTCCAGCTGCTTGCCGAGCCGTCCATTCGTTGCCAGCGCGACGTCTATTCGCGCTACGACTCGACGGTGGGAAATCGCACCGCCCGCGGTCCGGACGAAGCGGAAGCGGCGGTGCAGAAGCTCCCGAACAGCCAACGCGGCTACGCACTGACCATCACGGGCCGCGGGGACGTCTGCGCGGCGAACCCCTACCTCGGCGCCAAAGCGGCGCTCGGTGCGGCGTGCCGAAACCTCGCCTGTGTTGGCGCGGAGATGCTGGCGATCACCGATGGATTGAACATGGGCTCGCCGACGGACCCGGTGGAGAACCTCCGTTTGAGCGAAACCATCGGCGGCCTAGCCGACGGCCTCAGCGAGCTCGGCGTGCCCGTCACCGGCGGAAACGTGTCGCTCTACAACGAGTCCCCGCGCGGCGCGATTCCCCCGACGCCGATGGTGGGAGCGGTGGGTACGGTCGAGGACGTCATGCAGGTGCCCGCGGCAGCACTGCGCAAAGACGACGTGATCTTCTTGCTCGGCGAGCTGAATGACGCACCGGCCTACAGTGCATACGGGAACATGGTGGCGGGCGAAGGCCTGCCTTATCCGAGCGTCGATCTCGAGGCGGATCAGAAGCTCGCGCGCTTTCTGGTGGCGGCGACTCGCAAAGGACTCGTCTCCGCGGCAAAGGACGCGCACGCAGGCGGTCTCGCGGTGGCCCTCGCTAAACTCGCGGTCCGAGGTGGTGTCGGCGCCGACATTCGCGTGGAGTTCGACGGCCGCCTCGATTGGGCGCTCTTCGGCGAGTACTCCGGGGTGGCCTGGGCGAGCTGCGGGGCGGAAAACGCGGACGCGCTCGAAGCGCTCGCAAAGGACCTCGGCTTCGCGATTCAGCGAGCGGGGGTTGCGAGCCGAAACACGTTGGACATCAGCGATGTGCTCGAGGCAAGTCTCGCTGATTTGGAGCATGCCTACGAGGGGCACATAAAGGCCTAGAGGTTGGACAGTCATGGTCGAGCTCCCATTCCGAAAAATCGGTGAAGACTGCGGTGTGGTGGCGGTCTATCGCCCCGACGGTCCTGCGGCCGAGCTGGTGCACCGGGCGCTCTTTGCGCTGCAACATCGTGGGCAGGAGGCGAGCGGCATCGCCGTTTGGAACGGAAGTGAGATCTCCCACCTCAAAGGGCGCGGTCTCGTCGCCGAGAGCCTGCCGACGTATCAGGTGCAAAAGCTCGAGGGTCACGCGGCGATTGGACACAATCGTTACTCCACGGTGACCGTCGACCGGAGCGAGAACATTCAACCCTTCCTCGCCGGCACCCCCTATGGCCGATTTGCGATCGCGCACAACGGCAACCTGAAGAACCAGGATGCGCTGACAAAGGAGTTGGAGGACGACGGCGCGCTCCTGTCAACGACGATGGATACGGAGCTGATCGTGCACCTGCTCGCGCGCTCCCATGCGGCCACTTTCGAGGACGCACTCCGTGCCGCCTTCAAGAAAGCAAAAGGAGCTTACTCCCTGACCATGTTGGTCAACGAACGGCTCTTCGGCGCTCGCGATCCGAACGGAATCCGCCCGCTCGTGCTCGGCAAACTCCCGAATGGCGGTTGGGTCCTCGCGAGTGAAACCTGCGCCCTGCTCGCGATCAACGCTGAGTTCGTTCGGGAGATCGAGTGCGGTGAGCTCGTCGAGATCGGCCCAGACGGGGTGAAGAGCTCGCGTCTGTTCGAAGAGGTTCGCCCGGCGCCTTGCGTGTTTGAGCTCGTCTATTTTTCCCGTCCGAACTCAGACGTGTTTGGACGCTCGGTCCACCTCTCCCGCGTTCGCATGGGGGAAGAGCTCGCGGCGCAAGACGTGCGCGACGGGATCGTTCCTGATGTGGTCGTCCCGGTGCCGGACTCGGGTTTTCCTGCGGGAATCGGCTACGCCAAGCGCAGCCGCATTCCCCTGGAGCAGGGCATCATTCGCAGCCACTACATCGGCCGCACGTTCATTCTCCCGGATCAGGACTCACGCTCGCACAGCATCAACCTCAAGCTCTCGGCGATCCGGCACGTGGTCGAGGGCAAGCGCGTGGCGTTGATCGATGACTCGATCGTTCGAGGCAACACCTCACGGCTCATCGTACAAATGGTGCGCGACGCCGGCGCCAAAGAGGTGTGGATGCGGATCGCTTCACCGCCCCTCGCCTGGCCGTGTTATCTCGGAATCGACACCCCGAGCCGCGAAGAGCTCGCGATCAATCAGTACGAAACCGTAGAGGGTATTCGCGAGGCGATCGGCGCCGACAGCCTCCGCTACCTCACGGTGGATGGACTGAAGAGCGCAGTCGGTGGCGACCAGTACTGCTTTGGGTGCATGACCGGCAATTATCCGGTGTGAGTGCGCCGGATCAGGGGGGACCGTGAGCGACGAGAAGAACGACAAGGGCCTAACCTACAAAGAGGCGGGTGTGGATATCGCCGCCGCGGACGCGTTCATCGCGCGGATCTCTTGGCTGACTCGCTCAACCCACAACACCGGCGTGGTCCGCGACCCAGGCGCCTACGCTGGCCTTTTCCGCCCGAACCTCGACGGGATGAAACGCCCGATTCTCGCCGCCGCCTGCGATGGGGTCGGCACGAAGCTCATCGTCGCCCGCGAAGCGGGTTCTTACGAGGGCCTCGGCCAGGACCTCGTAGCGATGAACGTCAATGACCTGCTCCCCTCCGGTGCCAAGCCGCTGTTCTTCCTCGACTACATCGCGACCGGCGCGATGAACCCCGATGCGCTCGAGGCGGTAATTCGCGGCACTGCGAAGGCGTGCACAGAAACCGGCTGCGCCCTCCTGGGCGGCGAAACAGCGGAGATGCCCGGTGTTTACGGTGCCGGCGAGTTCGACCTCGCGGGCTTTACGGTTGGACTGGTCGACGAAGACAAAATGCCAAAAGGCGGCATCAAGCCCGGTGACAAAGTCCTGGCGCTGCCCTCTAGTGGCGTGCACTCGAACGGACTGTCACTGGCGCGAAAGGCACTCTTTGAGCGCGGGGGCCTGAAGATCGACGAGCGCGTGGAGAGCTTGGGACGAACGGTTGGCGAGGAGCTGCTCGAGCCGACCCGCCTCTACGTCAATCCGGTCCTCGACTTGATGTCACGCATTCCGGTCAAGGCGGGGGCACACGTCACTGGCGGCGGGCTCATCGGACGTGGATCCAAGCTCGTACCCGAGGGATGCCGTTTGGTGCTCGATCCGGAGCGCTACACGGTCCACCCGATCTTCGATCTCATAGGCGAAGCCGGTAGCGTCGAACGCGCGGAGCTCGCGCGAACCTTCAATATGGGGCTCGGGTACCTCGCGGTGGTGTCCGCGGAGGAACTCGAGGCGCAGCGGGACCAACTGTCGTCCCAGTGGCTCGAAGTGGGCGAAGTGGTGCGAGGCACCCGAGGCGTCGAGCTCGGTTACACGTCGAGTGATGGGGAATAGCATGAGTGAACTCACCCGATTCGCGATTATCGCTTCGGGACGCGGCAGCAACGCGGAGGCATTGATGCGCGCGTTCGCCGAGCAGAAGATGCCAAATGCGGAGCTCGCGCTCGTGATCTCGAACAAAGCCGACGCGCCGGTGCTCGAAAAGGCGAAGAGCCACGGCGTGGAAGCGGTTTTGGTGGAGAGCAAAGGCAAGGAACGCCACGATCACGAACTCGAGCTCTTGGAAGCGCTCGGCGAGCGTCGGGTGGACCACCTCCTGCTCGCGGGCTACATGCGGGTGCTGAGCCGCACCTTTTTGCGCGGCTGGCGGGGGCAGATCCTGAACATTCACCCCTCCCTTCTCCCCGAATTCCCAGGCCTACGGGCACCCGAGCGCCAGTGGGAAGCGGGCGTCTCCGTCGCCGGTGCGACAGTCCACTACGTCGATGACGGCGTCGACACTGGTCCAGTCCTGCTGCAAGGCTCCCTCGACGTACGCGGGGACGAGGGGCCCAACGGACTGGCAAAACGCATTCTCGAAGAGGTGGAGCACGTGATCTATCCCCGAGCGGTGCGGCTCTTTCTCGAACGAACCCGGCGCGCCGGCGCCAAGACCGAGGAGTGAGAAGAAGATGTCTCTGACCCCCGCCCCGGGCTCCGTTGCCCGCGCCCTGCTGTCCGTCTCGAACAAGGACGGCCTCATCGACCTCGCCCGCGAGCTTCACGAAGCGGGGGTGGAGCTCATCGCTTCCGGCGGCACCGGCCGCGCCGTGAAGGAGGCGGGCATCCCGGTGAAGAGCGTCACTGAGTTTACCGGCGCGAACGAGGTGCTAGAAGGCCGCGTCAAGACGCTTCACCCGCGGGTACACGCGGGTATTCTCGCGGATCGCCGCAAGCCCTCCCACCTCGAAGAGATGGAAAGAGAGGGGTATCAGACGATCGACTTGGTCGTGTGCAACCTCTACCCGTTCCAGAAGGTCCTGGAACGAGGGGCCGAGCGCGACGTGATGGTCGAGAACATCGACATCGGCGGGCCTACGCTCGTGCGTGCGGCCGCAAAGAACGCCGATGGCGGTGTGGCGATTGTCGTGGACCCCGCCGATTACGATGAGCTCGTCTCGATGGTCAAGGCGGACCGTGCCGTGTCCGTCGCCATGCGTCGCACCCTGGCGACCAAGGCTTTCCGGCACGTTGCAGAGTACGATGAGCTGATCGCGAGCTACTATGAATCGCAAGAGAGCGACGACGAAAACGCCCTGCCTAAATCCATCGGTGCTGCCTCGCGCCACAGCGTGCTGCGTTACGGTGAAAACCCCCACCAGCAGGGTGCACTCTACCTCGTCGCCGGCGAGCGCAATGGCGTAGCGCATGGCGAGCTTTTCGCCGGCAAGCCGCTCTCCTACAACAACCTCCTGGATATGGACGGTGCGTACCGCTCGGCCTATCTCCTGAGCAGCCCTGGCTGTGCAATCGTCAAACACACGAATCCCTGCGGTCTTGCCGAGGCGGAAAGCCAGGCGCTTGCGTTCCAGCGCGCGCTCGAGGGCGATCCGGTGAGCGCCTTTGGCGGCATCATTGGCTTCAACAGCGAGCTCGGCAAAGAGGCCGCCGAAGCCATTCGCGAGAGCAAGCTCTTCGTCGAGTGCATCGTAGCGCCGAGCTTCAGTGCGGAGGCACTGGAGGTCTTCGCCAAGCGCGAGAACCTCCGTTTGGTCCAGGTGCCGGCGGGTGATCCCGCGCCCGCCTGGAGCGCGCACCGAATCGGCGGTGGGCTGCTCGTCCAACAGACGGACCCCGGTCTGAGCGACCCGACGAGCTGGGATGTGGTTACGGAGAAGGTGCTCGGGGACGGATGGCTCGAGGAGCTCGCCTTTGCCATGCGCGCCACGATGACACTGAAGAGCAACTCCATCGCAGTGACGCGTGGACGGATGATGCTCGGTGCGGGGGCGGGGTTCATGAGCCGGGTGGACGCGGTGAACCAAGCGATCGCGAAGGCGAAGAATGCACAGGGTGCGTTCCTCGGCTCCGATGCGTTCTTTCCGTTTCCGGACTCGATCGAGCTCGCAGCAAAAGCAGGAATCGTTGGCGTCGCCCAACCGGGCGGCTCAAAACGCGACGAGGAAGTGATCGCCGCGTGCAATGCGCACGGCATCGCCATGGTCTTCACCGGACGTCGTCATTTCCGTCACTGAGCGTCGAGGGGCCCGATGAAGGTATTGCTGATCGGCAGCGGCGGCCGCGAGCACGCCATGGCCCGTGCCCTGTGCACCGGCGACGCCGAAGTGTTGGTTTCGCCAGGGAATCCGGGCACGGCTTCGATCGCTCGCAACGTCGAGAGCTTCCCGTCACACGATGAGCTCGTACGGTTCTGTCAGGACCAAGGCGTGGAGCTCGTGGTGGTGGGGCCGGAAGCGCCCCTCGTCGCAGGCCTCGGCGATAGCCTTCGTGCTGCGGCCATTCCCTGCTGCGGTCCGGATCAGAGGCCCGCGGAGCTCGAGGGCTCGAAGCTCTTCACCCGCACCCTCGGCGAAGAAATCGGCCTTCCCCAGCCACGCTTCGTCTCGGTGGGGACGGTTCACGAGATCGACGCGGCCATGAAGCAGCTTCACGGTCTGCCGGTCGTCAAGGCGGACGGCCTGGCCGCGGGGAAGGGAGTCTCGCTCCCCGAGGACCTGGAGGGTGTCCGTCGCGACACGGAAGCGCTCCTCGGCGGCAGCATGGGTGAAGCGGGCAGCCGAGTGGTGCTCGAGGAGCGCCTCAGCGGCACGGAGGCATCGCTCTTTTTTGCCTGCTGCGGGGCCGATTTCGTCGAGCTTCCAAACGCGCGGGACCACAAGCGCCTGTTTGATGGCCAGCATGGGCCGAACACCGGAGGGATGGGCGCTGTGAGCCCCAATCCGGAGCTCAACGATGACATTCGGGCCCGGGTGCGGGATGAAATCGTGAGCCCCACCCTCCTCGCCCTCGAAGGGCGCGGCACTCCGTTCATTGGTTTCCTCTACGTAGGGGTGATGTTGACGGACGATGGCCCTAAGCTCGTTGAGTTCAACGTGCGGCTCGGTGACCCGGAGGCGCAGGCGATCCTGCCGCGTCTGAAGCCAGGCGCCTTCCTCGATCTTTGCCATAGAGTGGCCACGCACAATTTAGCAGGACACTCCCTCGACTGGGATTCACGAGCGGTGGTTGCGGTGGTGATGACCGCGGACGGTTACCCGCAGTCGCCCCGCAAAGGCGACGTCATCGAGATGGACGCAGGGCTCGAGCACGAGGACCGTTGGCTCGACCAAGCCGGGATCAAACTGCGCGAAGGCGAGCTCGTCACGAACGGCGGCCGCGTTGCGGCCGTAGTCGCGCGCGGCGAGAGCATCGACCGAGCGAGAGCGAGCGCCTACGAAGGCGTGAAGATGCTCCGCTTCAACGGCATGCACTTTCGACGCGACATCGGCATCTGAGGCCGATTGACGAACTGACCGCAGGGGCACCGCACCTGGACGAGAAAGCGTTGCGCCCCCTAGCGCATCACGGAGAAGACTCCCCAGGCGATGAGCCCTGCGCTCACACCACTCAGCAGGTTGACCATCTCGTTGTTCACCCAAACGTAGCCCTTGCTCAGGACCGTGGGGCGTCGGCAGTGAACGCGCGCTTCGGTAACCCGCCCGCAGGCGGCGCACCGGTAGAGCGCCTGAGCGGTGGTTCCGAGCACGCTGTCGATGTTCGCACCGAGAAAACCCGTAACAACCACGACGGCCATCTCCACCACCCCACCCCCGTAGATCGCGCTCATGCTGCCCACGACCACTGTCGCGAGGAATCCCGCGAGCGTGCCATAGGCACTCACACCACCGGACATACCCTTTGGGACGAGGGTGAAGTACGGCAACGCCGGCACCCTCTCGCGTGGGTCGAGCCCGCCGATCGCCGATGCGAAGGTGTCAGCGCTCGCCGTGGCCACGATCGCCAACATCACGAAGTACCAGACCGGATCGGATGTCGCCGCAAAGACCAGGCCACAGATCATGCTGGGTAGCCCCTTCGCCGCGATCTGCTCGAGCCCGCGCGCGCCTTCGCTCGCGCTGAAGGGATTGACGTAGCGTGAGCGAACAAAGCTCGACACGAGACTCGAGCTCGCGAGCAAATACACCACGGGCGCAAGCCAACGAAATTCGCCAATGCCAAACAAAGTCACCACGATGAGCGCCGCGACTACCCCCCCTTGAATCGTCACCCAGTGGCGCCACAACGCCGCTCCCACGATCAGGAGAGCCAGAGCAAAGCCTACGGCCACGGCTGGAAAACCGCGCGGCAGTAGCATGGTGTGAAGCATGATCGCGGCGTAGATCGGGAGAACCCCGTTGTCGAAATCGCTCGAGCTCACCGCCTCGACGACACCACACAAAACGGCCAAGAGAAGCCCCATGCCGAGAGCGCGCATGGGCGAGGCGACGTCGTAGATCACGAGCGTCAGCGCCACGCCGATCCACGAGACGAAGGTGAAAGTGACCGTGCCCTCGAAAGTCTTGGTGGTACGACCGAGGCCAAAGCTGTGGCGTCCGAGTGTCGTCCCCACCAACGCGGCGAGCCCATCGCCATAGGTCAACACCACCATCGCGCTGATCATCACGACCGGCTGATCGAAGTAGAGCCACGCGATCACCGTGTAGCCCACCGCAAAGGCGACGGTACCAAAGCCACGCTCGCGCGACTGAATCTTGAAGAGTCCGAGGAAGATGCTCACCGGCAGCGTGACGGCGAAGAGTGCGCCGGTGAT
The DNA here is from genome assembly GCA_964468125.1 of uncultured Bdellovibrionales bacterium. Classification (GTDB taxonomy): domain Bacteria; phylum Myxococcota; class XYA12-FULL-58-9; order XYA12-FULL-58-9; family CAYXVF01; genus CAYXVF01. The sequence continues at coordinate 8,071 of CAYXVF010000049.1, read as the reverse complement.
CACGAGAGGCGTCGCGGACGGCGCCTGCACCGTCATGATGATGCCGACGGTCCCCGCCAAAAGGTGGAAGCTCTTTCGGGCGATTTCGAAAGGTACGTCGAGCTTGCGCAACAGTAGCTCGGCGCTGACCAAAGTCCCCAGCACCAAGACGACGAAGATCAGAACGAAAAGGAAGGTGCTCATAGGTCAGCGTCGCTGGCGTGGGCTCAACGAACGCGCGCTAGATCGAAAGTCCCCAGTGCTGCTCGCGTGCGTAGTGGAGCATAACATCGAAGTCTTCGAGCTTCGAGATCGCTTTCGGCCTGAGCCCTGCGGTGCGACAGAGCTCGAGCATCGCGTCGAGCTCGAAACGCCAGGGTTCGTCGAGATCGATGTAGGGCGTGTAGAGCCCCCCAGCGCTGCGATAGTAGCTGTCTTCCAACGGATTGCGATCGTCCGGGACGCCGCGCACGTAGCTGTGCCCTTCCACGCCGACCACCTCGAGCATGCGTTCCATCATCGCGTAGTTTTGCAGGTCCGTGCCGGCGGCGACGTGCATGCTTCCGGGTAGAAACTCGTTGGCGATGGCCGCCACGATGAGCTCTGCAACGAAGTCCGCGGGGACGATGTTGAGGCCGAGCTCCGGGTTGGCGGCGAAGCGGATCGGCGCGTGAAGCCACTCCCCCATCAGCGCCTCCCAGCTCGCCGCACCGAGAATCTCGCGCTTCACGTGCAGAAAGAAGATCGCCCAGCCGAGGTAGACATCGTATTTGCTGACATACCCCTGGGGCGCATGGTCGAGGCGACCCGCGAGGACCGTCGGACGAAACACGCGCAGGGCCGTGCTTCCGGCCTCGAGACGGCCCCGAAGAAGGAGCTCCGCCTCCAGCTTGCAGCGCTGGTAGGGGTTCTGAAAGCGCTGGTCGAGGTTCACGTAGTCTGGCGAGATGGTGCCGTAGGTCTCGCCGCAGCTGTAGGCAGAGCTCACGAAATTGAAGCTCTCGGGCGCAGTCTCGAAGGCATCGACCAGGTCGATGAGCCGACGCGTTCCTTCCACGTTCGTTTCGCGAAGGCGAGCCTCCACCGATTCCTTTCGCCGAAAATCGGTCAGCGCTGCCAGGTGGATCACGTGGTCGATTCGCCCACGCGTGAGCTGTGCCACGTCCTCGTCCGAAAGGCCCAAGCGCTCCGTCTCCATCGCGGCGTGAATCGGCTTCACGGCCTCCCGGAAGCCCTCGAGCGCGACTCGACCATCGAGATGTGCCCCACTCGCGCCCAGGAAATCTCCCTCGAGCCGCTGGGCGAGGGGTCTATCCCGGTCGCCGCGGCCGAGGCAGAAGATCCGCACCCGTTCCAAGCTACCCGCATGCTGGGCGAGCAGCTCATAAAGCACGCATTGCCCCAGAAGCCCCGTTGCCCCGGTGAGGAGATAGGTGGTTTCGCTCACGGCTTCACATACTAGGACTGGCGGCGGTTGGGTTCCACTCGTCGGGCGCTTTTGCCCCCCCCGCTCTTTGAATCTCGCCCCGATCACGCTAGTAGGCCCGCATGATCAGTCGCTATGAGACCGAGGCGATGGCCGCTATCTGGAACGCGGAGGCGACCTTCGAGCGCTGGACCGCGGTGGAGGTGGCCGCTTGCGCCGCCTGGCATGCGCGCGGGGTAATTCCCGATGACGAAATGGAGCAAATCCGCGAGAAGGCCCATCACCAGAGCGCGGCCCGGGTTCGAGAGATCGAGAAGGAGACCAATCACGACGTGGTGGCCTTCGTTCGGGCGGTGGGCGAGCGGGTCGGTGAGCCGGCGAGCCGCCACATTCACCGCGGCCTGACCTCGAGCGACGTCGTGGACACGGCTCTGGCGATGGCGGTGCGCGACAGCCTGGATGTGGTTCTCGAAGCGCTCGCAACCGTCCGCCAAACAGTGGCTGAGCGAGCCCTGGAGCACAAGATGACCCCGTGCGCCGGGCGCACCCATGGCGTTCACGCGGAGCCAACTACCTTTGGTCTGCGTCTCGCCGGGTGGTATTCGGAGCTCGGCCGGCACCTCGAGCGCCTTCGAGCCGCACGCGCCGAATCCGCCTACGGCAAGCTCTCCGGCGCCGTCGGCAACTTCAGTCAAACGGACCCGGAGTTTGAGACCCACACGCTCGAGCAGCTGGGCCTGGCGCACGAGCCCATCGCCACGCAGGTCGTGCCTCGGGACCGACATGCCTACGTCTTCAGCGTCCTTGCGCTTCTCGGTGCGGGGATCGAGCGCTTCGCCGTAGAGTTGCGTTCACTGCAGCGCACGGACCTGCGCGAAGCGGAGGAAGGCTTCACCAAGGGCCAGACTGGCTCCTCGGCGATGCCGCACAAGAAGAACCCGATCACCGCGGAGCGACTCACGGGAATGGCCCGCCTGCTTCGAGGCTACATGGTGGCCGCTCACGAGAACGTAGCGCTCTGGCACGACCGCGACATCAGTCACAGCTCCGTGGAGCGCGTGGCATTCCCGGATGCGTTCCACCTGGCACACTACATGCTGCTGAAGCTCGACCACCTAATGGCGAACCTGCGCGTCTATCCGGAGAACATGCAGCACAATCTGGACCGGGTGAAGGGTTTGGTCTTCAGCCAGAGCGTGCTCACCACGATGCTCGACGCAGGCCTCGACCGTCACGAGGCCTATCGCGCCGTCCAACGCTCGGCAATGAAGGTCTGGGAAGGCGAAGCGCCGCAGCTGCGCGACGCGCTCGAAGCGGAGCCGCTGGTGCAGGAAAAACTAGCCGCGACGGACCTCGACCGAGCGTTCTCGCTCGAACGTTACACCCGGCACGTGGATGCGCTCTTCAAACGCGCTGGATTGTCGGATTAACTCTGGAGCCTCGAGCTCAGCTGGAGTGGTAAATGCCATCGGTAGTACTGGTTGGCGCCCAATGGGGCGACGAAGGCAAAGGCAAGGTCACCGACTACATCGCCGAATCGGCGGATGCGGTGGTCCGCTATCAAGGCGGTAACAACGCCGGGCACACCATCGTCGTCGGCGAGTCCACGTACAAGTTCCACCTCATCCCGTCGGGCATGCTCTACTCAGAGACCACCTGCGTGCTCGGCAACGGCGTCGTGATCGATCCGGAGGAGCTCATTCGCGAGCTCGACGAGCTCGAAGAGCAGCGCGTGGACACGTCGCACCTCAAGGTGAGCGAACGAGCGCACTACATCTTGCCCAGTCACAAATGGCTGGACCTGCGCTCCGAGGAACGCAAAGGCGCTCAGAAAATCGGGACCACCGGACGTGGGATCGGACCGGCCTATCGCGACAAGATCATCCGCATCGGCGTTCGAGTTTCGGACCCTGGGAATAAGGAACGTCTTCGCGCTCAGGTTGAAGCACACTTTGAAGAGCACGGCTCGCGGCTCGAGGGTTGCGACTGGGACGTCGACAAAACCGTCGACTATCTCGTGAAGTCCTTCGAAAGGTTGAAGCCACACATTGGCAACACCTCGGAGATCGTCAACGAGATCCTCGACCGCGGCGGCCGCGTGCTGTTCGAGGGAGCCCAAGGCACGCTCTTGGACATCGACCACGGCACCTATCCGTTTGTCACATCGTCGTCGCCCACCTCCGGCGGCGCGTGCATCGGCGCGGGGATCGGCCCCACCCGCGTAAACGTGGTCATGGGCGTCGCCAAGGCCTACACCACGCGCGTGGGCAGCGGGCCCTTTCCGACCGAGCTGCTCGATGCGGTGGGCGAAAAACTGCAGAGAGACGGCCACGAGTTCGGTACGACCACCGGAAGGACGAGGCGCTGCGGCTGGCTCGACGCGGTCGCGCTGCGTTACGCGTTGCGAACGAACGGAATGACGCACGTCGCTCTGACCAAGCTCGACGTGCTCGATGATTTCGATGAAGTGGGGATCTGCACCGCCTACGAGCTCGACGGCGAGCGAATTACGCGCTTTCCGAGTCGCGTGGATGAGCTAGAGCGCGTGAAGCCGATTTATGAGCTCCTGCCGGGCTGGAAATCGAGCACCACTGGCGCAAAGAGCTGGGCGGAGCTGCCTCCGCAAGCGATCAAGTATATTGCCCGGGTCGAGGAGCTCCTGGGGATTCCCGTCGCCTTGGTGAGCGTGGGCGCCGATCGGAACGCCACCTTCGCACGTCTGGCTATCTGGGAAGGGCGCTGAGGCCCCGCTCGCGTGGACGCCGAGCATTAAGATTGATCGCGCGGCCCTCCCCTTCTAGCCTCTAAAGACATGAGGGAATGGCTGGTCGTTGCGATGGTTCTCGCGCTCGCGGTCGGGTGCGGAGGGCCTCAAAGCGTCTCCGCGACGGGTGCGATGACGGCCCTTTTAAACCAGAATCTCGCACGCACCACGGCTCAGAATCGTGCTCTGGCCGACGCTCAGGCGCTCGCCACCGTGGGCGGAATCGGCTTCACCTTTAGCAAGAGCGCCCTCGGCCACCATTTCGACCTGGAACAGCCCGAAACCTCTCTTCCAATCGTCAACACTGAGTTTTCCCCCGTCCCCGACGGCTGGCTCGCCACGGTCTACGTCGAGCGCAGCGAAGAGGTGGCGCGGGAGATGAGTCAGCTCGCGACCCTCTCCGTGGAGACCACCGCGGTGGGTGAAAACCTTCCCGCCGCCATGCGAGACGCCAAGGTCCTGGCGCTCGAGGAGCTCTTGCGGCAGAGCTTGGGCGACCTCCCAAAAGGCATCACCACCGGCGCCATCACACTCACGGACATGCACTACAGCTGGCCCGAGGACCTGGGCTCGGACGAGATCGAGGTAAAGGTGTCGCTCACGGGCGCTGTGCGTGTCGATCAGACCAAAAAGCTCAGCGAAGACGATGCGGTGCAGATCGCCGAGCGTTTGGTCACGGAGCAAACCAAGGCCGGCCTATGGACCGAAGCGCTCGGGTCCGTGGACGGGTTTCTGGTGGAATACCCGCGCAACCGGCGCTTTGGCGTGCTCCGGGTGGGTATTCAGATCAAGCTCAACGACTTCGAGACGGCCAAGAGCACGGTCAAAACGGCGTTTCGCCGCTGCAACTGGGACGAAGCGCAGGAAGCCCTGGCTCAGGTGGAGCCCTTCGTGGGCGTGGAAACCGCCGATGAAATCCAGGCGATCGCCGTGGACGCGGGGGTGATCGCCCCGCCCTCGGTGGGCCGTGGCCCTCCGCCCTCCACCGCGGTGATCGACGACGAGTCGAACGACGCGGCCCCCGACGCCGACCCGACGAAGAAAAAGAAGAAGAAAAAGCGCCGGCGCAAGAAGCGACGCTGATAGGCGACTTCGGGGTTGCGGGCGGGCCCACAAATACCTAGACCGCGGGTGAGGACGCTTGGCGTCGAAAGGCGCCAAATTGCGAACGCGATCGTGGTGACGGTATCTCCATGTGCACGAAACCTTCCCGTCACGCACCTACGCTAGAGGGATGAATCATGTCTGCCCTGATTTTGATCGTCGAGGATGAACAAGACCTGATGACGACGCTGGAGTACAACCTCCAGCGCGAGGGCTTCAAGACCCGCTGCGCTGCAAACGGACAGGCGGCTCTCGAAATGGTGGTCCAGGAACCGGTTCCTGACCTGGTCCTGCTCGACCTCATGCTACCGGACATCCCCGGGACCGAGGTCTGCAAGCAGGTTCGCGTGAACGAAGCCACGCGCAACGTCCCGGTGATCATGCTGACGGCGAAGGGCGAAGAGATCGACCGGGTCGTCGGCTTTGAGGTCGGCGCCGATGACTACGTGGTGAAGCCGTATTCGGTACGCGAGCTGATGCTCCGAGTACGCGCCGTGTTGCGCCGCGTGACCAAGACCGAAGAGCCGCAGGAAGAGCAGATGCGCTTCGGCAGCCTGCGGGTAGACTCCGCGGGCCACCGTGTCTGGGTGTCAGACGACGAGCTTCGCCTGACGGCGCTCGAGTTCCGCCTGTTGACGACCCTCCTATCGCGAAAGGGTCGCGTACAAACCCGCGATACACTCCTCAGCGACGTCTGGGGGATCGATGCGGACGTTAGCACACGCACCGTGGACACACACGTCAAGCGGCTCCGCGAAAAGCTCGGTGACGCCGGTCGCTACATCGAGACGCTGCGCGGGGTCGGCTATCGCTTCAAAGCCACCGCCGAAGAGGCGAGTGCTTGACCCTCGGAATCCGCAGCAAAATCTTCATCATCTCCGTCCTGTTCATCGTGACGGTGGGCACCCTCTCCGGTGTCTATCTCGAGGGGCGGATCCGGTCCTGGTTTGAGCAGAACCTCGAAGAGGACCTGCTCGCGCGCGCACAAACCGCGGCCGAGCTTCTGAGCCGTACGGGGGAGCCCATGACCTTTGAGGCCATGGACCCGCTCGCCGATGAGCTAGGAGCAGCCAGTGGAGCACGGGTCAGCATCGTCGCCGAAGACGGCAGGGTGCTCGGGGACTCACGCCTTTCCGCCATGGAGCTCTCGAGCACCGAGCTGCACGACGACCGGCCGGAGATCATCGCAGCGCTCCGCAAGGGCGTTGGCGCTTCCCAACGCGTCTCCCAGACCCTGGGCCTGCCCATGTTCTACGTCGCGAAACGCTTCGAGCGCCCCTATGGGACCACAGGAGTCGTTCGCCTCGCCCACCCGATGCAGGAGCTCGCCCAAGCGGTGAGCCAGCTACGCGTGCTCTTGGTGCTCGCGAGCGTCGGCGGGCTCATCGTTGCACTGACCATGACCCTTCTTTCGTCCTATCTGATGACGCGCGGCCTTCGGCAGCTCTTGCTCCACACGCGAGACATCACCGGTGCGCCGGTGGTCAATGACGGGTCAGGGATGTTCAGCTCGGATGAGCTCGGCGGCATTGCGGTCAGCTTCAAGCAGCTCAGCGAAGAGCTCGAAGAGACCGTCAACACCCTGGCGCGCGAGAGAAACCGGGTAGAGGCGATCCTCGAAAACATGTCCGAAGCCGTCTTGGCGCTCGACAGTGAGCATCGGATCACGTTGGTCAACAAGACGGGCCTCGACATTCTCGGCCTCGACGAGCTCCACCAAGGCCGCACCCTCCTAGAGGTCATGCGCTCGCCAGCGCTTCACGAGTTAGTGCGCCAAGCGCGCGAAGGTTCACCCGGCAGCGCGGAGTTTGATTGGCACGGCCCTTCCCTCCGCCGTCTCTGGGCCCGTGCCACGCCCTTGCCAGCCACTGGCGGAAGCGTTCTCGTGATGCGAGACGTGACCGAGCTTCGCCGTTTGGAAACGGTCCGTCGCGATTTCGTTGCGAACGTTTCCCACGAGCTACGGACGCCCGTCAGTGTCATCCGTGCAAACATCGAGACGTTGACCGAGGGTGGAGCCCTAGAGGACCCGGACCAAGCGCGCAAGTTCGCGGAAGCAGCACGTCGCAACGCCGATAGGCTTGCAGCCTTGGTAGGTGATTTGCTCGACATCTCGCGCATCGAGGCAGGCAAGTATGAGCTCAAACCGGCGCCGGTGGCGCTGTGGTCGTCCGTCGAGCGCATGTGCGACGCTGCTGCGGTGGCCGCAGACGCGCGCGGCGTAAGGCTATTCAACGAGCTCGACGTGGACATCGCCGTCGAAGCCGACGCGGTCGCACTGGAGCAGGTTTTGCTCAACCTCATCGACAACGCGATCAAGTACGGCTCGGACGGCGGCAGCGTGCACGTACGTGCGAAGCGCAACGGCGGTCGCGTTCGCGTCGAGTTGGAAGACGACGGGCCGGGCATCGAGCCCAAGCACCGCTCGCGCATTTTCGAGCGATTCTACCGAGTGGATAACGGCCGAAGCCGCGAAATGGGTGGCACCGGTTTGGGCCTCGCGATCGTGAAGAACCTGATCGAAGCTATGGATGGAAATGTAGGCGTAGGTAGTGGTTCAGAGCGTGGTTCTGTTTTCTGGTTCGAGTTGCGCGAAGCGGAGCTTCCGGCAGACGCCGAGAATGACGAAGAAAACGCCTCAGAGACGCCTAGTGTCGAGACTGTCTCTCGATGAGCGTCAAACTATGACGCCGTTGTCTTGGCTTCTCCGCCACACTACTGACACACTGGCTGTCGTCAGCCTCGCCTGCTTCGCTGTTGCGTGCGGTGATGATGACGAAGAGACCAACGACAACAAC
>CAYXVF010000048.1:38684-44800 GCA_964468125.1 uncultured Bdellovibrionales bacterium | reverse complement strand
TCGAGTGCCTCGAGTCGATCGTCAACGGCGAGAACCAGATGATCATCAAAGAGAAGCTCGACGCCTTCCTCGCACCCAAGCAGCGCGAACGAGCGGCGGCCGCCTGAGGGTCGCCGCGAATGGCACGAGCCGATGGACGATATGGATGAACAGCGAGCACCGGAGGAGGGCAACGACCAAGCCTGGATGGCTACGTTCGCCGATCTTTCGACACTCTTGCTGACGTTCTTCGTCTTGCTTCTGAGTTTCGCGAACATGGACGTGGTCCAGTTTCGAGAGATGCTCGGCTCCATGAAAGAAGCCTTCGGCTACCAGACCGTCAATTTCGGCAACTTCAACCCTCCGGTGCTCTCCGTGAAGAAGGACTCGTCGGAGACCACGGAGAAGGATCGAAAGAACGAAGCCACAGCGGACGCGAGCACGGCCGAGGGCAAAGATGGAGAAGGGGAGCAGGACGCCGACGGTGCGGGTGCTGGCAAGGACGAGAAAACGGAGAATGTCGCGAAGAGCGAGCTGGCGGCACGCGATCTGCAACTTCTCAAAGAGCTCGAGAAGATGGTCGCCCAGGAGAAGATGCAGAGCTCGATCGAGCTCGCCGTCTCGAGCCGGGGCGTGGTCATTCGCGTGCGCGAGAACGTCATGTTCAAGCGCGGCACCGATCGCATTGTGGACGAGGCGTTCAACTTTTTGAACGAGATCGCCGCGCTTCTGCGTCGCTTCGACTACGACGTCATCGTCGAAGGCCATACGGATAACCGACCGACCCGCAGCCGTAAGTTTCCGACGAACTGGGAGCTCTCGGCGGGGCGGGCCATTTCGGTCATGCGTTACCTCGCGGAGGTGGGCGGAGTTGACCCGCGTCGCATGGGTGCCGCCGGGTACGCGGACATGCGCCCGGTCGCATCGAACGACACGCAGAACGGACGCCTGAAGAATCGTCGCGTCGAGTTTCTCTGCCACCGTCACCCCTCGCTCAGTCGCCCACAGATCCTCACCTCTGGGGTTGCGCCCGCGCCCGGGAACTGACGATCCAACGTCGGGGCGTCGAGATCTCGACGCTCGATTCACCAGAATTCGCCAAAAACCCGCCGTTTTGAAGCGATTGGAGACGGCACGCCCTTTGCTCATGACCACCGGTGATGAGCGAAGACGTTCTGACACCGGAGGAGAAGGAGGCGATCGCCGAGTCGGTCCGTGATTCGGATCCGACCGAGGTCGTCGATCTCACCCAAGGCGACCGCACGCTGCGCCGCCGCCTCCGCAACATTAATCCCGCCGTCCAACGCTTCGGCAAGTCGGTCCGCGAGGTGGTGTTCCGCGTGCTGGGCCTCTCGGACGACACGCCTGAGTCCGCGCCAGAGCTCGTGGGCCCATCGCAAGCGATTCAAGAAACCGTCTCCGCGCCCGCCGCCATGCGCATCACCGTCGCTGGAGAAGAGGTCGGCTTCGTGGTCCTCGACCCCGTGACCTGCTTCGCCCTGGTCGAGCACAAGTTTGGGACTGGCTTTGACCGGCACACCCAATGGGACCTTCCCAATCGCGCCAACCTCACGACCATCGAAATCGAATCGATCCGAGACGTCCTCGAGCGAATCGGCAAAGCTGTGCACGACTCCCTCGTTGCGAGCGTGACCGGACAGACGTCGGTGAGCACGCGCTGGGCTGAGGTGAGCGCGTCGGCCTTCGACGGCATCGACATCGCCCTGCTCGTGAAGAGCCCGATCCAGATCGGCAGCCAGCTCGGCTACGTGGCTCTGATCGGCCTGCCCGGAATCATCGATGTACTCGGGGGCAATTCCTTCGACACCGGTGAGTCACGCGCCTGGGTGACCGAAGGCGTCAAGGACAGCCCAACAGACATCATCGCCGTCCTCGGTCGTGTCCATCTCAGCCTGAACGAGTTGATCGCCCTGGTTCCAGGCGACGTCATGTGGCTCGACAGCGGGCGAAGTGAGCCCATCAGTGTCGAAGTGTCGGATGTACCCAAATTTCGGGCTGAGCCCGTGCATCGAAACGGAATACTCAGTGTCGAGCTCGTTGCGGAGGTCTCATGAGTGAAAGTCTGCCAGCGCCGTCCAGGACCGAAGAGGACGGATCGATCGATCGTCTGCTCGACGTATCAGTCGAAGTCACAGTCGAGCTCGGTCGGCGTCGTCTCACCATCGGCGAGGTTCTCGAGCTGAAGCCCGGGAGCACAATCGAGTTTCACAAGCCCGTCGATGAGTCCTTGGACATTCGAGTGAACGGTCAGCTCGTCGCCCGCGGTGAAGCCATCGTGATGGGGGACCGCTACGGCGTTCGCGTAAGCGAGGTGGTGAGTCCCACCGAACGTCTGCGCTCCAGCAAGATCGCAAAAGAGGAGATTCAATCATGATCGAGCTCGTGCTCGCAGCCGCTACATTTGCGGCCCCCGCTGAGCTGTCGACCCGGGTGGTCGACGGTATCTTGGAAGTTCGTGGACCCCGGGCGCTTTGGAAGAAGCGCGAGATCCACCGCACGGTTGAGCGCCATGTCGTCTTCGTTCCAGGTGCATCGGTGACTGCCTTGGACCAGCAAACGGGCGGGGTCGTCCTCCAGAGCTACGACGCCAAACGCGGCGCGGTCATCGTGGTGAAGCCCGGAAGCACGAAGCTCGCCGACCATCTGCGCTATGCGGGAAAACCAAAGGCACGTCGCAAGGAAGGCGCCTCGCGCTCGGAAGTCAGTGCGCTCCCGTCGCCGGTTGCACGCGATCTCGCCGCACAGTCGAAGAGCGTGCGCGAGGCTCCAGGCCCTTCGCCAGAGCAGAAGGGCGAGTCGAGTGTTGACGGGACCACCTCTCCCGCGGAGCCCGCGGTCCAGGAGCCCTCACCCCCAAAGGTCGGCCTCGATCGTATTCGCTCCGATGAAGACTCGAGCTTGCTTCGGACTCTGGGTGTCCTCGCGCTGCTCGTGCTCCTCGGCGCGGTCGCTTGGTGGATGAACCGGCGGAGGGGCCTCCCGGACCTTGCTGGCGGGGCGATCGAGATCGTCTCCGTGAAGCCCCTCGGTCCGAAGCACCGACTTGCCATCGTCGAGGCGGGCGGCGAGCGGCTCCTCATCGCCGCAAGCGACAGCGAGGTGCGGCTCTTGAGCTCCCTCGGCTACGCGACGGCGCAGGCTCCGATCCTAGCGGAGGCGGAGGAAGATCCCAGTCCCGCGGACGAGCACGCTTCCGAAGACGTGGCAGGGCTTCTCCGACTCCGCGAGGAGAGCGCCGCCCGAGACTTCGAGTCCGTCCTGCAGTCCGTGAACCCAACCCAGTACATCGCCTGAGGACACGATGAACACGTGGATCGCACACTCTTTCGCACCGCAAATCGTGCTCGCCGCGGAGCCTGCGCTTCAGCTCACGATCGGTGAGCCAGCGGAGGGGGGAACCGCTCTGAAGCTCATCATTCTGATGACGATGGTGACGCTCGCTCCAGCGGCGTTGCTGACGATGTCGAGCTTCGTTCGGATCGTGGTGGTCCTTTCGTTTCTCAAGAGCGCCTTGGGCGTGCAGAGCGCGCCCCCGCAGCAGGTCATGATCGGTCTCGCGCTGTTTCTAACGATGGCCGTGATGGCGCCGGTGGGTCAGCGCGTCTACGAGGACGGCCTTCGGCCCTACCTGGACGGGGAAATCGAGCTTGAGTCCATGGTGGAAGCGAGTATCCCGCCGGTGCGCGGCTTCATGCTTTCGCAAACGCGCGAGAAGGATCTCGAACTCTTCTACGAGCTCGGCGACATGCCCGACCCGGCAACCCCCGCCGACGTATCGCTGCAGCTCCTGATGCCCGCCTTCGTCATATCCGAGCTGCGTACCGCGTTCGAGATGGGTTTCATGCTCTTTCTGCCCTTTCTCCTCCTCGACCTCGTCGTCGCATCCGTCCTGATGTCCATGGGCATGGTGATGCTGCCCCCGGCGCTCGTCGCGCTGCCGATCAAAATCATGCTCTTCGTCGTAGCCGACGGTTGGCACATGATCGCCGGCTCTCTGGTGAGGAGTTTCACATGACTCCGGATTTCGTCGTCGATCTCGTGACAGAGATGCTCTGGTTGGCGACCTGGCTTGCGATGCCAATTCTCGGCGCTGGCCTGAGCGTCGGGCTCGTCGTGAGCGTGATCCAAGCTGCCACTCAGATCCAGGAAAACGCCATCGCTTTCGTTCCCAAGCTCCTGGCAGTGGGAACGACGCTTCTCTTGATGGCGCCGTGGATGATCGAGCGCATTACGCTGTTCGCTACCGTGCTCTTCGAGGAGATCGCGAAGATGGGTCCTGGAGGCATCGGCGGATGAGCCCTTGGATCGCTCCATACGGCTACGCCCTCGCGCGTGTCACTGGGCTGCTGGCGGGGCTTCCGACGCTCAGCGCAGAGGTCGCGCCGATGCAGGTACGCGGCATGGCGACGTTGGCTCTGACGCTCGTGCTCGGGAGCACTCTTCGCGGCGAGCAGTTTGATGAGCTCGTCGGATCGGCTCTTCTCCTCGAGTTCATCGTGGGGCTCGCGATGGGAATGACCGTTCGGGTCGCGAGTGTTGCCCTCTTCGTCGCAGGCGAGCTCATCGGCGTGCAGATGGGGATCGGCTTTCAGCAGCTCGTAGACCCGCGGACCCAGGAGATGACGGGCGCGGTCAGTGCGATCTTCAACTCGGTTTTTGGGATCATCCTCTTTGCATCCGGAGCCTACCGGGAGCTGTTTCGGGCTCTGCGCGCGAGTTTCGAGCTGCAGCCGCCAGGGCAGGTGACCGGCATCGGGGAGATCTCTCGCGCCATCTTTGAGAACGCCGCGTTTGTCTTCTCCGCGGGCCTGCGCATCGGGCTTCCCCTGGTCGCGGTGGCCTGCGCCAGTCAGCTGACCTTCGGCTTGTTGACGAAGGTCGCTCCGCAGCTCAACGCCTGGACACTCGGGTTCCTGGTCACCATCGGTTTCGGTCTATTTGCGCTCTCGAGCTACGCGCCGGCGCTCATCCGTGAGGCTGCGTACCTCGCCGGCGAGTCGATCTACGTGGCACTCGATGTGCTCAACGGGAGGGCTCGCTGATGTCTCAGGAGAAGACCCTTCCCGCTACCTCGAGACAGCGCGAGCGGTTCGCGGAGCAGGGCGAGGTCGCCCGCAGTCGGGATCTCTCTGGTGTGGCGGGGTTGACGGCGGCGCTTCTGGCACTGGTTGGCCTATGGCCGGTCTTGAGCGCGCGCCTTTTGGATGCAACTCGGCGGACGCTGGGCTCGCTCGATCGAATCGACCTACCGGCGACCTTAGCCCACACGGGGGCGACGTTTGCCCTCGTTGCTCTGTCGATGGGCACGACCGTTGCTGTCGCGGCCTTTGCGGTAGGGCTGCTTCAGAGCCGGGGACGGATCTTCTGGAAGTCTCTGAAGGTCGACCCGAGCCGCCTCAATCCCATTCCAAAGCTACAGCAGACGTATGGGTCGCTGGAGGGATTGATCAATCTGGGTCTTCAGGTGGTGAAGATCACGCTGATGAGCGCCAGCTGTGGAGCCCTGCTTTACCAGGCGATTCCGGCGTTGATCACGAACGTCAGCGTGAGCGAAGGCCCCGGCCCGATCGTCGCAACACTCTTGCCGCTCGCTCTGACCGGGATCGCGACGTTCTTACTCATCGGAATCGTCGACTACCTGGTCTCCTGGTTTCGCCTCGAAAAGAAGATGCGGATGACCCACCAAGAGGTGCGTGACGATCAGAAGCAGAGCGACGGCGATCCGCAGATGAAGTCGAAGCGGCGCTCGCGGGCCGTAGAGCTCGTGCGGCAGCGCTCGCTCAGAGCGGTTCCGACGTCGGATGTGATCGTAGTCAATCCGACGCACTTCTCGGTCGCTTTGAAATACGACGCGTCGTTGATGGTTGCCCCGCGGGTCGTTGCCAAAGGCACGGACGCTGTCGCCATGCGCATCCGTGAGATCGCAGCCGACGCGGGAGTTCCGATCGTGTCCGAGCCGCCACTCGCGCGGTTCCTGCATCGTCATGTAAAGGTCGGCCGATCCGTGCCCGGCGAAGCCTTCCAGGCGGTCGCGAAGGTCTTGGCCTTTGTCTACCAGCGAAAGCGGAGGGCTGAGGCATGAGCAGCGTGCTTGGAACGACGCAGGCGCCTAGCGC
>CAYXVF010000048.1:0-38674 GCA_964468125.1 uncultured Bdellovibrionales bacterium | reverse complement strand
GCCTAGCGCGCCCGCCGCGACCCCTGCCGTAAACGCACCCCCCCGGCCGGTTCAGACCCGCGTGCTCGGTGGTGTCGGGAGTCGGTCCTCGTCTGCCCCTCGCTTCCGATCGGAGACGGCGCTCGCCATCGCCACTTTGGGAATGGTCGGGGTCATGATCCTCCCGCTCCCGGCGATTCTCCTCGATCTGTTCCTCTCCGTTTCGGTGAGCTTGTCCCTGATCGTCTTTCTGTTCTCTCTCCACATCGAAAAGCCCCTGGAGTTCAGCGCGTTCCCGTCGATTCTTCTCCTTTCGACATTGATGCGCCTGGGGCTGAACATCGCCTCCACGCGCATCATCCTCCTTCGCGGCAACGAGGGTCCATCGGCGGCGGGGAACGTAATAGAGGCCTTCGCCCAGTTCGTCGTGGGTGGAAATCTGGTCGTCGGGATCATCGTCTTCATCATTCTGGTCGTCATCAACTTCGTGGTCGTGACCAAGGGGGCGGGTCGTATCGCCGAGGTGTCGGCACGGTTCACCCTCGATGCGATGCCCGGAAAACAGATGGCGATCGACGCGGACCTCGCGGCCGGGCTGATCAACGAGCGTGACGCCCGTGACCGCCGTCGACAGATCGAACAGGAGGCCGACTTCTACGGCTCGATGGACGGCGCGAGCAAATTCGTGCGTGGGGACGCGGTGGCCGGCGTTGTGATCACGGTCGTCAACATCGTCGGCGGCCTCATCGTTGGTATCCTCCAGCACGACCTCGCCGCGGGTGAGGCCGCGGCGACCTACACCAATCTCACGGTTGGAGATGGCTTGGTGTCGCAGATCCCGTCGCTGCTGACGTCGATCGCCGCCGGTCTGGTCACGACCCGTGCGGCTGCTGGCGGCTCGCTCGGCTCGACGGTGCATCACCAGCTCTTCGGAACGCGAAAGACCCTGAACATGGCGGCGATGGTGATGGGGGCGATGGCGTTGGTGCCAGGCATGCCGCACCTCGCGTTCATCGCACTCGCGGGTGGGCTTGCGTTGCTCGCCCGCCGGGTTCCCGAGTCCGTGACGGAAGACGCCGAGTCGAGGGAAGAGACCCTGCTGTCGCCGGTGGAGCAGGAGCGGCAGGAGGTCGAAGCGTCGATACCGATGGAGCTTCTCGAGCTCGAGGTGGGCTTCGAGCTCGTTCCGCTGGTGGATGAGAACCGCGACGGCGCCTTGCTCAAGCGTATCTCCGGCGTTCGAAAGCAGATCGCGAGTGAGCTGGGCATCATCGTCCCGCCGATCCACGTGCGCGACAATCTCCGGCTCCGTCCGGGCGCCTACCGCATTTTGCTCTCCGGCAATCCGATCGGCGAGAGCGAGCTCCGGGTGAGCAAAGTGCTCGCAATGAGTCCCGGCGGCATCCCCAGTGAGCTTCCGGGAGAGGACGTGATCGAGCCGGCCTTTGAGCTCCCCGCCCGCTGGATTTCGCCGGGAGACCGGGACCGTGCGGAGTTGAACGGCTACACAGTCGTGGACCCGGCGACGGTCGCGGCCACGCACCTCGGTGAGCTCCTCGGTGCACATGCGCATCAGATCCTCGGCCGGCGTGAGCTGCAGGAGATCCTCGACATTCATGCTCCGAAGCTCGGAAAACTGGCGGACGAAACGATCCCTGCGGTGGTGAGTCCAGGGCTGCTCCTTCGAGTGCTTCGTGGCCTGCTCTACGAACGGGTGTCCATCCGTGACTTTCGCACGATTCTCGAAGCGCTTGCGGATCACGGTGAGAGTACCAAGGACGCGGAAGGCCTGATCGAGCTGGTTCGACAGCGCCTCAGCAAGCAGCTCACCGCCAAGCATCTCGCCGACGACGGCGCCGTGCACGCTTTCCTACTAGCGCCAACGGTCGAAGACGTGTTTCGCCGCATGCAAGCCGGCGGCGCGGCAGGGATGGTCAATCCGGAGGAGCTTCGCGCATTGATGCGTGAGTTCGATGCCTCGTTGGCCAAAAGCAGGTCGGTGCAAGTCATGCCAGTGATCGTCACCGCAGCGGACATTCGACGTGCGGTGGCGGCGTTTGTTGATCGCAATAGTCCAGGGGTCCCGGTGCTGAGCTTTCGAGAGCTCGAGCCGCGGGTCGAGCTACGTTCGCTCGGTGTGATCGGAGAGAGCGCCGAAGCGGGAGGGTTGTCACGTGCAAGTGCGTAAGTATCGCGCGCCGACCATGAAGGAGGCGCTCGCGAAGGTGAAAGCTGAGCTGGGACCGGATGCGGTCATCCTAAACTCGCGAAGCGTTGGTGGGATCTTTGGCCGGGGCGAAATCGAGCTAACGGTCGTCGATGACAGCACGTCGCTTCCTGCGTCGCCACGTGCCACGCAACCGGCGGCGCGGCCCGAACCATCGCCGCGGGACGCGGAGAAGACGATTCAGATCAGTGAAACCGAGTTTCGCACGCAGCTGCGACCGCTCTGGGACGAGATCCGTGCGATTCGCAGTCAGCTGCACCGCAACGAACCGGAGCCGGTCCGTCACGAGCTCTCGGAGATGAAGCGCTTCCTGGGCCAGCTTCTTTCGGTCAAGCCCGGGGACGGGCTCACCGAGCGAATGCTGCATGCGGCCGATGTGGACCCCGAGCTGATCGAGATCCTCGCAGAGGAAACGCGTAGTCGCTTGAACACCGCGGCGTCCTTGGGGGCCATCAGCCCGGACCAGGAACGTGCGGCCCTCGCAGAGGCGATTCGTTTGCGCATTCGCGCCTACGAACCGAGTCGAGGCCCGCGGGTCCTGATGCTGGTGGGGCCCACCGGTGTTGGGAAGACGACGACCGTCGCGAAGCTCGCGGCGAAGGCGTCACTCGTCGAGGGCAAACGCGTAGGCGTGGTCACGCACGACACGTTCCGGGTCGGAGCGGTAGAGCAGCTTCGACGCTACGCTGAGTTGATGCGGGTTCCGATGCGCGTCGCCTCGGACCGAGAGAGCTTCCTTCGCGCGCTCGATCAGTTCAAAGGTGCGGACCTCGTTCTGGTCGATACAGCTGGGCGACGGCCCAACGACGACCGGGCGGTCTCCGCGCTGCAGCGACTCATCCTCGGCACTCCGGTGGAGCCGCACTTGGTGGTTCCGGCGACCGGCCGCTCCATTGAGCTACGGACCATCATCGAACGCTACAAGGCCCTTCGGCCTCGGTCCGTGGTCGTGACCAAGCTCGACGAGGCATCGGTCTTTGGGGCCGTCGTCAACGTTTCCATGCGCGGGGACCTACCCGTTTCTTACACCACTCATGGACAGCGCGTACCGGAGGACATCGAGGTGGCAAACCCTCGAGAGCTCGCCTTGCGGGTGATCAACCCGGTCTACGACGCGCTGAACTACACACCGAGCTACGCGGCAGCGTCCTGAGGAAGAGGCGATGACTGACCAGGCAGCAACACTGAGGAAGATGGGCGGCGACGCTGTGCTCGACGCGAGCCCCGCGACGCGTGTGATCGCCGTGACGAGTGGCAAGGGCGGCGTGGGAAAGACGAGCATCTCCGCGAACCTCGCGCTCCTCTTTGGAGAGCTCGGGCGAAAGGTCTTGACCATCGACGGCGATCTCGGACTCGCCAATCTCGATATTGCGCTGGGGCTGCAGACCCGCGGCAATGTGATGGACGTGCTCGATGGCACGCGGACGATCGACGAGGTCTTGAGCTACGCGAACGAATCGGTCGCGGTTCTGCCGGCGTGCTCGGGACGCTACGAGCTCGCGAACCTCGCTGATGCAGACCGCTACGGCCTCTTCTCGGCCATCGACTCACTCGAGGACGACTTCGACCTCGCGCTCATCGATACCGCCGCGGGAATCGGCTCGAACGCAGTGGCTTTCGCCGGCGCTGCCCAATCCGTGGTTTTGGTCGCGACTCCCGATCCCACCTCCCTCGCGGATGCCTACGCATGCGTGAAAGTCCTGGCGCAGCGGCACGGGACCAAACGCGTTCGCCTGGTCGCGAACATGGTGCGGAATCCCTCGGAAGCCGAGGAGATCCACCGAAAGATCGCGACGCTCGTCGACCGTTTCTTGAACGTCGCGGTCGACTACCTCGGCTACGTCCCGAGAGACGGCGCTCTGAACAAGTCGCTGCGCAGCTGCACGCCCGTCGTCCGCGCGAACCCAGACTCCGCCTCCGCCGAAGCCTTGCGGGAGATCGCCCGACGCTTGTTGGCGGACCCGATCGATGAGGCGAGCGGCGGCATTCAGCTCTTCTGGAAGAAGGTGCTGGGGTGGAAGGAAGAGCGGTGACCGCCTACGCGCCAGAGCGGGGACCCGTCGACGTACGCCCCTACATGAAGCTGGTCTATCGGATCGCTAAGGGCTTCCTGCGTCGGTTGCCGTCCCATGTGTTGGCGGAGGAGGTCGTGAGCGCGGGGATGGTCGGACTCCTCGAGGCGGCGCATCGCTACGAGCCCGCGCGCGGCATCGCGTTCGACAAGTTCGCCTCGTCCCGAATCCGGGGCGCGATTCTCGACGAGCTCCGTCGGCGGGACCTGATGGCCAGGGATGCACGGAGCGAAGGAAAGAAGCTGGAAGAAACCATTGCGACACTCACCACTAGGCTCAAACGGGAGCCTGAGGAGGAGGAGATCGCCGCGGAGTTGGAGATTGATGTGTTGGAGCTACGTGAACGCTTTGAGCGACTGACGCCTGTGCAAACCGTAGGCTTGAACGAGCTGTTCGAGCCGGAATCGAACGAGGCTCTACCGACGGAGACCCTCTCTCGGCTAGAGCTCGTGGACGCGATCACTCGTGCTATCGAGCAGTTGAAGCCTCGGCACCAACAGGTCCTCACCCTCTATTACTACGAAGACCTGACTCTGAAAGACATCGGAACGATTCTCGAAGTCAGCGAGTCGCGAGTATCTCAGATCCTGACCGAGGCGACACTGAAGCTTCGGACCCATCTGCGCCGCGCGGGAATTCGGGGGAAGGACGATGTCTGATGGATTCTACACCGCGGCCGCGGGTGCAATGGCTCACATCCACGCGATGGATGCCATCTCGCATAACCTCGCGAACGTCTCGACGACGGGTTTCAAGCAGCAGGTGGCGACTTTTCGCGAGGTCCAACGTCAGGCGGATTCGGAGATGAATCGGCAGGTGGTGGTGGACCGGATTGGTGCCGATCACGGAAAGGGGCCGATTCAACACACGGGCAACCCGCTCGATCTCGCCATCCGTGATGACTCGTTCTTCGTGGTCGAGGCGGAGGCCGGACGCGAGCAGTACACCCGCGCCGGCTCATTCCGTCTCGACGACGGCGGCATTCTAGTCACCGCTGACGGTCTTCCCATCCTCTCCGACTCGGGGCCCATCACCGTCCAGCCCGGTTCCAACGTTCGCATCGACGAGTCGGGTCGAGTCTTGAGGGAAAACGACTCACGAATGGACGCGAACGAGCCCGAGGTCATCGGGAAGATCCGCCGCGTTCGCTTCGAGCGCCCGGAGCTCCTCCAGCCAGTGGGCTCTACCCGCTTTGAGGCCCCGCAGGCCGCTGAGCCGATCGCTTCCACCGAGTTGCTCGAAGTCGGTGCGCTCGAAGGCAGCAATGTGAGCGTGGTCGAATCGATGACCGAGATGATCTGGGTCGCTCGCGCCTACGAGATGTTTCATCGGGGAATGTCACTCATGGACCAGACCACGCAGCGCGCGGTCGGTGAAATCAAGTAAGGAGACTGAGATGCAGCGAGCCATGTCGAGCGCAACGACAGGGATGCAAGCACAGGAGCTTCGCATCGAAACCATCGCCAACAACCTCGCCAATGTTAACACCACAGGGTTCAAACGGGCGCGGGCGGAGTTTCAGGATCTCCTCTACGACGAGATCACGAGCCCAGGGGCGCTCGCGGAGGGGGATCAACGCTCGGCTGTGGGCATCGAGGTGGGGCACGGAACTCGCGCGGTCGCCACCGCGCGTTCCCACACGATGGGGGATCTCAAGCAGACGGGAGGAGCGCTCGATGTGGCCATCGAAGGGGACGGCTTTTTCCAGATTCGCGACGCCAACGGTGAAATCGCCTACACGCGGGACGGATCCCTCAAGACAGATGCTCAGGGACAGTTGGTGACGAGCGCGGGAATGCCCGTGGAGCCGGCGCTCGCGGTCCCGCCGGATGCGCAGGCGCTGACGATCGCCCGCGATGGGGCCGTGACCGTGCGTCGCGCCGGATCGACAGAGGAGGTTCAGATCGGTCAGCTGCAGCTGGCGCATTTCGTCAACCCGGCCGGACTGCGGGCGCTGGGCCGCAATCTCTTCGCGGAGACCCCGGCGAGCGGACAGCCGCTGCTCACCACGCCGGGCGAACAGGGAGCGGGCAGCCTGCTCCAGGGTTTTCTGGAGAGCTCAAACGTCCAGGTCGTGACCGAGATGATGGACCTGATCACGACCCAGCGGGCCTACGAGACGAGCTCGAAAGTGATCCAAGCGGCGGACGAGATGCTGAGGACTACCGCTAACCTGAGGTGAAGCATGGTGACGATTCTGCTCGCAGCGGCGTTGCTCGCGCCGAGAGAGGTCGAGGGCGATCGGATCGTTCTGGCGGACCTCGTGGACGAAGTCCCTCCGGAGATCGCGGGGCTGGACATTGGACCCGCGCCCGAGCCCGGGGGACGGCTCGTCATCAGCGGACGACGTATTCGACGCCGCCTGCGGGAGGCGCGTGTGCCCCTGAGCGGCATTCGAATTCCGTCGCGGATCGCGGTCGCGCGACCTGGACAGGTCCTGACCGAGGGAGAGCTCGAAGACCTCGTCCGTGCGGCCACACTTCGCGAGGGGCTGGGGGGAGCTTTGCTCCGAGCGGTGCACGCTCGCGGTGCGCTGAGCCTGCCGAAGGGTGAGGTGTGGGTGGACGTTCAATGGCCAAAGCGATTGCGCGCGGGGAAGCAGTCCCTTCGCGTGGAGGTGGCGGTGGAAGGGCGTCGGGAGGCGGTGGCGCTCGTCACGGCGGATCTCGAGCTACGTCAGGCGAAGGTGGCGGTGCAGCGGGGGGAACGGGTGGACGTCATCGCCCGGGTGGGATCGGTGACTGTGCGTGGAGCGGGGATCGCCCAAGAAAAGGGACGCTTCGGCGATCTGATCCGTGTGCTCCCGGATGGTGCTGTTCGCGTCGTCGAGGGCGTGATCGGTGAATCGGGAGCGGTGGAGGTGAGACCGTGAGAGCATTCTCGTCCGTACTCGGGGGCGTGCTCCTGCTGATGAGTGGCTGCGTACGGCACATTCATCCCTATGAGCAGAAGCAACGCGACTACCAGCCTGCGGAGTACGCGGCGCCGGACGCGGCCCGAACGGCAGGCTCGTTGTGGAGCGAAGGCTCGGCGGGCCTCTTTGAGGATGCGAGAGCTCGCCGGGTTGGGGACATCGTGACCGTCGCGGTGGATGAGCGCTCGGATGCGACGCGCGATGCATCAACCTCCACGTCTCGCTCGAGCAGTCGAACGGTTGGAGTTTCTTCGTTCCTGGCCGCGATGGGAAAGCTCGCCGCAGCGAATCCCGGACTCGATCCGGCAGCCCTCTTTGATTTCGCGACCGAAGCGGAGTTCGAAGGGGGCGGTCAGACGTCTCGTCGCGGCGAGGTCACCGCGACCCTGCCTGTGCGGATTCGCACGTTGCTCGCCAACGGCGACTTCTACGTCGAAGGAACCAAGGTGCTGCTGATCAACGACGAGGAAACGTTCCTCTACCTGAGTGGGGTCATTCGTCCCATCGACATCGGCCCCGACAACTCGGTGGCATCGTCGATGATGGCGGATGTCGAGCTCGAGCTCACTGGCCGCGGCGTGATCTCCGAGCGACAAAAGCCCGGCTGGTTTGACCGCATGCTGGACGTGATCTGGCCGTTCTAGAGGTGATGCGATGAAGCGTACGTTCCTCATCCTGATGATCTTGCTCGCCAGCCGAGACGCCCTGGCCGTCTCCGCGCGGATCAAAGAGCTCGCAAATGTGCAGGGTGCTCGCGCCAACCAGCTCGTCGGCTACGGTCTGGTGGTCGGCCTGGCGGGCACGGGCGACGACCAACAGGCCCGTTTCAGCGTCCAGTCCGTGGCGAGCATGTTGAAGCAGCTGGGCGTGCGCATCGATACGAGCCAGCTCATCCTCAGAAACGTAGCCGCGGTCGTCGTGACCGCCGAGCTACCGGCGTTCATCGGACCGGGCCAGCGCCTCGACGTGACGGTGTCATCGATCGGTACAGCGAAGAGCCTGCAGGGCGGGACTCTCCTCATGGCGCCACTGAAAGGCGCAGACGGGAAAGTCTATGCAGTCGCGCAAGGCGGCGTCTCCGTCGGCGGCTTCTCCGCCGGTGGGCGGACCGGGTCGAATGTGCAGAAGAATTTCACGACCGTCGGGCGCGTCCCCGGTGGCGCCCTCGTCGAGCGGGAGGTCCCCTTTGAGCTCAACCGCTCGGAGCTGCGCATCAGTCTCAAAGCGCCGGATTTCACCACCGCCGTGCGTGTCGCCGACGCGATCCGAGGCAGGCTCGATGAAATTGCACCAGCGCCGATGAAAGAGCCCACAGATTCCCCGGAGGCCTCCGCCGATTCCGCAGGGCCGGCGGACGAAGAGAGCGAGACGGCGAAGCCCGCCGATGACGAGTCGGAAGCGGAAGCTCTCCCCCGCGTGGAACCTCTGGATGCGGGAACCGTGCTCGTGCGAGTGCCCCAGGCCTTTGTCGAGAGCGTGCCGCGCCTCGTCGCCGAGCTCGAAGCGCTCGAGGTCGAGTCGGATCGCGAGACGCGCGTGGTGATCAATGAGCGCACGGGGACCGTCGTCTTGGGTGAGAGAGTGAAGATCGCGCCGGTCGCCATCGCGCACGGTGGGTTGACGGTCGCCGTCTCCGAGAGTTTTTCCGTGTCCCAACCGGGACCTTTTTCTCGGCGTGGTGATACGGCCGTCGTGCCCGAGACGCGGGTGACCGCACAGGAGCAAGGCGGGCAGCTTCGCGAGCTGGAGGAAGGTGCGTCTCTGAGCGACGTCGTGCAGGCCTTGAACGCTCTCGGGGTTTCGCCGCGCGATCTCGTCGCGATCCTACAGGGGCTGCGCAGCTCCGGGGCGCTCCAGGCGGAGCTGGTGATCCAATGAGTCCGCTCGATGGCATCCCTCAGCTCACGGCTCCGACGCCGGAGCGACACGAGCTCGAGGAAGCGGCGGACGGTTTCGAGGCGTTGTTGTGGGGTGAGGTCCTGAAGACGATGCGCCGCTCGGTCGGAGGAGAGGAGAGCTTTGCCCGCGGCGTCTACACCTCGATGTTCGACGAGGAGCTCGCGAGGATTCTGGCGGAGCGAACGAGCGGGCTCGACCGAGAGCTCGCCCGTCAGTTCGGCGCGGAGCCATTGCCCGAGGCTGCGCAGTCACTCCTCGATGGGCCCGGCTGGGTGCCGCCGGTGTCGGGTCGCGTTCACCGACTCGGTTCGCTCCAGCGGTTTGGGGCTGAGCGTCCAGGCCACGAACACCGCGGGTTGGACCTCGCTCGCCCGGAAGGCACGGAGGTGCGTGCTGCCCGGGCCGGGACCGTTCGTCGGTTGAATCGTGACCCCGAAGCTTCAGGTGGTGTGTGGCTCGAGATCGACCATGGTGCTGGGGTGAGCTCTCGCTACCTGCACCTACGTGAGGTTCGCGACGGGCTGCGGGTGGGCGAGAAGCTCGCCGCTGGTGAGGCGATCGGCACCGTGGGAAATACGGGACCCGAATCGCACGGCGCCCACCTGCATTTCGAGATTCGGGTGGATACCGGTTCAAAACGAGCCGCTGTCGATCCTGAGCCGCTCCTGAAAAAGTGGTCCCGTGGCGACTTTTTTCCTAAAGGCGCGACCGATCCCGTCGATGCCCGAATTGAGACCCGAGTTTGGGGAGCACAACGATGAAGATCGACGGTCAAAGAGCAAACGGAACCCCGGTCGGCACGGACCGGGTGGCCCAAAGCGGCACGGTGGACCCAAGCACCACGCCCAAAGCGAGCGGTGCCGACCGCCGCGGAGACAGCGTTGCCTTGAGCAGCGGCGCCTCCGACCTGGCCGAGTCGGTTGGAGCCATCGCCGAAACCCTCGAGGCCGAGCGCAACGCCGACCCGGAGCGGTTGGAACGACTCCGCGCTCAGGTGTCTTCCGGCAGCTATCCGCAGCAGCTGCGCGCCCTTGCCGAAAGACTCGTGGAGTCGGAGGCCTGATGGCCGGATGAGCGCGCTGATGCGAGACCTCGACCCGATCCTGGATCGAGCTGAATCTGCGGCGCTCGCCCTCGACGGCGCGGGGTTGACCGAGTCCGTCAGCGCGCTTTCCGCTTTCGGAGAACAACTCGAGTCCCTCGAAGACCCGTCACTGCGTCGCCATTTCGAGCGCCGACTCCTTCGTTTGCGCGGGTTGTGCGGGGGGTTGAGCGGTGTGCTCGCCGAAGCGCTCGGAGTGGAAGAGACCTACGGGGTGCGGGGGGAAAAGGTCGGAGGCCCCTCGCGCTCTTCGACCAGAGGGTATGTGTGATGTCGAACCTGTTCTCCCTCTTGAACCTCGGGGCGAACGCTCTGTTCACCGAGCAGCGCGCGTCCACGATTGCCGGGCAAAACATCGCGAACGCGTCGACACCCGGCTACACGCGGCAGGAGGTGGTCCGCTCGTCCGTTCCCCCCAACACCTGGGGCGTTCGGATCACATCGACCGATCGCGCAAACGACGAGATCGTTCGGCGCCGCATGGAAGACCAGCTAGGACTGAGTGGCTTTGCCGACCGTCGAGCGGCTCGGCTGAGCCAGCTCGAGGACGTGGCCATCGACGGTGGCGATGGCGGGTTGCTCGGGCAGATCGATGCATTCTTTGGTGCCTTTCGCGAGCTCGAGGCGACGCCCGACGACCCCGCCCAGCGACGGGAGATCATCGCCGCGGCGGAGAGTCTGGCGGGATCGATGCAGCGCATGGCCAGCGATCTCGACCGGACGCGGGACGGCTTGAACCAGGACATCGTCGGCGACATCGACCAGGTGAATTCTTTCTCTGCCGACGTCGCGCGCCTGAACGCGGCGATCAAGGTGGCCGAAGCCGGCGGTGAGTCGGCGAACGAGTTGCGCGACCAACGCGATCGCGCGCTGGCGAGCCTGGCTGAGCTTGCCGGAGCTTACGGTATCGAAGACGACGACGGCGATATGACAGTCGTCGTCAACGGGATCGTTCTCGCTCAGAAGAACGAGTCCTATGCGGTGCGTGCGGTCGCCGAGAGCGACGGGACCGTTCGCCTCGAGATTCCAGGCACCACACGGGGCGACGTCACCGCGCAGTTCAGCGGCGGCACGATAGGAGGTTCTCTCGCGGCGCGGGACGGAGCAGTGGCGGATTCGATCGCAGCGCTCGACCAGCTCGCCTTCGACTTTGCGAACGCGGTCAACGGCGTCCATCAGGGCTTCGTCGGGCTCGATGGCGCGGGGGGTCGAGACTTCTTCGCCGCGCCGGCCACCGTGGATGGAGCCGCGATCAACTTCCGAGTGGACGCGGTGATCGCCTCCGACGCGAGCCTGATCGCGACCGCTACGGGGCCTGGGACCCTACCGGGAGACAACGCCGGAGTCAGTGCGATGAACGCGCTCGAATCGTCGTTGGTGGCGAGCGGGGGCACTCAGAGTCTTGCGGAGGCGGCGCGTGGAATCGTCAGTGATCTCGGAACCGCGGTCCGGGCCGCGTCGGCGGAGGAAACCCTCCAGCAGGGACGTCTCGATGCGCTGACTGCGGTCCGCGAGCAAATCAGCGGAGTGTCGATCGAAGAACAACTCCTGGCCTTGGATCGCTCTCAGCGCGCCTATCAGGCGGCGTCGAAGGTGATTCAAACGGTGGACGAGATGCTGGAGACGGTCCTGAGCCTGAAGCGATGAGGTGTCTGCGATGACGAGAATCACCGAATCGATGGTCTACGGCTCGATGCAGCGCAACATCGAGCGGGCCCAATCGACGCTCCTCGAGAGCAACGAACGCGCGGGCAGCGGACGTCGCGTGCTGAAGGCGAGCGACGATCCCGTAGCCTTCGATCGGGAGCAGGTCTTGCGCTCGATGCAACGTCGCCTCGGAGCGATGGAGCGGGTCTCGAACCGCGTGCGCGACGACCTGAGTGTAACCGAGAGCGCGCTCAACGATGCGCAGAACATCATGACACGAACGCGGGAGATCGCGGTTGCCGCGGGAAATGGCATCCTGAGCGCAGACGACCGACGGGCCTACGCGCAGGAACTCGAGGAGATGCGAGAGGCGATGTTGGCCCTGGCCAACAGCGAAATCGCGGGTCGCTACGTTTTCAGCGGCAATGCTACGGAGTCGCCCCCGTTTGCGTCCGACGGCTCCTTTGTCGGCGACGGCACCGCGCGCGAGGTGGAGGTGCTCGACGGACGCTCGGTTCAAGCAAACATACCCGGAAATTCAGTGTTTGCCGGTGGCACCGCGGTGGACGTGTTTCGGCTGATGGACGACTTGAGCGCGGACCTCAATGCCAACGACGCCGCGGCGGCGACTGGGCGTTTGGGAGACATCGAAACAGCTCTGCGTCAGATCGAAGACGGTCGAACGCAGACCGGCGTCGCCGTGGACGCGCTCAACGACGCGGACACTCTCCGCGGGGACATCGACCTGCGCCTGGAAGAGGCGGTCGCTGAGAACGTGGGGATCGACCAAGCGGAGTCCTACGTGAAGCTGCTGGAGGCACAATCCGCGATGCAGAGTGCGCTGCTGCAGGCCGCGCGAATTCTAGAAGGGTTCCAGCAGAGCCCGCTCTTCTAAAACGAGCCGGCCGAAGATTTTCCCTAAAGGTCGAAACAGCTCCGTCGATGCGAAGGGTGAGGCAAGCGGAGACAGGGGCGGCGATGGCGCACCGAGTCTCGGACAACCAACCCTCGGTGCAGCACGCACCTCGATGAGACGGAGAAGTTAGAAATGTCCTTTTCGATCATGACCAACACGGCGAGCATCGGAGCCCAGCAGAAGCTGGCGAAGACTCGCATGCAGCAAAACGCGAGCATTCAGCGTCTCGCCAGCGGTTTCCGCATCAACCAGGCGGCCGATGATGCGGCGGGTCTCGCGATCAGCTCGCGCTTGACCGCGCAGCTTCGTGGCCTCAAGCAGGCTGAGCGTAACGCCAACGACGGCATCTCGATGATCCAGACCGCCGAAGGCGCGCTCGGAGAGATCAACGGGATGCTCGCTCGAATGCGCGAGCTCGCGGTTCAGTCCGCGAACGGCGGCACCCTCGGAGCGCAGGAGCGGGGCTTCCTCGACGACGAGTTCCAGGACCTCGAAGCGGAGATCAACCGGATCGTCAACGTCACCGAGTTCAACGGGCAGGCGCTCATTGACGGGAGCCTCTCCAGCGGCGGCGTGAGCTTCCAGGTGGGCATTTTCAACACGGCAGACGATCAGATCGGCCTGACGGTCGGCGCGGCTGACTCCACGACGCTGGGGCTCGGAGCCTCGGATCTGACCACCGAAGGCAATGCTCAGACGGCGATCGACGCACTCGATACGGCGATCAACTCGGTTTCGACCACGCGGGCGAACCTTGGTTCTAAGCAGAACCGGTTGAACGTGACGATCAGCAACTTGGGGTCCGTGTTCGAGAATCTTTCGGCCGCGAACTCCCGGATTCAGGATGTGGATGTGGCTGAGGAATCCGCGGCGCTGACCCGCTCGCAGATCCTCGCGCAGGCGGGTACGTCGGTCTTGGCTCAGGCCAACCAGCTCCCGTCGTTGGCGCTGTCACTGCTTGGCTAAGAGGCGCGAGCGTTGATGTTGAGGCAGGGGGTGGCGTGGTGTCGCCCCCTGCTTTGCGTTCTAGGGACGAAGAACAGGTGGACCCATGAGCTCGCTCGTCAACTTCACCGGCCTCGCGAGCGGTATCGACACCGCCTCCATCGTGGACGCGCTCGTCAACCAAGCGCGCGGCCCGATCAACCGACTCGAAAACAAGAGATCTGACCTCGGCTCGCAGAAGAACATCTTCAACCGGATCGATGGCAAACTCGATTCGCTCGGCGATGTTCTCGACGAGCTTCGCCAGTCGTCCACGCTCGCGAGCTTCACCGCGTCCTCGAGCGACGAGGCGGTCGTCCGCGTCGCCGCCGGTAACGGGGCATCGAAGGGACGCTTCGCCCTCGAGGTGGTTCAGCTGGCGGAATCGCAGCGGACTTACTCGGAGACCGTTGCCGCCCGGGATCAGGCCGGACTCTTCGGCACCGGTACACTCACGATCGACGTGGGCGGGAACGCCTTCGATGTGACGGTAGATGGAACGACCACCCTCGAGGACGTCGCCGACGCGATCAACGACTCCGGGGAAGCGGTGAGTGCGTCGATCCTGTTCGACGGAACGAATTATCGTCTGCAGGTGAGTGGCACCGAAACCGGAGCCGCAAACGCCGTTGGCTTCACGGAAAACGGGGTCAGCCTCGGGCTCTCGACGCCTGCAAACACCGTGCAGTCGGCGCAGGATGCGCAATTCGAGATCGACGGTTTGCCTTTCACGAGCGCGAGCAATGTCGTCAACGACGCGATCAGCGGACTCACTCTGAACCTCCAGAGCGTCGGGACGAGCAACGTCGACGTCGGTCCGGACAATGCGGGCCTGAAAGACGTCGTCACCGATTTCGTCTCGAAGCTGAATGCGGTGATCAACGACGTGAAGGCTGAGTTCACCGTCGGAAACCGAGACCCGAGTCGCCTCTTCGGTGACTCGACTCTCCGGAGCCTTCAGAGCCAACTCTCCCAGACACTGACCTCACCTGTGACGATCGGAGGAAGCACACGTCTTCTCTCTGAGATCGGAATCGAGACGACTCGGGACGGCAACGTAGAGCTCGACAGCACCAAGCTCGAGGCGGCCCTCAGCGAGAACGCCGATGCGGTGCGTGAGCTGTTCGCTGGTGATGGGACCGACGACGGCTTTGGTGCAGTGATTGCTTCGGTGGTCGACGGATTCGCTGACTCCGCCAATGGTCGGCTAAAGGCACGGGCGGATGGGATCGACAGCGAGGTGCGCAGTATCAACGATCAGATCGATCGGCTGGAGGATCGGCTCACCGCCTACGAGGAGCAGCTCACCGCCGAGTTCATCTTCATGGAGCAGACGATTGCGACGTTGAACAGTCAGAACGACTTCTTGTTGGCTCAGCTCGCGTCGTTGCCCGGCTGAGTGCGAGGTAGGTAGGAGCATGTACGGATCCATTTCGCGCTATCGGCAAAATGAAATCGTTCAGGCATCGCCGGGCGAGCTTCTTCTCAAGCTCTTCGACGCGGCCGACAAGAACACGAGGCTCGCCATCGAGGCGGTGCGCAACAACCGTCCCGCCGAGAAGGGCGTCGCCGTGGGCAAGGCGCTCTCGATCATCGGCGAGCTCTCTGCGGTTTTCGATGTGGAGAAGGCTCCGGAGATCGGTCAGAACGTGCGCGCGCTCTATCAGTTCGTTCAGGACAAGCTGCTCGAGGGCAGCGGCAAGCTCGACGTAGAGCCGCTCGAGGAGGCGGCGCGGGTGATCGAACGCCTGCGCGCGACCTGGGCGGAAGCGGTCGAGCACGCCCGAAAAGAAGGGGTCGCCGTATGAACGCCTGCGAGATCGTTCGCGCGCTCGAAGCCCTCGATCCCCCCGCGTCCCTGGAGGCCTATCCGTCCTACGCCGCTCGTCGGGACGAGCTGATCGCGGCCATGCAGTGTGCGATCGATGGCGGGGAAACGCTCACCGCGGAGCACCGCAAGGGTCTCGAGGCGGCGGTCGCCCATGCAGAGATGGCGATGCACATTCTCGAGGCGCGCCGTGACGAAGTCCTCACCCAGCGGGAACGCGCACGACTGGCGCGAAGAAGAGTGGCCCAGCATCTGCGGGACAACCCCCGTGGGCGGATCGACCTGAGCGCCTAACGTGATATGACTCGCCGGTGCGGGTCACGATCGAAGACTTGAACGATGACGGTCGTGGTCGAGGTCGAGACCACGGTCGCGCTGTGCTGGTCTCCCAGGCACTTCCCGGCGACGTCGTCGACGTTCGCGTCGATCGCAGCTCGACAACCACGATCCAGGGGCGCGTGCGCGCGACGGTCGCGACCGGCCCGCTGCGTAGTGACCATCCTTGTCCCCACGTCGACCGCTGCACCGGCTGCCCGCTCCTTCGAGCCCAGGAAAGCCTCGAGGTGGACTTCAAATCTCGGAAGCTCGCGAGCTGGCTGAGCCAGATAGATCCGAAGCTCATCGACAGCGTGCGCCCTCTCGAGCGGCCCTCGGAGCTCTTTCACTACCGCCACTATGCCAAACAGATCGTGTCAAACCGCGAGGGCGAGCTCCTCTTGGGTTCGTACGTGACCGGAACGCATCGGGTCGAAGACAACGCGCGTTGCCCCGTCCTGGTACCAGCGCTGTCCGAATTGCTCGAGGAGGTGCGCCAACGATTGGCCGGCTTGCCGGTGCATGGCGACCCGGGCGAGGGGCTACGATACGTGGTCGGACGTCATTCGCGGGCGAGCGGGGAAGGGATGGTCGTGGTCGTGAGCTCGGCGTCGCTCGAACCGATCGCCGAGCGCTTGAGCGACCTGCCGGCGTGGGTCTCCCGTTACACGCTGCTCAACCGCGGGGCCGGCAACCGGATCCTCGACGGGGAGCCCGTTCATCTCGGTGGTCCTCGCGCGGTCGAAGAATCACTCGCGGGATATCGTCACCGTATTGGCCCGACGAGCTTCTTTCAGGTGAACCCGGTTGCGGCGGAGCGACTCTTCGAGGTGGCGCTGAACGCGGCGGGCAGTGGCGAGCGAGTCGTGGAGGGGTACGCCGGGGTTGGAGTACTGACCTTGCCACTCGAAAAGCGTTTCAGGCGGGTAGTCGCAAACGAGCTCAACGGCGAAGCGGTCGAATCGCTACGCCGGCGGGCTCCGGGGATCGACGTGCGACAGGGAAGGGCGGAGGAAGTGCTCCCCGCGCTGCTCCGCAAGGCGATTGATGCGGTGGTTCTCGACCCGCCACGAAAGGGACTCGGAGAGACCGTTGCGCATGCGGTGTCCGAGGCGCGAGCCGAGCGCGTGGTGCTTCTGAGCTGCAACCCGAGCAGCCTCACCCGGGATCTTCCCATGCTGCTGAAGAGCTACCGAGTGGCGGCGATCCATCCGATTGACCAGTTTCCGCGCACCGCCCATTTCGAGACGGTGACCGTGCTCGAGAGGCGCTAGCCCGCGGCCAACAGGTCGAGGATCTGGCGGCGGAAATCATCATTGATTCCGAAAGCGAGAGCCATCGAAACGATCAGGCCGATGCCCGCGTAGACGATGTCCTTGGCGATGAGCTTGAAGGCCGCACCGTAGCCTTCGCTCTTACTCGTTTTGGTGACGATCATCGCGAGCTCGCGGCCCGCGAGGAGGCCGATGAACACCCAGGTGGTACTCATCGGGACTTTGCTCTGAATTTTGAAAACGTAGAGGATGATCGCGTAGACGAAGTCGATGAGGGTCGCGCCGCGGACGTCATAGACGTCCGCCTTCTCGGTCACGATGCTCTGGATCCGTCCGCCGCGGAAATACATCAAGACGCCGAGGGCCGCGGTCAATAACGCCGCGAAGCCGAAAAACTGCAGGAAGCTCAGGGAGCGCGGCAGATAGACCGCGACGTTGGCGGCGTCCTGTTGCAACCAAACGGACCACAGTGTGCCCGTGGAGAGCCACTGCGCGACTCGCCAGCCCGGGTGCGCTTCGGTGTGCTCGAAGCGTTTGATCAACGGGCTCAGCGCGCTCCAGGCGACGATGGCCACGACGAACGCGAGAAGGTAGCCACTCAGGCTCTTCGTGAGGACGCTCCCTACGCCGCTGACCGAGGTGGAGAACGCGGTGAGGAGGAGAAAGGTGGTCGACACCGGCATGCGCAGGCGAGTGAGGACGAGAAGGACGAGCGGCGCCGCCACCTGCATGAATACGAACTCGGTGGGTGCCTGCTCGAACCCCTTTGAAGCTAGGCGCCCGTAGGAAACGTCGCCGTCGTAGCTCAGCCAGCTGTAGGTGACGGTGGCGAGAAAGATCCCTCCGATCCAGGCCCAGAGCATCCACCACTTTTGGTGCCGATTGGACGCGAGAAAGGTCCCCAGGGTCTGAATGCTGTCGTTGGCGACGGCGCTGTATGCCGCGAACACGAACCCGACCCACATCGCGATTGCCGGGGTTTGATAGGTCAGGGCTGAAACGATGAAGCCAATCGCCAAGAACACCAGAAAGCGGGTATCTTCGCCCGAGATGAACGTCTTGCGGCCGCCGCGATCCTCCGGGTCCGGGGAGGGCGTCTGTGCGGATTCGGTGGCGGAGCTCGTTTGTGACGACATGTTGTTTGGCTCGTGGTTTTTTCGGGGGCCACCCGATATCGGCGCGCCACCCCTACACGTTCGTCGAAATTCACACAATGACGTTCCCGCAACGCTCCGGTGAATTGCCGTGGAGCGCGCCCTGGTGTATTTCCCCGCCCATGCTGGTGAGGACCGTCTCTTGGGAAGAAGCCCGCCCGATGTTGCGTGCTGTGCGCGAGACCGTGTTTGTCGTGGAGCAACGGGTCCCGCTCGACGAGGAGTGGGACGAATACGACGCGGAGTGCGTGCACGTGCTCGCGACCGACGATCAAGGCACCCCGATCGGAACCGGCCGGCTTCTCCCTGACGGCAGCATCGGGCGCATGGCGGTCCTCGCCCACTATCGTGGCAGGGGGGTAGGTGCCGCGATTCTCGAACGCTTGATGCTCGAGGCGCAACACCGCGGCCACAAGCACCTCGCACTCAACTCACAGACTCACGCCATTGAGTTCTACTCGCGCGTTGGCTTCGTTGCCGAGGGGGATGAGTTCATGGAAGCCGGGATCCCGCACCGTCGGATGACCTGTGAGCTCCGCGGACCTCCCTGGCGGACTCAGTCTTCGCCGAAATAGAAGGTCTGATCGAGGTCTTGCGCTTCGCAGTAGGCGACCAGGTCGCGGCGAAATGCCTTCACCACGAGCGCCACGACAGAAGCGTCATCGAGGTAGCCGACACCGAGGATCATGTCGGGAATCAGGTCGAGGGGATTGAGGAAGTACAGGATCGCGCCCGCGAGGCTCGCGAGGGTGAGCCAGGGCAGCCTGCGGTAGTCGCCCCGCCGCACATCTTTCAGCATCTGAAAGAAGAGTTTCAGCTGCTCGAGCTGACGGCGAATACGGCCAGGAGCTTTGCGGCGTTTTTCCTCAAACTCCGCTTCCCGGGCGAGAGCGCTAACGACCGCGCCGGGTGCTTCGTCTTCGCTGGGCATGCCAGCCTCTTCTAGGGAGTTCACGTTCATCGCCCGTCAGTCTAGGGGCTGCGATTCCTCTCGACTAGCCCCAATCAGTTAAGTCCCCGAAAACGCGCAGAATTCCCCGCTACAGGGACGGGCCAAACGTGCCGCAGGATCCGGGTGGGAGAGCACCGAGATGGCGACGTCGGATCGAGCAAAGGCGCTATTTGAGATGGGCGAGGACCCGATCGTGGTTCGCAGCGGTCCCGAGCCTCTGCCGCAGGTTGACGCAGAGGCGTCCGTCAGCCGGCCCTTGCGGGTGATGAAGCTCGAGCCGAGCGCAAAGAGCGCGGGCGAGAGACGCAACTACGGGTCGGACGAGGTTCTGCTGGTCCTCGGCGACCAAGGCGCAGCCGCGCCAAAAGACGAGACGCCCGCACCCGCGATTCCAGCTGCAGATCCGCCCGCCGCTGCGCGCTTGCAGGGGGCATTCGCGAAGCTCCCGAGTCTCGAGCCCAAACCAGCGGTGCTCCCGTCTCACGTAGACCGTGACGCCAAACCCACGCACACCTTCGGTGCGTCAGCCCTACGCGATGCCGTGGCCTCGCTCGAACACGAGCGCGAGCTCCCGAAGGGGCCGACCGAGTCCGTCCTCGGCGCCATCGCCTGGGACGAGAACTACGAAAGCGACGACAGCGCACCGCCTTCGACGTCGGAACAACAGGCGCCGAAAATCCCGCCGGCCACTCAGAAGACCGCGCCGCGCCGCGACCGGAGGTGGGGCTATGGCGCGCTCGCCCTCGGCGGTTTGATGCTTCTCGCCGCGATGGTGGTGCGACCGGGAGCGAGCGGCGACGCGAGCTCACCTTCCGGTTCCGCTTCCGTGCTCGAGCCCGCGCTCGTCCTCGAGGCCGATCCAGCGCTCGAGGTCCCTGTCGTTCCGGATACCGAAGAAACCGCCCTAATCGAGCAGGATGCGACGGGAGCGCTGGACGAAGGAGACGCGCCTGGGCTCGTGGCCGCTCCCGAGGGCACGGCCATGGAGCGCGCGGCTGAGGGCGAAAACTCGGACGCCCGAACGGGCCCTCCCACCGAGGATGAGCGGCGTCAGCTCCGTCGCTCGCTCATGAAGCAACTCCTCGCCAAGGCGCAACGGCATGCCGTGGAGCTCGGGCAGGTCTACGAGCAGGACTTCGTCTTCGATTGGGAGCTTCACATCAAGCTCGCCCACGCGGCGCGTTTGAGCGATGCGCCCGCTCTGGCTCTGAGATGGTTCACGGAATTCGTCGAGCGCTACCCAGAGAACATCTACGTCAACGACGCGGCGTTTTGGGTCGCGCAGCTGCGCTGGAAGAGCGACGGGCTCGACGCGGCGGTCTCCTACCTCGAGGAGACGAGTCGCGATCCCGAGCTCGGCTGGAGCGAGGCTGCACGAGCACAGCTCCGCCGACTGCTCCGGAAGCAGGCCGAAAGCGAGTGACGCTAGCTCGGTACTTCGGGACCGACGTGACTTCAGGGGGCGCGTACACCGCCTTCGCTGCCTGAGCCCTTGATCGCCGACCATCGGCACGTGACAACAAAGCAGTCTCGTCTTCCGCGTTGGCCGCGTCACTGCACGTTCGCTGCTTTTTTTTGGGGAAAACGCTCGATGGAGAGGGCAGTAGCTCGGGGACGCTCCGCCCGCTTCCTCGACTGGATCGAACGGACGGGCAATCGCTTGCCCGACCCGGCGGTGCACTTTCTGATCGCACTCGTGGCTACGTGGATCTCGTCTGCAGCTCTGTCGGGGGTTGCCTTCGAGGAGCTCGACCCGCGCACCGGTGAAGCCATTCGAGTCGTCAACCAGCTGACCGGGGAGGCCCTCGCGGGATTCTTGTCGGACATCGTGACGACCTACGTCAACTTCGCACCTCTCGGCGTCGTGCTCGTGATGGTCTTGGGGGTCGGCGTTGCCGAACATTCAGGACTCGTGGGCATCGGCTTGAAGACCGCGCTCGAGGTGACGCCGCCCAAGCTGCTGACTCCCATGCTCGCGCTCCTCAGCGTCGTTGGCCACATCATCGCGGACGCGGCGTTCGTGGCGCTCGTCCCCCTCGGCGGTGCCCTCTACTACGCGGCCGGTCGCCATCCACTGTCAGGTCTGGTGGTCTCCTTTTGTGGACTCGGGGGCGCCTTCGCGGCGAACTTCCTCCCCTCTGGGCTCGACCCCTTGCTTCAAGGCTTCACCCAGCAGGCGGCGAACGTCATCGACCCGGATCTCCGCGTAAATCCGCTGTGCAATTGGTACCTGATGGCCTTCTCTAGTGTGTTCGTGATTCTCGCGACCTGGTGGGTGAACGACCGGATCGTCGAGCCACGCCTCGCGACCGTCAACGTAGACGCGGATCCGGAGGACCTCCCGGAGTTTCACCCGCCGAACGCACGGGAGCGCCGGGCGCTGTGGATTACGGCCTTCGCGCTCCTGCTCGCCGTCGGCGCGCTGCTTTGGGCGCTCCACTCGATCGACTCGCCTCTCCGTGGCGCGAGCGGCTCCTTGACCGCTCACGACGCGCCGCTGATGCGCGCAATCGTTCCCCTGATGTTTCTCTTCGTCTGCCTGCCGGGTGTGGTCTTTGGCTACGCGTCGGGAACGTTCTCCTCCCACAAGGATGTGATCGCGGGGATGAGCAAGGCGATGAGCTCGATGAGCTACTACATGGTGCTGGTCTTCTTCGCCGCACTCTTCATCAAGGCGTTTTCGGACTCGAACATCGGCGCGCTGCTGGCATTGAAGGGAGCCACGTTCCTCGAGGCGATGGGTCTCCCCCCGTTCATCACGATCCTCGGGATCATCTTCCTGTCGGCGTTTCTGAATCTGATCATCGGCTCTGCTTCCGCGAAATGGGCAATGCTCGCACCGATTCTCGTGCCGATGCTGATGTCCGTTGGAATCGCACCGGAGCTCACGCAGATGGCCTACCGCATTGGTGATTCGCCCACGAACGTCGTGAGTCCACTCTTCCCGTACTTTCCCCTCCTGGTCGCGTTCGCGGTGCGCTACGTCAAGGGAAGTGGGATCGGTACGCTGATCTCCTTGTGCTTGCCTTTCGCCATCGCCTACATGCTGGTGCTCGTTTCGAGCTTAGCTTTCTATTGGTTCATGGGCTTCCCGCTCGGGATTGGCGGCCACTACACCTACCCGTAGTGCAGGCTCTTTCGTCGAGATCGCGTTTCCGGTACGAGACGAAACGAATCTTGGGAGGCTTCTATTCGCCGTTTGATCTTCAGCCTGCTGGCCGCCTATCGCGCGGTGAGCCGCTTCTTCCTGCGTCTTCGGGGGGGGGAACGGGCGGTGGCCGAGGCCCGCGTGGTGAGCGGCCGCTCCTGGGACGAGTTCTGCGACGGATTGAAAGCCGCCGGCGCTGCGGTGAGTGGTTTTGGAACGCCGACCGATCCGCTCACGCAAGCGGAGGGCTATCGCTATCTCTCGCGACTCACCCGCGCGGGTCTCGAAGCGTTTCTCGAATACGGCGAGCCACGCACCACCGAATTGCGCCGCATGGTGCACGAAACGGTCAAACTCGGCGCCGACAACCCGGACAATCATTACTACAACGCGTCGGTCAGCGGCCAATTCGACTATCGCATTCAGGGCAGTCGCGGTTCGGTTCACATGCTCACCTTCAGCACGCAAAAAGGCGGCTATGGTGAGGGGCAGGGGCTGCCGCCGACGGGGTTTCTCGACGCCGAGGACCTCGAGGTCGAAGCGGACGGCACGGTCGAAATCATCGTCAGCGCCCGCGAGCACCCGAAGAACTGGCTGCCGATGGAGGAGGACACGGGGCTTCTCATCGTCAGGCAGACCTTTCTGGATCGAGAGCGGGAGACTCCGGCCGAGCTTCGCTTGGAGCTCTTAGGCGAGAAGCAGCTCGCGCCGCTCGAGTGCGAACACCTCGACCGTGGCTTGAAGAAGACCGCAGACTTCGTCGCAGGCGCCAGTGTGTTCTTTGCGCGCTGGGCAAAGGACCTGAGCGCCCACACGAACGAGCTCCCACGCTTTGATCCCGATCGTTCCACCGCGGCCGGGGGAGACCCGAATATCGCCTACTACCATTCCTACTGGCGACTGCGGCCCGACGAAGCGCTCGTCATCGAGACGATGCCCCCGAAGTGTCGCATGTGGAACTTTCAGTTGAACAACCACTGGATGGAGTCGCTCGACTACCGTCATCTGCGCATCCACATCAATCAACACAGCGCTGTTCTCGACCCGGATGGCCCGGTGCGGATCGTCGTCGCCCACGAAGACCCGGGACTCCCGAACTGGGTGCAAACCGGCGGACACGGCTTTGGCACCATGTGTTTTAGGTGGATCCATGCGGAGAGCCATCCGGTTCCTCAAACGCGCGTGGTGCAGCTCTCGGAGTTGCGAAATGGGCACTGAGAACCGGTCGACGTCAACGGACTATCAGCGGCCGCACAGAGCCGCGGTCGTGCGATGGGCTAACGCTGTTTGCCAGGCTGTCGGCTGGCGATCCTCGCTCGACCCTGAGCGTCTCTGTAGGACTGCGCAGCGTCGAGAAGGCCTGGAGGATTTCGGCGAGCCAGATGTTCTCGAGCCTCTGAGCCAGCTCGTCGAGTCGATCGAGCGAGACGCGGCGCTTCACCCGGTGGGACGGTACCTGACCCGTGAGCGATTGCTCTCGGTCTTGCAGAATCGCCTGCGCATTCGTGAGAATCGCGTCGAGGAACGACGCGCTGGGGGGCAGTGGCTCGTCATCTGCGGCCTTCAGCGGACGGGCACGACCTATCTGCAGCGTTTGCTCGCAGCCGATCCCAACACGCGCGCTCTGCGATCGTGGGAGGCGCTCGCTCCCGCACCACCCCGCGGTCGGGACACGCGCGTGGCCTCGGCCCGACGAGCACAGTCCGCGCTCCGATTCTTGGCCCCGGATTTCTTCGCCGTTCATCCGGTCGAGGCGGAGGGCGTCGAAGAGGACTCGCTCCTGCTCGACCTTTCTCTCTACAGTCCTGTAGCCGAAGCAACCCTCCGCGTACCGACCTACGCCCGCTGGCTCGAAAGCTGCGACATGCGCCCGGCCTACCGTTTGTTGCGCGAAGTGTTGAGCCTGCTCGAGCCGGAGGGCCGGTGGGTTCTCAAGTCACCCGCGCACCTGCCCTTCCTCGACGTGCTCGCCGAAGCCGCGCCGGACGTGCGTGTCGTCATGACCCACCGGGACCCGGTCGCCACCCTGCCTTCTTACTGCAGCATGATTGCCCATGGGCGCGGGGTCTTCAGCGACGCGATCGACCCTCACGCCATTGGCCGGGAGTTCCTCGACCGTCAGAGCGCGATGATTCAGCGCGCCCTGGAGCTGCGGGAAGAGCGCCCAGCGCTGGAGGTCCTCGACGTGCACTACGATGCGGTGGTGGAGCAGCCGCTGACCGTGGTCGAGGCGATCTATCGCTTCGCCGGTTGGACCTTCGATGAATCGGCCCGTACGGCGGTGGAGGCGGTGATCGCGTCGCACACGCAACACCGATTTGGTCGCCACCGCTATACTCTGTCGGATTTCGGACTCACGGAAGCGCAACTCCGTACGGCCTATGGCGCGTATTATCGCAGGCTCACGGAGATCGACCGACCGGAGGCGCAAAGCCGATGAGCGGCGAGCACCGATCCGCACTCGGCGCGACCTGGGCTGGCATTCGAGACGTGCTCCTTCGAAGGCGGGAGTTGCCGCAGCTTTCGGGCTCTAGAAGGCTCGAGAAGCAGACCTTTCTCGTCACCGGTGGCACGAGCGGCCTGGGTCGCGCAGTGGCCGAAGGTTTGGCGGCAGAGGGCGCGCGGGTCGTGGTGACCGGAAGAGAGCCGCGTGGACTGCCCCCGCTCGAGACCGAGGCGCCGATCGTCTTCGCTCCGGTGGATCTCGCGCACCTCCCTTCGATTCACGCGCTCTTGGACCGACTCTCCGGCATCCGCTTTGACGGGGTGGTGCAAAATGCCGGCATGGTGGCTCAGCGCGCCCGCTCGACCGCCGACGGCTTCGATGAGATGGAGCAGGTCAACTACCTCGCCTCCGCAGCGTTGGTCGCCGAGCTGTGGCGCCGTGAGCTCTTCTCGTCTGAGCGCGGACTGCCTCGCTATGTCGTCGTAGGCTCCGAATCCCACCGCTCCGCCCGCTGGGACGGTGAGCTCGGCGGCGCGCGGTCCTACGGTGCCGGTGGCTCGGTCGCGGAGTATGGAAGAAGCAAGCTGCTCCTCAGCTCCTTTGCGATGACACTCAGCCGCAAGATGGCGGGGCGTTTGCAGGTGTACGCCCTGTGTCCCGGGGCGGTGGACAGCAACATTGCGCGCGAGGCGCCGCGCTGGAGTCAACCGCTGTTGCGCTTGGTTTTCGCCCTCGCTTTTCAATCGCCGCAGAAGGCGGCAGAGCCGGTGCTGTATCTCTGCGCCTGCGACGACGAGCCGACGGGGACCTACGTGCACCTGCTCCGTCGAAAGACACCGTCAGCGGAGGCCATGGACGAGGGCATCGGGGAGGCCCTCTGGCGCCGGACCTTTGAGCTCCTCGGGCCCCATGGGTTCCGGTCGCCCGACTCTCAATCGAGCCGGAGCCAGCGCTCGGAGACCCAGTAGGTCTCGATCGTCTTCATGTCGATGAACTTCTGAATGTCGAGGGCGACGCGGATCATGTTCGGCACCATGCGAATAGGGCCGGCGAAGAACACAGACGGGTTCAGCAGGTCTCGTGGCGCGCGAAAATACTCCTCCACAATCCCATCGAGCGGAGTGGCATCGCTCGGCATGCGCCGTTTCACGACGTTCCGGATGTAGCCCCAGAGCGGATGAATCTCGAGGGAGAGGGGGGTGTGGCCCCCGTGCCAGCGCTCGATCAACGTCGCGTCGTCGAGGCCGGGTTTGCGACGAAAGAGGGTGAGGAGCTCGCAACCTGGGGCCCACTCGCCGAGCGTGGGTGCGACAGGGAGGGGGACCGGCTCGCTCGTTTCGACCTCAAACACCTCGCGCGCGGCGAGATCGAGCGCGTCCATGCCCACCGCAGCGGCGGACGTTTCGAGCGCTTGCGCCTCGGTCGCATCGAGCGAGACGAGAACCACGGGCTCTTTCGAGAAGGGGATCACCGCCCAACGCGGCGGCGCTTCGAGCGTCGCGGTGAGCTTGATGCGTCGGGCAGAGTCATCGAGACGAGAGCAGCTACGCTCCACCGCGTCCACGAGCGCTCGACGGTCAACCTCGGGGCTCCGAGCGCGAAAGACCCACTGTACACGTTCCATGGACTTCGCCTGTAACGCATGCTGATGCTCTTCACCAAGAGACGAGGCGCGAAAGAAGTGATGAAGGTACTTGTGACCGGCGGGGCGGGATTCCTCGGGGAACGCCTCACCGCGTTGTTGCGTGAAAGCCGGGAGCTCGGGGACGTCGACGAGATTCGGGTCTTCGATGCGAAAGCTCCGAAAGAAGAGCGCTCGCGCCATTTCGCAGGCGACATCCTCGACGAGGAACGCCTACGTCACGCACTCGAGGGAGTGGACATCGTGTTTCACCTGGCGGCGCTCGTCGACTGGGGTCGGGAAAAGGCGAGTCGACTTCATGCGATCAATGTCGAAGGCACACGCCGGGTCATCGAGTGTGCGCGCGCCGCGGGAGCTCGTGCGTTTGTCTACGTTTCGAGCATCGACGTGGTTTTTACCGGTCGGCCGATCCTCGACGGCTCACGCCATGATCTGCGCGGCGGCCTCCTTGCTTCGGGAGGACTCGAAGGCGGGGGGCAAGGCCTATTTTGCCACCGATTGTCCCCCAGCGAACTTCTTCGATTTCTTCGCACCGGTTCTCGATGCGGCGGGGCATCGTATGCCACCGCCTGAGGCGGGATTGCCGCCTGCGCCGCTCTATGTCCTTGGCGCCGTGTTCGAGCTCGTCGCGTTCGTGATTCGGCCGCTCTGGCGCTTCGCCCCCAAGCTCACGCGCTTCTCGATCCGTTTTGTAACCGTCGACTTTACCGTCTCCGATGCGCGCGCGCGTCGCGAGCTGGGATACGCCCCTCGCGTGTCGGACGAGGAGGCCATGCGCGAGACCTGTGCGTTCTACGATGCCAGGGGCTCAGAGCAGGAAGGGAACCAGCGCTCGGCGTGAGGCGGGATAATCGGCAAACTGCTCTCGATACCAGCGGTGGTGCTGAAGCGCGCGCGGAGCGAGATTCGCGACGGTATAGACGGCGAAGGCGAGGCCGGCCCAGGACCAGGTCGCCAGTGCCCACCCGGACCAAAGGATGATCTCACCGAGGTAATTCGGGGCCGAAACCCAGCGGTAGAGGCCCCCGTGCGGGATCTTGTACTCGGTTTCGCCCGGACCCCGAAGGCGCGCCACCACGTGGTCCGAGTGCCGATTGACCAGCCAGCCGACGACGAACAGGACGGTGCCGAGGACGAAACGTGGATCGCCAAACCACGCGAGGGTGTAGGCATGCTCATTGCCGATCCACTGCGCGTTGATCGTGGCGTTCAAGAGCTGAAAAGCGAAACCGAGGGTCGGGACCAAGAGTGGCCAGGGTTTGGCGCTCCGGATCGTGAACGGATAGAGGAAGGTCCGATGCACATAGTGGCTCATCCAGAGCCCCAAGAGCACGAGCGAGACCGGGTTGTGGGCATAGCGCCCGGAGAAGAAGATCCAAAGAAACCAGAGCACCGCCGGTGACTCCATCACCACCCAGGCCCAGCGCGCGGGAACGGAGATGGAGCCAAAACCGCCGCGCGTGTGGCGTCCGTAGGGAGCGGCGACAAAAAAGACAGCAACGATCGTGATCGCCGCGAGGAGAAACTCAGCGGCGGTCAGCCATTCGTGCAGGGTCATCGAAGAAGTCCGGGAGCGCCTCAGCGAACGGGTGAAATCGCCTCAAAAGGAGCGAGCAGGTCCGAAAGGTCTCGGTCCTCAAAATCCTCCCAAAAGACGTCGGTCGATTCACCGTTGACGGTCAACGTGTAGAAGCCGCCGCCCCCTTCTCCGTCGACAATCTGTAGTCCAGAGCTGCCGTCTTCTTCACCGTAGTCGACGGCGACCGTCGTCGCAGCGATGCTCTCAATCGACGGGGTCAGGGTCATCGTCACGGTCCCGTACGAATAGCCGTCGCCACTGAAGTCGGTCCGGGTGATCTGCTCGCCGTCGAAGCGGATCCCCGAGAAGTCGGAGAAGCGTTCGTAGAGAAAACTCGTGGACGGGTTGAACAGGTCGCTCAGCGCGACGGTAAATCGGCCGTTCAAGGAGCCTCCGAAGCTCGCCGGCGCAGCGTACTCGATCATCGCCGTGGTGCCAAAGCCGACCACCCGCGCTTGCGCGCTGACCTGCTGCGCGTTGAAGAGACGGGCGAGGAGAATCGCGGAGTATTCGTCGGCGCGTTCGAGCACTCGTTCGAGGTTGACGTAGCGTTGTCGGTTGCCGCTTCCGTCGGTCAGAAGAATCTCGCCATCGCCTTGCTCGAAGACGTATTCGAGCACGTCCGAGCTTTCCGAGCGCAGTGAGCCTTCGCGATCCCCAAAGGGAATGCCATTGGGCTCCCGGTCGAAGCGCTGCTCGGCTTGCAGGAAGAGTTGGTCCTCGTCGAAGCGATAGGTCCCGCCGAGCAAGACGGCGCTGCCGTCGCTGCGAAAGAAGGTTCGGGTGAAGCGCCGCTCCGCAGCGTCTGGGCCGCTGAAGACGAGGAACACGCTCGTCTCGCCGTTGGCGGTCAGGTAGGTCGCGTTGTCTCGGCTGTTCAGGCCGATGAACGGGTCGAGGGGCTCGAGGAGATTCGGGTACGCGTTGAGGTCGCAGCCCACACACAAAGCGACGACCGTACAAGCTAGGAAATGTTCACAAATCCGCATCGGCTACTCCCTAACGAGTCCGATAACCTCTCGCGCTGGGGGGTACAAGTGCTCGTCGAGCACACATGTGCGATCGCCGTACGGCATGCGAAAACGATTGCCGCACAAAGGGGTTGACGGTCTTCCCGCCATCCGATACTCACGCATTCCTCGCTGGCGCATGAGCGTCAGTCCCCTTGGTGGGGCAGTAGTTAAGTTGGTTATAACGCCGGCCTGTCACGCCGGAGGCCGCGGGTTCAAGTCCCGTCTGCCCCGCCACCTACCCAATCCGATCCTCACTTCAGCTACGAAACCGACGCACTCCTGCGCTGCATGAAGCCTCTTGCAGCTGTCGGGTAGGTGGCGGGGCAGGCGGGCTCGCGGAACCCGCGCAGCGCGAGCTAGCTTCCAGCGAGCGCTGCAAGACCTCCAACTCTACAAGTCGCGATTCGACGAAGACTGAAACGCGTCCGTCACTCCTGCTCGCGGCACCGATCGTAGGCTTTGAGGTGCTGAACCGCGCCCTGCCGATCCCCCTGCTGCTCCAGCAGGGCGGCGAGGTTGAAGTGCGCGTCGGCAAAGTTGGGGTCGGCCTTGAGCGCCGCGCGATAGGCGCGGGTCGCGTCATCGAGCTCGTCGAGGTCGTGCAGGGTGACCGCGAGGTTGAATTGCGCCACCGGATGGGACGGATCGAGGCGAACCGCCTGGCGGAAGTAGGCCGCTGCCCGCGACAGATCGCCCGCGGCGGAGCACATGCGCCCGATGTTGATCGTCGCTTCGAGGTGCTCTGGATTGCAGGCGAGGGCACGTAGGTAGTGCTCGTAGGCGAGCTGCGGCTCGTCGTCCTCTTTCGACATGGCGAGGTCGAACCAGTAGTCCGCCGCGTCGAGATTGCCGAGATTGTCGAGCGCCGCCATCACCGAGTCCGAGAGCGCCTCGGCGACGCTCAGCTCATCGCGCGGCGCGATCACCTCCGCCTCCTGCTTGGCTCGCTCGAAGGTGAGCAGCATTTGACCGCTCTCTGGCTCCCAGACCGAGCCTTCGTCCCGAGCGATGAGCCGGCGGCCGAGCGCTTCGACGCGCGTGCTGGTCAAGGGCCGCTCTTTCGGGAGCTGAGCCCGCAAAGCCGCGAACATTCGTCGTACCCGAGCGGCCGGGACCCCTTCGGCGATCAGCTTGGCTGCCGCCTTCAGGAGCGCCACGTCACGGAAATCGAATGAGGTGCCGACAGGCTTTGAGCGGGCACGCGTAGCCTGACTAGGGCCTACGATTCCCGCCCGGGCAAACGACAGCACACTCTTTTCGGACATTTGCGACAGACGCGCCGCTTCCAGGGCGCTGAAGCCTGGGCTCATCTCACCCCTCCAGGAGAACGGCCATGAGGCCTACATCGTACGACACAAAACCGAAAGAACCTCCGGAGGATAACGCTAGCAGATGATGTGGGAGCTCGGGACCGAAGTGCCCTG
This sequence comes from uncultured Bdellovibrionales bacterium, assembly GCA_964468125.1. Lineage (GTDB taxonomy): Bacteria > Myxococcota > XYA12-FULL-58-9 > XYA12-FULL-58-9 > CAYXVF01 > CAYXVF01. The sequence continues at coordinate 8,159 of CAYXVF010000048.1, read as the reverse complement.
AATCTCAGCAAAAAACGATCGTCGAGAGCGACCGAAGGTGGTGCTAGACTGGCAACATCGTATTCCTGGCGGAGACTCCCGGCCGATGAGCACCAAAGCCACCCCACGCATTCTCGTGGTCGACGACGACGCTGCAAACCTCCGGCTCGTCGCCGAGACGCTCGATGGCAGCGGCTACCACATCGAAACCGCCTCAGACGGGATCGAAGCGATCGAGCGGGTCAAAGCGAGCCCCCCAGACCTTCTCATCCTCGACGTCATGATGCCGAAAATGAATGGCCTCGAGGTCTGCCGGATTGTGAAGTCCCTGTCGGAAGAGTCATTCATCCCGATCATTCTCGTGACCATCAAAGGCGACGTCGACTCCAAGGTCACCGGGTTGAAGCTCGGTGCGGATGACTACCTCGCCAAACCGTACAATCCTTTGGAGCTGCGAGCACGGGTGGCGTCGATGCTCCGCATCAAGGCGCTCCAGGACAAGATCAACACGAAACGTCGCGAGCTCGAAGCACTGAGCATGACCGACGATCTCACGGGGCTCTTCAACCACCGGGCGATGCAGCAGCGCTTGCGTGACGAGTTTCTCCGCGCCCAGCGCTACAACGAGCCGCTCTCCGTGCTCATGATCGACGTCGATCACTTCAAGGACGTCAACGATCGCTTCGGGCACCTTTTCGGCGACTTTGTCCTCGCCGAGCTCGCTCGTGTCATCCGGGACAGCGTCCGCGAGATCGACGTCTGTGCGCGCTACGGTGGGGAAGAGTTCATGGTGATTCTTCCCCAGACCCACTTCACGGGCTCGCTCTCGGTCGCGGAGCGCATCTGGCGTGCGGCGTCCGAGCGCGACTACACGCAGAGTGAGGTTTCGCACCGGTTGACCATCTCGGTCGGGATTTCGTTTTACCCGAACAAGAACGTGAAGGGCGTCGAGCAGCTAATCGCGTTCGCCGATGAGGCCTTGTACCAAGCGAAGCGAAGTGGTCGTAATCGCATTTGCCTTTACCAGCACGTCAACTATGTTTACCGGCCCATCGGACAGGCAAACGGGTGAAGCGGTGGATCCGACAGTCCTCGTCGTAGATGACAGCGAGAACATGCGCATCAGCACACGGCGCATTCTAGAGCAGTCTCCGCTGCGGCTTCGCGTGGTGGAAGCCGAGGACGGTGCCCAAGCCTTGCCGATCGCTCTCTCCGGGGACGTGGACATGGTGCTGAGCGACATCGTCATGCCGAAGCTCGACGGGATTCAGCTGCTTCGCGGCATTCGGCAGCAGATGAGCTGGGACGACCTGCCGGTGATTTTGGTCACGTCCACGAGCGAAGAGGACACGCGCAACCAGAGCTTTGAAGCCGGTGCCAACGACTATCTCAGCCGCCCATTTTCGCCCGAAGAGCTGCTCGGAAGAATCCGGGTGCAGCTGCGCTTGCGCCAACTGCAGGACGACCTCCGTCGTGCCAATGAACGTCATCGACGCCTGGGTTCACACGACGAGCTGACCGGCCTCGCCAACCGCCGACACCTGCTCGACCTCTGCCGACGCGAGCTCTCTCGCTCTCGACGACACAAGCTCGCGATGTCCGTGGCCATGGTGGACATCGACGACTTCGCGCGGCTCAGCCGCGAAGGTGGGGCGCTCGTGGGAGATGCCATCATCACCGAAATGGCCGACGTGATCGGCCGAAGCCTCCGAACCGCGGACGTTCTCGCGCGGATAGGACCGCACAAATTCGCGTTGATGCTCCCGCATACGGACGACTCGCAGGGAAGGGCTGCGGCGGATCGTGTGCGCGCGGCGGTGCAGGACCATGCGTTTCCGAACCATCGAATCGGCCAATTGACCGTGTGCGTCGGCGTCGCGACCTACCCGGCCGGTCCCCTGGAATCGGTGGATGAGCTGATCAACGCGGCGGAGTCGTCGCTCGACCGTGCGAAAGAGCAGGGCGGAAATCGCGTTGCGGCGTGGACCGACGAGTGAGCCTCGAGCGGTGACGCGGTGGGTTGGGCTGAAGGAAATGGGCCCTAGCTCGCCGTCGCCAATGGGACCGAGCGGGGAGGCAAGTGCTCGAGCGCACCGACCGCGTCCAGCGCGAAGAGCAAGAATGCGATCGCATGCCCTGGCAGGGGGAGCGCTCGGGCGAGCTCTCCGGCGAAGCGAGGTTCCTGGAGCCATTCAATCGCGAAGGCCTCAGCGGGTGGCATGTCGTCCAGAACGTCTTCGCGCGACGGGTAGACACGGAGCCCGGCGGTCAGAAACCGTGTGACCGAGCCTTCGATCGCTCCGAGGCCGGCACTCCTGCGCAAGCCGAAATACACGGCGGCCGCCGGGGGGAGCGGCGCCGGCGTGAAATTCGTGAGATGGACCGCACCTTCTTTGAAGGAGAGACGACCCTCGCGAGCGCCGAAGAGTGAGAAGAGGTTGAGCTGGGACTGCTTCTTGATGAGAGCGTCCAGAGCACTCTCATTGATCAAGCCTGCTTCGATCAGAACCTGCCCCAAGAGCTGTTTGCTCGCGCGTTGCGAGGCGAGGGCGTCGTTCAGCTGAGCCTCGGTGATCAGCCCCTCGTCCACGATGAGCCGCCCGAGAGGATGTCGCATGCGAGCGAGGCGTCCACCCTGTGGGGCTCCGTCGACAAAATAGGCGCGGTTGACACCCAGTGTATCGTGCAGCTCGAGGACACCCGTCGAATGAGCTCGGATCACCTGAGCCACAGCGACTGCGAAACTCATCTCTCGTAGGTCTCGACCCAACTTGGGGGAGGTGCTCATGACGTAGAGGCTAGTCGACGGTCCGGAACAGCGCAAACCACTTGCACCCCCGGCGCCCCCGGGAGAGGATGCGCTTCCATGTCCCGAACCCTCGGTATCGTGCTCAAAAAGGAGCACCCGGCGGCTCATGAGGCCTTTGAGCAGGTCGTTCGAGTCGCTGGCGACGCGCGTTTCATCACCGTGGAGCGAGAGGACACCCCGCTCCCCGAGGGATTGGAGCGGGTGCCGGTCGAGCGCTTTGAACGGGACTGCGATCTCGTCATCGTCTTGGGCGGCGATGGGACGCTCATCCATGCCTCGTCGCTTCTGCCGAACCAGTCGAAACCGGTGCTCGGCGTGAATCTCGGGCGCCTGGGATTCATGGCGGCGTTCTCCGTTGACGAGCTCGACCGGGCGATCCCTGCCGCGTTGAACGAAGAGCTGCCGCACGTCCACCGCATCCGCCTCGATGCGCGCGTGCTGCGCGATGACGAAGTCCTGCTCGACCGGCGGGTCTTGAATGATGCGGCCCTGACCCCAACGGGAATGGCGCGACTGAGCGAGTACAAGATCTTCCAGGGTAAGGAGCTCGTCACGAGCCTGCGCGGCGACGGCGTCGTCGTCGCAACCCCCACGGGCTCCACCGCCTACTCGATGGCGGCAGGCGGATCGATTCTCACCCCCGGCCTGTCGGCGATCGCGATCACTCCCATCAGCCCTCACTCCCTGACTCAGCGGCCCCTGGTGGTGACAACGGAACATCCGATTCAGATCTACGTGGCGGGGACGCGAGAGGTCTATGCGACGCTCGATGGTCAGGTCGGCGTCGAGGCGCGCCCAGGCGATCGTCTCGAGGTGACCGTGGCCCCGGTCGGGTTGCGTCTTCTGCAGGCCCCCTGGCGCGACTATTTTCAGACTCTTCGTGAGAAGCTCGGCTGGGGCGAGCCACTCGTGGACGGCCAACGCCGGGTCGATTGAATTCAGCCGGGCGACTGCTCCAAGAGCAGGGCGATTCCTTCGTCGATGAATTCGAGGAGCTCCCGCTGCTCTTCCTCCTCGAGCGCGAAGCGCGCCGCTCGCTCACGAAGAGCGCGTAGGGTGTCGAGTGCGTTCACGTGGCCGGCGCGGACGAAGGCCATCACCATCACCTCGAACTGGTCGTCGCGAAACTGCTCCGGCTCTTGGACCGCGTCGATCGCGCGCACGAAATCAACGAGCGCTCGCTTGGGACTCAATGTCTCCATCGTCGCGAGGACCTCGAGCATCAAGTCCGCGTCGTGCTCGTCCTGCTGCCAGAGATCGAAGAGGCGATCATAAAATCCCTCCCCCTCGATTTCGGCGAGGGTCTGGAGCGCATGAGTGAAGAAGTCGATGTTCTCCGGGTCGCTCAGATCATCCAGGAGTGCCGCTCGTCCTTCCGCGTCACCCCGACGGGCGAGCTCGGCGGCGGCGCTCGCGCGAACGTACTCATCTTCATCGCCCTGAAGAACCGCTCGCATGAACTCCAAAACCACCGGCGCACCGGAGGCCCCGATCTGATCGAAGCACGCGTCGCGCTCGAGGGGCTCGTCGAGGGTAAAGTAGAGGTCGATCAGCTCAGCGGCCGCGCCGTGCTCTGGGTGGTTCGTGAAGGTCGATTCATCTGCGAGGGGTTCGGGGGTGGTCCCGTCCGAAGGCTCGCCGGGCGGCTCGCCGGTGGGCGAAGGCGGCGTCATCTCCGGGGTCGCCGAAGCCGCCGGATCGACCCCTTTGCCCGTCTTCGCGAGAATCGAACGGGCGAGCGCCTTGGGATCGCGTTTTTCCTCATCCGACATGGGTGCGACCGAGTAGTTCTAAACGACGCCACATGGTCGCATGACCCAACCCGGGGCAGTCAAGCAACCGACGCGCTTGACTTGCCGAGCGGCGTCCACGAAGCTCCTCTGAATCTACCGTGTCGCTCCACTATGTCGTCATCGTTGATCATTATCGCTCTGTCCCTCTCCAACGTCGTCGAGGCGCGCGGGCTCTATGAGAGGGCGATGTACGATGAGGCGCTCGCGGCCCTCGGACCCAGCTGCGATGAAAGCGATGACCCACAGGGTTGCGACGAGGTCCGAGCCTTCGTCTACGTCGCCATCGGCCGAGAAGCGGACGCGGCGTCGGCATTCGATCGCATGCTCGCCCGGGACCCCACCATTTCGCTCTCCACGCAGGTGGCGCCGAAGATTCAGTCCCTCTTTGACCAGCGCCGAGAAGCGATCGCCGCGCTCTTCAACAGCGAGCTCTCGCCCGTAGCGGCGACCGGGGACGATGTCCCGGTTCCGATCAAGCTCGAAACCCGGGGTGCGGTCGAGGTCGCCGCCGCCACGCTTCTTCTCCGGGCCGAAAGCGACGGAGAGATTCAGCGTGTGCCGCTGCAGCGGGAAGGGGGGGCCTGGGTGGCGATGGTCGTCTTGGAGGAGCCGGAGGAAGCGCGTTACTCGATCGAGCTCGAGCTCACCGCCGGAGCCACGATCACGCTTGGGGGAGCGGAGCCTCAGTCGCCCTTTGCGCTCTCCGGCGAGATTGCGCAGACGGATGAGCCTTGGCTGGAGTCCCCGAGTGCCAGGAGTGATGACGGCCAGGGCATTCCCAGCTGGGTGTGGTGGGCCGCCGGGGGAGTGGCGATCGCTGGGACGGTGGTCGCGGTGCTCCTGCTCACCTCCGGGTCGGGTGAAGGTGACTTGACGGTCGGTGTGACCTTCGACGGAGATACGCCTTGAAGCAGTCATGGACGGCGGTACTCCTGGTTTTTTGCCTGTGCGCCTGCGGTGGCGGCGATGGGACGATCGGGATCGCCGCGAATGTCCGCGTGAGCGGCCTGACGAAAGCCGAGGTCAGCAGTCTCGAGGGCTTCGTGTTTGAGCCGCGCCTTTCCAACGACAACACGATCCTGACCTGTTTGAGCCTCGTGGCCGGCGACATCGATCCCCGCGGCGACGAGGTCGTGACACTGGGTGGCGCCCTCGCAAGCGTTGACCAAAATGAGGACGTCGAACTTCGGTTCAGCGCCATCCCTTCGGGCGACGACCGGGTGATATACATCGAAGCGTTCGACCCGAGTGCCGCGCTCAACGGCCGCGGCTGCGCGGAAGCGGTGTCGATCCCCGGCGGGGAACCCACGCGCGTCGACGTGGTGGTCGAGGGGCTCTGACGCACGCGCATTGACGCGCGCGCACGATGGGTCAGGCGGATCGCAAGTAGTCGCGAATGCGGCGCTGCCCGTCGCCCTCGAAGCGTCGAAACTGCACACCCATGCCGAGCCCGTTCGGTCCACCTCGCGTGCTGACCACCTCTCCACGGGCCACGACCATCTCGCGCTCGCCGGGGAGGGCGAATTTGAGGGTCAGCTCGGTCCCTATGGCGTGGGGGATCGCGCGATCGAAGTAGACGCCGCCAGTGCTCACGTTGCCCGTGCGACGGAAATACACGTCGCCATCCGCGGAGACCTCTTCCATCCACAGCTCGAGGGGCAGGCGCGGCGATTGGCGACGATCCGGCCGTTTGCGCCGGTCATTGCCCCGACGTTCAACCTTCACCCCGTTGCTGCGGGTCTGCCTACGATCTGTCCTGCGACGATCCTGAACCGTATTCACGGATACCCCCATCTGATCTTTGCCTATCTCGGGCGCATGTCTCCGCCCGCTGAGCTCCCCATTGAGGCTGTTCACCTTTGTCGGCCGCCTAACACGACGGGTGCAGGTCGACAATCAAGAAATCCGGGCGTCTCGAATTTGTTACTGCTCGCCGAGGGCGAAACGCAGCTCCGCGTCCGCGATGTGATAGGAGCGCAAACCGTCGTAGTACGACCGCTTTGATTCGATGTATGCGGCGAGACCTTCGAGCAGGTCACGCGCAGTCGTCGCCCCGGTCTCGTAGCCGGAGGCTGCAAACGTCAGCCACTTGCGCGTAACCTTGATCCCATCCTGCGAGAGCTCTGAAACCCGTTTGAAGCGCGTGAGATCTGCTCGCGCCTGCTTCACCTGCAACGGGATTCCCGTGCTCGCGAAGCGCTCGAGAGCCAAGAGCCCCTCGCGCTGGGCGCGGGCCGCATCGGCCTTGGCGAGACTCTTTTCCGGATCGAGATCGAAGAGGAGGGCGAGAGCCAAGCCACCGGAGAACTCATTGTAGGGGTCGCGGAAGTAGGGGTTGCGGTTGTTCGTACGCGTTGGAGTCCAAGCGGCCTCGACCTGCCCGGCCACGCCCAAGGCAGGAAGGTTCGCCTTGAGCTCGGCTTCTTCGAGTGCGTCGAGGGCGGCTTGACCCGCGGTGAGCTGCTTCCACTCTGGCCGGTTGTCCATGGCGCGCTGAACCAACTCCGGAAGCTCCGGGAGCCGATCGTCTTCTATCCGTGGGAGGCGAGTCTCGGCGAAGCTCATCTGCGTGCTGTCGGGCAAGCCCATCGTGTGCTTCAGGGCCGACAGGAGCACCTGCGACGCCGTTTGGAGGAGCACGTCGAGCTTGTCGACCTCGATCCGTGCGAACTTGAGCCGACTGAGGTCTGCGAAGGTCACCTCGCCGCTCGCGCTGTCGTACATCTCCTTGCCTTTTTCGATCGCCTCGTCGAGCACCTCACGACCCTGCTCCAGAGCCGGCCGCACACTCTGGGTGAACATGTAGGAGAAGTAGAGGCGACGAATCTCTTGTGCCACTAAGTTCCGAGCCTCGCGAACCCGCGCCTTTTCGACCTCGATGCGAAACTGGGCCGCTTGCTGACCCGCTTCGGCGCGGCCAAAGGTGTAGACCACCTGGGTGAGAATCGCTTCGAGTCGTACGTAGGGGCCCCAGTCCCGGATGCTCTTCCATCGAACGTCGACACTCTGGACCGTCGTGTCGGTCAACACCGCGTCCACCGTGTACATCGGTGCGACGAAGGCGAGTCCCTGGAGCTTGGGGTAGAAAATCGATTCGACCTCGCGAAGGCGAGCCCGGTAGACGTCTACCTCCGCTTCCGCCTGGGCGATCGTAGCGTTCTGCCGCAGGGCGATCGCCACACAGGTGTCGACGTCGAGGTTTTGATAGTCCGGGTTCGGTGCGGCCCCGGCGTTCGCTATCGACCCGAGAATCAAGGAACAGACGACCAACGATGGTGGGAAACGCAGCAGGGTGATGCTCCAAAACGCCAAACGCGGCTTTCTATGCGTTCAACACCACGGAGCCGCTTCCGTGGCAAGCGCTTCGAGTTCTCCTGGGGAGCCGCGACATTCGCAAGCGTACCCCCGGGAGCTCCACCGCTCGGAAGGTCGTTTCAGCGTTTACAAGCGCCCGTCCGTTTGGGTACACCCGGGCGCCTCATCCGAGCGCGGTTAGCTCAGCTGGATAGAGCGCTGGCCTCCGGAGCCAGAGGTCACAGGTTCAAATCCTGTACCGCGCGCCACACGGATAGATACTT
>CAYXVF010000047.1:0-45079 GCA_964468125.1 uncultured Bdellovibrionales bacterium | reverse complement strand
GAATGCTCCTTTTCGCGCAACCGATCGTCTACGTCGCCGATACCTGAAGTGGGCTGGAATCACTGGCCCCTCGCAAAACCCCCACACGTTGAGCTTGGAGATGTAGAATGTTGCGCCATTCCAACGCGCCCCTGTGCCTCGTCGCGGTCGCCGCTCTGGCCATCGCTGCGTGCGGCAATGACGATCTCGTCGGGAACGAGAGCGATGGAGCGATCACCTGTCGCACGAGCTTCGACTGTCCGCCGGGACGCGAGTGCCTCCCTGGGGGCGTGTGCGGTCAGCCCTCCTCGAGGCCCGACAATCCCGGCGGCCCGCGCAGCGATGCGGATACCCCCTATCTGGCGGGGACCTGGTCGGTGGAGTACCGCCTCGATTGGTCCGAGTACATGGGGCCACTCGCCGACCTGGGCCGACCGATCGATGTGGTCGATCAGATTCTGGCGGGGAATGGCGGTGGTCTCGGAATTCCGATCGCCGGCTCTGTGGTCGAGGGGTGGATCGACCAATACATCCCGCTCTGGGTGCGGGACCTCGTGTCGATTCTCAATAGTCTCGTGCAGTTCTTCCAGGATGTGCGCATGACCGGCGTCATGAGCGTCGCCCACAGCCAGGGGGACTACAATCAACTCCAAGTCACCGAGCAATGGCAGTGGGGCTACCTCAGCGTCATCGATCAGTGCCCCCTCGGTACCTCCGACATCAACTACCCGGACTGCGCGCTCCTGGCGGTGCCGCTTAACAGCGTGGTCGGTGACTTCGGGTCGATCGCGGCGACGCCGCAGCCCTACGCCGGCCGTTTGGTCAACGAAGGCAGCGGCCGCTGGTCGGTGCAATTCGAGGACCGGCTCGTCGACATTCAGATCGGTCGCTTCCTCAAGTACGTCCTGGACCAGCTGACGCTGATCGCCACGAACCGTCAGTACCCGGAGCTCGCGATCGCTCTGTCCTCGGTGGTTGACTGCAGCTCGTTCTCGCAAAATTTCGCGGTCTTCGTGTGCAACACCTTCAGCTTGTGCAACGCGGAGGGGACGCTGATCGCCGCCTGCGGCGAAGCGGTGGAGCTTGCCGCCGAAGAGCTGGAAGACCAGCTCCTGCAGGTCGCAGTCGAATGGCAGGCGATGTCCTTCGACCACTCCGCAGACCTGACCTGGGACCGCACGAACGGCGCCGGTCGAACCATGGGGACTGCCCAGGCCCCCGGCACGATCGAAAATGGTCAGTTTGAGCTCGGATTCGACGTTCCGCTGGCGGGCACTTGGCGCGCCTGGCGCTGAACGGCTAGCGGCTCGCGTGCCTCCGTGATAGCGATGGGGTGACGAGTGCGTCGCCCCGCTTGCGCGGCCTGAGCCGTGCGCATGAGAGGCGTCGCGAAAAGGAAAACCGTTTAACCGCCCGCAAAAAGGCAGGCCGTGAGCAAGCCAGCGCCGCCGACATACATCGAAACCGCCGAACAGCTCGACGAGTGGCTGAAATACATCGATGGCAAGGCGGTCATCGCGGTCGATACGGAGAGCGACTCCTTTCACCACTATCGCGAGAAAGTCTGCCTCCTGCAGATGAGCGCGACCGGCCGGGATGCCATCATCGACCCGCTTGCGGTGGACATCGAGCCCTTGCGTGACCTCCTCGCGAGCCCGGAGATCGTGAAGATCTTCCACGACGCGGTCTACGACCTCGTCTGTCTCAAGCGCGATTTTGAGTTCGAGGTGTCGGGAATCTTCGACACGATGGTCGCGAGCCGCCTCTTGGGCTACCAGAGCTTCGGCCTGGGGCCGATTCTCCAGGAGCGCTTTGGCTTCGTGGCGAACAAGAAGCTCCAGCGCTCGGACTGGGCCCGGCGTCCGCTCACCGCGGATCAGATCGATTACGCTCGCTTCGATACGCACTTTCTCGAGGAGCTGCGCAAGGCGCTGATCGACGAGCTCGAAGCAGCGGGGCGCTTGCCCTGGGCCGACGAGGAGTTCGCTCGGCTCCCGGAGATCGCTTCGCGGATCAAACCGCGCGCAACCGGCGCGGATCCGGATGGATTTTGGCGCGTGAAAGGGATCCGCAACCTCCCGCCGGACGTGCTCGGTCGCATTCGCGCGCTCCACATGGCCCGAGAGTCGATCGCCGAGCGGCTGGACCGCCCCCCGTTCAAGGTCTTCGGGGACCAGATTCTGGTGGAGCTCGCCCGAAACCCACCAAAGAAGCTCTCGGACCTCAGGCCCCGGCGTGGCCTCGGCAAGGCCGGCGTGGACCGCTGGGGGAAGGAAATCTTCGAGGCCCTCCGCGACGCGACGCCCGTGAAGGGCAAACCGCCGAAGGGCGCCGGACGACGCAGGCGGCACGGCCGTTTCCTCGATCCGGACGCACGCCAGCGGTACCAGGATCTGCGCGACGTGCGCAAGGAGATCGCCGCCAGCCTCGGCATCGACCCGGACGTGGCTCTCGGAAACGCCGCGCTCGAGGAGTTCGCCAAGGACCCGCCGGAGACGCTTTCCGCGGTCCGCCATCACCCGGAGCTCGATGGCTGGCGCGCCGAGCACCTCGCCGAGTCGATCTACGGCGTCCTCGAGGACGGCTGAGCGGGCTTCGCGAAGAAACGCGCTCTTCACCTCCGAGTGCAGCGACATGTTCACCCTGATTCTCGCTTCGCGTACGTTTTTGAGCGTTGATCCGGAGCTGATCCGAGAATCCACCTGATCCTCCGCTCCTAGATCTCTGAAAAGATTGGAACCAAACGGGGTGTAACCCGATGTGGGTGCATGGGGCCGTAGACTGGTGATTTCCCTAAGGAATCCGCGAAACCGCTTGACTTCGTTCAGTCTTTACAACGACAGTGGGAAAAGGTGGATCCAAGTGGATCTGCTTGGATCAGAGTTGATCCACCGGGCACTGAAGACCGAAGGGCGGTCTTCAACGCGGTGAGCGAGAGGGCGACGCGCACCATGTTCAGGGGGCTCTACGAGCACGCGATGGATGCAAAAGGGCGGACCAGTCTGCCTTCGCGTTTCCGCGAGCTCCTCCCGGAGGACGACCGGCTGATCCTGACTACGGGGATCGACCGCTGTCTCGTGGCCTATCCCCTCGCGGAATGGCAGGCGTTCGAGGGCAAGCTCGCGGCGCTGCCCCAGTTCGATCCCGCCGTGGTTCAGCTCAAGCGGATCTACGTCGCCGGCGCGACCGAGTGTTCGCTCGACAAGCACGGCCGGCTGCTGATCCCGCCGATGCTGCGCGAATACGCGGGGATCCAACGCGATGTGGTGTGGGCGGGCATGGTCACGACGATCGAGGTCTGGGCGAAGGAAGCCTGGAACGACCAGGCTGCGGCCTCGCGCGAAGACCGAGGCGCAATCGCTCAGAAGCTCGGGGAGCTCGGACTATGAGTCTTGGCGTCCTCGATTTGGTCACCGTTGGTGAGCGTCTGGTCTGGGAGGTGCGTCCGGCCATGAACTTCGACCACGAACCGGTCCTTTCGGATCAGGTCGAACGCCTCTTCGTCGCCGCGTCCCCCCAGACGCTGGTTGACGGAACACTCGGTGGTGCCGGCCATGCGTCGATGCTGCTTCAGGCGCTCCCGGACCTGAAACTCATAGGCATCGACCGCGACCCGGCGGCGCGTCGCGCAGCCACGGAGCGCCTCGAGGAATTTGGAGATCGCGTCACAATTCACGAAGCGACCTACTCGGAAATGAGCGAGGTTCTGGTCGAGCTGGGAATCGCTGGCGTGGATGCGATCTTCTTGGACCTCGGAGTGTCATCGCACCAGCTCGACACCGCCGAGCGCGGCTTTTCCTTTCGTGCCGATGCACCCCTGGACATGCGCATGGATCCGACCCGTGGGCAGAGTGCTGCCGAGTTGATCGCGAGCATCGAGGCCGATGCGCTCGCGGACATTCTTTGGCGCTACGGTGAGGAGCGACAGTCCCGAAGGCTCGCTCGTGCAATCGTTGCGGAGAAACCCACACGCACGAGGGCGCTCGCCGAGCTGATCGAGCGTCTGATGCCTGGGTCCCGAGGACGGATTCATCCAGCGACGCGAACCTTTCAAGCGTTACGGATTGCGGTAAACGACGAGCTCGGTGAGCTCGAGCGCTGGCTCGCGGTGTTTCACAATCTCCTGAATCCGGGTGGTTTCGCCGCCGTTCTGACCTTTCACTCGCTCGAAGACCGAATGGTGAAACAACGGTTCCGCGAGCTCAGCGAAGCGCCGTCGGTCTCGAAGTATTTGCCGCCGGAAAACAGCGAGCTCGCCTTTGAGTTGCCGTTCCGCAAACCGCTGGTGGCCACCGAGGACGAAGTGACTCAGAACCCGCGTGCGCGCAGTGCCAAGCTCCGAGCGATTCGCAAGAAGGAGATCTGGTGAGCGACCGACTCGCCATAGGGGGCGCGGGACTCGCGCTCATTGGCGCCGCGCTGCTCCGCGTGTGGGTGCACCAGTCGGTGATCGAGCACGGATATGCGATCGCTGACGAACGTGAGCGGGCGCGCACGCTCGCGAAGGAACGCAAGGCCTTGGAAGTCGAGCTGACCACTTTGCGCTCGCCGGAGCGATTGAAGGCGGAGGCTCAGGTGCTGAAGCTCGCGCCGATGACTCCGCAGCAGCTCTACGTCGTGAAGGTGGAGGTGCAGCCATGAACGGAGCGACGACGATTCGTACCTGTGTGCTCACGGCTGTCTTCGCCGCAGGGTTGGTCGCGGTAGGCGCCCGGGCCGGCTGTTTGCAGCTCGCTCCGAACGAGCAGCTGGCGAGCCTCTCCGAGCGCCAATCGCACCGCGAAGTCGAGATCCCGAGTACACGCGGCGACATCCTGGACCGACACGGGAAACTCCTCGCTGGCTCGGTGGACACCTATTCAATCTTTGCCGAGCCCCGTCGCATCGATCCCAACCTCGCACGCAGCTACGCGGAGGAACTCGCCCGCATCACCGGCGAATCTTTCCACACCCTCTATCAGCGGCTCGTGAGCGATCGGAGCTTTGTGTGGCTCGCCCGCCAGCGTTCCCCGGAGGTACGCGATATGGTGCACGCCCTGCGCTACGTGGGGATCGGCGTGCGGAAAGAACCGAAGCGTTACTACCCCGAGCGAGAGCTTGCAGCACACGTGCTGGGGTTCACCAACGTGGACGGTCGAGGTCTCGAAGGGATCGAACGGCGCTTTGACGACATTCTCGTCGGGGTTCCGAAATCTGTCGAGGTGATGCGCGACGCACTCGGGCGCTACCTGCTCTTCGACGACGCGAGTCGCGATACGCTGATCAAGGGACAAAGCGTTCGTCTCACCCTCGACTCATCGATCCAGAACTCGGCCGAGAGCGCTCTGCGCGACGCGATGAAGCGATTCGATGCGGCCAGCGGAGTCGCTGTGGTGCTCGGAGTCAAAGATGCGGATGTTCTCGCGATGGCGGTGGAGCCGCGCTTCAATCCGAACGAAGTCGGTGCCTCGGATGCATCGACCCGACGCAATCGGGCGGTAACCGACGTCTTCGAGCCGGGCTCGACCATGAAACCCTTTGTGATCGGCCGGGCCCTCGACCGCGGGACTGTCGCGGAAAACGCGATCATTTTCTGCGAGAACGGCCACCTCGAAATCGACGGACACACGATTCGCGACGGCAAAGGCTATGGCTGGCTGGGACTCGACACGATCATTCAGAAGTCCTCGAACATCGGCGCGATCCGCGTCGGCCAGAGTCTTGGTCGCCGGGAGCTCGGCGCGCTCCTGTCCGATCTCGGATTCGGTGTTCGCACGGGCATCGAGCTTCCCGGGGAGACCGCGGGCATCGTTCGTAAGCACGAGAGTTGGAGCGACGTTGGTCTCGCCAACATCTCATTCGGACACGGAGTGGCCGTTAGCGCCATACAGCTTGCCGCCGCTTACCGTACTCTCGCGGCCGACGGTGTCTACCTGGAGCCGAGACTCGTTGATGCGCTGCTTGGACCCGAAGGGGAGCAGGCCCGACCTCCTCAGAAGATGCGGCGCGTATTCTCCCGGGGAGCGACCGCTCGTTTGCGTCGGGCTCTTCAGCTCGCCACCGGGCCCGGTGGCACGGGTACGCGAGCGCAGATCGAGGGCTATGCGGTCGCGGGCAAGACGGGAACAGCTCAGAAGATCGACCGCATCAGCGGCGGCTACTCGAACGAGGCTTTCATTTCCGTGTTCGCCGGGTTTGTTCCCGCCGATGACCCGGCGGTCGTAATCGTCGTGGCGATCGACGACCCGAAGCCCGTTCACGGAGGTGGCGCGGTCGCCGCACCAATCTTCTCGCAAGTGGCGAGTGACACCATGCGGGAGCTCGGCCGCGTACCCGACGACTCCTTGATCCCCGCGGACGCGGTCTCCGAGGTCGTACCCGAGGAGGCCTCGGGTGCACTTCCGAGTGGACACGAGGCGGCGCTGCAAGCAGCCCTGGCCGCCGCAAAGGGTGGAACTCCGTCATTCATTGGCATGACCGCACACCAGGCGGTGGAGCGCTATGCCCGGGCGAGCCTTCGGGTCCCGCTCTCGATCGAAGGTAGCGGAGTGGTAGTGGCTCAAAAACCGAGCCCCGGACAGCCCGTGCGAGGCGGACTCGTCCTCACTCTCGCCGCTCCGGGGGAGTCGCGATGATGCTGAGCACTCTCCTCAAGGATTTTGAGCATCGCCTCGACGGGAGCGACGTGGAGATCCGCGCGATCACCTCGGACTCACGGGTGGTGGCGCCGGGCACGTTTTTCGTCGCGATTCCCGGAACTCGCCTCGACGGTCACCGCTTCGTCGCGTCCGCGGTCGAGCAGGGGGCCGTTGCGGTGATGGTCGAGCGTGCCCTCGATGTTCCCGTGCCCCGGGTGCAGGTCGAAGACAGTCGCCGAGCGTTTGCGCTCGCTGCGCGACGTTTCTACGGCGCACCCGACGACGCGATGACCGTAGTTGGGGTGACCGGGACGAACGGAAAGACAACGGTCGCAACGCTTCTCGGCGGCGTGCTCGCCGCCGCGGGGAAAGACACGGCGGTCCTGGGGACCTTGGGACTTCGCCGCGGCGGCGTTCGCCTCGAGACGGGATTGACGACCCCTGGACCGTTAGAGCTCGCGCGAATGCTCCGCGAGCTGGTCGATGACGGGACAGACGCGCTTGCGATGGAAGTCAGCTCTCACGCGTTGCACCAACACCGAGTGGCGGGGGTCTCCTTTGATGCGGCGGTGTTCACGAATCTGAGTCGCGACCATCTCGACTACCACGACACGATGGAAGCCTACTTCGAGGCCAAGGCGATGCTCTTCCGGGAGCGACGCAAGGCGGGCGGGGTTTCCGTGCTAAACATCGATGACGCTTACGGTCGTAGGCTCGTTGACCCGGAGAGCTGGACGTACGGTCTCGCGGCGGACGCCCGGGTGACCATGGACGAAGTGGAACACGACATCGACGGGATTCGCGCGACGATTCGTTGCGCGGGCGAGAACTTTGAAGTGCGGTCGCCACTGGTTGGCGAGTTCAACGTATCGAACGTCTTGGCGGCCGTAGCGACCGGGCTCGCTCTCGGTATCAGCTCGGAGAGCGTCGCCACCGGGATCGCGCACGTCAACGCGGTCCCAGGGCGGCTCGAGCGTGTGAGCGAGCCGGGTCAACCGCTCGTGTTCGTGGATTACGCGCACACGCCCGATGCCCTCGAGAAGGCCCTCGCGGTGCTTCGGCCTCTCACCCCCGGACGTGTGCTCTGCGTCATGGGGTGTGGCGGCGACCGGGACGCGGGCAAGCGACCTGCGATGGGGGCGGCGGCTGCACAGGGCGCGAGCTTCACCTACGTGACGAATGACAATCCGCGGAGCGAAGACCCGATGCTGATCGCCCGGGCCGTGGAGCGCGGACTCGGTAACGCGGGTGGCCGACGGGGCGAGAACTACGATGTGATTCTCGATCGCGCGAGCGCGATCGGAGCAGCGATCCGCGCAGCGAGCCGGGAGGACGTCGTACTGATCGCGGGCAAAGGACACGAGGACTACCAGATCGTTGGAGATGAGCGGCGGCACTTCGATGACCGAGAGGTCGCGAGGGGCGTGCTGTCCGCGCTTGGAGGCTAGGACATGGCTTCGTGGGATCTCGGCGCGCTTGCGCGAGCCGCCGAGGGACAAAGCCCTGGAGGGGGGCTCCCAAATGAGGTCCAGGCGGTGGGGACCGACACTCGGTCCCTGCCGCCTGGCAGCCTCTTCGTGGCGCTGCGTGGTGAGCGCTTTGATGGGCATGCCTTTCTGCAGCAGGCAAAGGACGCGGGCGCCCTCGCCGCGGTCGTGGACGCGCGTGGTGCGGCTGACGAGGCCCCTCTGCCACTCATTATTGTCGATGATACGTTGGTCGCGCTCGGCCGCATCGCTCGCCACATTCGGCGGCTGCACGGAGGTCCCGTCGTTGGAATCACCGGATCCAACGGTAAGACCACCACCAAAGAGCTTGTCGCCGCTGCGCTCTCGCCGAAGGGCACGCCCCACAAGACCCGGGGCAACCTCAACAACCGCATCGGTGTTCCCCTCACGCTCTTCGACTGGGCGGACGAATGGGCGGCGGTGGTGGAGATGGGCATGAACGAGCGCCACGAGATCGCGGAGCTCACCCGTATCGCCGAGCCCGATGTTGGGCTGATCACCCTGGTGGGACCGGCTCACATCGAAAAACTAGGCTCCCTCGAAAACATCGCCCGGGCGAAAGGTGAGCTCTACGAGCATTTGCCGGCGGATGCGGTCGCGGTGGTGAACGCGGACGACACGCTCGTGCAGTCCGTCTCCGTCCCGCTCCTTCACGGTCAGCGCCAGATCCGGTTTGGCCGGGCTGGCGACGCGGAGGTCCGTCTGATCGACGCCCGGGCGGAAGCGGCGGGCATCACGCTCGAGATCGAAGTCGCGGGCGCCCGACACCGCGCGCGACTGCCTCTGCCCGGGGTACACAACGCCATGAATGCGGCGGCGGCGGTCGCCGTAGCCATTGCCCTCGACGTCGATCTGGTAGACGCGGTTGGGGCACTCGAGTCGGTGGTCTTGCCGGGGTCTCGATTGGTGATCCGGCGTGATCTCGGGATCGGGGTCTCGATCCTCGACGATTCCTATAACGCAAATCCACAATCGATGGAGGCGGCTTTTGCAACGCTCGCGTCACTGAGCGGCGGTCGCAAGATCGCGGTCCTTGGGGACATGCTCGAGCTCGGAGAGCAGGCACGGGCGTTGCATCGAGAGACGGGCGAGAACGCGGTGAAGAACGGAATCGAGTGGGTCTTGGCCCTCGGTGACTTTGCCGATGCGACCGCGGCGGGAGCGTCTGCGGCCGGTGCGCGGGGCGATGCATTCGAGAGCATGGAGTCGCTCGTCGCCGCGCTGGACGCCGAGCTTCGGCCAGGAGACTGGCTCGTGGTGAAGGGAAGCCGGGGAATGCGAATGGAGCGCGTGGTCGAACACATCGAAAGCGGGGGCGACTGATGCTCTACCAGTTGTTTTCGCGCATGGCAGATCCGGGTCCGTTTCGGGTGTTTCAGTATCCGTCCTTCCGGATCCCCGCCGCGGCGCTGACCGCGCTTCTCCTCACCCTCTGGCTCTTTCCCCGCTTCATCGAGTGGCTGAGAGCGTTTCAGCATGGCGTCAGCAACGTGCGCGAGGATACACCGGAGCAGCACCAGAAGAAGAGCGGTACTCCGACCATGGGCGGGCTCTTCATCCTGTTCTCGGTGCTGTCCGCTTCCTTGCTCTGGTCCGACCTGAGCAACGTCCTGGTCTGGTCCGTCCTGATCGTCCTCCTTGGTTTCGGCGCCATCGGCTTCGTCGACGACTACCGCAAAATTCGCAAGAAGAACTCAAAGGGACTCTCCGGCCGATACAAGCTTCTGTGGCAGCTGGCGGTGCTGCTTTCCGTGGTGGGACTGCTCTGGGCCGCCCATGATGGTCTCATCCCTGGCGCGGGCTTCGAGTTCGACACCCGTATCGCATTTCCTTTTGTTGCGGTCAGCCGCTTCCACCCGGACGTCGGTTGGCTCTATGTGCCTTTCGTTCTGTTCGTGATCATCGGGACGAGCAACGCGGTGAATCTCACCGACGGGCTCGATGGCCTGGCGATCGGACCGACGATTGTGAGTGCCGCGACCTTCCTCGTGCTCGCCTACGTCGCTGGCCTCGTGATCACCTTCAACACAGATGGCACCTGGGTCGACTTCAATCTCGCGCGTTACCTGAACATTCCCTTTGTGCCCGGGGTGAGCGAGCTCGCTGTCGTGTGCGCGGCGATCGCCGGCGCTGGGATCGGCTTTCTCTGGTTCAACACCTTCCCGGCGACCGTTTTCATGGGAGATGTCGGCTCTCTTTCGCTTGGTGGTGGCCTCGGAACGATAGCGGTCCTGACCAAGAACGAATTCTTGAGTGCGATCATTCATGGAGTCTTCCTGCTTGAGGCACTGAGTGTCATTACCCAGGTGGCGAGCTACAAGATGTTCAAGCGTCGGGTGTTTCGCATGGCACCGATCCACCACCACTTCGAGCTGCAGGGGGTGGCCGAGCCGAAGATCATCGTCCGCTTCTGGATCGCGTCGATCATGTTGGCCCTCTTCGGATTGGTGACGTTGAAACTGCGATGAGTCGTCTCACCCTCAGCAGCGCGGCCATGGGTCGCCTCGACGCTCTCCTGGCGGACCCACGAGGTCAGCGTCTGGGCCTGCTCGGCTTTGGCGTCGCGGGACGCGCCATGGCGGAGGAAGCAAACCTGCGGGGCTTCGAGCTCGTAGTCGTCGACCGACGCGCGGACGTCGATGTGGCTGGATTGGCTTTGGAGCCTCGAGCGGAGAGCGACGACGCGTTCGACGACTGCGACGCAGTGATCATCTCGCCCGGAGCCGATCCACGGCAGCCGATGGTGCAGAGGGTCCTCAGCCGTGGGGTTCCCGTCTTCGGTGAGCTCGAGTTGGTCGGTGCGCTCCCCGCGCCCTCGATTGCGATCACCGGCACCAACGGCAAGAGCACGACCACCGCGTGGACCGGGCACATCGCGCGTGCGGCGGGTGTCCGTGCGTTCGTCGGAGGCAATCTCGGAACCCCGCTGGTGTCCTGGCGCGACGAAATCGTCGACCCGGAGCTCTTCGTCGTCGAGCTGTCGAGCTTTCAGCTGGAAACCGCCTACCGCGCGCGCTTCAGCGTGGGGGCTGTCCTCAACATCACGCCCGATCACGGCGAGCGCTACGACCGATTCGAGGACTACGCCCTCGCGAAATCCCGTTTGGTCGAGAATCTCGGAGCAGACGACGTAGCGGTTCTGAACGCTCGGGACCCGGAGTCTGCACGCCTCGCCGAGCGCACGTCCGCGACGGTTTGGTGGTTCTCATCGGAGGACGAGACTCTCCCGAGCCCCGACGGGGTGACGTTCAGCGAGGGGCGCATCCGCGGTTGGGGCGCAGCAGGGAAGCTCGATGGTTTCGAGCCCCGCAATTCGCGCCTCCCCGGCCGTCACAACCTGGAAAACGGCATGGCTGCACTCGCCTGTGCCTGTGCCGCCGGAGTCGAGGATTTCTCGGGTTACTCGAGCTTTGTCGGTCTTTCCGATCGACTGGAGCTCGTCGGCGAGATGCAGGGGGTCCGCTTCATCAACGACTCCAAGGCGACGAACGACGACGCTGCGGCCACTGCCGTCGCCGCGATGGAGCGACCGGTCGTGCTCTTGGCGGGCGGTGTCGAAAAAGGCGGGGGCTACGCGAAGCTGCGTGATGCGGTCCAGAGCCGGGTCAAGGTCGCTCTATGCTACGGCGCGGCGCGCGAGGGATTGCTCGCCGCGCTTTCGACGGTGGTGCCGACTGAGTCTGTGAGTGGCTTTAGGGACGCCTTCGAGCGCGCGGTGAGCCTCGCGGAGGCCGGCGACGTCGTTCTTCTAGCACCGGCCTGCTCGAGTTTCGATGAATTCGACAACTACCGGGAACGGGGCGACGCCTTTCGCTCCGCGGTGGCGCGTTTGGCAGGAGTCGAGAGGACACGATGAGTACGCGGGTGGCAACGGAGCCGCGGATCGACGGCTTTCTCCTCGCAGCGATCGGTGCGCTCGTGGGGATCGGGCTCATCATGGTCTACAGCAGCAGCGCCGTGTTCGCATCGCGCAACTACGACTCGAGCACGCACTTCCTGTCGGCCCAGGCGACCCGGATCGCGGTCGGTGCGCTCGCCTTTCTCCTCGCGGCCCACGTGCCGCGCGATCTCCTGCGCCGCCACTCGAGCTGGATTCTTCTCGCCGTGTCGTTGCTCTGCGTTGCGGTGCTGATCCCCGGCCTCGGTCACGAAGCCGGCGGAGCGCGTCGCTGGATCCGGTTCGGTGCGTTGACGATGCAGCCGTCCGAGATCGCAAAGATCGCGGTGGTCATCACCCTCGCCGCGGCGCTCGCGCGGCGCGAGGAAGAGGGTCGGCCGGGGCGCGGTCTGCTCGGGCCGCTGGCTCTGGTGCAGCTCCCCATCGCCCTGATCGTGCTGGAGCCGGATTTCGGTACCGCTCTGGTGGCCGAGACCATCGCTCTCGCCATGGTCTTCGTTGGCGGCTTGCGGCTGCGCTACGTCTTCGCGCTGCTTCTCGCAGGTTTGCCCGTCGTGTACTCGATGCTGATGGAGGGCTATCGGCTGAAGCGCATCATCGCCTGGCTCGACCCGATCGAGCACCGCGGGAGCATCGGCTATCAGCTCACCGAAGCGTTGATTTCGATCGGTGCGGGCGGCCCATTTGGAAGGGGCCTCGGTGAAAGTCGGCAGAAGCTCTTCTTCCTACCGGAGGCGCACACGGACTTCGTGTTCGCCATCTACGCCGAAGAGCTCGGCTTTGCCGGTGTCTTGCTGCTTCTGCTCCTGTTTGGCGCGCTGATCCTGCGCGGCAGCCGGGCGGCGCTGCGCGCCGAGGCGAGCTTCGACCGCTACCTCGGGATCGGGATCGTTGCGCTCATCGCCGTGCCGGCGCTCTTCAACCTCTGGGTCGTCACCGGACTGCTCCCAACGAAAGGCCTGCCGCTCCCCCTCGTGAGCTACGGTGGCTCGAACATCGTCGCGACCCTCGCCGCGCTCGGCCTCCTCGCCGGCATCTCGCGCGACAGCCGCTCCGGTGCTGAGGAGAAGGCATGACCATGACGGTCTTGATCGCAGGTGGCGGCACGGGCGGGCACCTCTTCCCGGGGATTGCCTTGGCGCAGGAGCTCACGTCCCGCGCGCCGGAGACGGAAGTGGTGTTCGTCGGCACGGAGCGCGGCATTGAAACCCGAGCAGTACCGAAAGCGGGATTCGAGCTCGAGCTCCTGCCGGTCTCTGGTCTGCGCCGCACGGGGCTCTTGGGCATGGCTCGTGGTCTCGCCCGCCTGCCGATCGCCATGCTGCGCGCGATGTCTCTGATTCGACGCCGCTCACCCGATGTAGCGGTGAGTGTCGGTGGCTATGCGGCGGGCCCCGCAGTCCTCGCCGCCAAGCTGATGGGCGTGCCCTGCGTCGTGATGGAGCAAAACGCGGTTCCCGGCTTTACCAACAAAATCCTCGGACGCCTCGTCGATCGCGTATTCGCCTCCCTGCCCACACAGGGTTTTCCGTCGGGCAAGGTTCTGGTTCTGGGGAATCCGGTCCGCGCCGACTTTCTGCCCGTTCGCGACGAGGTCTACGAAGCGCAGGAACCGCTCCGCATTTTGGTCTTCGGCGGCTCGCAGGGGGCGCGGGCTCTGAATGAAGTCTGGGTGGAGATCGCCCCAAGGCTCTCAGAGCTCGGATGGTCCGTCACCCACCAAACGGGCAAAGCAGATGCGGAACGCGTTGCGGCTGCCTATCGCGCGGGGGGGGCGACCGTCGCGGTGTTGCCCTTCATCGACGACATGGCCGACGCCTATCGCAACGCCGATCTCGTGGTTTGCCGCAGTGGCGCCAGTACGATCGCTGAGCTGACCGTGTGTGGCCGCCCGTCGATTCTGGTCCCTTTTCCCTTCGCCGTTGACGATCACCAGAGCGCAAACGCGCAGGTGCTCGCACAGGCCGGCGGGGCGATTCACGTGCCTCAGAGCGAGCTCAGCGCCGAACGACTGATTCGCGAAATTCAGGCTCTCGGTCCCGCGAGGCTCGCGGCGATGGCATCGGCCGCGCGCGCACAGGGCAAACCCTCGGCCGTGCGCGACATCGCCGATGCGCTTCAGGAGGTCAGCCGTGTTTAGAGACCGCGCCAATCGTCTTCACTTCATCGGGATCGGTGGTATCGGGATGAGCGGGATCGCCGAGGTGCTCCTCAACCTCGGCTACGATGTTCGAGGCTCGGATATCGCGCGCTCTGCGGTGACGGCGCGCCTCCAGAAGATGGGCGCCACGGTCTTCCTGGGCCACGAGCGCGAGCACGTCGTGGACGCGGACGTGGTCGTGGTGTCGAGCGCTATCGATCCTGCGAATCCCGAGGTGAGCGAAGCCCGTGCTCGCGGGATCCCGGTGATTCGTCGAGCGGAGATGCTCGCCGAGCTCATGCGCTTGAAGTACGGCATCGCCGTGGCCGGCTCGCACGGCAAGACGACGACCACCTCACTCGTCGCCACGATTCTCGACCACGGTGGGATCGACCCGACGATGGTCATAGGGGGCCGCCTGCGCTCGATCAGCTCCAATGCGAAGCTCGGGGAAGGCGAGTACATGGTTGCGGAGGCCGACGAGAGCGACGGCTCCTTTCTGAAGCTCATTCCTACCATCGCGGTGATCACGAATATCGATCGAGAGCACCTTGACCACTGGAAGGGTGGCCTCGAGCAGATCGTCGATGCCTTCGTCGAATTTGCCAACAAGGTTCCCTTCTACGGAATCTGCGTCGTCTGCCTCGACCACCCGACGGTACAGGCGGCACTCCCGCGGCTCGAAAAGCGCCACGTGACCTACGGCTTCTCCGCGCAGGCAGACTACAGCGCGGACAACATAGAAGCTCTCGAAGGGGCCATGCGCTTCGAGGTCAAGCGCAAGGGCGAGCTGCTCGGGCCGGTGACCCTGAATATGATCGGGCGTCACAACATCCTGAACGCGCTGGCGGCGATCGCGGTCGCCGAAGAAGTGGGTGTCGACTTCTCCACCTCGGCCGAAGCGCTTGCGCAGTTCGAAGGAATCGGTCGGCGCTTCGAGCTCAAGGGAGAGGAGCAGGGTATACTCGTCGTAGACGACTATGGCCATCACCCGGCAGAGATTCGGGCGACTCTCGAATCGGCACGAGAAGCCTACCGGCGACGTTTGGTCGTTGCGTTTCAGCCGCACCGCTATAGCCGGACCCGTGACCTTCTCGAGGAGTTCGCCGGGGCGTTCAATGCGTCGGACCGCTTGCTCGTCGCAGACGTCTATGCGGCGAGCGAGGCACCGATCCCCGGGATCGATGCGGAGAAGCTCGTTGAAGTGATCCGAAGCCACGGGCACCAGCACGTGGAGTACGCCGGAAGCGCGGAAGCCGTGACTGCCAAGCTCGAGTCGTTGGTGGAGGAGGGCGATCTCGTGCTCACCCTCGGAGCTGGGAACATTTGGCAAGCGGGTGAAGCGTTGCTGGAGCGGCTCCGTGACCGGGGAGGTGAGTCGTGAAATCGATGTATCGGCACGCGCCGCGGATCGACCGCAGCGAGTCGGCTGCGGCTCCGGCGCGCAAGCGCCCGCGGCACAAGACGAAGAAGCCCGCGGCGAAGCCGAAGGCGCCGCGCACCCCGAAGGTGGCGGTCCCGTGGCGTCCTACGCTCTGGCTCTCGGGAGCGCTGCTCGCTTTCTTGGCGCTGAGTGCGGGCGTATGGTGGGGCTTTCGGGCACTCGAGTCCTCGGAGCGACTAGCGGTCAAACACATCGATATCAACGGCGCACGGGCATCGGGCACCGCCGCGATTCTCGCCTACGCGGGCGTGCGCGAGGGGCAATCGATTCTCAGTGTCGAGCTCGACGAAGCCGCGAAGAATGTGCGTCGGCATCCGTGGGTCGCCGATGCGACGGTGGTGCGCGTCTTCCCAGACCGAGTGAAGATCGAGGTCGTGGAGCATCGACCGGCGGCGTTGTTGACCCTCGAAGGACTCTACCTCGTGAACGCCGAAGGCGAGGTCTTCAAGCGTTGGAGCACGAACGATCCGCGCGCGTTGCCGCTGGTGACGGGGATCGACCGGGACCTGGTGACGCGCGACCCGAACGAATCGAAGCGGCTCCTGCTTTCGGCGATCGCGCTCGCCGAAGAGCTCGATGGTTGGCTCGACACCGTCGGCGAGCTCGAAGAAGTGCACTACGACGCGGCGCTCGGCTGGTCGGTGGTGACGCGACCGCCGGTGGCCGACGGCGAGCCGGTGACCCTGGCTCTCGGGCCCGAACCTCATTCACGCGTCGCGCTCGCGGCGCGCTCGCTCATCGAGCTCGGTCGGCGATCCCTGACCCCCGCGCTGGTCTGGGCCGACGGGCGGAAACACCCCACGCGGGTTCAGTCGCGTCTTCGTGTCAACGAATCGATCGGAAACTCAGAAACAATCAGTGAGGTGAGCCAGTGAGTAAAGGTGATTTGATCTGTGGTCTCGATATCGGGACCACGAAGATCTGCGCCATCGTCGGTGAAGTCACCGCGGATGGTGTGGACATCGTAGGAATTGGGACGCATCCCTCCCGGGGGCTGCGCAAGGGTGTGGTCATCAACATCGAATCCACGGTCGAGTCGATCAAGGCGGCGATCGAGGAGGCGGAGCTGATGGCGGGGTGTGAGATCTCGACGGTCTACGCGGGGATCGCCGGCGGCCACATCAGAGGATTCAATAGCCACGGCATCGTGGCGGTGAAGGACAAAGAGGTTCAGCAGCCGGATGTGGATCGGGTGATCGATGCGGCTCGGGCGGTCGCGATCCCGCTCGACCGTGAAGTGATTCACATTCTTCCGCAGGAGTTCATCATCGACCAACAGGACGGTATCAAAGAGCCGTTGGGCATGAGCGGTGTGCGGCTCGAAGCGAAGGTCCACATTGTCACTGGTGCGGTGACCAGCGCCCAGAACATCGTGAAGTGTGCTCAGCGGGTGGGCCTGAACGTCAGCGATATCGTTCTGGAGCAGCTCGCATCGTCGGAGGCCGTGCTCTCGAAAGATGAGAAGGACCTGGGGGTCGCGCTCATCGACATCGGCGGCGGGACGACCGACCTCGCGATCTGGACCGAGGGCAGCATCATTCACACGAGTGTTCTCGCCGTCGGGGGTGACCACATCACCAACGACATCGCGGTCGGGTTGCGGACGCCGATGGACGACGCGGAACGGATCAAGCAACGCGCCGGCTGCGCAATGTCGTCCATGGTGGAGGCGGATGAGACCATTGAGGTTCCGAGCGTTGGCGGACGCAAGCCTCGGACTCTGTCGCGGCAGATTCTCACCGAGATCATCGAGCCCCGTGTCGAAGAGATGTTCTCGCTCGTGCATCAGGAAATTCAGCGGACCGGTTACGAGGACCTCCTCGCAAGCGGAGTCGTGATCACCGGTGGAACGACGTTGCTCGACGGGATGCCAGAGCTCGCTGAGGACATCTTGGGACTGCCGGTACGCCTCGGGGTACCGCAAGGCATCGGCGGCCTCGTCGATGTGGTCCGTAACCCCATGTACGCCACGGGCGTGGGACTCGTTCTCTACGGCTGCGAGCACGTGGAGCACAGGCACTTCAAGATCCGAGACGACAACGTGTACGGAAAAGTCCGTCATCGCATGAGCAGCTGGTTTAGGGAGCTGTTCTGATCTGGTTGCGCGACCAGATGAGCAAAGACACTCAATTCCTTTGGAGGGGAAAATGATCGAGCTAGGAGACATCAACAGTAACGGCGCAGTGATCAAGGTGATCGGCTGCGGCGGCGGTGGCGGCAACGCTTTGAACACGATGATCGAGGGCAGCATTGCCGGCGTCGAGTTCGCCGTGGCCAACACGGATCAACAGGCCCTGGGCAACAACCTGGCGCCGGTGAAGATTCAACTCGGCAGCACGCTGACGAAGGGACTCGGAGCAGGCGCCAACCCGGACGTGGGCCGAGAGGCAGCGCTCGAGGATCAGGAGCAGATCGCGTCAGTCCTCGAGGGGGCGGACATGGTCTTCGTGACCGCGGGAATGGGAGGCGGAACCGGGACCGGGGCGGCGCCCGTCATCGCATCGATCGCCCGCTCCCTCGGCGCGCTCACGGTCGGCGTCGTGACCAAGCCCTTCTTTTTCGAGGGCAATCGGCGTCGTCGGCACGCGGAACAGGGCATTCTTGCGCTCCGGGACGCGGTGGACACGCTCATCACGATTCCGAATCAGCGACTGCTGTCGATCACCGACGACAAGACGTCGATGATGGACGCCTTCAAAAAAGCTGACGAGGTGCTCTTGAACGCCGTGCAAGGGATCAGTGACCTGATCACCTTCCACGGGATCGTCAATGTCGACTTCGCAGACGTCCGCACGATCATGACGGATCAGGGCATGGCACTGATGGGCACGGGGATCGCGAAAGGCGAGCGGCGGGCGATCGATGCGGCGACGCAGGCGGTGAGCTCGCCGCTGCTCGAGGATGTGAGCATCGACGGTGCAACGGGGATCTTGATCAATGTAACGGGCGGTCCGGACATGGGGCTGCACGAGATCAACGCGGCCTCGACGCTGATCCACGAAGCAGCGGATGAAGACGCCAACATCATTTTCGGTTCGGTCATCGATGAATCGATGGGCGAGAACATCAAAGTGACCGTGATCGCGACGGGCTTCGACCAGGCAGAGCGGGGGCGCGCCAATGTCACCGATCTTCCGATCAACAAGGAGCCTCACGACATTCCGACGGTGATCCGGAACCGCTGGGAACAAGAGCGCTTGGCCAAGGTCCGGGCGCCGAACGACCAGAGCGAAGTTGCCGAGGATGAAATCGACATCCCGGCGTTTCTCCGCCGAAAGGTCGAGTAGCTGCCACCTGCGCGGCGCCCTTCACCCAGAGCGCCGCGTTCGCGCCCGTCCTGAGGATTTTTTGGTATTGGCTCACCTCCCTCAGGGCGTGGCGCCAGGGCGGCGTGAATATTCGGTGCTCGAGCTTCGTCTGCCCCCGGAAAAACCATACGCATTCGGCTGGGAGGTTTGCGTGGTCGCGCGTCTATTCGCTGTTGTGAGCGTGAGCTGCGGCTGCTCGCTCGCTCTTGCCGGCACCGCGCCGGCCTGGGTGGAAGAGGATACGGGGGTGATCGAGCTCGACGGCGCGCGTCTGGTCTTTGCGGTCGGCGAAGCCTCTGGAGCCGAGCCAGCCGCTGCGCGAGCCCGCGCCGGTCTCGCGGCCCGCAAACGACTCTCTCAGATCCTCCTCGACGCCGCCGCGCCGCGACAAGCGCCCCAGGCGCGCGGTCGTGACAGCCTCTTTGGCGACATGGTCCGACAGGAGGTTCGCAAGAGTCTCGATGAAGCGACGTTGGACGGCGTCGAAGTGCGTGCAACCTGGACCACTCCCGATGGCGCGCGCACCTTCGCGATCGCCACCGCGCCAGAGTCGTCGATGGCCAAGGCCCTCGAGAAGGTCCCGATGGCCTCAGAAGAGCGTGCGCAGGCGGAGTCCGAGCTCGATCGGGCACTCACGACTCTGCAGCGCGAAACCCGGATTCAACCGGCGGAAATCCCAAACGTCGTCCCCGAGTCTTTTGACGAGAAGGACGTCGAGGGAGTGCCCAGGTGGATCGGCTTCGGCTGCGGCCGCTACCGCGACGAGGGCGAGGAGGTGCTCTTCGGCGTAGGGGTCGCGAAGACCGCGAACCCGGCGCTCGCCGTGATAGCAGCGGACAATCGGGCCCGGGCGGAGATCTCGCGTTGCGTGAGCTTTCACATCGAGCAGCGGGGCGGCTCGGTGAAGCTATTCAGTGCGAACACGTTGTGGGGGGTTCAGATCGTCGATCACTACTACGCGCCTGACGACTCGGTCTACGCCCTGGCGCGCGTCCCCACCGCGAGCCTTCCGGCGCCCGAGCAAGAGGCGGTGGTGAAGGAGCGTTTTCGCGAGAAGGTCGAAGCGGCACCGAAGAGCCCAGAGCCGAAAGCTAAAGCCTCGCCCGGGAAACCGGAGTCCTACGGATGTCCGAGCCCTCGGCAGGGCCTGGGGTTGCGCATCGCGCTCGGTGTGATCGGTCCGGAAGCCGAGTATCTCGAAACGGCAGTGCGCGATGAGCTAAAGAAGCGGCGTTTTCGTGTGCTCGATCCGACCGACCGGCGGCGACGCGCCGACGGCCAACTGGTCCTAAAAATCAACGCCACGCCGCGGGACGCGAGCCTTGAGTCTTGTCTCTTGGAGGTTGAGTATCTCCAGGGCGCGAAGACCATGAACGAGGGGACCTACGCCTGCCGCCTCGGCGCCGATCCGGACGAGCCGAAAACCGTCACCGTCGCGACCCTCCGCGACTACAGTCGGATCGCCAAATGCAGCATCGCGGACAATCTGTGGCTGGCTGCCACCAATGCGAAGAAGACACGCCAGAAGCGACGGCGTCGTTGAGTGGCTAGACTCTTCGACGTCCGGTATGGCGTCACTCGGCGCGAATGAACTCGACCTCGTGCACCGTGCATTTTTCGAGCTCGTCGCAGCTTTCGAGCTCGATGGTCACGGGATCGAGGCTGTCGGGCATCTCGAAGGCGATCGACGTCACCGCAGCGCTACCTTCCGGGCCTCCATGGCTCGTCGGTGCATCGCCGGCGCAGGTTTGACCGGCGCTCGGAGTGCTCATGTCGCCGATGTTGAGGCCTTCTGGCCCTCGCCATTCAGGGGCGAGCAGGGCGTCACCTTCTGGGTCGAAGATGCGGGTGGCGAGAACGACCACCTGCCCGGGCTCCGGGGACTGCGCCGAGCTGCAGATAAAGACGCTAGGTCCCGCGTTTTCTTCCGGCCCGACGACGGTGACCGTTGAGACGGCTGGTGCGGAAATGAGGTCCTCATCGGAGGCGGTCAGCGCAAAGGCGAAAACATCCGGCTCGGACGCTGAGAATCGGGCGTTGCCGCCTTCGTCGACTTCGAGGTCGACGTCACTGCCGAAGGTCTGCACCCATTCGTAGGCGAGAGTCCCGTCCGTCTTGGCGTCGACCACCTGCGCGGCGTTCAACACGACCGGTCGCCCCGGGCGGCTTCTGAGGTCCAATCCCGCACCCACCTGGATCCCGTCGTCACGGTCCCGTGGACGCACGACGATTCGCACTTCCGCCGGCGCCGATTCCAACCGCCCATCACTGGCATAAACGCGAAAGACCAGCTCCTGGGGGCGGACGGGGGCGGTCAGGGAGCGTACGAGCGCCCCCGCGTCGTCCGTCGAGAAGACGGGCTCACCCCGAAGCTGCTCCCATCGGACCGTGAAAGCGTCGCCGTTGGCGTCGGTCGTTCCACTCGCGTCGAGCTCGAAGGTTTCACCGGGCTCCACCAGGTCCGATGAGGCGATGAGGCTCCCCGTCGGGGCCTGGCGACTCACCGCCGCGTTGTTGCTTTCCTCCGCGTCCGGCCGCCGAAGGAGCAGGTAGTCCGGCGCCGAGCTGAGTCCGTCGCGAGAGGCAGTCACCCTGAACACCCGCGGGCCGTCGTATTCCCGTCGAACGCGCGCAAAGGGCGAAGGGGAGATCACCACCGATTCCCAGACCGGCGTGAGTCCTGCTGCCGCCGCTTCGTCGCCGGATGGGGTCGCGTCCTGCGATGAGGCGACGATTCGATCGGGGCCGGCACGCACCGTCGGCGCGACGCGCGTGGGTTTGCGAACGACTTTGAGCGTGACCTGGTCGACGGTGCTGAATGCGCCGTCATCGACGGTCAGCTCGAAAACGAGCTCCTGCTCCTCGAGAGCGGCGATGAAAGTAGGCTGGAGGGACTCGGGGTTGGAGAGAGGTACGCGTGCGCCTTCCACCTGCTCCCAGCGCGCGTTGAACGACGCGCCGCCCGGGTGGTAGGAGCCGGCACCCCGCAAGACGGTCGGAAATCCCCGGAGGACCTCCGCATCCGGTCCGGCGTTCGCTAGTGGGGCCGTCACCGCGGCCGGGCTCGTGACCGCGAGGGGGCCGCTGAGCGCCGACTCGTCGGAGCACCCGCCCACCAGCAAAACCGCGATCAAAACCCGTGACTTCATCCCAAAGGTTCAGCGAGCAAATTTCGCGCCGTTGAAAAATATCCAATGAAAAAGGTGAGTTACGCGGTTAGGCGCTGGGGCTTCGCGGTCCTGTCGTGGCAGTGGAGTCACGATGTCGCAAATTTTGCGGTGCTCATGGAACAGGCTTCAGCGCTCCGCGGCGTATTCGATGTCCACGATCTCTAGGACCGTTTCGCCCTTGGGGCGGCGAACGCGGACCTCATCGTCGAGGTTTTTGCCCATCAGCGCTCGGCCGAGCGGTGAGTCGATGCTGATGTACCCTCGTTTCGCGTCCGTCTCGTCCGCCCCCACGATCCGATAGCGCGACTCTTCTCCTGCGACGTTGACGACGGTGACGAAGGCGCCAAAAAACACCCGTTCTCGATGAGACGGAGCTTCATCGACGATCGTGACCTCCTCGATCCGCCGCTTCAAGTAGCGCAATCGACGGTCGATCTCGCGCAAGCGCTTCTTGCCGTAGATGTACTCGGCGTTCTCCGAGCGATCGCCGTGGGCGGCGGCGACCTCGACCTCGTGGGTGACCCGGGGGCGCTCCACTTTCCAGAGTTGCTGCAGCTCGCGGCTGAGCGTTTCGTACCCCTCTCGAGTGATGTACTGACGTCCGAGGGGCTTTTTCTTTTCGCCTTCGTCACGCATGGCCTATGACCTGTCCCGAGTCGCGGTGTGGGCCCCTTGCTGGGGTGTATCGCTCCTTAGTCTCTCGTTCCCATGATGCGCAACAAACCAAACACCCAGCCCACGCTCGAGAGCACGCGCGACCGTTTGGTGATCGCCGCGTCGAGCTCGCTCGGTCTGGGGCTCATCCCCTTCGCTCCGGGGACTTGGGGAACGCTGGGCGCGATCCCGATCTGGTGGGCGCTCTCCGGCCGCGGGGCGCTCCTGTGGATCGCGGTGACCCTGGCCGTTGCGCTCTTCGCGATCTGGATCAGCACGCTCGCTGAACCCCTCTACGGCGCGCACGACGTCTCCGCGATCGTCATCGATGAGGTCGCCGGCATGTTGGTATGCGTCATGTTCATCCCGTTCACGCCCGTTACCGCGGTCGTTGGGTTCGTGGTCTTTCGCGTCTTCGACATCGTGAAACCTCCGCCGGTCAGCTGGTTCGACAAAAACGTGAGCGGTGGCCTCGGAGTCGTCGTCGACGATCTGGTCGCCGGAGCGATGGGGCTCGCGGTGATGCACGGGCTGCGTGTTCTCCTCGGCTGGTAGCCGTCAACCTCGTGCTCTATTGATTTCGGACGCCGCTGCTGCAGAGTGCGGGGCATGGATCTCCCAAAACGGATCGAGGTGCTCGCGATCGGGGATGAGCTGCTCGACGGCCGCGTGGCCGACACCAATACGCTCCGCCTGGCGCAGCGCTTGGACGGGGTCGGACTCGCGATTCAACAGCGCACCACGATTCTCGACGACATCGACACGATCGTCCGTGAAGCCAAAGCGATCATCGCGCGTGGAACTGACGTGTGCGTGGTCAGCGGCGGCCTCGGCCCCACTCGCGACGACGTGACCGCCGAAGCGTTTGCCGCTTTGGCGGGGGTGGGGATGGTCCGTGACGAACAACAGGTCGCGCGGATCGAAGAGATGCTGAGCTTTCGGGGCCGGAAGATCACGGAGAACCAACGCAAACAAGCGGACCGACCGCGCGGTGCCGCGGTGATCGAGAACCCGCGCGGGACCGCCCCAGGGTTTTCCTTAGTGGTAGAGGGCTGTCGTTTTGTCTCCGTCCCGGGTGTGCCACGCGAGTTCGACGGCATGATCGATGCGGTGCTGATCGCGCCCCTCCGGGACGTGACAACTCCGCGCGAGAAGCGAGCTCTCAAGTGTTTTGGCATCGCCGAGGCCGAGGTAGACGCGAGGCTCAGTGACTTGGCCACTGAGTACCCCATGGTGCGGCAGGGGTATCGGGCTCATTTTCCAGAGATTCACGTGACCCTCCGGTCCGAGGTCGAGCACGTCACGGCGCTAGAGGCCGCGCATGCTCGCGCGGTGGGAGCGCTGGCAGTGGAAACCTTCACCACGGGCGAGGAGAGCTACGCAGAGGTGATCCTTCAGACGCTCCGGGCCAAGGGCTACCGACTCGTTCTCGCCGAATCGTGCACGGGCGGGCTCATCGGTGACATGCTCACGGATGTACCCGGGTCTTCGGACGTACTCTGGGGGGGCGGGGTTGTCTATGCGAACGAAGCAAAGCAGAGGCTCCTGGGGGTCAGCGACGAACAGCTCGAAGCTCACGGGGCCGTGAGTGAAGCGGTGGTCACACAAATGGCCAAAGGCGCTCTCGAGCTGTCGGGCTGCGATTGCGCGGTTGCGGTGAGCGGCATCGCCGGCCCCGGTGGGGGGAGCGACGATAAGCCCGTGGGAACAGTTTGGATGGCCGCCGCTGCACCGGGAAAGATGGAGATCCGGCGTTTGCGTTACCCGTTTGAACGACGACGGAATAAGATCGTCAGCGCCTACAGCGCGCTCGAGCTGCTCCGGAGGATGATCACGTGAACGGCATGGCCGCTCTTCTCATCTTGTTTGCGACGGCACCGTGGCCGACCCTGGAGCGCTCCTTCGAGGCGAAGCCCCTGGCGATCATGGAGATCCCAGATGCGTCGCGCAGCCTGCAGACCCTGGAGCGCTCGTCTTTCCGGCGCTGGGTTCCACTCCTCCTCGGCAGCGACGCGCGGGTGGTTCGTAGCGCGAGTCTACGCCTCATGGCGGCGTGGTACGGCACCGTGCAGAGCGGCACGCCCGATCTCGTACTCGGCGCGGACGTGCAGCGCGAGCCTGCTGCGCTTCGGGACATCATGGCCCGCTGGTGGACGCAGCTCGGCATGAAGTCGGAAGCCGCTCGCGAGGAGAACGGTTGGAGTCTCCAGACTCTCAATGGCGGACAAAGGAGCGTCACGGTCGCCGCACACCTGCAGGAAGGGCGCGTGGGATGGGCGCTCGACGGCGCGCGCGTGCGCGACTTCGGTGAGGCCAAGTCGCCATCGCTCGCCGACGACGAAGCGTTTCGTTCGATGGTGAGCTACGCGCCCCGTGCAGATTTGCGCGGGCTCATCCACGTCCCGCGTGCCTTCGGCTGGTTGCTGAAACAGCCCAGGGGAGACGTCGTTGCGCGCTTGATCGGCCGTCTGGGTCTCGCGGGCATGCAGATGACCCCTTTCGCCGTTGAGCTACCGAATCGCCGAGAGGCGCGGATTACCTCGGAGACCACCCTCCGAGGCGACACGAGCGGCGCCGTCGCGGCCCTCGGCCCGGCCTTGGACGTGCGCTGGCCCGCGAGTGTGCCCGAGGACGCACGCGGCTTCGTGACCGCTTCGGTGGTGCCCGCGCAGGTCCTTCGCGCCGCGTACTTCTTCATGTCGGCGGACAATCCGCTGCAGCTGACCCTGGTTCAGGCGCAGATCGCCGCGCTCGAGGGCCAGACCGGCAAGAGCCTCGACCGCGATATCCTCGGACTCGGGGCGAAGCGCTGGACCGTCTTCATCGAGAAAAAGGGTGCGGCGCTCGCGCGCTTGGAGATCGCCGATCCGGTCGCAGCCAAGGCGCTGGTGGAGGCACTTTTCGCGGCGTATCCGTCGCTCGCCCCACGGCCGGTCCAGTGGGGCGAGGTCGAGGGCTTTCGGCTCCGGGACGGGGGGCGCCGGGCGTTCGTTGCCTTCGCGCCGGATGCGGTCTGGCTCTCTACGGATGAAAACGCTCTCAAGCGCGTTCTCACGATGGTTGCCCCGGAGGAGCCGCCAGAGATGCTCATCAATGGCCGTTCCGTCCTCTATGGCCAAGGGGAGAACTTTCTCCAGGGCCTCGCCGGTGCTCTTCGGTTGCCTGCGACCAGTGACCGCACCAGCGACCGGAGCGCGTTCCGGGTGGAGCGCGAGGGCGCTCGCTTCACCTTCTACGCTCGCCTACGGCGTTGATCCCCTTGCCATTTTCGCATCGAGGCCTTACCGCAGGTCTCGATGTTTACCGGACTCGTTGAAACGACCGGCGTCGTGTCCGCGGCGACCGGGGAAAGCCCGCGCCGACTCACGATCGAGAGCGCGCTCCCGGCGGAGCGCGTGGAAATCGGCGCCTCCATCTGTATCGACGGTTGCTGTCTGACCGTGGTCGAGAAGGGCGTGAACACCCTGTCTTTTGAGGCCGCGACCGAGACGCTCCTGCGCACGACGATCGGGAACCTTCGCAAAGGGGACGTCGTCAATCTCGAGCAGTCGCTCACCCCGAACTCGCGCCTGGGCGGACACTACGTGATGGGCCACGTCGATGGTGTCGGCAAAGTGGTCTCCGCGAAGCGCGTGCAGAGTGCGCTCTACGTGGGGATCGAAGCGCCCAAGGAGATCATCCGCTACATCGCACCCCGTGGGTCGATCACGATCTCTGGCGTGTCTCTCACTGTCACCGGGGTAGAGGACCGGATCTTTTTTGTCGGCCTCATTCCTCACACCCTCGAGGTCACCGCTCCTGGCCCCTGGACCGTCGGCAACGACGTCAATCTCGAGGTCGACGTGATCGCGCGCTACCTCGAACGACTGATCCAAGCGGGGGTCACCCCTGAGGCCAAAGGGCTGACCGAAGAATTCTTGAAGGATAAGGGTTTTAGCTGATGGCACTATCGCGAGTTCAAGCTGCGATCGACGCGTTTCGAGCGGGTAAGATGGTGATCGTCGTCGACGACGAAGACCGCGAAAACGAAGGCGACCTCTGCATGGCAGCTGAGCTCGTCACCCCGGAAGCGATCAATTTCATGGCCAAAGAGGGGCGGGGGCTGATTTGCCTGTCGCTGACCGAGGATCGGATTCGGAAGCTCGATCTGCCCATGATGGTCGAGCAGCAAAGCCATGGTTTTGGCACCGCTTTCACCGTGTCGATCGAAGCGGCTCGGGGGGTGACCACGGGGATCTCGGCCGCGGATCGGGCGCACACGATCAAGGTCGCCGTCGATCCGAGCTCAGGCCCCGACGACCTTTCGCGTCCCGGGC
This sequence comes from uncultured Bdellovibrionales bacterium, assembly GCA_964468125.1. GTDB lineage: Bacteria > Myxococcota > XYA12-FULL-58-9 > XYA12-FULL-58-9 > CAYXVF01 > CAYXVF01. The sequence goes on along the minus strand of CAYXVF010000047.1, from coordinate 18,045 downwards.
ACATTTTCCCACTCCGGGCGCGTCAGGGTGGCTGTCTGGTCCGCACCGGACACACGGAGGCGGTCGTGGACCTGGCGCGTCTCGCCGGGCTGAACCCGAGCGGCGTCATCTGCGAGATCATGAACGACGATGGCACGATGGCTCGGATGGACGACCTGGAGCGCTTCGCGGACAAACACGGCCTGCTCATCGTAACCATCGCCGAATTGATCGAGTACCGACTGGCCAAAGAGTCCTTGGTCTATCGGATCGTGTCGCGACGGGTCCGTCATCCGGTCTGGGGCGAAGTGGAGCTCATCGCCTACGGAACTACTCTAGACAGCCGCCAGCACCTCGTCGTGGTCAAAGGCGATCTGGACCCGAGCTCGGTTCCTCTCGTCCGGGTCCACTCCGGATACGGGTTCTCGAGTGTGCTCGGCGATCTCTTCAGCGACGAGCGGGCCTTGCTCCATTCGGCGCTCGATCGGATGGGCGAAGAGGACGTGGGCGTGTTGATCTGCCTCGACCGCGACGTGCCCTACCGAACCCTCGAGGAGTGTATTCGAGCGATCGGCTCCGACGAGGACCTCGCGCCGGACGAGAAGGGACCGACCGAACGCGAGCGCACCCTGCGCCAGATCGGGATCGGAGCACAGATGCTCCGGGACCTCGGCCTGCAGCGGCTCAGGCTCCTGTCCAACACCTCAAAGCGCCCCGCCGGGCTCGATGGCTATGGGCTCACGATCGAGGACGTGGTACCGCTGAGCGAGGGCTCGGCGAGCGGCACCCCTAAATTGGAGCTGATCGGCGGTGGCCGCGACTGATAAGCTCGGGGGAACCATGGCTCACATGCTCGAAGGAAACCTGATCGGGACCGAACTGAAGCTCGGGATCGTCGCCGGTCGATTCAACGATTTCATCACCAGCAAGTTGGTCGAAGGCGCTACCGATGCGGCCGTTCGCCATGGCGTCGATGGCGCGAACATCACCGTGGCGTGGGTTCCCGGTGCCTTCGAGATCCCTCTCGTCGCCCGCCGGATGGCCAAGACCGGTCGCTTTGATGCCATCATTTGCCTCGGCGCGGTGATTCGGGGTGCCACGGCACACTTCGACTACGTCGCGGGCCAAGCGGCCAAGGGGATCGCGCAAGCGGGCTGGGATACGGACGTTCCGGTGATCTTTGGTGTCTTGACCACCGACACGATCGAGCAAGCGATCGAGCGCGCTGGCACCAAAGCCGGAAACAAGGGCGCCGAGGCGACATTGAGTGCGATCGAAACCGTCAACGTTCTGAAGGCAGTAGCCGAGGAGCGAAGCCGCTGATGCGACGCCGGGCGCGAGAATGCGCGCTTCAAATTCTATATCAACTGGACGTGGGCGGTCACCTCGGAGCGGGGGCCGACGTGGCCAACGAGATGCAGCGCTACTGGGACAGCTTTGATCCGGTCACGCCGGAGCAGCGTAGTTTTGCCGAGCGTCTCGTTCTCGGGGTTGCACAACGGGTCGAGGAGCTCGATTCGATCCTCAACGGCGCATCGGCCAACTGGAAGCTCGACCGCATGGCCAAGGTCGACCGCAATCTCCTACGTCTCGCGGCCTACGAAATCCTACACTGCGCGGACATACCGCGCAGCGCGAGCATCAACGAGGCCATCGAAATCGGCAAACGCTTCTCCGGCGGAGAAGCGGCCTCGTTCCTGAACGGCATCCTCGACCGCATCGGAGAGCGTGCGTGAGCGCCAAAGCGATCAGCGCAGCGCTGCCGACGCGTGTCGGAGACCTCGCGGGTCTGGATGGCTTGGAGCACGAGGCGGTCGCTTTGTTCGTTCCGAGCGATGTCCGGCCTCTGCGCGGCGTTGCTGGCTTCGTGGACTGGCGAACGAACGGGGCACTTTCACGCGCCCTGCTGTCAGGCTCGTTTTCTGGCGATCTCGGTGAAATTCTCCTCGCGCCGACTCGGGGGCGCCTCGGCCCCCGTCGATTCTTTCTCTTCGGTCTCGGCCCGAAGAACGGGGTCACCCGCGATGCCTTGCGCGAGTTGTGCGAACGAGCCCTGTCGGTCTGCGAGCGGGCAGGTGTCGGCAAGATCGCCCTCGCGGCACCGGAAGGGCTCGAAGACCGCTTCCTCAACGCCGCCGCGGAGGTAGGGAACGGACGCGTGGATGTAGTCCTTTTGAGTCCAAAATCCGACCCTGCCTGAATCGGCGCGCCTGTTGCCCGGCCGATCGCCCTCCGGCACAATTTGCTCCATTGCTAATCTCTGGCCTCCTCTGAGGAACCGCTGTGAGCCTGGTGGGAAATCTGGCCGACCTCGGGTTGGCTGACATCTTCCAGATCGTGTCCCTGAGTCGACGCTCCGGGACGCTCCAGCTATCCACGCAGCTCGAGACCGGTGAGATCATCTTCAACGACGGCCGCGTCGTTGCCGCCTACAGGTCCGCTTCCGAATGGACCGTAGGTGACATGCTGCTCGAGGCTCGGGTCGTCGCCCCAACGGTCTACCAGGAGATGCTCGCGGCGCAGGCGGGGGGCATGAGCGGGCTCAAGTTGGCCAAAGAGTTCTCGATCGATTCGGAGGCATGGGAGAGCACGCTCAAGAACATGATGTCCGACATCGTCTATGCGATGTTCGAGTGGGATGATGGAACCTTCTCCTTCGTGCTGGAGCAGGACATCGATCCTTGGCGCGGTTTTGCCCTCGCTGCGTCGCGCGCGGTCGTAAGCCAGGGTGTGAACCCGCAGTACCTGGCGATGGAAGGTGCAAGGCGGCGCGACGAGCGGCAGCAGTCAGACTCACTGAGCCAATTCCTCAGTCGCGAGACCCCGGCGCCAGCTGCTGACGACGACACCTTCGCGCTCGTGCAGCTCGACGAAGCGGGCTCCACCGCCTTTGAGCCTACGGTCAGCTCGCGACTTTCGACCGATGAGGAGTGGACCGTACCCCCCCCGTCGTCGCCTCGTGTCGCGCCTGCGGACGCGGAGACGAACCGCGTGCGGGCCGATCAATCGACCCCGCAGTCAAAAGTGATCCCTTTTCCCAAGCGTCGCGATGAGACTGCGCCGCGTAATGAGCCGCCACTGAGTGATCTCGGCGCTGCGGCGCCGGACAGGGCTCAGAACAGCCCGGAGCACTGGTCTTTGCTCGTGCTGGATGACGACCCGAATGTGCTCCGCGTCCTCACCGAGCGCTTCAAATCACGCTTTGTGAACGTGTACTGCGCCGAGCGCGTTCCTGAAGCGCTCGCAAAGCTGCGGGAGAGCACGGGGCCGGTGGTGGTGGTGGCCGACGTACTCCTTCCCCGCTCCGATGGCCGCGGGATTCTCGGAGGGATCGAGCTCGCCGAACGATTGCGGGCGGAGGTCGCCAACCTGCCCGTTCTTCTGTTCAGCGACTACAGGAACGACATCGCAGAGGAGCGCGCTCACGCGTTGCGGATCAGCGGGGTCCTCGACAAACCTCGTCGTTGGCAAGTACTGCGCTCGCCACGGGACCCTCGTCCGAGTGAGCCCATGGAGCGCTTCCTCGGCGCCCTGCGACTGCGGCTCGAGCCCTACATGGGTGAAGAGCAGGTCGCGGACGACTCGGTGGATCTCGGCGCGGAGCTCGCAGAGGACATCGGCGCGATCGTCGAAGGCGCCCATGGAGATTTGCCTCCGCGTCCGCCCGGTGCGGAGCAGATGGAGATGCTCCGATCGATGTTGGCGGAGCTCGTCAACCCGGCGAATCGGGAAACCGTGACGCTCTTGGTGCTCCGCTATGCGGATCTCGTCGCTGAACGTGCCGCTTTGTTTCTCGTGACTCGCGACGCCTACATCGGTCTCGGCGGTTTCAGCGGAAACGAAGAATCCGAGCGTTTCGTGGGACGGGTGCGCAAGACGCACGTCCCCACGGACGCGGGCGTCGTCTTTGACCGGGTGGTGAAATACAACACCTTGATTCGTGGTCCCCTCGACCGAACACCGGTGAATCGCGCCCTCCTCGAACGGTTCGGCGGTCCGGGACGGGCGGTCGAGTGTTTTGTCGCGCCCCTCGCCTCAGGCGGGCGCGTCGCTGCGGTCCTCTACGGCGACAATCCCTCTGGCCAGCCATTAGGCCCCACCGATGGACTTGAGATATTCTTGCAGCAAGCGGGACTCGCGATGGATCGAGCCCTGCTAGAGCGCCGTTTGGAAGAAAGCAAACGTCAGCGCGACTAGCGGCGCGGAGACAGCAGTATGGCGAGAGTTTTGATTGTTGAGGATTCTCCGGCAATGCGGGGCATGCTTTCCTCGATCGTGAGCCAGCTCGAAGAGTGCGAGGTTCTCGAGGTGGGGAGCGGATTCGACGCGCTACGTTCTCTTCCCCGCGAGCGGGTCGATTTGATCCTGACCGACATCAACATGCCCGACATCAACGGACTCGAGCTAATTTCCTTCGTACGCAGCAATCCGAGCTTCGAGAACACCCCGGTGATTGTCGTCAGCTCGGAGGGAAGTCCGAGAGACCGGGACAAAGCCATGAGCCTCGGCGCCAACGCTTACGTGACCAAGCCCTTCGAGCCGGACGAGCTCCTTGCGTTGGTTCGGAAGTTCCTGACGAGGTAGGAGACGATGGCCGGTGGGGTCAGTCCAGAGTTTGTCGTCGAGGCGCAAGAGATCGTCGACACGCTCAATCGCGATCTGATCGCCGCCGAAGCGGAGACGCGGACGCGGGGCGAGGTCGAGCCGAGCCGGGTCAATACTCTGTTTCGAAGCGCCCACTCGCTCAAGGGCCTGGCCGGCATGTTCGGCCTCGACGCCATGAGCCGCCTCGCCCACGACCTCGAGAGCGTGCTCGACAGCATGCGCTTGGGCAAGCTCAACCTCGATGCCTCGGCCTTGGATGTTCTCTTTTCCTGCGTAGAGATCTTCGGTGAGCTGATCAACGAAGCGGCGCAAGGAGTCGACACGCCGGTGAGCCGCGTTGACGAGGTGGTGGGACGTCTCGCCGCAGTTGTTTCGGGGGGGCCAACCGCCGATGTGGAAGAACCCTTGGAGAGCCTGGATCTCGGCGAAGATGTACTGAGTGTCTTGACCGAGTACGAGGAACACCGTCTTCGCGAGAACGTCGTCCGCGGCCGAAACCTGTTTGTCTTGCGGACCTCGTTTCAGCTCTCGAATTTCGACGTGGGATTGGCTGAGATCGACAACACGGTGAAGACCTATGGTGAGGTGATTACCAAGCTGCCGAGCTCGAAGGCCGCTGAGCCTGGTGCGATCTCCTTCGACATCATCGTGGGCTCGGACGCGACAGCAAGCCAGCTCCAGACCGCTCTTTCTGACGATCGGATCGAAATCGTTCCAATCCGTCGAAGGGGAGTCGTGACGCGTGTGCCCGAGGCGCGCGTTGAGCAGCCGGCGGTGCCGGTCAGTGAGCCGGAAGCGGACGTGCCCCCACGAGAAACCGACGACACGGAAGAATCGAGCTCTTTGCGCTCAGTGTCGCGCACGGTCCGCGTGGACATTCGACGTCTCGACCGCTTGATGAATCTCGTGGGCGAGCTCGGCCTCACGCGCGCGGCCTTTGCGGAGATCACCGAGGAAATGAAGCGATCGCACGGGTTCACGGGCCTCGCGGTCGACCTCCACAAGGAGTCTCGCAACTTCGAGCGGCGGCTCGCGGAGCTCCAAGCGGGGATCATGGAGGTGCGCATGGTCCCCCTCATGAATCTGTTTGAACGCATGGTGCGGGTGGGGCGCAAGATCTCTCGGGAGCTCGAAAAGGAGGTTCACATCGAGACCGCCGGCGAGCACACGGAGCTCGACAAGCTGATCGTCGAGGATCTCGCCGAGCCGCTGATGCACATCATTCGCAACGCGATCGACCATGGTGTCGAAGGGCCAGACGAGCGCCAAGCGGTTGGAAAGCGGCGTGAAGGCACGGTGCGTCTTTCCGCGGCGGCCCAGGGCAATCACGTCTTGGTCGAGGTCAGCGACGACGGACGCGGAATCGACATCCAAAAGACGCTAGAAACCGCCATCATGCAGGGCCGGATCACGGCGGACCGAGCGGAAGAAATGTCGCTCCGCGACGTCTACGGCTTGCTGTTTCAGCCCGGATTCTCCACTGCGACGCAGGTGTCTCAATTCAGTGGTCGCGGCGTTGGCATGGACGTGGTGCGAAACAACATCTCCAAGTTGTCCGGCGTGATCGACGTTCGCTCGGAAGAGGGCACGGGAACGACGCTGACGATTACGCTGCCGATCACGCTCGCGATCATTCCTGCCCTCGTCGTGGCGGTAGGGGGCGAAACCTACGCGATTCCGCTGAACAACGTGCAAGAGACCCTCGCTATCGATGATCGGGACGTTCAAACCATCGAGCGGCGCGAGGTCATCACGGTTCGTGGGGCGACCGTACCCCTGGTCAATCTACGCGAGCTCTTCGGACTGAGCGACAAAGGACGGCCGAGCGCGAGCTACGGAGTCGTCGCCGGGGTCGGGCAGAGCCGAATGGCCTTGATCGTGGATGACCTCGTCGGCCAACAGGACATCGTGATCAAATCCCTCGGCCGCTGGCTGAAGAACACCAGAGGGATCGCTGGCGCGACGGAGCTCGGCAATCAGCAGACGATCCTGGTCATCGACATGGTTCAGTTGATCAATGAGATGGCCGAAGTTGACGGACGTGCAGTGGGAGTGGCGCTGCAATGAGCGAAGGAAAGCACGACCTCGACGACTTCTTCGTCACCGAAGGCGACGCGGCGGTCGCGAGCTACATCGGCGAGTTTCAGGGCATCGGTCTCCATCAAGACGTGATCGAGCTGCTTTCCTTCTACTGTGGGAAGGAGGAGCTCGCGCTCGATATCTTGGAGATTCAAGAGATCATCAAGGTACCGCACATTACGCCGGTGCCTCGCGTTCCCGAGTCGGTGCTGGGAATCATTTCCTTGCGCGGGACCATCGTTCCCATCGTTGACCTGCGCCGTTTTCTCGGCCTCGCACCGATCGAGCTTGGGCGCGATAGCCGCATTCTCGTTCTCAGAGCACAGGGCGACGCGGTAGGGGTGTCGGTCGACCGAGTCGTGAGCGTGCAGCGCATGGATCGTGACGCGATCGAGCCTGTGCCGAGAACGATGAAGCGCGACGCGAGTGAAATGCTCGACGGCGTCGGACGGATCGGCGACCGGCTGCTGATCATTCTCGAGCTCGATCCACTCCTTTCTTTCTTGGAGCGCGAGGTATGAGACACGGCGATCGCTCCAGGGAAGAAGAGCTCGTACGCATGGCGGCGTTCAAAGTCGGCGATGAAGAGTATGTGGTCGATATCATGCGGGTCCGCGAGATCATTCGTCCCATGCCGGTAACGCCCGTTCGGATGGGGCCAAAATTTGTCGAAGGTGTGATCAATCTTCGAGGCTCGATTGTACCACTCGTGGACATGCGTCGACGCTTCGATCTGCAAGCGGAGCCGCATGCACAGCGGAAAATCATCGTCATGTCCGTGGATGCCCGTGTCGTGGGGATGATGGTCGACAGTGTGACCGAAGTCGTCCGAGTGCTGCGGAGCGAGATTCGTCCTGCTCCGGAGCTCTTTAGCGACGTTCAAGCGCCGTTCTTCATGGGGATCTGCGAATACCGAGGCCGTACCCTCGTGCTGCTCAACGTAAGAAACGTGGTCGCCTCCGAGGACGAGATCGTTCTGCCCGACACGTCGAGCCTCGTGGAGAACAGCGGCTGAATGGCGTCTTCCTGTCCGAGCTGCGGGGCGACGGGCGTCCAGCCACCCCGCTGCAGAATTTGTGGCTGGGCGCTCTTCGAGCCGAGTCCGGGCCCGACAGTCGTGATCGCTCACGAAAACGCCGACGTGGCCCACAAGATCGGCGAGGTCTTGGCGCGCGCTGGATTCACCGCGGTCGCGGTCCCCACCGGGAGCCGAGCGCTCGCTCTGCTCAATCGCTCCGCCGCCTATGTATTGGACGTGGGCCTCGCGACCGATCTCATGGCCTTCCAGGTGATCGATCGAATTCGTGCGATGGCAAACGGCGAAGACGTTCCGGTGGTTCTGGTCGCATCCGTCTACAACAAGACCGCTTACAAGAGGCGCCCAAGCGCACTCTACGGCGCCAACGATTACGTTGAGCAACACCACATCACCGACATGCTGCCGGCGAAGCTTTGCACGCTTCTCGGTATCGACCCGGCGGGGGTCTCGGAGTTGATGAGCGACCGAGAGACCGCCGAGTTCAATGAACGGCTCGCGGCCGTGGATACCGCGGTGGTGGACGCGGCGCACAGCATCGTCGCGGATATCGCGCTCTATCATCAGTCGGACTTCGAGCAGGCGGCGGAGGGCCGCGAGACCGAAACCCTTCGGGATGCACTCGTGGAGGGGAGTCGCATGCTCGCTGAGCGGGCGGGAATCGACGCAGGAGCGGCCATGAAGCCCCTACGCCGGGCTTTCGATGCGTTCGTTGCCGATCTCCAGAGGGAGCGGCGATGAGCGCTTGGGACCGAAATGCCTCCGAGCCTGACCGCCATGCGCGTGCCAAGTCCCTAGTCTCCAACGAGCTCCAGAGCTACCTGGAAGCGCTCGCGGACCCGAGCTGGCGCGTGCGAAGGGCGGCGCTCGGTCTCGTGGAGACCTTCGCCCGCGAACAGGACTTCGTTGATGGCTTGGTGAACAGCTTGGCGAGCGAGGACAACGCGGGGTTGAGAAACGCCGCGAGTGAGGCGCTCAGCCGCGTAGGCTCGCCGGCGATTCCGGCCCTGGCAGGGGCACTCGCCGACGGTGAGGCTGACGTGCGGAAGCTCGTCGTCGAGACCCTCGGTCGCATCGGTGGGACCGAGGCGGAACGAGCGCTCCGAGCCGCGCTGCACGACGACGACGTCAACGTACGGGCCGCCGCCGCGGAGTCCCTGGGGCAAATTGGTGGTGAGTCTGCGGCGGAAGAGCTCCTTGCGGCTCTGAATGAGCTCGACGGTGAACCGCAAACCATCGTTTACCTTCTCGACGCACTCGCCAAGACCGGCCACTCGGTCGAGCTCGATCGCCTTCGGGCCCTTTGGCGAAATCCGGCGCTTCACCGCTCACTCTATCCCGTGCTCGCTCTCACCGGGGATGCGGAGGCGTGCGAGCTCTTGCTGGCCGGAGTGGTCTCGCCTAGCCGCGGTAACCGGGCTGTCGCCATTCGCTCCCTCGCTCAAATCGCTGTAGACGCTGAATGTGTCGATGTACTGGGCCGAGAGATTCGTTCATCCCCCCGAGTGCGCGAGTCTTTGCTCGACGCTTTGCAGCACGATGATGAGACTGTGGTGAGTGCGGCGGTCGTTCTCCTCGGGGCCATGGGCTTGCCGGAAGTAGCCCCGGCGATTCTCGACGCGTGCTCGACCCGCACAAACATCGAGCTAGCGATGGAAACGGTCTGTGCGCTTCCGTCGGCGGAGGTGGTCGACAGGCTCTCAACGGAGCTCTACCGCGTGGGCATCGAGTCGCGGGTCCTGTTCTTGGAGACCATCGAGCTGATCGGGGCGCCGGAGCACGTGTCCGATTTGCTGGAGATCGCGCTACAGAGTGAGCCACGCACCGCTGAGGCTGCGGTCCGGGCGGTTGGGCGAATCGCAGATTCGGCCGCGGTGGAAGGCCTCATCAACCTCGGTGCGCGAACCTCGAGCGCGGACCTGCTGCGCGTCATTGCCCACGCCATGGCGGAGATCGGTCGGCGTTCACCGGAGAAGGTCGGCGATCGGCTCCGCCAGTTGCTCGATGACAGCGAGCTCGAATCACCTTGGTTGATCGCGCTCGGGGCGCTCGCGCGTGACGAGGACATCGGAATACTGCAGCGCGCGGTACGGGATTCCGATTCGGAGGTTCGCGCAGCGGCGTTTGACGCGGCGACCAACTTCGGTGAGAGGTTTCCTGAAGAGGCCTTCATTCTCGGACTCACCGATGAGTCGCCCGCGGTGCGTGTTGCGGCAGCGCGAGGACTCGGAAACTACCGGTCGCAGGAAGCCGTCGATGCCTTGCTCGCGGTGCTCAAGGACCCTGACCCCTGGGTGGCAGCGGAAGCGTTGCGCTCACTCGGTGCCGTTGGCGGCCCGAAGGTGATCGCGACTCTCGAGACGGCGGTTCATAGCAGCGATTCGCTGACTGTGCTTGCGGCCATGAGTGCGTTGTTCCGGCTGAATCCGCCGGAGCTCGGCGAAATACTCAAGCCCGTGCTCCGTCATCCTGACCCGGAGGTGGTCCGGGAGGTGGTGTCGGTCTCCGTTCGTCTGCCGGAGCGAGACGCCGAGGAGCTTCTGACCGGACTCTTGGAACATCGCTTCTGGGTCGTACGCCGTGCCAGCGTCGACGCGTTGCTCGGCCGTGGAATTGCTCCGACGGAGGAGCAGCTGTCCCGTCGACTCGGCGCGGAAGAGCATCCTCTGGTCTTGGCGAGCCTACGTCGATTCACCGGGGAGGTGACGGCGTGAGTACGAGCTTTGGAACCGGCCGTGCGATCGAGATGACGGACGAAGAGTTCGTCCTGATCCGCGATCTCATTACCGAGTATTGCGGAATCTTTTTCGGCGAAAGCTTCAAGTATCTGGTGGTGCGTCGCTTGCAGCCGCGCTTGCCGATTCTCGGTCACCACTCGTTTCGCGAATACTATCGATTCCTCAAATACTCAGGCGAAGCGGAGCGCGAGCTCGACGAAATCGTCGAGCGCATCACGACGAACGAAACCTATTTCTTTAGAGAAGCCTACCAGCTCAAGGCGTTCACCTCGGAGGTGCTCCCGGATGTGATGGCGCAGAGGGAGCTCGGCTCGCGGATCAGAATTTGGTCGGCGGGCTGCTCCACGGGGGAGGAGCCCTACACCATCTCAATGCTTCTCAACGACGTACCGGCGGCGAAAGGGTTTCGATTCGACGTCTTCGGCAACGACATTTCGAGAAAGGTTCTGAAGCACGCACGGGAGGGGGTTTTCCGCGAATCGTCCTTCCGCCAGACAGATGCGAGCTACATCGATCGATACTTCGAGCTGGAAGGGCGAAACGCCTACCGATTGGCGCAAGAGGTTAGAGATCGGGTGAGCTTCGGTCACCTGAATCTCATGGACGACGGGGCAATGGCCCTGATCGGCAGCGTGGACGTCATTTTCTGTCGGAACGTCATCATCTACTTCTCACCCGAGAGCCGACAACGATTGATCTCCATGTTTCATCGAAAGTTGCGACCTGGAGGTTATCTTTTGTTGGGGCACTCCGAGTCGCTCGTGAACCTATCGACGGAGTTCGAGTTGGTGCCGCTCGAGAATGACATTGTGTATCGCAAGCCGGGTCGCTGACTGATGACGAAGCTACGCGTGTTGGTGGTGGACGATTCCGCCTACAACCGTCAGACCATTTCCGAGATTCTGAACAGCCATCCCGAGATCGAGGTGGTCGGGAAGGCCTGCGACGGCGAAGATGCACTGAAACTGCTCGATCAGGTCGAGCCCGAGCTCATCACGCTCGACCTCGAAATGCCCAAGATGGATGGGTTTACCTTTCTGCGTCTGCTGATGTCGAAAATGCCGACGCCGGTGATTGTCATCAGCTCGCACAGTCGTAAACAGGAAGTGTTTCAAGCACTCGAGCTCGGGGCGATCGACTTCATTGCGAAACCGACCCACCACATCGCTCCGGATCTGACTTCATTGCGCAACGAGTTGATCGGCAAGGCGCTCACGGTTCGAAACCTCGAGATGATGCCCTTCAAGCGGCGGGCCGAGCGCCGTTCCAAACCGTCCCCTCGACGCGGCGAGATGCCAGCGCCGCGTCCGAGCAGCCGGGTCGAACGAGTGGTCTGCATCGGTTCCTCTACTGGCGGACCTCCTGCCCTCGAGACACTCTTCCGAGCAATGGACCCAGAGGAAGGGACCGCGTTTCTCGTATCGCAACACATGCCATCGAAATTCACCAAGGCCTTTGCTGAACGGTTGAACCGAATCAGCTCCATCACCATCGTCGAGGCATCGCACGGAATGCCCGTGAGTGGCGGTTGGGCGTATGTGGCCCCCGGAGGCCAACACATGGGGATCGTCGCCAACGAAAGTGGCGGGCTTCAGATCCATCTTCTCGATCCGATTGAAGTCGATCGCTATGTGCCATCGGTGGACCGGCTTTTCGAGACGGTAGCCGCTCAGTGCAAGGTGCCGGTCCTGGGGATGGTGCTGACCGGTATGGGCGCAGACGGAAGTGAAGGGATTCGCTCGCTTCATCATGCCGGTGCGACCACGGTCGCGGAATCGCAGGAGAGCTCGATCGTGTTCGGGATGCCGAAGGAAGCGATTCAAACCGGCTGTATCGATGAGATTCTTCCCCTCGATGCGATCATCGAGAGGGCGCTTCGTTTTTCGGCCGGAAAAGGATGAAGGGCGATGGCGCAGCGAGCCCTAGAGCGCGTGCTGGAGTCGTGCTAGGAGTCGAACGGTGAGTGACGATCGCCCGAAGCACGCGGAGGGTGACCGCGTCGAGCATCCTCTCGCGTCCCGGCAGGAGATCCTTCAGATCTTCAAGAAGGGGGCGGAGTTCACCGAAGACCTCCTCAAGGAGAACGAGCGCCTCCGCTTTCGAGTGGCCGATCTGGAGAACGAGCGCAAGCAGAGCGGCACGGATCGCGCTCTCGTCCAGGAATTGCTCCAGAAAGTTCATAGGCTGGAAGCGGAAAAGAACGAGCTCGTCGAGCGCTTCAGCGAGGTGGAGCGTGAGAATCGAGACTTCGCTGAGCGTTACGTGACCATCGAGCAGGAGAATAACAATCTGCTCAACATTTACGTCGCGAGCTACCAGTTGCACTCGACCCTCGACTTCGACGAGGTGCTAGGCGCCATTGCAGAGGTGGTCCTCAACTTCATCGGCGCCGAGGTCTTTCTGGTAGCCATGGTGGAGGAGGGGATGGAAGACCTTCGAGTTCTGGTGAACGAGGGGCTCACCATCGCGACCGATCGGATCACGCAGAGCGGTACCGTGGGTGAGGTCGTCGGGTCCGGTGTCCCACACTTTGTGACCGACATCGACGGACTCTCTGTCGCTCTCGAATCGCCTGCGATCTGTATCCCGCTCAAGATCAAGGACCAGGTCATCGGGATTATCTCAATCTACAAATTTTTGCGGCAAAAGAAGCGTCTTGCTAGTGTTGATCATGAGCTTTTCACCCTTCTGGCCGGACACGCGGCGACGGCTTTGTTCGCATCAAAGCTCTACACGGACTCGAAACGGAAACTAAACACGATCCAAGGGTTCATTGATCTCGTCACGTCGTGACTAGGATGTGGAATCTCGATGGCTGAGTTTCAAGCATTAGTGGTGGAAGACTCCCCGACGATGCGGCAGCTGATCGTGTTTGCTTTGCGCAGAATCCCCTCGCTCGCGGTAACCGAAGCTGACGATGGGGTCGACGCGCTGAAAAAACTCCAAGCGGGGCGCTTCAACATTCTGATCACGGACATCAATATGCCGATAATGGATGGTCTCAAGCTCGTGAGTTTGGTTCGCAAGGACGACAACCACAAAGAGATACCGATCGTCATCATCACGACCGAAGGCGCTCAGGAAGACCGGCAGCGAGCGCTCTCCCTCGGAGCGAACGCCTACATCACAAAGCCGATCCAGGCCCCGCACGTGATCAACACGGTCAAAGAGCTGCTACACCTGTAGTTGCTGCCCGCGGCCGTCTCGAGGGAGGTGGCTGCGCGTCGAGGTTTTGCGATTCAGCACACCATCCTCATCGTCGAAGACTCGAAGACCATGCGCCATCTGCTGGTCTATACCCTTCGTCGCCTTCGCGGCGTGACCACGGAAGAGGCGGCCGACGGGCTCGAAGCATTGCGCCTGGTGCAGGAGCGCTCCTACGACCTCATCATCACCGACATCAACATGCCGCTGATGGACGGGTTCAAGCTGCTCTCCATGATTCGTCATGCGGACCAACAGGTCCCCATCATCGTGCTCACAACCGAGGGCTCGGAAACAGACAAGAGCCGCGCGATGCAGCTCGGAGCAAACGCCTACCTCACCAAGCCGGTACAAGCGCCAGAGGTCACGCGCATCTGCACCACGCTCTTGCCTGCGTTGGCCAGGCCGAGCTCTCCCTGAGTCCTAGCGCGGGAGCGCGCCCCGGGCGACCTCACCTTCGAGCACGACGGCGGCGATCGGTGCCTCACCCAGGTGGTAGAACACCGCCCGCCAGTCCGCATGGTCGAGAACGAGAAAATCCGCCCGTTCACCCGGGACGAGACGCCCGCGGTCTTGCAGAGCGAGTGCCTTCGCTCCACCGCGGGTGATGCCCCAGAGGGCCTCCTCGAAGGAGAGGCCACATTGAGTGGCGGCGAGGGTACCGCAGAGACCCAAGTCGGCTACGTGCGCCGATCCTGGATTGTAGTCCGTGGCTACGGCCACCTCGCAGCCCGCATCCCTGAGCGCACGTCCGTTGGCCCAGCCCGCGCCGAGGAAGGCGCTACAGCCGGGGAGTATCGTTGCGACGACCCCGGCCTGACCCAAGAGCACGCGCGATTCTTGCCCCACGCATTCCAGGTGATCTGCGGAGAGCGCGCCGAGCTCGGCGCACAGCGCCGCGCCGCCGTCCTCCTCGAACTGCTCGACGTGGTACTTCAAGCGCCAACCGAGCTCCTTCGCGCTGATGCCGAGACTTCTTGCCTCGTTGACGGTAAAGGCACCGCGGTCGACGAAGCAGTCAAAGTGGTGGAGCACACCGCGCTTGGCCACGGGCTCCATGACCTCGTTCATGAAGCGATCGATATAGTCCGCGCGTTTGTCCGGGTGGCGGGATTCGGGCGGGAGCACGTGAGCGAGAAGGGTGCCACGGACGTCTTGGAAGAGGGCGGTTGTCAGCGCTTCGATGACCTCGACCATCCGAAGCTCGAGCTCGGTGCGCATACCATAGCCGGTCTTGACTTCTAGAGTCGTCGTGCCGCGCGAGAGCATGCGATCTGCGCGCTTCACGGCCAAGGCCACCAAGCTATCCACTGAGTGGGAGTCGATCGACGCCGCCGAGCTCATGATGCCACCGCCCGCCGCCGCGATCTGCTGATAACTCTCGCCGCGCGCGCGCCTCGCCATCTCGTCGATCCGCTCCTCGCCGAAAACGAGGTGCGTGTGGCTGTCTACGAAGCTCGGGATCACGGCCCGGCCGCCCAAATCCACCGGTTCCGCGCCCTTATACTCCGGCGCGAGCTCGACCATCTCGCGGGGTCCCGCTGCGACGATGCGGGTGCCTTCCACGATCAGGGCTGCGTCAGAGGTGAGACTGACCGGCGTTTCAGTAGAGCCCTCGTCCGCGTGGGGCTGAACGAGGTGGGAAATCCCGTGGTAGAAGGTTCGCGATTGGCGCATGTTAGTAGTTGAAGCCTGGGATGCGCACTCCCTGCTTCCGTGCGGTCGCTTCCGCTTCCTCGTAGCCGGCGTCGAAGTGTCGGACCACACCCATCCCCGGGTCGCTCTGAAGCACACGGCTCAAGCGCGCCGCTGCTTCGTCCGTGCCGTCGGCAACGATCACCATCCCTGCGTGGAGCGAATAGCCCATGCCGACGCCGCCCCCGTGGTGAAAGCTCACCCAGCTCGCTCCGTTCACGGCGTTGATCATGGCGTTCAAAATCGGCCAGTCCGCGACCGCATCCGAGCCATCCTTCATCGCCTCGGTCTCGCGGTTTGGGCTCGCGACTGAGCCGCAGTCGAGGTGGTCTCGGCCGATGACGATCGGCGCCTTTACGCGACCGCTCTTGACGAGCTCATTGAAGGCCAAACCGACCCGTTCGCGTTCGCCGTATTTGAGCCAGCAAATGCGAGACGGGAGGCCCTGAAACTGCACCCGCTCGGAGGCGAGGGTGATCCAGCGTTGTAGCTCCGGCCGGTCGACCAGCGCTTTCACGGTGTCGTCGGTCACTCGAATGTCCTCGGGATCCCCGCTGAGCGCAGCCCAGCGAAAAGGGCCCGAGCCTTCGCAAAACAGTGGTCGAATGTACGCAGGAACAAAGCCCGGATAGGCGAAGGCGTCGTCGTAGCCCACTTCCAGAGCGTGGCCTCGGAGGTTGTTGCCGTAGTCGAAGACGTGCATGCCCGCGCGCTGCATCCCGACCATTGCCTGACAATGGGTGGCCATCGCGGCCATCGAGCGCTTCACGTATTCGTCTGGGCTGTCCTCCCGCAGGGTGAGCGCGTCCTCGAGGCTCATGCCATTCGGCACGTAGCCGCCGAGGGGGTCGTGGGCGCTCGTCTGGTCCGTGACGAGGTCGAAATGGACCTCGCGCTTCAAGAGCTCGGGGTAGACGTCGGCGCAGTTGCCGAGGACTCCGATCGAGCGGCCGGTCCCTTCTTGCTTCGCGCGCTCGAGACGGGCGAGGGCGTCGTCGAGATCGTCGGCGACCTCGTCGAGGTAGCGTGTTTCGAGCCGGCGCTGAATCCGATGGGGATCGACCTCCACACACAAGATCGCGGCACCCGCCATCGCTCCGGCGAGCGGCTGAGCGCCGCCCATTCCGCCGAGACCGCCGGTCAAGATCGTGCGGCCTTCGAGGTTGGCGGTACCGAAGTGCTTCTGTGCCGCCGCCATGAATGTCTCATAGGTCCCCTGCAAGATCCCCTGGGTGCCGATGTAGATCCAGGAGCCCGCCGTCATCTGGCCGTACATCATCAGGCCTCGCGCCTCGAGATCGCGAAAATGCTCCCAGTTGGCCCAGCGGCCGACGAGATTCGAGTTGGCGATCAGCACCCGGGGAGCATCGGGGTGCGAGCGAAAAACCGCCACGGGCTTGCCCGATTGCACGAGGAGCGTCTCGTCGTCGCCGAGCTTTTTGAGTGTCGCGACGATGTCCTCAAAGGCCTTCCAGTTGCGCGCGGCTTTGCCGGTGCCGCCATAGACGACCAGCTCCTCCGGCGCCTCGGCGACCTCCGGGTCCAGGTTGTTCATGAGCATGCGCAGGGCGGCCTCTTGGACCCATCCTCGACACCTCTTCTCCGTGCCTCGCGGCGCCCGAATTTCTGGTCTTCTCATGGTGTCTCTCCCACGACCCGGACGGTCTCATCCGAGACCGTTTATTCTAGCGAGTCAGCCCGTTCCGCCGCTATGCCAACCGCTGCCAACCGTCAAGGGGACTCCCCCTCCGGCGGGGATTGGCGCTATCATAACAAGCGCAATGAACGGTCTCGAGCTCATCACCTACAACATTCGCAAAGGCAAGGGCGCCTCGGGGCGCTCAAAGACCGCATTTCAAGGGGTTCGCGAGGCGCTACGCGAGCATCCGGTCGACATCGTCTTGGTCCAGGAAGCGTTCCACGCGAACGGCGAAGACCACCATCAGAGCAACGAGCTCGCAACGTCACTCGGCTACAACGTCTACTACGAGCCCAACAAGCACCGGAAAGTGGGTCACCACGGTAACACCACCCTCACCCGTCACGACGCGATCGAGGTCGAGAACTTCGACATCTCCACCAACCCGATCGAGCGCCGGGGCGCCCTGTACGTCAAACTGCAGACGCCGCTCGGTGTCGTGCACGTCTTGAACGTGCACCTGGGTCTGAACCAGCGGCAGCGGCGCCGGCAGCTGAAGGCGATCGGCGGGATTCTGGACGAACGTTGCCCGTCCCACCAGCCGGTGATCCTCGCTGGGGACTTCAACGACTGGAACCTCCGAATGGACGCCGTGGTCCGGAGTGACCTCGGGCTCGTCAACGCCTTTGGTGAGCTCGCCGCGCACCCCAAGACCTGGCCCGCCCGTCGTCCCGTGTTCAAGCTCGACCGGGTCTACGTTCGCCATCTCGCGCCCCAGGGGACCACCCTGCTCGACGGCCCTCCCTGGAGCGAGCTCTCGGACCACCTGCCACTCAGAGTGACGCTGCAGCGCATATGACATGTTGTCGCTTTCGTCGACATGTGAAAACGATACTTTCGCTCTGGTCGAAAAACGAGATTGAGACGACACCAGGGTGTATCTCAGTACCGTCAGATCTCTGTTTTACCGTTCGTCCCTTCGGCCGGCTCAGGCCGCGTCCTGAGCTTGACGAAGGGTGACGAAGGGGCGAACGGTGTTGTCCGGTATCGGTAATGAGATGCACCCTAGT
>CAYXVF010000046.1:28415-45357 GCA_964468125.1 uncultured Bdellovibrionales bacterium | reverse complement strand
CGATCCGATCCGGATCTTTACGCTAGGGGCAGTTCGAAAGCGTGAGCAGCACGGACTGAACCCCGATTGCCGGCCCCGGGTTCAGGTTGCGCTCGAAGGATGCGCATCCGAGTCGGTCTCCACTGGAGCCCGTGGCCTCCGCACTCACGAGATAGCGCCGCTCGACAAAGTCGTTTCCGTTTCGGGTCGGAACGGCGGGCAGCTCGTACACCTCCAAGTCGCGAAACTCAGCGCCATCGCACGGCGTCTCGAAGCTACGGCCCGTCGTACTAGTTGCCGCAGGAGTTCCATCGATGATCTCGAAAAAATCGAGCTGAATCACACCGACCTCTCCGTCGCATGCGGCGACGCCTGAGACGTCGGGCCGAACGACCACTTCTCCGACAGCGGCCGGCAGGGTCAGCGCAGTTAACTCGCCTCGTGCGAACCTGACGTCGCTTCGCTCCAGCCGATAGAGAGCCTGGCCACTGACGAGGCCTTCTGCGACGACGTAGTATCGACCGTCTTCATTGCTCAAGATCGTCGCGTTCGATCCTTCTGAAGCGTCTCCCTCGGAGCACGAAAACGTGGCTTCGAACCCTTCGAGCACTCCGTTCGGATCGGTGGCGCTCACCGATACGGCTGCGACGGCTGAGTTGCTCCCGTTTTCGCAGCCTCTCAGCTCGGAAGACGCATTCATCAAATAGTTTGAGTAGTCAAAGCTCCACTGCAGCTCTACGAGCGTGGGCGACTCTGAGTCCGAGCCACATCCAGCAAAAATGAGTAGGACCGAAAACCAACTGAATGCACGGGAGAGTGTAGACATAAGCATGCGTGAAAACATGCCGGGGCGTACCATGCACTTCGAGCGAAGGGAATGGCCTCGGCCCTGAGCCGCGGCGTCTCTGTCGCCAAGACCCTCTTCACCACGCACCACGTCAATCTCCGTGCACATTATTCGAACTCGAGTGCTCGATCGGCGTCAGATCAAGGTACGGGTAGAGATCACGGGCCGATCGAAATCGTCCCGGAGGTCAGGGATCGGGTGCTTACGACACTCAAAGACGCGCTCGTGTTTGGCGTGGGCGGGGTGGCCCTCACCTTCAGCGACGGCAGCTTCGGCCAGCTCTTGGACGCTGAAGCGGGAGGCACTTGCTCCGGAGTCCCTGAGACCGCGCGCCTCGGCGCGGCGGGCTTCGGCGCCGCGGTGGTCAGCGCAATGTGGAGCTACGACGGCTGGATCACTGCCACCGACGTCGCCGAAGAGGTCTCGGATCCGGGCCGTACGATCCCGCGCGCGCTCGTCGGCTCGGTCGTGGTGCTGATCGCGCTCTACCTCTGGATCAGCATAGGCTATTTCTCATGTGCTCGCGCCGACGGAGGTCGCGAGCGTCTCGGAGCAGTCTTCCGTCGCGAGCCAAGCGCTCTCCGTCGTGCTCGGACCGATCGGCGTCTCGTCATGGCCATGGGGCTGATGCTGTCGATCGTCGGCTCCACGCACGCCCTCGCCCTCGCCGCCGCCCGCGCGGGAATGCGAATCGATCGCGATTTGGAGTGGCGACGTACGCGCGGCTTCATTACCATGATCGCGGTAGGGGTCGGACACGGACCTCGAGTCGGAGAAGGGCTCCGGCGCCGGTAGAGGCTCGCGCATCGGCGGTGCGGCTTCAACCCGACATGAGTTGGGCACTCGCTTGCTCACGCCGGAGAGGAGGTGATCCATTCCATGAGTATTACGGTACGGCTGGTCAGTGAGGTGATGGCGTCTTAACGCCCTTTCGGCTCCCAGGAGCCGAATCACCGACGCGGCCATGGATCACCTCCAGGTCGCATTTTGAGATGTCATAGACACCGGCCTCGGGAGCAGCGTACGACCAGGCGCCCATCGGCACTCGCGACCGCGATGTGAATTGCGGTCGATGAACCGGCGGAAGAGCTCCCGAGGTTACCCCCCCAACGGGCCACGCACGTCCGACCTTTATCGAACGCCGCGACCTTCGTCGCTCACACGTCTTCCAGCTTTTGCGTGGGCTCGAGACTGTCGATGAGCTCCGTCGCCGGCATCATGCTGGTCTCAAACGTGCGTTCTCGCTCCCACACAGCGCCGCAGCGGATCACCTGCGCCGTCAATATTTTGCGCACGGGGCCTTCCTGCTTCGGGGCGAAGGGCGCCAGATGCTCCAAGAGTGCGTCGCTGCTCGCGGGGCGTCTCGCGGGATCGAGACTCAACAACTGCATGACCAGATCGTCTAGCTCCGGGGGAATCTCCGGGCGCACGCTGCGCGGGCTCGCATGACCGCCCTTCTTGGCCGCCAAGTACGTCTCTTCGCGGGAGGTGCGTGGATAGGGATGGCGACCGGTGAGAAGGAAATAGGCGACGATACCAACGGCGTAGAGGTCCGAGGCGACGCTCACCGTCGGAGGAGACTCGAGAGACTCCGGAGCGAGATAGCGCGCCTTTCCGACGATGCGACGCGACTCTTCCGATTCGAGCATCGCCGCTCCGAAATCAGAGAGCAGCACCTGCCCGTCCGGGGCGAGGAGAATGTTGTCGAGGCTGACGTCACGATGCAGCAGCGCCGGACGACCGCGATCGCCGCGGTGCGCATGCGCGAGTGCCCGAGCGACTTCTCGAAGGATATAGGCTGCGACAGTCACGGGCAGACGCTCGTTTCGCTCGTTCAGCACGGCGAGCAGGTGCTGCGCATCGACACCCTGCACCAGCTTGAGTGCGAGGAACGGCTCGCCTTGATCGGTTCCGTGCCCAACCACGCGCACGATGTTCGGGTGACGCAACAGCTCGGCGGTCTCGCACTCCTTCGCGAAATCGATGTCTGTGTTCTGCGTTGGAAGCACCTTGGGGGTCTTGATCGCGACGAGCTGCTGCGAGCCGAAACTGCCGCGTTGCAGGCCGACATAGACGCGGGCAAAGCCTCCTTCGCCCATTCGGCCAACGACGTCGAACTCACCGATCCTACGGCCACGACGCCGATAGGTGATCGCGGTTGCGGCGCGCCGGCAGAGTGTCTCAAACAGTCGCTCGAATCCGAGGTCGAGCGCAGCGCGATTCGTCGGCTCTCCGAGGGCGAAGATTCCCGCTCGCTCACCGGAATCTTCGAGTACTTCAACCCGGTGGTAGCGCGCTTCGAGCTCGGCGAGGGTGGCGCGGTCTCGGTGATCGGAGACCGCCTCCCATCGGTCGCCTTCGCTCGGAACGAAGATTCGAAACTTGCTGACCCGGAGCACGAGGGGAAGCTGGTGCTCGAGCATCGCGGCGCAGCGGGACAGCGGCTGAAGGTAGAGCGAGTAGAGGAGATCATAGGTCGCGAGCACCCGCGCCTGCATCGGCACCCCGTGCTCGCGGCGAGCGAAGCGGCGGGCAAAGAAGTAGGAGATGATCAGGAACAGTAGGTAGCTTCCGAACACCCAGGCGGCGGTCACTGCGCGGTTCTCCGCAAGGAGGCCCGGAACCTGGAGACAGAAATAGGTAATGAGCGCGGGACCACATCCGAGTCCCAAAAGCCAAACCAGACCCGGGAGCAGGGAGCGCGACACCGTGTAGTCGATGGCGACGATCCGCTGGCCGAAGACGCAGACAATCATCAGCGCCACGGCGATCGCAAAGAAGACCGCGCCCAAGGTTTGGATTAAGGCATATACAGTCTCATTGCTCGTGATGAGCGGCACGGCGATCGACATCGCAAGCCGCACGGCAACGAAGGTGACCGCAAGCGTTGCGACCGCGAGTTGCCAGCGCTCGACGGGAGATGGGCCGCCGTACCACCGGGCAACGAGGGTGCCGACGAAGGTCAACATGGACAGGAGGATGAAGATGTCCGAGATCCGAGAGAATTGGATGTAGACGTCCGCGCTGACGAGATCGTTGAAGACCAAGACGTTGACCGTACTCAGGGCGACTCCGATCGACGCCGCCACCGCGTAAGCGGCGGTACCGAGCCAGGGGTGGCGAACGGCCAAGCGCACCGGCCAAGGCAAGAGGAGTGCGAGATTGAGGAGCCCCCCGCCTGCAAGTGAAATCGCGCCGGTGAGCGCCGCTTGAATGTCGTTTGTCGTGCAAAGCGAGCTCAGGAAGACGGAGTCGAGGATCGCTGGCGCCATGCACATGACGAACATGGCGAAGGTCTCTCCCGGTCGCGGGTGGATCCAGAACAACAGGAGCCCCACGACAAACAGGATCAGGTTGGTGAATCGAACGAAAGTGGGACGGATCGTGACCGGCGCTTCGACCATGTACGTCGTCCCGTCGGGCCGCTGAAACGTGAGGTCGATCGTTCCCTGCGACAGCGCACGACGGAAGATCGACTCCCGCGTCCGACAACTTTGTGTTTCGACCCCGTTGAGGGCGACCATGACGTCGCCCGCCTCGAGCCCGTATTCCGGTTTGTCCACGATGACCTCGGCCCGCGCTCGCATCATGACGATGCCGAGGTTGCTGCGCGCGGCGCCGCCGTAGGCCCATGTGTGGAAGACACTGTATGTCCAGCTCCCCACGGCGAGGGTGGCGAGGAGCAGGTAGAGGACTAGGGGACGAGCCGCCCGCATTTGGGCGGGCAGGAGACGCCGTAACCTCGAGAAACCCGAAGCGCTCGCGTCCTGAGTGGGGGCCGAGGTTGCCTGATGCGGCATGAGGTGAGTCTTGCAAGTTTCGGGGTCCCTCGCCAGCGCGCCCTGGGTCGGCGCGCATCGCGCGTGGTGCTCGTCTGAGCGCGGATCGGGCTCATCGCTTGATCGCTCGGCCTACCACCATCGGCGTGAGGGTCCAGCGCTGGGGCCCGACGCCGAATTGCTCCGTGACGTCGAGCCCTGCGTCCGCGAGCAGCCCGACCGCGTCGCGGTGCAGGTTGCAGCCGCCGGCGACAAACCGCCAGGCGGGGTTCAGTGCGCGCTGCATGCCGCGGGCCACGGGGTAGCGCGAGCGCACGTGTTCGGCAAAGACCAAGGTCCCGCCGGGCGCCAAGACCCGTCGCATTTCAGAAATCGCCCGTTCCACCTCGGGGATCGTGCAGAGCACCCAGGTGGCGACCACCGTGTCGAAGCTGCGGTCCTCAAAAGGGAGTGACTCGGCACCGGCGTCGCGCAGCTCGATCGGAACTGTCGTGTCCCCGAGTTTACGCTCAGCTCGCCGGCGCATGTGCGGGTCCGGCTCGATCGCCATGACCGAGCGGGCACTGCGGTAGTGGGCGAAATTCTCGCCGGTTCCAGCGCCGATCTCCAGGACCCGTCCGCTCACTTCAGGGATCGTGCGCGCGCGGATCTTCTGCAGAGGCGCCATGACCGGGTCGAGGACCGCGGCGACGACGGGATGTGAGGGCGAGGCCATGGACCTGTGATAAGGGCCGGAGGCCCGCGGTGCCAGCGTCTTTGGTCGCACCCGCGAGGGCCGCGAGCTTGGCCCGTCGATCATTTGCCGCACCGCGCCGATTTCGCTTTTCACGATCGCGCGCGATTGCTAGCTGCCTCGTGACAGCTCGGTGACGTCATGGATCGCGGAAAACGACATTGCCGCACCCTTTGAATGTCGGAGCCGGCTGTTAACGTTCGGGCAGACAAGGGGGGCATGGTCATGGGAACGCGTGCGATTGTTGCGAGATCTGAGGGGGCGGGCGCCTGGAAGGGCGTCTGGAACAACTGGGGCAGTCAGCCGAAGGATCTCGGCAATTTCCTGATCAAGGAGTGCGAGCGACGCGGTGGAGATCTGTCCGGTCTCGTCCGTGACGTGATCGACGCGGTGCCCGGCGGCTGGTCCAAGATGCAGAAGAACACGCGCGCCCCGGACTACAGCTGGCCGCCTTACCACACGCCGAACGAGCTCAGAGAGTTCTCGGACGTCATCGACTACGTCTACATCTTCGAGCCTGCCGAACGGCGCCTCGAGGTGTACCGGGTGGATCGCGAGGGAGAGAGACCCTTGGAGCTCGTGGAGACCGTTCTCTTCGACGAAAGCGGCAAGCCCGATCACGTATTCTGAAGCGCATCTTCTGAGGCGCATCTTCTGAAGCGCATCTTCTGAAGCGCATCTTCTGAAGCGCATCTTCTGAAGCGCATCGAGGCTCGGCGCTGCCTCGGAAGCCTGTCAGAGCCTCGCGTTATTGGATCCGCATGAAGCAATACCACGACGTCGTGCGCGAAGCCCTGGAGCACGGGACGCGCAAGGAGAACCGAACTGGGGTCGACACGCTGTCGACCTTCAACATCAACTACGAGGTCGATCTGCGCGAAGGCTTCCCGCTGCTCACCACCAAGGAGATCAGCTGGAAGAACATCGTGGTCGAAAACCTGTGGTTTCTCTCCGGCGCAACGGACATCGGGCTGCTCAAAAAACACGGCTGCCGCTTCTGGGATCCCTGGGCGGACGAGAACGGCCAGGTTCCGAGCGCCTACGGTAATTTCTGGCGCAACTATCCGGTGCATGACGCTGAGGGTCGGCCTGCTTTCAACGACCAGATCCGTTACGTCCTCGATACGCTGAAGACCAACCCGATGAGTCGCCGCATGGTGGTGAGCGCGTGGGCCCCGGGCAACGCGCAGAGCAGCGCCTTGCCGCCCTGCCATCTCCTGTTCATCTTCAACGTGCAGATGGGGCAGGACAACGAGCCCATGCTCTGTTGTCATCTCACTCAACGCAGCGCGGACATCGCCCTTGGGGTCCCCTACAACATCGCCGGCTATTCGTTCTTGATCGAGCTCTTCTCGCGCTTCACCGGAATTCGCCCGGGCTTCTTCGCCCACACGCTGGTCGATGCGCACATCTACACGGCGAAAGCCGACGGCTCGATGGCGGAGTACGATCACATCCCGGGTCTCGAGAAGCAGCTCGCCCGCTCGCCGCGTCCGCTCCCGAAGCTGCGGATCGATCCCAGAATCAAGAGCATCGACGACCTCGCACCCCTGATGGCGCTCGATACAGACGCGCTCATGTCGCATTTCGTCCTCGATGGCTACGATCCGCACCCGGCGATCAAGTTTAAGGTCGCGGTGTGAGCGCCGCCGACGAGCCTTGGCGCTCGCGCGTATCGGGACCGGTCCGGGGCCTGATCGCCGCAGTCTCGCCGGAGGGCGCGATCGGTTTGAACGGTCAAATCCCGTGGTACTACCCGGCGGATCTCAAACGCTTCAAGAGACTGACCACCGAAACCACGATCATCATGGGACGCCTCACCTGGGAATCGCTTCCGCGCCGTCCCCTCCCGAATCGGCGCAACCTGGTCGTCACCTCGCAAGACCTGGAAGGCGTGGAGACCTTTGAAAGCCTCGCAGGAGCGGTCGCGGCGGCGGGGGTGGGCGAGATTTGGTTCATCGGCGGGGCTCGGCTCTACGCCGAAGCCATGGGCTACGCCAACGTCATCGACCTGACCTTCGTGCCCGACCGCGTGGACGATCCCTCTGCCGTGCACTTTCCGCCGATCGACCGCGAGCGTTTCGAGCCACTCCCACGGACCGTTCTCGAGGATGACCCTCGTTTGGAGCATCAAACTTTCGTCTCCCGGAGCTCGACCGGCTAGGCTGTGCCCCATCATGGGTGCTGGACGGACCACTGGAGTCTTCCTCGAATCGCTCGGGGAGGTGGTGACCGATAGCACCGTGACCAGCATTCGCTGGCTCCCGGTGTCGTTTATGCACGCGCTCGTCGCGATCGCGTTGACCTACCCCCTCGTGACGGAGCTCGGAAGCTCCTTCGTGGTCTCCCCGGGGGACGAGAGCGGTGCGCTCTATCGCAATTTCTATGTCTGGCGCTGGCAGGCGGACCGAATCGGCCGTTTTTTTTCCGAGTACTGGGCCGCTCCGATCCACCATCCGGCAACCGACGCGCTCGCCTACTTCGACACACAGCCCTTGAGTGGCCTGTTGTTTGCGGGGCTCGAACGTCTGAGCGGCAACGAGGTTCTGGCATTCAACGCGGTGATTCTCGTCTACCTGACCCTCAACGGAGTCGCGTTTACGGCCCTCGCGCGAGCGCTCAAGGTCGGCTGGGGCTCGGCGATGGCGCTCGGCATCTTGGGGCAGGCGAGCCCGGTCGCCCTGGCCCATCTCGGGGACCCGACGCTGATAGTCAGCTTCCCGCTCGTCTTCGGGATCGCCACGATCGGCCGTTTCAGTGTCACAGGTGAACTGCGTTGGGCGATGGCAGTGGGGTTGTGTCTGTTGATGGCCTACGGAACATCTTCGGCGCTGTTGGTGGCGATGAGCATCGTCATCCCGATTCTGGCTTTACTCTTGCCCGTCGGCCGACGTTGGTTCACGACCCTCGGCAACCTACTCCCGGTTCTCGTGGGGACAGTGGTAGTCATGGCCTATCCGCTCTGGCGCCAGAGCCGAGCGTTGGAGGGTGCGATCGCGCGGGAGGGGCCGAGCGTTGCCTCGATGGGCGACTGGTTTCTCGCTGCGCAGGGATCCCTGCTGCAGCGCTTCGAGCTCCTGGGTGAGGCGTCGGACCGCTTCGTGCTCTATCCCGGGCTCGTCCTGACGGGGCTTGCGCTCGTCGGGATCGGGCTGGGCTATCGAACCCACCGCCGCTGGGTGCTCGCGGCAACCATGTCCGCCCTCGTCGCGTTCATCTTCACGCTCGGGGGGCAAGACGCGGGCAACACGGCGGGGGCTGTCGATCTCATGACGTCCATTCACCCAGGCCTCGATCGGCTGCGGCACCGCGAGATCTTCGCGACGGTGACGCATGCGATGCTCATCGGGCTCGCCGCGGTGACCTTCGCGCGTCTCGAGCCGCCGCGGCTGCACGTGCGACGGCGCCTCGCCTTGACCGTGCTCGCGCTGGGGGTGCTCGAAGGTGTGGCGCTGCCCGCGACGGTGGTGCGTCCTCCTGCCGCGGTGGCCCAGCCGTGGATGGTGTCACTCGATGGCCGCGAGCCGGCAGCGATCGCCCACGTGGGCCCCTCGGGTTTTGGCTCGTCCTGGCAGGACGTCCACGACACATTGATCCACCGCCTCGCGATCGTAGGCGCTCCGACCACGTTCATTCCTCCGGAGACGCGCGCGATCGAGGAACGCCTGACGGATTTTCCTACCGCCGATGGTGTTCGGCACCTTCGCGCCCGCGGGGTGGGCACCTTGGTGGTCGCGAAGGTGTGGTTGACGAAGGAGCGTGCGCGCATTCTCGAAGCAGCGGATGGGGCGGAGGTGGCCTTCGAGGATGACTCGGTCCGGGTTTATGCGCTCGCGCCCGCCACCGTCAAAGAGCGTGAGCTCGACGCCACCGGCCCTGCCGAGCCCGAGCCGGAAGCAACCGCTCGCCCACGCAAGAACAAGAAGAAGCGCACGAAGCGCCGGTCGAAACGCACGGACTCCCTCGAAGAGTAGGCCGCGTGCTCCTGTTCGCCGGGCGGCGAAGTTCGAGGGCCGAATCGTGTAGGTAGACAGTGTCACAAATTTCTGCGATGAACGGCGGGTGAGCGAGCTTCGGCGAAAGATCCTCGACGCCAGCGCAGATCTGGTGGCCGAGCACGGCGTGCGCCAGGTGAGCTTTCGCGAGGTAGCCCGGCGCGCCGGCGTGAGCCATCAGGCGCCGTATCATCACTTCGGCAACTATCACGGGATCTTGCGCGCTCTGGTCGCCGAGGGTTTCACGCTTCTGGACGATGCCATGCGCAGCGAGGCGGAATCCGCGGGGGCGGACCCGTTGGACCAGCTTTGCGCCGCGGGCCTCGCCTACGTCGAGTTTGCCCGAAACCACGTCGGCCACTTTCGGGTGATGTTCCAGAAGGCGCTCGTCAATTTGCACGACGACGGCGAGCCGATGCCCCCGGTTGCGGACGCCTACGGCACCCTGGTGCGTCTATCGGGGGCGGCCAAGAAAGGGGGCTACGGCGGTGAGCTGTCGGTCGAGGCCATAATCCACCTGCTCTGGTCGGCCGTGCACGGTGTCGCGGTCCTCCTCGTCGAGGGAGCTTTCGCGAACAAGGGCGCGGGCGAGGAGTTCTTCTCCGCACTGCGCGACCAGGTCGTGCACGGACTGACCGCGCTGCTGCGCGCGCCGGCGACACACGCGCTTCAGTAGCTCCCGGCGTGGTCCGAGAGATTGGGACGGTCTTCGGCGAGGAGCGCGAGCGCCCGATCCCAGCTCAGCGGCAGCTCGCTCGCCTTGACCGCGACGCGGCGGAACTTCGCGCGGAGCAATCCGTGGCGGGCCGCATCGACCGCCTCCCGGTTGCTCCTACATGATCTTCGCGAGCGCGCGGGTCAAAGGCGTATCTCTCGGCGCTGTCGAGCACCGCGTGGGTGATGGAGACGACCACCATTCGCTCACTATCCCCCGTCGCGCGGCCGTCCGCGAGGCCGGGACCCCGAAAGGGCATGGCGATGGCGCAGCCAAAGCCGAGGGTAGAAAAGAGCCGATGCTCAGGGTTCTCAGAAACTTCATGTCTGCAGGTGCTCCAATTCCCCCACCCAGCTAGACATTGTCCAAGTCTCCTGGTTGACGCTGTCAAATCCGCGCTTTGCCGTGGCGTCCGGCCCCCGCGGAGAAAGCGGCGGCTCCGTCTGCCGTTTCGCCGGAGGCGAGGGTCTCGAGCCCTAAGCGCAGCTCCTCGGCCATCGACGCGCTCACATCGAAGGCGTGCAGGAGAGAGGCCCGGTCGTTGCGGAGACAGGTTTGGGGATGGGACGCGATCGTCTCAGCGAGGCGCTCTGCGGCAGCAAGGGCCTCGCCGTCGGGCACGACCTGGGTGACCAGTCCCATCTGCAGCGCTTCTCGTGCGGTGACGGGCCGACCGGTGAGGATGAGGTCGAGGGCGCGACCGAGCCCGACGATCTGGGCCAGGCGAACGGTCCCCCCGTCGATCAGCGGTACGCCAAAACGGCGGCAAAAAACCCCGAAGATCGCACTCTCCTCGGCCACTCGAAGGTCGCACCAGAGGGCGAGCTCGAGCCCTCCGGCCACCGCATAGCCGGAAACGGCCGCGATCACCGGCTTGCGCAGCCTCATGCGCGTGGGGCCCATCGGGCCGTCGCCCTCTGCCTCGACGCGATTTGCACGCCCCTCGGCCACCGCCTTCAGATCCGCCCCGGCACAGAAATGGCCCCCAGCGCCGGTGAGGACCGCCACCGAGAGAGCGTCGTCTTCGTCGAAGGCGCGGAAGGTCTCGGCGAGAGCTTCCGCGGTGTCGCGGTCGACGGCGTTGCGTCGTTCTGGGCGGTTCAGGGTGACGGTGAACAACGGAGCTCGATGATCGGTGAGGACGTTCATGGGACCGGGCTATCACAGGCCCGCAGCCTTCGACGACCGTTTGGTTTCGCCGACGTCTGTGTTAGCTCGAACGGGAGTTGTCGGGAGGAATTTTTCGCCCTATTTGAGGAGACGAGATGATCGACGCGCAAGAAATCGAAAAGCGGATCACCGAGGCCCTTCCCGGAGCAAAGGTCGTCGTGTCGGACATGACCGGCACGCGCGACCACTACGACGTCACGGTCATCTCCGATGACTTCGACGGGGTGCTCCCGGTTCAGCGGCACCGAATGGTCTATGCGCCGCTGAAGGACGTCATGGGCGACGGTGCTCTTCACGCTCTCAAACTCACGACAAAAACCACCGGCGAGGCCGGCTGACTCTAGTACGCTCGGTCGTGAGACCGAGCAGGAGGTAGAACCATGAGCCGCGACGTGCACGCGGAGATCAAAGACACCGTCGAGCGCAACTCGGTGGTGCTCTACATGAAGGGCAACCGGAGCTTCCCGATGTGCGGCTTTTCCGCCGCGGTCGTGGAGGTGCTCATGCAGACCGGCGTCGACTTCAAAGAGGTCAACGTCCTCGAGGACACGGAGGTCCGCCAGGGGATCAAGGAGTTCTCCGACTGGCCGACGGTTCCGCAGCTCTACGTTCGCGGACAGTTCGTCGGCGGCTGCGACATCGTTCGTGAAATGCACGCCAAGGGCGAGCTAGAGCCGCTTCTCAAGGGCGCCTGAGCGCCGAGCCTATACCCTAAATGGGTCCGGTTTGTCCGCGTCGATCGCGAGGCTCTGGCGTGCTGCGTCGAGAGCCTCCGCGTCGAGCTTTCCATCCAGGAAGAGCCCGTAGAGTACCGTGTAGGCGACGTGCCGCGCGTCCGTCTCGAAGAAATCCCGCAGCTTCTCCCGTGTGTCCGAGCGGCCGAATCCATTCGTTCCGAGTGGAAGGAAGGTGTTGGGCACGAAACGACCGAGCAGGCTCGGTAGCTCGTTCACCCAGTCTTGTGTCGTGATCACCGGTCCACTCGTCCCGTCGAGGACCTGGGTGATGTACGGCTTCTTTTGATCCTTTGGATGAAGTCGATTGTGGCGTTCCACCGAGCGGGCGTCGCGGTAGAGCTCGCCGTAGCTCGTGACGTTGTAGACCGAAGTCGCAACACTGAATTGCTCGTCCAGGATCTTCTGCGCCTCGAGCGCGGCATGCACCATGGGGCCGCTCCCGAAGATCTGCGCTTTGAGCTTGCGTCGTTTCGGCGCAGGCGAGAGCGCGTAGATGCCCTTGAGAATTCCTTCTTCGACGCCCTCCGGCATCGCGGGCATCTCGTAGTTCTCGTTGTAGAGCGTCAAGTAATAGAAGACGTCTTCGTTCTCATCGAGCATGCGCCGCAGCCCGTCCCGAACGATCACCGCCACGTCGTAAGCAAAGGCAGGGTCGTACGAAACACAGTTAGGAACCAGCTGCGACATGACGAGCGAGTGCCCGTCTTCGTGCTGAAGGCCTTCGCCATTGAGTGTTGTCCGACCCGCGGTCGCGCCCAACAGGAATCCTCGCCCCCGTTGGTCGCCGAGGGCCCAGATCTGGTCGCCCGTCCGCTGGAAACCGAACATCGAGTAGAACATGTAGAAGGGAACGCACATTTCACCGTGCGTCGCGTAGGATGTTGCGGCCGCGGTGAAGCTCGCCATCGCCCCCGCTTCGGTGATCCCCTCCTGAAGCAGCTGGCCGTCCTGAGATTCGTGGTAGCGAAGGAGCATCTTCGCATCGACGGGCTCGTAGTTCTGACCCTTGGGCGCGTAGATTCCGACCTCGCGAAACAACGACTCCATTCCGAAGGTTCGCGCTTCGTCTGGGACGATGGGCACACAGTACTTGCCGAGCTTCTCGTCGCGCAGCAGCTTCCGTAGCAAGCGCACGAAGGCCATCGTGGTCGAGACCTCGACGCCGCCCTTTGCTCCCTGACGGAATTCCGCAAAGACGTCGTCGCCCGGGACCTGAATCTGT
This sequence comes from uncultured Bdellovibrionales bacterium, assembly GCA_964468125.1. Taxonomy (GTDB): domain Bacteria; phylum Myxococcota; class XYA12-FULL-58-9; order XYA12-FULL-58-9; family CAYXVF01; genus CAYXVF01. Next base: position 32,180 of record CAYXVF010000046.1, on the reverse strand, counting down.
GGGGCGCGGTTTCGACGAACGGGCAGGGGCCCACCGAGCAGCCGCCGACGCTCGTGGAGGTATTCGATCTCCGGAGCCTTCGGACCCGGGTGATAGTAGGGCGGCATGTCTTCGAGCTGTGCGTCCGTGATCTCGAGCTGGAGCGTGTCCCGGAACTTCTTCAGGTGCTCGAAGTCGAGCTTCTTCTGCTGGTGGGTCACGTTGGTGGCCAGGAAGCTCTGACCCAGGGTCCACCCCTTTACCGTCTTCGCTAGAATGACGATCGGGCCTTCCTGGTGCTCCGTCGCACGTTTGTAAGCCGCGTAGATTTTTCTATAGGAGTGGCCGCCGCGGCGAAGCTTTCGGACCTCACGGTCGCTCATGTGCTCCACCATCTTCAGGAGCCGCGGGTCTTTCCCAAAGAAGTGCTCGCGCACGTAGGCGCCGGATTCCATCGAGAACTTCTGGAACTCACCGTCGAGGGTTTCGTTCATGGTCTTGACGAGAATGCCGTCTTCGTCCGCCGCAAAGAGCGGGTCCCACTTGTCGCCCCAGAGCACCTTGATCACGTGCCAACCGGCGCCGCGGAAGCGCCCCTCGAGCTCTTGCACAATCTTGCCGTTGCCGCGCACGGGTCCGTCGAGACGTTGCAGGTTGCAGTTCACGACGAAAATCAGGTTGTCCAGACCCTCTCGGGCGGCGACACTCAGTGCCCCGGTGGTTTCAACTTCGTCACTTTCGCCATCGCCAATGAAGCACCATACCCGCTGCTGCGAGGTGTCCTTGATGCCCCGGTTGTGCAGATAGCGGTTGTAGCGGGCCTGATAGATTGCGGCGATCGGTCCGAGTCCCATCGACACGGTGGGAAACTGCCAGAAGTCCGGCATGAGCCAGGGATGTGGATAGCTCGAGAGGCCGTTGCCGTCGACCTCGCGACGGAAGTGGTCGAGCCGTTCCTCCGTCAATCGTCCTTCCAGAAAGGCGCGAGCGTAGATTCCCGGGGCGCCGTGCCCCTGGAAGAAGACCTGGTCGCCGCCCCCTTCGTGGTCCCGTCCGCGGAAGAAGTGGTTGAAGCCCACCTCGTAGAGCGAAGCGGTGGAGGCATAGGTAGATATGTGCCCGCCCAACCCGTCAAAGCGGCGGTTGGCCCGGGTCACCATGGCCATGGCGTTCCATCGAGTGATGCGACGGATCCGCTTCTCCAGCCAGTAGTCGTTCTCCGCCGGGAACTCGGGCTCCTCGTGTGGTGGGATCGTGTTGATATAGTCCGTGCCACTCAGAGCGGGCAGGGGGACGGTACGCTGGCGCGCGTGGCGAACGATTTCCTGCAGCAAATAGCGTGCTCGACGCTCTCCGTCGTTGTCGATCACCGAGTCGATCGATTCGATCCACTCTTGTGTTTCGCGCGGGTCTGAATCTCGCGCTTGGGACTTGTAGTAGTCGAAGAGAACCATGGACTGCGTGCCTCTTGCGGTTTAACGACGCGGTTTTTCCGCCCTTCAATGGGCGAAGCGCATGGGAAGTTCAAGTCGGGGGCGAGCGGTTTCGAGACGCGAACAACGTACCGCGTCAATGCTCAGCAGTTCTCGTCTGCATCCGGTGGGTTGTGAGTGACGAAGGATGGGCGTTTGAAGCCCGTTTCGCAATGGGCGACGGTCTTGTGCACGTCGGCGATGACGTCATGGCCGTGCCCAGCGGGGTAAGGGTGCGGGCATCCGCCGGCTATCACCAAGACTGCGCGTTCACCGGAGTCGTTGCCGATGGCGCGAAGCGTTTCCGGTTCGACTTTCACCGCTTCGCCGGTGGCGATATCGATCCGCTCGAGCTCAGCGCCTGGCCCTGACCCTCCCACCACGATTCTCGCGGTTCCTTCGATACAGAAATAGACCTCTTCCTGCTCTCGGTGGTTGTGCAGGTAGTCGAACCCTTCGCCAGGCTCGAGAATGTAGACGGTGAAGCCCACATTTTTGAGACCCAGCTGATCAGGAAAGCGAGACGCAGCGCTTCCCTGGCTCAGATCGAATTGGGCTTTGCGATAGGCCATCGGTCCTCCAGAGCCGTGCGCGTTCTTCAACGAAGGTAAGCACGACCGCTCGAACGCCTAGGGTCTGTCCGTCTCCGCTCCTGTTACGGCGGGCGGGCAAAAAAACACGACGCGGCGCATCAGACGCTCTCGCTCTTCTTTTTCTTGCCGCGCGGCATCGGCTCGATCCCCGCGCGTCGACCGAGCTCCCGGTGAATGCGAGCGACACGTTCCACCTGCCCCTTGGCGGGGAAGCGCTCGTAGAAGCCTTCGGCGCGGAAGTCGCGGACCAGCTCGCCCCAGGGACGCATCTTGCGCCCCCAGCGCTCTTGTCGTCCCTCTGGCTCCGAATCGGCGTGATGAAGGTCGGCGCAGAGTCGGATCAACGCCTTCAGAGTCACCGGTTTGGTGACCATGTACTTCTCGTTGCCCCAGGCGTCGCCAAAGATCGGCTCGGCGGCACGGAAGAAATCCTTCAGGACCTCGAACATCTTCTCCGCTTGCCGTTTTCCTATGCCCGCTTTCTTGATCCGACGCCAGTCGGCTTTGATCCAGCGGTGTAGCTCGTTGAACAGCTCTGCCTGAAGAATCCACTTCTTCTGCTTCGAGCGCCCGCCGAGCCGGTTGATCTTGTAGCGCAGGGGGCTCGTCTTCTCGGAGTAGAGCATGTCCACGATCTTCGCAGCGAACTTCTTGTCCGGCGACGCCCAGGAAACCTTCTCGTAGAGGTCCACGAGGTGGCTCTTGTTGATGCGGGTTGGCGTCGAGTTGATGATCACGAACATCTCAGTGGCAAAGTCTTCACTCTTGCCGTCGAAGATGATGCAGGGCACGTGCATCGTCTTTGCGTCATCCGGGTGATGCTCACGGTAGAAATGCAGCGCTGCGAGTCGGTGCTGACCGTCGATGATCAGGTACTTCGACTTCGGCTCTTCGAGGTTGCCGACGTTGTCGAAGGTGCCGACGGGCTCAAAGGACAGAGCTTCGTTGGTGTAGAGCAATACGGTGCCGGGAATGGGCGGCTGGTTCTGCGCCGTGTCGTAGAAATCCTCGATGGCCGAGACCTTGCGCTTGTTCATCTGTCGTTGAAAAGAGGCGTCGCTCTTTTCGATGCGCTGAATGAAGGCCGCGACCTCGTCGTTCTTTGGAGCTGCGTCCGGCGCCAAGGTGTCGCCGTCCGTGTAGAATCGAGAGATGAAGCGGACTTTGCGCATCAGGTCTTCGGCCGGATAGGAGACGAAGTAGAAGGCGCTGTCTTTTTGGCGGATCTGGGTTGCGAGCACGGTGGACTCTCCTTGGCCTCAGCAACGGCCACTCTCGTTTGGTTTTTCCTCCTGCTATCTAACAGCAATCCGCCTCGATCGAAAAAAAGCCAGGGATCTTCGGACACAACCCCAGCTCCCTCGCCGCCGATAACCGATGGGAGGCGTGGAGCGCGAGCAGAGCCAGTACGGTCTGTCGTCGAGCCGCCCGGGCGAGGTGCAGATGCTTTTCAAGTCTATGATCTGGCTCAGCTTTTTCTGGCTGATGGTCAGTTTGTTCTTCTTCCAGGCAGAGCCTTTGGACGATTCAGTCCACCTGCTCGCACCGCCCGAACAGGCCACCGAATAGCGGGCCACTGAGTCATCGAGAAAGAGCCGAGTCCCGCGGAAACGTCAGCAGAAGAGTTGCGCTGCGACCGGCGCCGGATAGGATCTCCTGCACCCGGAAATGAGGACCAGAGCTATGATCTTTCGTGCCTTTTGTGTCGCGACCCTCGCCCT
>CAYXVF010000046.1:9502-28315 GCA_964468125.1 uncultured Bdellovibrionales bacterium | reverse complement strand
AAATGAGGACCAGAGCTATGATCTTTCGTGCCTTTTGTGTCGCGACCCTCGCCCTCGCCCTCGCCGCCTGTGGCGACGATGAGGGCGACAACAGCAACGAGAACCAGAACACGAACCAGAACGACAACGGGAATGGCAACGGCAACGCGAACAACGTGCCGATGGTTACCTGCGATCCCGACTTTGACATGGCCGACGCATGCGGTGGAGACATCACGGGAACGTGGACCCTCGGCGCTGTCTGCGGAGTTGACCTGCCTGCCGAGGCCGCCGGACTCGCCGAGCAGTGTCCGACTGCAGTCGTGGGAACACCGGAATACGACGTCAGCGGCACGCTCGTCGTGGGGTCGGGGAATTTCGCCCAGACCCTGAGTGGTACCGTGAGCGCGGACGTGACCGTTCCGAGCGAGTGTCTGACCATCGAAGGCACGCCGATCAACTGCGCCGCCCTCGAGGCCGTGGTGAACACGACGCCCGGCTTGAGCGCGTCCTGCGAAGACGGCATGGACGGTGCGTGTGATTGCGGAATCACCGCCGACGTCGACTTTAGCTCCTCAGGCTCCTACACCGTGAACGGTGGTGTCGCGACCGTGACGACCAGCGGAGGTCCGGAGGAATACTATTTCTGCGTCGATGGCGATCAGGTCACGCTGCGCGAAACCGAAACCAGCAACGACGCGGGACGCCCGATTTTCGCACTGGGGCGCTGAGACTCGGCGCTCCGGAACGATCGCGACCCAAATGAGGAGGCCCCATGCGAATGCCGTCTTGGTGCGTCTTCTTGGCGCTCTTTGCGCCGTCCTCCGCCTCCGCCTACGACATCGGATGCTCTTCGCCGCAGTCCGCCGCGTACACGTTATTCTTCTATCTCGAGTCTGAAAACTACGACCCCGACAAAGCTGCGAAATGCTTTGAGCTGTCGGACGAGGGCGCACAGAATCCGGGCGAGCTAGCACGAAAGCTCAAAGCAACGCTCGACGCGCGCGAGTACTTCGTCAACCTCGACCGACTCTCCACAGACCCGAACTTCAAGAACGAAGAAGGCGACGCGCGCCAGCTCTTCGAGCCCCGCATCCCGGAGCTCGAACTCGTGCAGCGTGAAGGACGCTGGGTGTTCGCAGCGGAGGGGGTCGCCCAGATCCCTGAGCTCTTCGATGCCGCGATCCTCGTCGACATGGGTATGGTGACTGAGCGACTTCCCGAGTGGGCACTCCGGCCGGTTCTTGGGGTCGAGACGTACAAGTACATCGCCCTCCTTGTCCTGCTCTTTCTCGCGATCCTGATTCGGTTCATCGTCGGCGCGTTCGTGGTCGCTCAGATCCGCCGAACGATGGCTACATTTGGTGTCACGTGGGGCGATCGCATCCTCGCCCGCGTCGGTCGACCCTTGGGGACACTGGCTGGCGCCGGAGTCATGGCCCTCCTCGTGCCGTCTCTGGTTCTGCCGATCCGCTTCGGACAGGTCGTCCTCCTCGCGGTGCAGGTGGTGGCGGTCTTCAGCGTCGTATGGACGCTCTACCGACTGGTCGACCTCTTTTCCGAGTGGATGGACCAGCGGGCGGCCAAGACCGAAACGAAGCTCGACGACCAGCTCGTGCCCCTCGTACGAAAGGCACTGAAGATCTTCATCGTTGCGATGGGCTCGATCTTCATCCTCCAAAACCTCAATGTCGACGTGGCCGGATTGCTCGCAGGTCTCGGCATCGGCGGCCTCGCCTTCGCGCTGGCGGCCAAGGATACGGTCGCCAATCTCTTTGGGTCGGCGACGATCTTTGCTGACCGGCCCTTTCAGGTCGGAGACTGGATCAACGCGCTGGGGATCGATGGAACGGTCGAGGTCGTGGGTTTTCGCTCTACCAAGATCCGAACCTTCTACGACTCATTGGTCACCATTCCGAATGCGAAGCTCGCCGATACGGTGATCGACAATTACGGCGCCCGCACCTACCGACGGGTCTACACCCGTCTCGGCGTCACCTACGACACTCCCCCCGAGCACCTGCAGGCGTTTGTGGAAGGCATTCGGGCGATCATTCGGGCAAACCCGCTGACCCGCAAAGACAAGTACGAGGTGCACTTCAACGACTACGGCAACTCCGCTCTCGAGGTGATGGTGTATTTCTTCATCAAGGCCCCGAGCTGGAGCGTGGAGCTGCAGGAGCGCCACAACGTTCTTCTCGAGATCCATCGGCTGGCGGAGGACCTCGGCGTGAGCTTCGCGTTTCCCACTCAAACGCTGCACATCGATTCGGTGGCCCAACCCGGCCAGCCCTTTGGGGTGAGCCGCCCCGCGAAACAAAAGCTCCCCGAGCTGCTCCAGGCGTTCGGTCCGGACGGCGCACGCGCGCGCCCCTCGGGACCAAAGCTGACGCACGGCTATTTTCCGAGCTCCGAGTAGAGCGTGCTCGGTTGTTTCGAGACGCCCCTCGCCTGGGGCGCTGCACTCGCCGTGGTGTTCGTTGCCGAGGTGATCTACGTCGCGCTGGGTTTTGGAGCCGGCATGGTCGCCCTGGCAGCGCTGGTCTTTCTCATGGGAGACCCGAAAGATGCGGTGGTGGTGCTGATGCTGATCACCGCGCCGGTGCAGATCTGGATCGTTTTCGAGCGTTTCGGGGGCAAGCTCCGGCTCCCCCGTCCCTGGTTGGCGCTGGGCGTGTTGCTCGGGGTTCCGATGGGGACCTATGTACTGGAGAATTTCGGAACCCGCGAGCTGCTCTTGATTCTAGGGACGGTTCTGCTGCTCGCTACGTCCGTTCTCGCGTTCTCGAGGCCATCGACGACCGAGCGTGGCCACCGGGGCGTAGAACCGCTCGTTGGCGTCGTGTCGGGGACTTTGAGTGGCGCCTTCGGTGTGGGGGGGTCGCCGCTCATCCTCTACCTCCAGTGGGCGGGACTCAATCGGACTGACTTTCGGGCGACGATCATGTCGGTCTTCTTGGTGGCTTCCCTGGCTCGAGTCCCAACCTACGCGCTCGCTGGGCTCTTCACGGTGGAGCGCCTCTGGTCTGCGGTCCTGTTGGCCCCCGCGGTAGCCGGGGGACTCTTCTTGGGCCAGCGGCTTCACGTCGCGATGAGCGAGCTCGCCTTTCGCCGCGCGGTGCTCGTGGGTCTCGCCCTGTTGGGAAGTACACTCATCGTTCGCAACGCATGAAGCGTGCGCTCGTGTCGCCGCACTGCTAGTTTCGAGCCATGAACCGTGGATGCTCGCTTCTCTCGTGTCTTCTGTGTGCCTGCGCCAGCACCGCGCCCAGCGAAGGCGAGGAGACCTATCGGCTCGCCATGGCCGAGGGACGCTGGGCGGACGCGTATGTGGCTTCGGCGGACGCGGTGTGTGTCGAGCAAACGCTCGGGCGCGCGCGGGAGCGAGTCCAGCTCTGGGACCGGGTAGGTCGTCCCGGGGAGCCTTCGGCGAACCTGTCGTGCACGCCCGATTCGCTGCTCCTGAGCTACATCGAGGCCATGAGCGATGCGGTGCGCGGTGAGCACGAGCGGGCGGCTGGGCTCTTGCGGGAAGCGGCCTTGGACGCGCCGGTCGAGTATCGAGTAGAGTTCCTCTACCGCGCGGGTGTCGCCCTCGCCTTGGGTGGGAGCTACGATGATGCGGTGGTCGTGCAAAACGAAGCGGCTGGGGCTGACCCGCGCCGCGTGGATGTGCGCATTGCGCTTGCGGCAGCGCAGCTCGAAGCGTTCGGGCCCGAGCCGGCGGTCCGGACCCTCGGAGGGATTCTTTCCCTTTCGCCACAGAACGAAGAGCTCGAGCGGGCGCGTGAGGTGCTGAACCGGGCCGTTGCACGCTCACAGCCGCCCATACCGCCGGGCCTCGATGAGGAAGTCTCGAATCTGCTCGCGGAGATCGAAAAGGACCAGGTGAGCGCCGAGACCGCCGTGCGTCTGCGCGGGCAGATCGGGCCCGACGCGCACCCAAAGCTTCTCACCGTTGCGGGGCTCGTGCTGATGAAGCTCGGCCGACTCGCCGAAGGCAGCCACTACCTCGTGCAGGCCGCGCAGGCGAATCCCTATGATCCCGCCCCCCTGCGCAGCCTCGGGACCACGCTCTACATTGCCGGCCAGCTCGAGCGGGCTTTGCCCCATCTCCGGGACGCGTCGAAGCGCGACCCCTTCGACGTGGATACGCTCAAGACCTTCGCAGAGGCGTCCGCGGCCGTAGGCGACATTGAATCTGCAGCCGTGGCCTACGACCGATTGTCAGTCCTCGAGCCTCGAAACCCCGACCACTACCTCTGGATAGCACGCATGAAGCGTCGACGAGGCGATCTTCCCTCCGCGCGTCGGGCGGCACTTCGGGGCTGTGAATTGGTGCGACAGAACATTCCGCTCTATCTCGAGCGAGCGTCGATCGAGGCGCAGATCGCCTTGAGCGCCACCTCGTCCCAGGAACGCAGTCGAGCGAGTGCTCGTACCCGCGAGGCCGTGGATGCACTCCTGGAGATCGCTCCCGGTCACCCCGGCGCTCAGCCGATCCTGGATAGCATCGAAGCCATAGATTAGCGTTCGGCGCGGGTCAGGGCTACGATGCGAGCGATGCGCACGACGAATGGAACCGGAGCGGTCCTGCTGCTCGCGCTCTTTGGCTGCGGTGATTTCGAGATCGTCGTCCCGGACGTGCTCTCGGCGACGGTGGTGCCCAGCCACGGGAGCGTCGAAGTGAGCCGAGACGTGGAGCTCTTTGTCTACTTCAGTGCTCCGGTCGCAGACCGCGACTCCGCCCTCGACGACATTGAGCTTCAGTGCCTGGGCTCCCCGCCGTGCCAGCAACCGACCGCATCCGCATGCAGCGTCGACTTTCCGGTCCTGACCCGATCCCTAGACGGTCCGAACCAGACCGCGCGCCTCGTGCCGGACACGTCGTTGCAGGTGAATACGTGTTTCGTGGTGCGTGTGCAGGCGGGAATCGAAGCGGCAGATCCCAATGTGGGTGCGATCCCTGTGGAAGTGCGATCCTCGTTTCAAACCCGACTCTGAGCGGCTAGTCTGTTGAGGGCATGGCCCTCGAACCGCCCAAGATCAGACGCGAGGAATTCCTCGCGCGCGTGCAAAACGAAGGCCTCGAGCTTCAGGTGGAGAGCGCCGCGTCCGATCCGGCGCTCGCCGTGATCGACGTGCGGGAACTCGCCGCCCTTTACTACCGGATCGAAGATCGTGTGGACGGGGGCTCGCCGCGCAACGTAAGAAGCCCCCGGCAGTTCTTCTCGCCGGAGCTCGCCTATCGCCAGGAGGAGCATCTGGTGCAGGCGGGGCTCGGAGCCCTCTCGGCCACGCTCGCGATCTTTGCTCGCGCCGACCGCCGCGGCACCTTGGCGGTTGCTGCGTCGCGGGCGGGCATGAGCGAGGTGGTGCGTCTGTTGCCGAGCGACTTCGGTCCCGGAGCGGTTGCCGACGCGCGGGAAACGCTCGCGGACATCGAATCCCGTCGCGCCGAGCTCGAAGCACGCCTCGCCGACCTCGAAGACCGCTAAACGTCCCACCGGCTCAATGCAGCGGTGGACTGCGCGTCTGATGACGCTCCGCAAAACCCCAGAGTGTGATGCACATCATTGAGTTGCCTCGCCGGATGCACTACTCCGGGCGGCATGCGAACAATGACAAAACTGATTTCCCTGGCCCTCCCACTCACCCTCGTCGCCTGCGGCGGCGAAGACGGTTTTGGGTTCGACAACGAGAACGCTAACGACAACAACAGCAACGGCAACGGCTCTGGTTCGGGGTGTATCGAGCTCACCAATGACCTGATAAACGGCGGCCAAACCCTCGCGGCGGGTGGTTGCTATGATGTCCCTGCACGGGTCCTACTCTCCGACGGCACCTTGACAATAGAACCAGGGGTCGAGGTTCGTTTTGCACAGGACACCTATCTTGAAGTCGACGGGACGGGAGCCCTTCGCGCTGAGGGGACCGCGTCGCAACCGATTCGCTTTACCGGCTCCCAGCCCTTGCGTGGACACTGGCGAGGAATCTCAATTGAGACGGTGAGTGTCGACAACGTGCTCGACCACGTGGTGATGCAGTACGGTGGCAGCTCACAATGGACCGGTTCATCGAATTCGGTGAGCATGTTGCGTGTCGAAGGGCGCGCCTCCGTCAGCAATACAACCCTGCGTGAGTCGGCCGGATGGGCTTTTCAGGCGTTCCGTGACTCCGAGCTCGGTGCATTCGCAAACGTGACCTTTGATTCCAACGCGGTACCGGCATTCGTTGCCCCGGATCGGGTAGGGGAACTGGCTTCAACTCTGACCTTCACGAACAACGATGCATCTTACGTGCAAGTCACCTTTGCGAATTCGGAAGCCGTGACCAATGCTGCGACTTGGCCAACGCTGGATGTGCCCTACCGAATCAGCGACCGCACGTTCGTGAGGGCCGCAATGGTTCTTTCACCAGGGGTTGAAATCGAGTTTGCGCAAGGCGCGTCGCTACGGATGGAATCGTCCGGCGGTGGGTCGCTCAGCGCGGTCGGCGCGATGAGCGCTCCGATCGTGTTGCGAGGGGTCGAGGATGTGGTGGGCTATTGGCAAGGCGTGTTGATCGACACGAATAGCGCGTCCAATGCATTCGACTACGTCACCCTTGCGAACGCTGGAAGCGCGCAGTGGACGGGGGCCAGCAACTCGGTCACCGGACTCCGCGTCCTCGGCAGAATCTCGATCACAAACTCGAGCTTCGAGAGAAACGGTGCGTATGCCCTGCAGGCTTATGCCGACGCGGATCTGAGTGGCTTCAGCAACAACACCTTCGTCGACAATGACGCACCGATGTGGCTTGCCACCGACGTCGTGAGCGACCTCGCAGGGACTTCGACCTTCACCGGAAACACCGAGCAGTCGATCCGCGTCGCATTCGGTAACAACCAAAGCGTCGACACGGCTGGAACTTGGAAGGCTTTTCAAGTTCCGTACCGGATCACCGACCGAACGTTTGTCGATGCCGCACTGGACGTCGAGGCAGGGACGGAGATCGAGTTCGTTCAATCGGCGTCTCTTCGCGTACGTCCGACCGGCTCGATTTCTTTCAACGGAACGATGACCGAGCCCATTCTCTTGACCGGTGTCGAGAAGGTGAGTGGCTACTGGCAGGGACTCGAGTTTCGTTCCACGAGCTCCAGTAACTTACTCAGCTGGACAACCGTCGAGTACGCCGGTTCGGATCAGTGGACCGGTGCGTCCGACAGCGCGGGATCAATTCACCTCGTGGAAAACGGGCAGGTGGCACTCACCGACAGTACCTTTTCCAATAGCGATGGTTTTGGGGTCGTCATCAGCGATGGCGCGATTACCGATTGCACCAACACCGCCTTTTCGATGCTGGGCGACGCGGATGTGAACAACAAGACGGGAACCCCCGGAAACGATACATGCACGCCGTAATCAACTGACGGCGTCCCGCGGGTCTCATTCGAGATCCGCGAGCCGTTGTTAGCCTCCGCCACCTGCTTCGAGCCAGGTGGTGGCGGCGTGCAGGGGGGCGATCAGGTCTCCTACGTTGGTCGTAACGTGGGGCTCGATCCCGCGGCCGTCGATCAGCACGCCCGAGGGGGTGAGGTACCGCGCGACCGTGAGCTTGAGGCCCGAGCCGTCGGAGAGGTCGAGGATGCTCTGCACGCTGCCTTTGCCGTAGCTTCGGTTGCCAAAGAGCCGGGCGCGACCGCGGTCTTTCAGGCAACCGGCGACGATTTCCGCCGCCGAGGCGCTGCCGCCGTCGATCAAGACCGCGAGGGGATAGTCCGGCTGCGTCCGTTGCTCGTGGGCGCGCTGTTCTTCGATCGTGCGCCCGCCTCGGCCCCTGACGGTCACCACCGGGCCGCCGTCGAGAAAGAGATCGCAGACCGCGACGGCCTCGTCGAAGAGGCCGCCGGGGTTGCCGCGAAGATCGAGGACCAAACCCTTCTTCGGACGCTTCTTCTTCAGCACCGCTTCTAGGTCGATCGCGACGCGGGAGGAGAAGACCTTTACCCGGGCGTAGGAGATCCCCTCGCCGAGGTCTTCCGTCGCGATCGGGGCCACGCGGATCCAGCCGCGCACGAGCGTGAAACGCCAGGGCTCGTCGCGGCTCTTGCGCTCCACCTGGAGCACGAGCTTCGTACCCACCGGCCCACGGAGCAGCTTCTGAATCTCGTTCGAGCTCTTGCCCGACAGGGGCTGGCCGTCGACGGTCAGAAGCACATCACCCTTGCTCAAACCCGCTTGCTGGGCCGGCGATTCATCGTAGACCTCGCTGATGACGGGCGAGCCGTCGCCGGAGAGGCCGAGCTCCACACCTATACCGCCGTACTCGCCGTCGGTCGTGCTGCGGAGGGAGGCGAACTCCTCGGGGGTAAAAAACTCCGAGTGCTCGTCGAGCTGCGAGGCGGCTCCCTTCGCCGCGCCGTAGATCAGTCGCTGGGGGGAGAGATTGTCGACATAACTCGTCTCGATTTCACCGAGGACCTCCGCGAGGACCTCGAGCTTTGCGTAGAGCGTTTCGTTGCGTTGCGCGCCGGCGGTGCCGAGCGCGCCGAGGATCAAGCCGGCGCTGAGCCAGCCGAGCGATTGGGCGCGAATCATTGGAACAGTCTAGCAACTGCGCCGGAGACGGTCACTCCGGTCGTAGCCAAGGAGTCGGATCGACCGCAGCGCCGTCCTTTCGCAGCTCGAAGTAGAGCGTCGTCCCTCGCAGGGAGCCGGAATCACCCACGGAGCCGATCCTGTCACCGATCTCCACCGCGTCCCCCACCGCAACCTCCACCGAGCGGAGGTGCGCGTACAATGAGTGGTATCCCCCACCGTGGTCTACGATCACGAGCTGGCCGAAACCCTTGAGCCAATCGGCGAACGCGACGGAACCGGGCGCGATCGTTTGCGCCGGCGTGCCCGTGGGTGCGTGAAAATCGATCCCGTTGTGCTTCACTGCGGTTCCGAACTCGCGCTCGACCTCTTGGCCGAAGCGGGTGCGGATCTCGCCGCTCGTGGGCCAGGGCAAGCGACCGCGATTTTCCGCGAAGCGTTTACGCAGCGCTCCTCGGGGTTCGAGTTTCTCCACCAGAGCGCCGAGCTCACGCCGGGCGCGCTCCGCTTCTCGTCGGACCCGTGACGCGACCGTCTCGTCGCGCGCGAGCTGATCCAAGAGCGCGAGCTTCTGCGCCCGGAGCTCGGCCAGGCGGTCACGCACCGTTCTCAGACGCTCCTCGAGCGCCGCCGCATCGGCTTCGCGGGCACGGGCCTCGCTCTCGAGCTTCGCCACTCGCACGGCGACCGTCGCGCGTTCCGTTGCAACCGTCCGATCGGCGCGAGCAATGCGACGAAGAAGCCGTGAAGTCCGAAGGTAGTCACGAAGAGACTCCGAATTGCCGAGCATTACGAGTCGTGCGCCCCGAGGCATGCGCGCGAGCGCTCGGATGCGCCGTTCGTAGTGCTCGTAGACCTCTTCGTAGCGAAGCCGGGCGGATGCGAGCTCGCCCTCGAGTCGGGACGTGGCCAAACGAAGCTGCTCGCGCTGCTCCCGCGCGTTCTCCACCGCCGCCTCAACCTCGCGCAGCTTGCGATCGAGCTCGAGCGCGTCGGAAAGAAACGAGCCGCCGTCCGGAGCGAGGAGCAGCAACATGCCCGCGAGCGCGATCACGTCTCCTCCTCGTCTAGGAGGAAACGCGTCACGGCGAGCGAAGAGCCCAAGACTCCCAAGACGACACCCGTGCCCACCACTGAGAGGCCGATCGTCGGGTTGAAGAGGGAGACCTCGAGCCCGCCGAGGACCTCCGCCACCGCCTCCGAGACGCGGGGGGCCACAAACGCATCGGCGAAGAAGAGCGTACTGGCGGCCACGACGCCCCCGCCGAGGCCCCAGATCGCGCCTTCGAGAAGAAAGGGCGCACGAATGAAGCCGCTCGTCGCGCCTACGAGCGAGAGGATTCGGATCTCGTCGCGGCGCGCGAACACGGTCAGGCGGATCGTGTTGGAGATGATGAACGCGGTGGCGGCGACGACAAAGAGCCCGGCGATGATGCCGATCATTCGGAGGAGCTCGAGGAGCGCCTGCAGCCGCTCGAACTCTTCGCGACCATAGTCCACCTCCGCCACGCCTGCGATCGCGCGCACCTCCCCGGCAACGCGCTCGACGTCGCCGAGGTCCGCAAACGTGGGCCGAAGGTCGATCTCCACGGAGGGGGGGAGAATCCCCGGCTCGATCCCCTCCACCAGCGCAGCGGCCTCCGGACCCTGCGCACGAAACTCTTCTAGGGCGCGCTCCGGCGTGAGGAGCCGCGCGCGCTCCACCTCTTTGAGGGTGGCCATCTCATCGCGAATGGCCGCCCAACGCTCACTGTCGAGATGGTCGTCGAGATAGGCGCTGAGTGTCGCAGCGCGGCCCCAGGTCAGCGCGAGGTTCTCGAGGTTTTGCAGTCCCGAGACGTAGCCCCCCAAGACCACCAAGGCTGCCCCGATGGTCAGAACGGTCAGGAGCGAGAGCCCAGGCGCCTCACGCACGGCGGCGGTGGTGGTTTCCAGGGTGTAGCGGAGGCGCAGCATGTCAGTGTTCCGAGAGACGTCCCTGATTCAGCGTGATCACCCGACGGCCGCCTCGTTCGAGCAGATCTCGGTCGTGGGTGGCGAGTACGACGGTGGTTCCGCGGGCGTTGGCGAGCTCGATCAGCTCGATGATCTCCTGGGCGCGCTCCGCGTCGAGGTTGCCTGTGGGCTCGTCGGCCAGGAGGATCTGTGGCTCGTTGACCAGGGCCCGGGCGATCGCCACTCGTTGTTGCTCCCCACCGGAGAGCTTGGGGGGCGGCTCGTGGAGCTTGTGTGCGAGGCCCACATTCTTGAGCACCGAATAGACCCGGCTGCGGATTTCCCGCTTGGGAAGCCCTAGAACCTCGAGGGTGACCGCGACATTTTCTTCCACTGTCCGGCGCCCGAGGAGCTTGAAGTCCTGAAAGACCACCCCGATGTTGCGCCGAAGGTAGGGCACCGCACGCTGCTCGAGCTTTGCGATGTTGCGCCCGTTCACGAGGAGCTGACCGCGGCTCGGGCGCTCCTGGGCGAAGATCAGCTTCAGGAGCGTAGACTTTCCCGCCCCCGAGGCGCCGCTCAGAAAGACAAATTCTCCCTTTTCGATCTCCAGGTTGATGTCTACGAGGGCCGGCGAGTCCTGCCCGTAGGCCTTGTAGACGTGAAACAGTTGGATCACTCACACCCCTCGCAGCACGTGAGCCTTTCCGACGCGGCCGATGGCGATTACGAACGCGGCGGTGCGCAGGCTCGTCTTGCGCTCGGTGGCGAGCTGGCGGACCGCACGATGGGCGGAGGTCATGATGTGCTCGAGCTCCTCATTGACCCGTTTTTCGCTCCAGCTGAACTTCTGAATGTTCTGCACCCACTCAAAGTAGCTCACGGTCACGCCCCCGGCGTTCGCTAGGATGTCAGGAATGACGGTGACATCGTGGCCTGCAAAATAGGCGTCGGCGTCCGGCGTGGTCGGGCCGTTTGCACCCTCGACGACCAACGAGGCTCGAATCGATGGAGCGTTCTCTTTGGTGAGGACTCCGCCGAGGGCAGCGGGGATCAACACGTCGCAGTCGAGGGTGAGCAAGTCCGCGTTGCTGATCGCGTCCGTACCTGGAAAATCGATCACGCTTCCGGTTCTTTCGACGTGCTCACGCAGCTTGCGCACGTCGAGGCCTTCGGGGTTCTGAATACCGCCGCGAACGTCCGAGGTTGCGATGATTTTCGCACCGGCCTCATCCAAGAACTGAGCGGCGTAGCTTCCGACGTTGCCAAATCCCTGTATCACCACGCGCGTGCCTTTGACCGGCTTGCCCTGGGCTTCGAGCTCGAAGCACGTGCTGTGGGCTACGCCGCGGCCGGTAGCCGCTTCGCGCCCGAGCGAGCCAAAGAGATCCACGGGTTTGCCGGTGACGACCGCCGGATTGAACCCATGGAACTTGGAATACTGATCCATGATCCACGCCATCACCTGCGCGTTTGTGTTGACGTCCGGAGCGGGAATGTCGACGTCTGGACCAATGAGCTCGTGGATCTGGTCGACAAAGACCCGCGTCATTCGCTCCTGCTCCGCTTTCGAGTAGCCCGTGGGGTCCACGGTAATGCCGCCTTTGGCACCGCCGTAGGGGATGTTCACCACCGAAGTCTTCCAGGTCATGAGGGATGCGAGCGATTCGACTTCGCTCGGATCCACCGCGGGATGGTAGCGAAGGCCGCCCTTCATCGGTCCGCGGGCGCGGTCATGCTGAACGCGGTAGCCCACGAGGGTTTCGAGTTGACCATTGTCACGCTCGAAGGAGATCTCTACTTTCAGCTCTCGCAGCGGGGTCATGAGCATGCGCTCGACCCGATCCGGCAAGTCCATCAGGGTCGCAGCTTGACGGAAGAAATGGTTGGTCCACTCGATGCTCATGTTTCACCCCCGAATGATGCCCACCGAACGGATCGCACAATCGGATCGGCTGGGCAATTTCTTGCGTGAAAGGCTATTCTGGAGCGTTTTTCTGGCTCTGACGGCTCAACTCGCGCTGACGAGCGCTTTTGCAGCCACGCCCAAGATCCAGATCACCGTCCTTCTCGAAAGCAACGAGGGCTCGGTCTTCTGCGCACTTCACGACAAAGAGAAAGCCTTCCCGAGCGAGGCGAAGAAGGCGGTGGCCACGAGCAAGGTGAAGCCCAAAGGAAAGAAGGCGTTGTGCACCTTCGAGAACGTGGCCCCTGGAACCTACGCAGTTGCCGCCTACCACGACAGCAACGACAATGGAGAGCTCGACACGAACTGGATCGGGATCCCGAAGGAGGGGACCGCGGCGACGAACGACGCGAAAGGGCGAATGGGGCCGCCGAAATTCGAGGACGCGAAGTTCGTTCTGCCGGCCAAAGGCTTCGAGCAGAAGATAACGATGAGTTACTGAGTGTTGCCGAAGATCCCCGCGTGGCGCGCCACGATTTTGGGCCAGAGCTCGGCGGCCTTCGGGACATCGAGTTGAAAGCCCTCCCGGAGCGCCATGAGGAGCTCGTCTGCCGAGGCGAGGGTGCGTTTTCGGATTTGACCCGCTCGCACCTCGGAGACGACCCGCCCGCGTAGGATCAGGTGATGGTCCTCAAATCGTTTCTGCACCACGAGGTTCCGAACAAAGGGTGAGTCGGGCTCGGACTGAAGCTTCGCGTTCGTGATCGCGAGCGCCGCGTCATCGGCCGCTTTGAGCTCGAAGTCGAAATGGCTCGTGCGGTCGTCGAGGTGCTCGGCGAAGCGCCAGGCGTTTATTCCGGTGCCCTGAAGCTCGACGGCGTAGGGAATGTCGTGCCGTCGATGGGGACGCAAGGGCATCGGCTCGAGCAGACTGCCGCCAAAGCCCGCATCAACCAGGAACTGCTCCTCCTCAAACGTGACGAGGATGCAGAGGTGGTCGCCTGGAAACTGGCCCGCCCCGACACCCTCGCGGTCGACGGTGGCCGAGAGGCGCGTGACCTGAAAGCCGATTTCTTCGAGCGCCCAAGCGAGTAGACCATTGAGCTCGTAGCACCAGCCGCCCCGTCCACGTTCCACGATCTTCTCGTAGGCGTGTTTGGGGTCGAGAGTCGTGCGGCGGCCGAGCTGCACATCGATGTTCTCGAAAGTGGTCGCCAGCAGCTGCGCGCGCGGCAGGCCCATCAGGGTGTCGTAGCTTCTGGTCGGCTCTCCCGCGAAGCGGATGCGTTCGAGGTAGCGGTTGAGTTCCATCGCGCGTCCACAGAGAGAGGGGCACGCGCGTGCAAGGCCGTTCGGTCAAACCGTCAGCGGTTGGTCAAACACATCGCGCCCCAAGAGCGGTCCCTCGACGGGAGCTCTAAAGAAGCGCCGGTTGTTGGGCCTAAACTCGAGTGTCGCGTTGCCATTCGTGTGTCCAAGCGCGTCGACTCCCCTCCAGAGATCCTCATTCACGTAGCTGTCGAGGTGCGCGCGGATCGGGTTCACGTCGCCGCCGCGGCGTTCGACGCCAAAATGGTCTCGGATCGGGTTGAATACGGCGTTGACGCTCGTACCGGGGACGAGATCACTGCGGTCTGCGATCCGTCGAATCTCGCCTTCGCGCCCTTCACCTCGACCGGTATGATCGAGATGGGGCCAGGGGCCCCGCCGTTGTAGCCGGCGTAGACCCACTGCGCGAGCTCGGCCGGTTACTTGCTGTGCGCTCCATCCGCACACCGTTACTGCACGGCACGTCGACACTCAGGTTGCCAAATTTTCGTTAGACGCAGCGACGCGCTGCGGTCGGAATTGCAGAAATTGCGCACTGACTCCGCAACTTCTGCGGGCCCGGCGTAGACTCACTTCGCCCTTCAGGCACCACGAGCCGTTGCCTGAATCGCGCCCTGGCCTCTTTCTTGCACAACCCTACGCGGAGAATCCCCCAACCGTCATGCGAGAGGTGCAGTGAGCCATGCGTCGAGCGATTGCTCTGTTTTTCTTGGCCACTGCCATTGGATGTTCAACGGTCGAGGAGGAACCCGCACCTCGTCCGGCGCCCGAGACACGCACCGCTTTGCTGTCGGTCGGGCTGGAGCGGAATGGAGGGGTTGCGCTCCACACGATCGTCGTCAAGCCGATCGACTGGAACGGCACCACCGTTCCCTACGATCCCTCGATTCACGAGCCGCCAAGCGGACGGGCCGGTTGGACGCCCCGGGTCGTTGACGCTCCTGACCTCGATTCGCCACTCCTGGGCTCGGGTGGGGACTCTACGACGCGGGTCGTCCCCGACACGCATGCGCATCGCGGGGCGCTGGTGGTCGCGCACCCGTCTCGCCCCTCGCCTTCGGTCGTGCCCTTGAGTTGGGGGCAACCGGGGGAGGGACACGGTGACGTCGTCGACCGATGGGCGGAGGGCGCCGCGATCTGGCGTGCGCCCTGGTATGGCGAGGGCACGGAGTACCGCGTGCTGCGCATCCACCCAGGCCCGTCCACCGAGCTCGCGCGGGGGCAACGATGATGCGTTTTCTCGTTCCAGCGCTCGTGGCCGCGGTTCTTCCTCTTCGCGCCGCTCACGCATTCAACTGCGATGCTCGTCCCGACCTCTGCAATTTGACGGTGACGAGCTTCAACGAGCAGCCGGACTTCGGGCGCGCGATCGACGTGGTGATCGTCGGAGACGGTTTCTTGGACGCCTACGCGGACGATGGTCCATGGAAAGCGGAAGCCGACGATGTGATCGCGACCTTCAAGGCGCAGAGCAACACCGGGATCTACGGAGCAGTCAGCGGACTCTACAACTTTCACGTGGTCGACGCGCTCTCTGCAACCACCAATGTGGGAAATGACGACAGGAGCGACACCGCTCTCGGCATGAGGGTGTCTGGAATGATCAGCGCCAGCTCGAGCTCGGTCAATCTCGCCGCGTTGAACGCGCCGGATGTCGATGTCGTGATCGCGGTCGCAAACTCGACCAGCGGTCGAGCCAACGCGAGCTTTCCCTATGCTCTGGCAACCGGCGGTCGGATTCGCATGTCGCGGCGCACCGGACCGGTGAGCCACGAGATGGGCCACGCACTGTTTCAGCTCGCGGACGAATACGAGGAGGCCGGGCTGTGTTCCGGTGCACCGAGTGAGGTCTCGATCGTCGACGAACGCAACGTGACCACTGATCCGAGCTGTACCAAGTTCGCGCAGACGCCGGGTGCGGGATGCATCGAGGGCGCACGTTATTGCTCGAGTGGCGTCTACCGAAGCGCGGGATCGTGCCTGATGCGATCGAGCGGAAACGCGTCCACCTGCCCGGTGTGCGCGCAGACGATTCGTGAGATGTCGG
This sequence comes from uncultured Bdellovibrionales bacterium, assembly GCA_964468125.1. GTDB lineage: Bacteria > Myxococcota > XYA12-FULL-58-9 > XYA12-FULL-58-9 > CAYXVF01 > CAYXVF01. The sequence goes on along the minus strand of CAYXVF010000046.1, from coordinate 12,540 downwards.
TGGAGCGTCTGAGCGGGGCGGATTTTGCGACCCCTTGGGTCGTGGTCGATCGACCCGCCGACGGGAGCACGGTTGCGGGGAGCGTTTCGGTGCGGGCCCGCACTTTCGACGACTGGTTTTCGCCGGTGGACGTCTCATTCCATCTCGATGGCGTGTGGATTGAAACTACGCGAATCACCTCTACTTCGGCCGGGGTTGAGCTCGACACGCGTACGCTCGTCGATGGCGTCCACGAGCTCTACGCTACCGTCTCGGACCCTCAGGGACGCAGTGCGAGGAGCCCCACCGTTTCCTTCACGACCGCCAATGCCGCGGACAACGTCGCACCCGAGCCGACCTTCGTCTTTCCAAACGATGGCGACACGGTCGAAGGCAGCACCTCGGTTTTCGTCAATCTGAACGGCGACGGAGATGATTTGAGTCACCACGAGCTCTACATCGACGGCACCCTCGTGTCCGTCAGTGCCGGTCGCTTCCTGAGCTTCCAGTGGGTTCCGGACGCGTTGGGACTTCACACGCTCGAAGCGCGTGCGGTGGACCATTCGCGCAACGTGGGTGTCGCGACGATCGACGTGACCGTGAGCGCGCCGCCGGACGACTCGGACGGAGGCCAGCCGAGCGAGGGCGGTAGCCTCGGCGGAGACATTTTCGTCGAGCGGCCTCGCGCTCTCGAGGTTGTCGGCCCGGGATTCGGGCTTCGCTACCAGGTATTCGGCGTTGAGAGCGACATCGAAGCACGTCTCTGGGTCGACGGGCAGCCCTTTGAAGACCTGCCGACGCTGAAGGTCGAGGAGGCGTCTCCCGGGTTCTATTGGGGGCTCGGGACCGCTTGGGTGGACGTGACTGCGTGGGCACTCGGGGCACACACCCTGCAGCTCGTGGGCGTAGACGGCGAGGGGCAGCTGCGTGTCTCCGACGAATTCACCGTATTTCGCGAGGATGCGCCGAGCAGCCCCCTCGCATTCATCGTGAGCCCCCACCCGAACGAGAATCGAGTCACCGGGATCACGGAGATCACGGTCGCGGGCTTCGCTTCGCAGGGGGTGGAGGAGCTCTCCTTGTGGGCAGAAAGCGAGCTCCTCGGCGCATCCACGGCGAATCCGGCGGTGATCAGCTGGGACACGACGACTTTCGAAGACGGGTGCCGTACGCTCGTCGCGGAAGCGACCGATGGCACCGGACGCTCCGGCTTCTCCGAGGGCATGACCCTGTGTGTCGACAACACGCCGCCGACGCTGAGCCTGGTCGATCCCGACGATGCAGCCCAGCTCGGTCCTGGAGTCGTGCTCCTGCGCGTCGCGACGCCGGACACGGACATCGAACGCTATCGAGTCCTCGTCGATGGCGAGGTGCAGTCCACGACGTCGAGCGCGGCTGGGCTCTACGCGCACCTTGGCGACGGGGCCCATGTTCTCCAGGTCATCGCCCGAGACCAGGTGGGCCTCGAGGGCGCGAGCGATGAGGTCTCGGTGAATGTGGCGACGTGCGCGGTGGATGCGGACTGCGACGACGGAGCGAGCTGCGCGGTCAACACGTGCACCGACTCTGGCTGGTGTCTGCGAGAGGTGAGCGCCGCGTGTTGCGAAGTCGATGCGGACTGCGTGGACGATGATCCGTGCACGACTGAGTCCTGTGGAGCGTCGAATACCTGCGTGGTCACGGAAGTACCCGGGTGTTGCACCGATGCCTACGACTGCAACGACGGCGACGCCTGCACCGCCGATCGCTGCGTCGATAACGTTTGTTCCAACCCCACCAACAACTGCTGTGACAGCGACGGCGCATGCGGGGACGCGGATTCCTGCACCGCGGACGTGTGCGTCGCTTCGCCGGGTGGCGTGTGCAATGCCCTGCCCGACGCCGGGTGCTGTTCCGGTGACCTCGATTGCGACGACGGTGACCCCTGCACCACGGACCGCTGCCAGGGTGGAAGCTGCGCGCACGACCCGATCGCCGAGTGCTGCACCGGCGATGCGGCGTGCGACGACGGTGACCCCTGTACCGAGGATCGCTGCGAGGCGAATCGATGCATCACCACGGCGTCGCTCGAGTGCTGCACCACCGTCGCCGATTGTGGTGGTGTCACCGCTTGTCGCAGCGCCAGCTGCGAGGATTCTCTCTGCACGTACGATACGACCGCGGCGTGTTGTGTGAGCGCCGGCGACTGCGACGACCGCGACCCCTGTACGGAGGACGTGTGCCTCAACAACGTCTGCGAGGTCTCGGGAGCCGATCTGTGCGCGGACAACGACGGAGACGGCATCAACGACGGTGACGACAACTGTCTGGTTACTACGAACCCGTTGCAAGGGGATGGAGACGCGGACTTCGTCGGCGATGCGTGCGATCTCTGCCCGAGCGTGCCCGATCCCTCGCAGAGCGATCTCGATGGCGATGGAGTGGGTGACGCCTGCGACGGTTGCCCGAACGACCCGGCGAAGACGAGTCCGGGATCGTGCGGGTGTGGCGCCCTCGACGTCGACAGCGACGACGACGGGACAGCGGACTGCGAGGACGCCTGTCCGTCCGATCCGGAAAAGAGCGAGCTGGGAGCCTGTGGCTGCGACGCGCCCGAGACCGACCGCGACGGCGACGGGGCGCCCGACTGCGTCGATGACTGCCCGGACGTGCCTGAGCGGACCTCCTCGCCCTGCGATGCGCCCACCGCGCCGGACGACCCGCCTGGCGGCTCTCCTGGAAACGAGGCGCCCGTCGACTCGGGTGATGGCGCAAACTCGGTCCGTTCCGCGGGCTGTCGATCGACCGGAGGAGTGTCCGGTTGGCTCACGTGGCTCGTGCTTGGACTGCTCCGATTCACTCGGCGCTCGCGCCGTCCCTTTTAGGGAGCGCCGACGCAGGTCAACTCGTCGGGCGCCTCGCGGCATTCCGGTTAAGGCTCGCTTCGGGTCCCAGCGATGGACAGCGCGGTCGGATTGCACTGATCGGCGATCCCCGTCGTACCAGGCCCGAAATAGTTGTCCGTCGTCGAAGCATTTCGAAAGTAGGTCCCGCCGCCGAAGCCGGGTGGCTTCGATGGA
>CAYXVF010000046.1:3729-9402 GCA_964468125.1 uncultured Bdellovibrionales bacterium | reverse complement strand
ATTTCGAAGTTAGGTCCCCCCGCCGAAGCCGGGTGGCTTCGACGGGGGGTTGGGCATGGAGATGAGGATGAAGGGCAAGGGATAAATCCCTTAACCAGGGGTCGTTTCGTTTCGAGGTGCTACTTGACGTCGTTCATCGCCTTCTTCACCGACTCGTGACGCACCTTCATCAGGTTCGAGACGGTTCCGAAGTTCTTGCCGGCAAGCTGGAATTTGTACTGCATCTCCAGGTACCGCATGTTCAGCTGGTGGCTTTTCTCCACCGACTGCTCCATCGTGTTGAGGCCCTCTTTGACGAGCTCCTTCTCACGACCAGGGTGCTGCGTGTGCTTGCCCCAAGCGATGTACATGTTGCGGTAGGCGGAGCCGCGCTGCATTGCGCCTTCGCCCAGCTTGTTCATCTCGCGCTGCAGTGCGAGTTGGATCGCGCGCCATCCCTGAGCTTTTTGCTCGCCACTCGACTCGGCTTCGGTCTCTGGCTTCCAGCCGAGGAACCGCGCGAAGTCACCCTTGGGGACGGTGTAGTTGCCGCCGTATAGAGTTCCACTCTTACCTTTCAGGTGGACCGTGCGTTTCTTCTCGCCCAGCATCACCTGACCAAGCGGCGTCGTGTCACCCATGGCGTGCATCGTGTTGCGCTCCTTTCATGATCCTTATCGGTGAGGGCTCACGGGTGTTGCTCCAAAAACCCTGGGTCGTGCGTTTTTTTGTATAATGCAACTAAATCAGGGGCTTACGTTGACGGTCGGGTCGTCGCCGGGCCGCCAAGAGCTCGTGGCGATCGCTTCGAGGATCTGAACCGAGGCATCCACCACCGCCCGAGGCGCTTGTCCCTCATGGCTATCGAGTGCGGTCTCGGCGGCCGTGAACCAATAGGGTTCGATGAAATCTGGCAGCTGCGCCACCAGGGAGCCTAGGGCAGCGAGGGCGATCGCCGATTGGGTCGGCCACAGCTCGTCGCACGGGACCGTCTCTTCCGGTCCGTCCACCACATAGCGCGGCCAGGACCAGGTGCCCCCGGGGTAGCGGTATTCCCAGCGACCCTCGATGCACCACCCGGGGACGAAGGTGCCGTCGTAGCACAGGCCACGCTCATAGCGGTCCGGATAGCAGTATTCGTCGTAGTAGCCGCCGGTGCAGTTTTCCGGCACCCACTCGTCGCGCGAACGCCAGACGTAACGGCAGTCGTCGCTGCCATAGCAGATGTACTCGTAGCGGCCGCGGTCCTCGTAGTAGCCGCCGGTGCAGTTCTCCGGCACCCACTCGTCGATGCATTCGCCTTCGATGTAGCGGTCGGGCTCGCAATAGCCTCCGACCCAGCGATCCGGCTGGCAGCGCTCGGGGATCCAAACGAGCTCCGACTGGTACGGGTTCCACGTGGCGCGGTGCTCGATCGCAAGCGGCTGACATTCACTGGCCGAGTGCTGGGCGCTCAGCTCGAGCGCGCTGATCGCGGCTTGGGCGAGGAACTGTGGCCCACCATCGCTGCTCGGCACCGGCGGTAGGTCTGGGTGAGCCGCGTTGTACGCGGCGCGAGCGGGATCGAGTTGAAGGACGCGTTTCAACAGCTCGTCGCCGACGGCGCGCCCGATGCTTGGTCGGTCCGCGTTCGCCTGCACGCTTCGCAGCGCGAGCAGGAGGAGCCCGTCGATACTCTGCTCAGCCTCCAGGAGCATGGCCGGGAGCTCATCTTTGAACTCGATGCGCTCTGGAAGATCCAGGAGAAGGCGATTCACCGCCTCTTCGTTCGACAGAGACTCCTGAGCCTTCAAGACGCGGTAGACGTTACGGAAGAAGCCCGGCGTGTGTTGCTCGGCGTGGAACGCCGGCAGCTCGCCTGAGCTCGGGTCGGACAGATTCACGTAGGCGCTCTTGTCCTTGGGGACTCCCGTCGGGTCGCAACCGAAGGCAGCGGTCAGGAGAACGATCGCGATGAGTCGACGCATGTCTCACCTCTCATCGGCGGGTCGCACCCTGGCACACCCGGCCGCAGCGCACCTCGCCAATGTGCTTTTCGGCAGCGACTGCGATTGCGTTGCGTGCCTTCCTGGGAGAAACCATCGAAAGCTGAATCTTTTGGGATATCGTGCGTCTGCACCGTGCCGGAGACGTTTTGGCTCCGCCTCGGCGCTGTACTATCGTCCCTCGAAGACCCATTACGGAGGACAAAAGCTCATGCGGTCTCTTGCACCAGCTCTCATCGCCGTCGTCCTCGGCGTTTCGGTGCCCGGCTTCGCGAACGCTCAGAGCGACGGTCGTTTGCTGCAAATCCTCAACGACGTACGAACGGCTTATAACAAGCAGCAGCGGCCGATGGTCATCTTCGACCTCGATGGCACGATCTTCGACAACCGCACGCGAACCCTGAAGATTCTGAAGGAATACGCGGACAAAGAGCTCCAGTCGGTGCGCCCAAAGGCGGCCGAGAAGCTTCGCATGCTCACCCGCGACCAGATCGAGTACCAGCTCACAGAGACTCTGAATGGGGTCGGGGTGAGCGAGGAAGCGGTGGTGAACAACGCCGCGGTCTTCTGGTCCGAGCGGTTTTTCAAAGACGAATACCTAAAGTACGACGAGCCGGTAGAGGGTGTCGTCAGCTACGTTCGTACGCTCTACTCCAACGGCGCGCGCATCGTGTACCTCACCGGTCGAGACGCCCCGCGGCAGCTGATGGGGACGGTGCGCGCTCTGCGCGACCAGGGTCTCCCCATCGGTATCCAGGGGACCGAGCTCATCATGAAGCCCACCGCTCAGACTCAGGACGCGATCTTCAAGCAACAAGTTACGAATTACCTCCGCCACTACGGCAAGGTGATCGCCACCTTTGACAACGAGCCAGCGAACGCAAACGTGTTCCGCCGAGCGTTTCCATCCGCCACCGTGATGGCCTTCGACGCGCCGCACTCACCCAATCCACCGCCTCTCCTGCGAGAGGTTCAGAAGTTCGCCTCCTTCAAGTGAGCCGAGCAACCAGCTCGGAGCAGGTGAGCAACGCGCGCCCATCGGCGAAGAGCGCCAGGGCTCTCTGCAATGCGCGCTGACGCTCACGCCAGGGGTTCGCCAGTACCGGATGGTGGAGCGCCAGGGCGCTCGGAACGTCATCCGGGTCCGCGAGCTCCATCGCATGAAACGCGATCACCAAGTGTTCGCGTCTTTTTGTGAGGGCTGCAAGACGCTCCACGAGTGAGTCCGACAGGCTGGACAAAAGGTGACCATTCAATGGCGCTCCATAGGGATCCGCCACCGGTAGCTCGAAGAGTGCGCGACGCCCGCGACGAAAGGCGGTGCCTGGCCGGTACGGTTCGCGCGGCGCACTCAGGACCCGTGGCGTGTCGAACAGGAGCGCCGGCGTGCGATTGAGCAGATTATAAGTCGCGAGCATCGCCGCCTTGGCGCCGTAGAAGAGAGGCGACGGGTAGACGGAAGAGTCCCAGTAGAACCCAGCGTGCTCGAGCGCGTCGAGAAGGCGGTTGCTCGTGCTGTAGCCTGGCGCCCGAAACCCTCGCGGGACCCTTCCCACCGCCTCCCGAATCGTGTCGATGCTCGTGCGCAAGTCCAAACGGATTCGTTCCTCCGAGCGGCTGCTCAGAACAAAATCGTGTTCGTGCCCCTGACTTGCGAGCTCGTGCTCCTGCGCGAGCGCTTCACGCGCGCGTTCGCGCGCTTTCGGCTGCAAGAGGTCTAGACCTGTGGCGAAGAGAGTCGACCGGGCCCCGAGCGCGCCCATGAGCTCGAGGAATCGCTGAAGCGGCTTTTCATAGGGAGAGAATCGGCTGCCCCGGACCGGAACATCGTGAACGGCGCCGTAGACCGGGAGACTCAGAAGGTCGAGGGTGAGGCAGAGAGAGGCCATCAGCGTTGGGCGCGGTCGGTGGAAATCCGTGCGGCCGCGTCACGCCCCTGGACCATCGCACCTTCCATGGAATCGTAGATCCAAGACCCGTAGCGACCAATGCTAAAGATGCCTCGCTTTTCGAGCCAGTCCAAGAGCAGTGCGCGCGCGTCGCCGTAATGCTCGTCCATCAGGACGTAGGCGCAATCGATCGTGCGTCGTCGAAACAACACGGGCTCCTCGTCTCGCTCCAACAGGCCGACCCGGCGCATTCCTTCGAGGATTTCAGCGTCGGAAACTGGGCAGGGTGTTCCGCGGGGGTGGCTCGTCTCCACGTAATAGGAGCGATGACCCTCTGGGGCGAGCGACGGGACCGCGGCGCTCGCAGACCCTGCTCGATAGAACGGCACGTCGTGCTCGGGAAAATAGATCCAGTGCGCATCGTCCGGCGCGTTCGGACGGGCCACACCAACATCCCAATAGCTCACCGTCGTCGCACGCAGCTTCGATGCAGCATCGGCAATGGCCACCGGAGTGTCCACGAGACGCTCGATGAGGTCTTTGAGTGGCATCGTTGAAACGAGTGACGCATACGGGAGCTGCGCGCCATCCGCGAGTCGTACGGAGCGCGCGTGCCAATCCACCGAAACCACTTCCGCTCCCGTGTGGATCGGCACGTCGAGAGTCTGCGCCATTCGGTCGGGCAGGCGGCCGATGCCTCCTTCGCGTGGATAGAGAAAGGAAGAGTTGTAGCCGAGGCCCCTATTGCCGCTGAAGCTCACCGCCCCGCGCACGACCTCTTCGGGGGTGGGAAGGGGCACGAAGCGGCTGGTCCAGGCGTATTTCATGTGCGACGGCGGCACGGTCCACAGCTTCGTGTTGTAGGGAATCATGAAATGCTCAGCGATTCCGTCGCCCATCCGTTGGCGAATGAAGTCTTCGAAGGTCTCAGGCTCGTCGTACTCGCCCTTGAATGTCTTCTCTCGTGCCTCGAAATAACCGAGAACACACGACACCACGACCTCCTCAGGAAGACCCCGTGTGTTCGCCTGAAATGGATAGGGGGTGCGCGTGCCGTGGGAGTGAATCTCCGCGATCCGTTCCACGCGAATCAGCTCGTCTCCCAACAGCTCGCCCACCAGGCGCTCGATCCCCGCATCCCGTAGATGCAGCCAGTGACCGGTGCAGTCGTGGGTGAATCCCTCGTGATGGAACGAGCGGGCCACGCCGCCGACGCGGTCGCTGCGCTCGAGGATAACGCATTCACCCGCAAGATGCCGGGCGCAGCTCAAGCCGGCGAGTCCGCCGCCTATGATGAGTGTGGGAGGGCTCACGCCAATTCGTTGTAGCCTCTTCGTGCTCGTCGCGCCATCACCAGCGCACGACCGCGCCGAGACCGGCACCCTGCGTGCCTACCGTAGGAACAACGGTCAGTGTCGGCTCGGAGAGCTCAACGCGCTCCAGGGATACGTTGCGGTCGAGAAAATAGCCGAGTCCCATGAGACCGGTACCGAGCACGAGATAGGTCACGCCGATGCCTGTGAAGATTCCGGAGGACTGATCATCGAGCCCGGACAGTCCCAAGCTCACCCCCCCGGTGAAGGCCATGGCGCCTCCGCCGATATAGCAGATCCACGACCAGGTGCTGAGCTTGCTGTCTACTCGGTAGACGACCGTCGAGCTCGTCCCCTCGATCTCAGCCTTCTCCGTCGCGGGGTTGTGATCTTTGGCGCTCACGACGACCTGTGCGTTCCCGCTGGGTAGGGCGGCGACGGTGCAGCCAGCTCCCCGCGTGATCGCCTGGTCGCAGGCGAATTGTTGACCGGAGGAAGACACGACGC
>CAYXVF010000046.1:0-3629 GCA_964468125.1 uncultured Bdellovibrionales bacterium | reverse complement strand
CGCCGCGCTTGCAGCGGCAGGACCGCCATGGAGCCTTCCCCGGCCGCCAGGAAGCTCAGGAGCAGTGCTGCGCCCATCGGGTTCTCTCCCAAAAACCAAAGTGCCCGGTGATCATCCTAGCTCGGACGATCACCGGGCAACAGAGATTCAACGATGCGCGCCGCGAGCGCGACGAGAGCGGGCTAGCCGTTCGCGAGCGAGCGCTCGAAGCTCTCCACTTCTGCGAGCCAGGCCGGCGACTCTTCTACCACGGTCAGATTCTCACGCATGGTTTCGTCCCGCTTCGCCTTGACCAAGCGTCGCGTCTTCTTCGCCTGCTTCTTGCGGCCTCGTTGCCGTTTGATCTGCTTCAGGAGCCTGTCCTGGGCGAGATCGATCGCCTTGTACATGTCATCGTCGATTTCGGTGATGCACACGGTTGGGCCCTTGGGCATGAAGAGCGTCACCCGACACTCTTTGTCCTGGCCGTTCTTCGCGACGAGCTCGCTCAGCTCAATCTCTATCTTTGCGGCGGGGCGGTCGAAGATGCGTTTGACCGCGGTCCCGAGCTTCTCAGTGGCGTGGGCACGCAGCGCAGGGGTTAGAGTCGTGTGACGTGCCTTGACGATAACTTGCATGTACTACTCCCTCTCGAGTTTGTGTCGTTTGCGGGGGCTCGGACGGCGGGACCTCCCATCTTCGTCCCGGCGCACGGGCACCTCCGCCGTTTCTGGCTGGGCATTCCTCCTGCGGTTGAGTGGTGGGTGGTTGAGAAGCGGGTCAGCGGGTGCGTCGGTCGCGTCGAGGATTGATGGACGCAGTGTGTCACCGAGTTGCCTCCCCTGAGAAGCTCTCGTGAACTTCCCATGACAAAACCCTAGCGGCTCCGAGCGATCGGATCACCTTCCTTTTCAAGAAACGACAAAGACGAATCATTCCGGCCAGTTGGTCGGTGCTCGAGAACGCCTTTCGTCCTCAGTATCTGCGATGGAGACGTGAAATCCCGTACGCGGGCTAGTTGAGCTCGCTTTGCTCGGTGGTTTGCGTCGAGCCGACGCGAAGCATCACCTCCGCGAGCACGTCAATCAGTGTCGCCAGACGCCGCGAGAGGTCGTTCGTCGCGAGGACCTGCTGCTGCATCTCCGGCTCGGAGATCAACGAAGCTGCGAGGATGTCCGCGAGCTCGAGAGGGTCGGACGTGGAGCGGAGCACCTCAATGAGCGGTGCGTCTTGCTCACCGATCATCGTTCGGAGGCTCAAAACACAGCTCTGGAGCTTCGCGAGCTCGCCCTCGGCGGCCCGGAGCATGTCGTCGTTCGGGCGCGGGATCACCCGGGCCCGAAACTCGCGATAGAGTTTGTCCCCTTCCAACTCTTCCACGAGCGTTACCCGCTCAATTCCCTGCACGAGAATGTTGTAGCGGCCATCCTCCAGCTTCTCCGAGTGAATGATGCGGCCACAGCCGGCGACGTCGTGAATCGGAGGGGCACCGGAGAGGTCAAAGCCCGGGCGCACGAGCGCCACCGCCATCAAACCGTCACCTGCCACCGCGTCTTCGACCATTTGCCGATAGCGCGGCTCAAAGATGTGCAGAGGCAGAACCGTCCCCGGGAACAACACGGTGCTCGGCAGGGGGAACGTCGGAAGGCGCTCGATGACGTCGATCGTGTGCGATGGGTCGGTGGCACTCACGGACTTCAATTAATCGCCTCCGGCCGTGATGCGCAACCTCCGGAGCAAGCGAATCCCTCCCGCGGGATTTTTTTTGAGCGCGATTACGCGTGTTAGCCTCCGAAATCATGGCGGAAACCGACCTCGAACAGATTCTCGGGCGCATCGAGCAGCGCCTCAACGCGATGGATGACAAGCTCGAGGAGCTCACCCGGGCTCGCGCCAAGGCCTTTGACTGGATAGGACAGCTCTCGGAGCACATCGAATCACTGGACGCCTTTCGCGAGGAGGTCCGAGCGAGCTTCGAGCCGATTCTTGGAAAGCTCGATCATCTCGACGAGATGAGCCGAATTCTGCGCCATGCGACCTCGGACGTCTCGCGACGCCTCGACAGTATCGAGCCGCACCGCCGCAAGGTGGTCTAGGCACGAAGCGGCCACGCGTGTGCGAGACAAACCCGGAGTCCGCCACAACTCCGTATCCCTAAGCGATCCACTCGCTCCCGTTTCCCGGTGTCAGAAAGAGGCGGGGTCGTAGGGATTCCGCCTTGGCCTCGGCGTCTCTCTTTGCGTCGGCGGCGGCGGTCTCTCGTCGAAGCTGCGAGCTCTTGCGCCCGATCGCGTCTTCCGAGAGCTCCGGTGCGCGCAGGGCGAAGACCGCTTCGTTGCGCATCAAGTCCTGCATCCCCTCGTAGGCGGCGGTGTCCTTGACGAGCTCCTCCGGGACTGCGGCGAGGCTGATGTCGAAGACATAGCGGTCGCCCATGCTGATCCAGCGCTGCGGGTTCTCGGGCGCCCATTTCGGAATGTAGTCGCGCATGCCCTCCATGAGGCGAAGACGGTGAGTGGCTACGAGCTGAACGTCTTCCGCACTCACCTCCTCCCCTCGGCGTCGCTTGGAGGTCATCATGTCGACCACGTCGTGGTAGGTCTGACCGGCGGAGGCGAGCTCTCCTTCGTCGGTCACCTCTTCTTCACGGAGGCGCACCACTTCGTCCGCTGCGACCTGCTCATCGACCCGCTCCACCAGGTCTTTCACGCGGCCCGCTTGGATCTCGCTCTTGACGCGGCCCTGCATGCCCGACCGATTGGCGAAGCTCGAGTTGTCGAGCTCGCCTTCGGCCTTTCGCGGCCGGGTGAGCTTTTCGAGGCTGAGGTAGAGCTCGGAGCCGGCGATTTCCGCGGGGAGGGCGGCTCGGATTTGATGCTTCGTCGCCTCCATGGCGGTGCGGGCAGCCTGGTTGTTCGCGAGCCTCGGGTCACTGACTCCTTCGATCGATGCGATTTCGCCCTCGCTCAGTCGCTCGCTCTGGTGTGGGCTGTTGCGCAGCGCGTTCTTGCCGGATTCGAGCACCGCCGCTTCGGCGAGCTCGACCAGTTGTTCGTCCTGATTGCGCTCGCGAATGCCTTGTTCGTGCTCGAAGCGCACGTCGCGTTCGGTGATTTCGCGCAAGAGGTCGCGATAGTCTTCGAGACTGTCCCGTTCGCGGGTTTTGTCCTCGCGCCGCATCGCCTCTTCGACGCGAAGCTGGTTTTGACGCTCGATCAGATCGCTGATGCGATCGAGCATGCTCGGCCGCTCTTCCGGGTCATTCGAGATACGCGCGCGAGAACCGCGTGACATCTGAGCCTCCTCTTTGGGACGTGCGCTCACACTCCCCCTATACGTCAGTATCCAGTCTCCGGTTTCGTTATCGATGGTCGGGCTGCAGGCGTTGCGCGGATCGCTCAGATGACCCAAAGTTCGCGAGAACGGGCTTGATCGTCGCCCCGACGGATCGGCAAGCTATCGGCAGGAGACCCACCTTGGTGACGACGGGACAACTTCGTGCGGCCGCGGCAGCGGTGATTCTGGCCTGTGCAGCCGCTTGCTACGACACCGGCGAAATCGAGCCGATCCGTCTCGACCCTCCGACTGCGGAGGACAACGGCAACCAAAACGGGGGTGGTGACTCGAACTCGAACAACGACAACGACAAC
>CAYXVF010000045.1:21996-46741 GCA_964468125.1 uncultured Bdellovibrionales bacterium | reverse complement strand
GAACTTCACTGCCGATTTCCAACGCACGCCGAGCCAAAACCAATTGGGAATGGCTCGAAATCTCGGGACCTCGGCTCTCGAACGATCAAATAGGGGGCGACAGCTCCTCCCTTTTGGTCGAGAACAGGCCCTTGGAGGTGTTGCCATGGGCACCGTGACCGTTCTCGGAGGCGGGAGCTTCGGAACCGCGCTCGCCACCCTGTTCGCCCAAGTCGGGCACGACGCGATCAGACTTTGGAGCCACGACGCGGCCCAGGTCGATGTCATCAACGCGACCCGTCGGAACCCCGACTATCTCAGCGAGTTTGAGCTGCACTCGGCGATTGAGGCCTTCGCCGATCTCCCGACTGCACTGAGTGGCACCGACCAGATAGTGGTCGCGCTCCCGTCGCAGGTCGTCAGAAGCATCTTGGTGGAAGTGGCGGATCAGGTACCGGACGTCCCGATCATCTTGGGGTCAAAGGGGATCGAAAACGACACGCTGATGACCCTCGATGAAGTCGTGGCGGATGTCCTCGGGCAAGACTGGAAGAATCGGACCCTCGCTCTGTCCGGTCCGAGCTTTGCCAAGGAGATCATGAAGGGCGACCCCACTGCAGTCGTCCTCGCTTCTCGAAACATCGAGCTCGCGGACAACCTGAGCGCGGCGATCTGCATCGGCCAGTTCCGGGCCTACAGCTCCGGGGACATCGTTGGGGTCGAGCTCGGCGGCGCGTTAAAAAATGTCATGGCGATCGCCGCGGGGGCGATCACAGGCATGGGCTTTGGCAACAACACGCGGACTGCGATGATCACCCGCGGGTTGGCGGAGATCACCCGCCTCGCCGTCGCAAAGGGCGCCCACCCGATGACCCTCGCCGGTCTCGCCGGCATGGGGGACCTGGTGCTGACCTGCACCGGCGGATTGTCGAGAAACCGCGGCCTCGGCGAGATGCTCGGCCAAGGCCGGACGGTCGAGGAGGCGCAGGCGGAGATCGGACAGGTCGTGGAAGGCGTCAAGACCACCTTGTCCGCCTATCAGCTCGCCCATAAGCTCGGCGTTGACGCGCCGATCACCGACGCGGTCTACCGGGTGCTCTACGAAGGTGCGGAGATCAAAGACGCGGTCACCGCGCTGCTCTCCCGGGCCCCCCGCCGCGAACGGGAATACTGAGGGCGAAACCCGAAGCTAGCGGTCGCGCTCGGCGGAGGAGCTGCTCCAGTCGCACTCGGTGCAGAACCAGGTCTGCAGGGCGCCGTCATTGTCGCGCCATTCGATCACGATGCCGCTGTCGGTTCGCATCTGAAATTCTTCGCCGCCGCAGCGGCCGCAGGTTCGGGTGTCGGACATTGTGGTTCCTCCGTGTGGTTTCACCCTTGCCACAGGGGCGGCCGACGCCAAAAAAATCGGCGTCGAAAGGGCCGCCGGACCCTCGCGATTTTGGCCGCCCCCGTGCTATCGACCCGGCGCATGAGACACGCTCTCACGATCCTTGCGCTTTGCTCCGGTGCGCTCGTCGCGTGCGGCCAAGATGAGTTTGGCGAGGGGACGCGGCGCCCGCCGACGGTGATCGTACCCCGACCCGAGCCCGTGAGCATCACGGTGACCGAGGTGTTCTTCGGCGACGTCGCAACCGCCGCCTTCGTCGAGCTCCTCAACACGGGCCCCGACCCGATCGCCCTGGGGGACTTTTCGCTGGTCACCAACCTCGAGGGCAAAGTGGCGCTCGGTGGCGATATCGCGGCCGGCGAGCGACTGGTGTTCAACGGCGTCGAAGCGCTGCTGTCGGCGACGAGCGGTGAGGTTGCCGTACGCGACGCCTCTGGGACCGTGCACGCGTACGCGGCTTGGGGCGGTGATCCTGGCGGCCGCTCGTCGACCCTCTACGCCGACGCCTTTTCGTCCGGACTCACGCTGCCGCACCCGCCGCAGCTCACGGCGCCCTATCCCGTCGACCCAAGCCTTGCCCTCGTGTTCGAGGAGCCCCGTGGTTGCGCACCACCGAGCTCAGGCGCACCGCCGGGCGCCGTTGTACCGTGCCCGGAAGGGACCGGAGCTCTGCGCCTGACCGAGATTTTCGTGGGCGAGTCCCTGAGCTGGGTCGAGGTACGCAATGACTCGAGCGAGACCCTTCCGTTGCTCGGGGCACGGTTGTGTCTCGCACCGAGCTGCGCCCCGGTCCTCCAAGCCACCGGGCCCCTCGCCCCTGGAGAGCACGGGGTGATCCTTCAGGGGGTCGACCTGAGCGAGGTCTCGGCGCTCCCGCCCGAGGCGGTGGGTCTCTCCGCCGGTGGAACCACGACCCTCGAATGTGGAAACGCCATCGTCTGCGCATCGGCTCCGCTTCGGCCACTCAGCGGCAACGAAGAGATCGCCGCATCGCGCCCGGGCGATCGAGGGCTCCAAGCAGAGGCCTTGCTGGACTACGCACGCCTCGGGGCGGCGTCGACGATGGAGCTCGAAGCGGACGCCGTGGCCGCGGGCTTCTGGACCGCCGGAGCGATCGAGGCCGCCCCTGGGGCCGGGGAGAGCGTTCAGCTCGATCCCGCCGCCGTAACCCCGGGGCCCGATGCCTGGCTCGCCGCGCCGGTGACTCCGGGCGCCCCCTACGTGCCCTGACGATGTGCCCTGACGAAGTGCCCTGACGAAGTGCCCGCAAGCAGGCTCCTGCGGCTTCAGGACTCCTCTTGCTCCTCCTCGTGCTCCGCCGCGTCGCGAACGCCTTCGTGACGTTGGAACGGCATCAAGTCGCGCTCCGCGAAGCTCAGCCAGACTGGGCTGTCGATCCCTCCGACGACGATGTGATCGAGCACGGGGAGAGAGACCGCGCGGCCGGCGTCGCATAGACGCGCCGTGAGCACGCGATCGGTCGCAGATGGGGTCGGGTCTCCTCCCGGGTGGTTGTGGCCGACGATGATTGCGCTGCCCCTGGCGAGGAGCGCTGGACGAAAGACCTCGCGCGGGTCCACCGTACAATGATCGACCGAGCCGCGATGCACACGCTCCACCAGCACCGCCTGGTGGTGCACGTTGAGCACCGCCACCACGAAGACCTCGAGCTTTTCCCCCCAGAGCTCCGCCACCATCAGGGCGGCTGCGTCCTTCGGTTCAGCCAGTGGCGTGTCCAGGCTGCGCTCGTAGCGACTTCGTAGGACGAGCGCTTCACTCGCCCGCAGGCGAGCGATTTCACGTCGACGCAGGCCGAGGTGGGCGAGCTCTCGATCGGTGGACCCGAGGATCGTTGACACGGACGATCCCGCGAGCACGATGGCGAGCTGTTTGCGGCGTTCGGGCGGCCCGTTCAGGAGGCGGTACCACCAGCGAGCGGAAGAAGGAATCCAGCGTGCAGTCATGCAACCGGTAGTGCAGGGGGCGTGCCCACTGCTGAATGGGCGATTCTCGCCCGCCTGGCGCCCCGTCCGCGCCCGAAAAGCGTGCACCGGGTCGCAAATTTCTCGAGTCCCTTGAGCCGCGCGCGTGCCCCGTGCGATTCGACCCCCATGAGTCGGCGACTGACACACCTGAACGAGCGTGGCGATGCCCACATGGTAGACGTCTCGGAGAAGCCTTCGAGCAAGCGGAGGGCGGTTGCGGAAGGATTCATTCGGATGAAGGCGACCACCCGCAAGGCGCTCGCCGAGGGAGGCAAAAAGGGGGATGCCCTCGCCGTTGCGCGGATCGCAGGTATTCAGGCGGCCAAGCGCACCCCCGAGCTCATCCCGCTGTGCCACTCAGTCGCTCTGAGCCACGTTGCGGTAGAGCTGACGCCCAAACGGGGTGGGGTTGCGATCCGGGCGACCGCGGAAACGGTCGCGGGAACCGGCGTTGAAATGGAAGCGCTCACCGCCGCGTCGGTTGCGGCCTTGACCCTCTACGACATGCTGAAAGCGATCGAGCGCGGCATGGAGATCGAGTCCGTTCGCCTGGTGGAAAAGAGCGGCGGCCGTTCCGGGCATTGGCGTCGCTGAGTCGCGCCCGCCGACGCGGGGCGACGTCCTAGGCCTCCACGACCACCGGCGGCGCAGCGGCGATGACGTCCAGGATCGCTCCGATCGTGGGTTTTTCAGAGACCGCCTGAAGCGATAGGCCGATCTGACGCGCGGCGCGGGCGGTGGTGTACCCGATTGCGGCGTGGTGCGTGTTGGGGACGATCATCCCGAGACGCGTGAGGGCGCCGCGGTGCCAGGCGTAGGCGCGAGCGGCGGACGGGCTCGCGGAGACGACCCACCCGACGGGCCGTCCGTCTGGCGTCTCGGGCTTCTCCACGGGAACGGTTTCGTAGAGCTCAAAGGCCGAGACCTTCCGGCCTTTCTGCTTCAGAAGCTCGATCCCCTCGTCACGTCCGCCCCGCGCCCGCGGCAGAAGAACCACGCTCTGCGAATCGCTCTTGGCAGCGATCGCCTCTGCGAGGCCGACCGCATTTGCGGTGTCCGCGACCTCGACCGGCAGGCCTTGGCTCTTGGCTTTCTCCGCGGTTGCTTCTCCCACGACGAAGATCTTCTCCATGCTGAGGCCTGCGGGGAGCTCGCCGGCAAAACGGCTCCAGTAGTCCACCGCGTTGGCGCTCGCCAATCCGACAACGACTCGTGTTTTGGCTTCGACGAGCTTCGCCACCGAATCGCGGGCGGCGCTCCAGCGCGTGTGCCCGATGGCCCGCGTGCGGATCAACGGAACGAGCACCGGCTGGCCGCCGCGACCGCTGATCGCATCGATCCAGGTCTCCGCGCGCTCGCGCTCGCGGGTAAGGAGAATTCGGACGTCGTTGAGCTCGGACATGCGTGGAGCCTGGCAGATGAGCGGAGGCGACCGCAAGCCCGCCTACCTCACGCCTCCGCTTTCGAGTATTCTCATGGCCATGTGGATACGGATCACCCTCCTGGCCCTCCTCTTCGCTCCCTTCTCCGCGGCGCAGGCCGCGGAGCACCGCGACTGGGCGAGCTTCATGAAGGCCAATCGCTACAAGTGCCCGGGGCCTTTCGATACGCTGAAGAAGCCGCGCAAAGTCACCCTCGGGGGTAAGAGCTACCGCCACGACGGCTACACCCTCGAGATCGAGAAACCGGACGACGACGACCGAGTGGTGATTGGGGTGATGAGCGCCCTGAAGGACGTGACACCGAATACGCGCAAGAACGTGGAGGAGGCGTTGAGCTGGTTTCGCAGCCGAGGGGCGGAATGGCTCGTCGTCAACGGCGATATCGCGATCGAAGAGCTCGCGCTCGAAGATGCGATCGACGTGCTCGGAGAGAGCGGGCTCCCGACACTCATGGTCCTCGGCAACAGCGAGAGCCGGAGCTCTTTTGCCCGCGCCTATGCCAGCAAATCGAAGAAGTACCCGAATCTCGTAAACGGCACCTGGGTCCGAAAGATCGTCGCCGACGACGCGGAGTTTTGGACGCTGCCCGGCTACTACTCGAAGAGCTTCGTCTACCAGGGCGCCGGATGCCGTTATAAGCAAGAAGACGTCGAAGCGATGAGAAAGGAGCTTTTGCCTTCAGGCGCGACTCCGGTCGTGTTGGTCTCCCACGGTCCGCCGCGCGGAACGGGCCCGCGATCGATCGACGTGATCACGGACAACAGCAACGTGGGCGACGAAGCGATGAGCCAGCTCATCAAGAAGGAGAATATTCCCTTCGGCATCTTCGGGCACATTCTCGAATCAGGGGGGCGTGCGGTGGCCGGCGATCTCGCCACACCTGTTGCGCAGGAGCGCGCGAGTGCGGCGCTCTACGTCAACGCGGGCAGCATTTCCGGTGACCCCTGGGGAATGAACGATGGGAGCACCAGCTATGGCATGGCCTTGCTGGTGATCATCGACGGGGGCAAAGCGACCTACGAAGTCAAACGCTTCGGCTCGCGCTTTTAGGGCGTGGCTTCCGGGGCCTCCATGGTCGCGCCGTTCGCGACCGCGTAGCCTGCGAGCATGCCCGCGAGCGTCTCGCACCATGCGGGCGCATGGGCCACGTCCCCTAGGGTGACGACGTTGTCGCTGACCACCATGGGACGCTCGCGAAGCTCACCCGCACCGTCTCGCACTTCCGCCATCACGCGCGGATCGCCGCAGCGCGCGACCTCCCGTCCACGGACGATTCCCGCCCGCGCGAGGGTCGTGATCGCCTCGCAGCCAGCGCCGATGATGCCGCCGCGCCCATTCACCGTCCGGAGCAGTCGCCGAAGCTCCAGGTTGTCGGACAGGGATCGGGCCGCCCCATCTCCGCCGACGACGACGACCGCATCGAGGCTGTCGACCGCAACCCAGTCTACGGCGACCGTTGCGTCGACCTCAGTTCCCAGCATTCCGCGGGCAGGACCGGCGAGGGTCGATGCGAGCACCGGCGCGAATCCTCGACGCGTAAACACATCGATCGCGCAGAATAGCTCTTGGTCTCGAAAATTCTGCGGTGCGAACACCAGCAATAGCTCTATTCCATTCATGTGCCTCTCCCGGGCCGAGGTTTAGTCGATGACCTAGCGCTGTGCCAAGGAGTTCCCGCGGCGGGAAAGGAACAGCGCTCAACCGCAAAATTTCGTCCCGAAAACCGTTGTTCCCTCAGGACCCTCGCCGATTTCGATTGCTCTACGGCCGCCACAGGTTGGCACGCTGCCTGCTTATGTCTCGGGTGTACGGGCCGCCGCCCAGAAAACCTGAGCAATGGAGAGTTCATACGATGAGCAACGACAAGAAGAAGACCATCAAAGGCGTGTTCGCGATCGTCGAAGGAGAGGGCTTGGAGAAAGCGATCTTCCGTCGGGTTGGCACCTGCTTTCTCAACAAGGACGACTCGTTCAACGTTCTGCTGGACGCGTTCCCAACCACCGGCAAGTTGCACATTCGGGACATCGAGCCCCGGGAAGACCGCGAGGTGGCCTGATGTGCGCCCATCTTTGTTTCCTCGGCTTCGCTCTCGCCACCTTGGGCACGACGCTCGAGGTCTCACCGGAACCGCTCGTGGTCGTCTCGGGCCCGGTGGTGGCGGATGCTCCCGCGGTGGAGACCCCGCCGGTGGATCTCAATCGCGCGACGCTAGCCGAGCTGCAGCGCCTTCCAGGCATCGGTGAGAACCGCGCTCGGGACATCGTCGAGCACCGTTTGCGCCGACCGTTCCGTCGCCCGTCGGACTTGATGCGTGTCCGGGGCATCGGGCGAAGGCTCTACTATCGTCTGAAACCTCGGATCCAGGTCCTGCGCCCCTCCGTCGAGTGAGGGAGAAAACCATTTGGGGGGGGCGTCGTTTTGAGCGATGCCCTCCCCAAACTTGACCTGGGTCAACGCTACGGCTCGAGGGCTGGTGGTACGTAATGTACTCGAGGAAGGGTTTCCGGCGCAAAGTGGCTACTTTGTTGTTGGTCTCAGCTCCCAGCGCGAACGTTGTGACCCGTCTGACATTAGCGTAGAGGGAGACAAACCGCGTGCTCGAGGACATCTCGCATGCAGACGATCATCGACCTCGTGTCGACCCTGCTCCCGCTGCTCTACGCTCTGGCGGCGGGGAACTATCTGGTGTTCTTTCTCCGCGCCGATCCCATTTCGGAACGCACCTGTACGCCGTTCTTGATTTCGGTCGCGACGCTCCACATCTTCTTTTTCGGACTGCGCTCGGTCGCTTTCGGCCGCTGGCCGATCACGAATTTTGGCGAGGCCCTCTCGGCGGTAGCCCTGGCGGTGGCGTGGGTCTACCTATTCGAGGAGCGTATTCAGCGCAGCCGCTCCACCGGGGTGTTCATTCTGGCGGTCGTGACCCTGCTGCAGCTCGCCGCCTCGACGCTTCTGCACAGCCTGGGGCACAGCCCGTCCGCCTTCGCCGACAATCCGGTCTACGGACTGCACGCGGTGGCGGCGGTACTCTGCTATGCGTCCTTCTCGGTCGGGGCGGTGTACGGCGTGATGTATTTGATGCTCTACCGGGCGCTGAAGCGGAAGTCGTTCGGCCTCGTCTTCGATCGGCTGCCGCCGCTCGACGTGCTCGCGAGCATGGGGATCGGGGCGACCTTCATCGGCTGGGCGCTGCTCACGGTTACGATCGGTCTCGGTCTGACGATGGGCGGACTGTGGCGGGCGATCGACGACCCGAGCACGCTGACCGCGTTCGTGATGTGGGGGATCTATACGCTCGCGGTCGGCGGCTACTTCGCCCTCGGCTGGCGCGGCGCCCGGGCCGTCTATCTCTCGCTCTTCGGCTTTGCCTGCGCGCTCTTCCTGATGGTCGGGGCCATCTACGTCTGGCCGACCTCGCACAACTTCGCGACCTGAGATGTGGTATGAGCTGGAGGCGTATCCACATGCATGGTGAGGGCATCCATAGGCGGAGTTGTAGACATGCGTGATGCCAATCAGCCATTCGACCTGTGTGTCTTCGGGATGAGCTATCGCTCCGCGCCCTTCGAGCTGTTGGAGCAGGCCGCGCTCAACGGTGAGCGCCTGGAACGCTTTTATGAGCTCCTCGCGAAGAGCGGCGTGGTCCGTGACGCGTTCGTCGTCTCCACCTGCAACCGTACGGAGGTCTACGCCAGCGGCGACGTGGACGGCGCAGCCCTCGGGGGTTTCCTACGCGAATCCTACAAGCAGTGCAGTATCGCGCTCCCTAACGACGGCAGCGCCTACTCGCTCTCGGGCAACGCAGCCCTCGAGCACCTCTATCGTGTGACCGCGGGCCTGGACTCGATGATGCTCGGCGAGAATCAAATCGTGGGCCAGGTGAAGTCTGCCTACGAGCAAGGGGCGGTTCGCTTTCCGACGTCGAGCCAGTTCGACCGCGTAATGCAGGGGGCCTTCCGCACCGCGACCCGCGCGCGCTCGGAGACCGAGATCGCCTCCGGTGCGGTGTCCGTCGCTTCCGCCGCCGTACACCTCGCCAGCCGCATCTTCGGCGACATGAAGCGGCGCACGGTCGTGATCCTCGGCGCCGGCGCTACCGGACGCCTCGCCGCGCAGCATTTTGCCAAGCTCTCGCCGAAGCGGCTGGTGGTGCTCAACCGAACCGTCTCGAAGGCCGAGGCCGTGGCCCTCGAGGTCAATGGAGTCGCGGACTCGATTGACAAGCTCGACCACCACGTCGCGGACGCGGACATCGTGACCTGCGCGGTGAGCGCGGAGCGCGCCTTCCTGGACCGAGCTCGCATGGAGGGGGCGCTCGAGAATCGAGGCAACCGCCCGATCGCCATGTTGGACCTCGGCGTCCCTCGCAACGTCGATCCCTCGGTCAACGAGCTGCAGAACGTGTTCGTTCATGACCTGAAGGCGCTCGAGAGGATGGTCGACAGCAACCTCGCCAAACGAAAAGGCGAAATCCCGAAGGTCGAAGCCATCATCCGGGAAGAGATCGGCAAGGTGACCGAATGGCAGCGGGCGAGCCAGGCGGGCCCGCTGATACAGGCGCTGCGCCAGTCCGTGGAGCAGGTGCGGGCCGAAGAGGTCGAGCGCGCCACCCGCAACATGAGCGAAGAGCAGCGCAAGGCGGTGGACCGGGCGACCCGCGCCGTCGTGAACAAGCTGCTCCATGGACCCACTCGCCACATCAAAGAGGCGGCGAAGCAACCGGACCAGAACGCCGAACGCCTGAGCGTCATCAACGACGTCTTCCAAAGTCTCGCTGAAGGCCGATCCCGTCGCGGCGACAACTAAGCACGCCACCGTATCGTGAGCGCGACAATCTGCCGCACGCGGTCTGAAACGAGTTGCGATCGCGACCCATTCAACGCAGTAAAGCCGCGTGGTTGAGAACCTGCAGGGGGTTTGGCGCCACGACCTGGGGGAGGGGAGCAGCACCCGTAAAGCTGCGTCCCCGTCATCGATCCGCGATCTGCGGCATCGTTAGAGGAAGTACGCCGATATCTCCCACGGCGCGGTTCGAGACATGGTAGCACGATTCACAGTTTGGCTTCTTCTCGCGATGGTCTTTGCAATGATCCTTCTCGGAGGGATTGTGCACGGGACCGGTTCCTCCCTTGCCTGCCCCGATTGGCCGTTGTGCTACGGCGAAGCCATGCCCGTGATGAAGGGCGGCATCCTCTTCGAGCACAGTCATCGACTCCTCGGGGCTGCAATCGGCCTCGCAATGATCGTACTCAGTGTCGGGCTCTACCGTGTGGAAAAGATGCACGTGCAGGGCGGCTTGGCCTACTCGATCGCGCTGGGCTCGGTCTTGGCGCAGCTCCTGGTGTTCGGCGCGGCGGTGAGCACGGGCTCCCTCGGTTCGCTCTGGCTCGAAAGTCTTCTCGTGGTGACCTTCCTGGCCGCTTCTGTTGCCCTCTGGTCTTGCGGCATGACACTCACGGTCTTGGGTCTCCTGGGCCTCGAGCTCGTTGTCGTGCAGGGCCTCTTGGGCGGGATCACGGTGGTGATGCGCCTGCCGCCCTTGGTGTCCACGGTGCATCTGGCGATTGCCATGACGCTTCTCGCGGGACTCGCATTCCTCGCGATCCGTCTTCATCCGGCATCGGCGCTCGGTCGCGCGCTTCCGGGCCGAGGACTGCTCGCGGCTGCGATCGTGGCACTCTTTTCGCAAATCGTACTCGGCGCCTTCATGCGTCATACGGGCTCTACCCTCGCCTGCGGCGCGGAGCTCCTCACCTGCCAAGGCGAGCTCTGGGGAAGTGACGGTGCGGCGCACACGGCCTTGCTTCATCGGTGGTTCGCCTTCGCGGTCATGGCGCTCGTGATCGCTGCGACGGTGCCCGTTTTGCGGGCGGCGCGAGCGCGGGATCGCGCGGGTGTTCGGGGTTTGGCGCTCGCATCGCACGGGCTCTTGGTCGTACAGGTGGTGCTCGGGTTCGCCGCGCTGCTCACCTACGTGCGCGTGTCGCTCGCGACCATTCACCAGGGATTGGCCGCGCTTCTTCTCGTCGACCTCGTCGCGCTCTACGTGTTGTCCGGGCCCTGGGGGGCACGTCTCGACGGGCAGCGCGAGCGCACGATGAACGCCATGGGCGTTGAGGGATTGTTGAGTGCAAGTCGTTGATGTCGTCAGTCAGGGGCCCCGGGCGGGCTCTGCTCCCGCTCGCCCACGCGTGGCCGATCTCATCGCGTTGGGCAAACCACGCCTCTCGGCTCTCGTGATCTGCACCCAGGCCGCGGGCCTTTGGCTCGCCCCGACGCCGCTACCCTGGTGGCGCGCGTTGCTCACGCTCTTGGCTACCACCGTGCTCGTCGCCAGCGCGAACGCGATGAATTCCTATTTCGAGCGCGACAGCGATGCGCAAATGAAGCGAACGCGTCAGCGCCCGCTCCCTGCGCAGCTGGTCGATCCGGGCGTGGCGTTGCTCGGCGCGTTGGTCTTGTCCGTGGTCTCGACTCTCGTATTGGCCCTCGCCGCCAATCCTCTGACTGCGGCCCTCGGACTCGCGGCTTTTGTGATCTATGCGTTCATCTACACTCCGATGAAGCGGACGAGCTCACTCGCGCTCTACGTGGGGGCGATTCCCGGAGCGATTCCGCCGCTGATGGGATGGACCGCCGCCGTGGACCGGCTCGACGCGGTGGGCCTCGCGCTCTTTGGGATCTTGTTCTTCTGGCAGCTTCCGCACTTCATCGCGATCTCCGTCTATCTGGGCGACGATTACGATCGTGGTGGCCTGAAGGTGTTCTCGAACGTTTACGGCGCGCGCCTGACCAAGGCCTCGATCCTCGCTACCACGGTCGCCCTGTTCCCGGTCACCTTGAGCCTCGTGCCACTGGGTGTTGCCACTTCGGTCTACGGATGGGCCTCGCTGGCACTCGGGTTCCTTTTGCTCGCGTGGACACTTCGCGGGATTCGTACGATGAAGCTCAAGCGCTGGGGGCGACAGGTGTTCTTGGGTTCGCTCGCCTACCTGACAGCGCTGCTCGCCGCCCTCACCGTAGGAGCCCATTGAGGCCCCGGTGCGACCTGCCTCCGCCTTGGCGTTTATCGCGCTCTTTGGCTGTCAGGAGCCAACACCCGATGTGCCGCTTCCGGCGGTGATTCTCGGCGGGGTTTCGATTCCCGGTGAGACGCTGAAGACCGGCGAGCGCGCGTACCGGGCGGTGTGCACGAGTTGCCACGGTGCCGCGGGGGATGGAAACGGTCGACTCGGGATTCGACAGGATCCGAAGCCACGCGATTTTGCCCAGGGCGTGATCAAATTCGCGTCGGTTCCGGCCGGCGCCTTGTGGACCGATGAAGACGTTCTGCGAACGCTGCGCCATGGCCTCGCCGGAACGCAGATGATCGCGATCAAGCTGCCCGAGGATGACCTGCGGGCGGTCACCCATTACCTGAAGACCTTTTCGCCGCTCTGGACAACCGAGACCCCGGGAGTGCCCGTCGAAGTGCCCGAGACCCCCACCCTCGACGCCACGGCACGGGCCGCTTCGGTTCGTCGGGGTGAAGCGCTCTACCGCAGCCGTTGCGCGGAATGCCACGACGCGAGCGTCGAGGTGGCGACGGTGTGGCCGAACCCGATTCGTTCGCCGGTTCTCGCAGGCTATCGTGCGAAGGTGGGCTCGGATCCGCAGACCCTCTACCGCACCCTCGCCGCGGGGGTCGGTGGCATCGAGGGAAAAAAAGCCTTGGCTGGGGAGCTCTCCGCGGGTGAGATCTGGGACCTCGTGCGCTACACCCAAACGCTCCTAAACTGAGTGATTCGATGCTGTCTTGGCTCGTGCTGTCTGTGGCCCTTCTCGGTTCATCGCCGGGGACGGAAGATGCCGATGAGGGTGCCGTAATCGATACGGTGCCTGCCGCCGAGGCCGGCGCCTCCCCGCTGGCAAACAAACAGCCCCTCGCTTTGACGGTGAGTGGTGGTGTATCGCTCGGCGTGTACATGGCAGGCTTCGTTTACTTCACAACGGAGCTCGTCAAACGCGAAGGGCTCCCGCTCGAGCTCGTCTTGACCACCGGCGCCTCCGCCGGCAGCGCGAACGCCCTGGTGGCTGCGATGAGCGCTTGCTCTCCCCCCAACCCGGACCCGATGAGTGACCTCGGTTGGCAGGTGTGGACCCGTGCGGACTACCGTGAGCTCTACGACCCGGAGGAAGTGACCAGCACGAGCCTGTTCTCGCGGCGTATGCTCAATTTGGGGATCGACGCGATGAAGGAGCGCTTTGCCCGCGGCTTCCCCGAATCCTGCGACACGGTGGTCGGATTCACCACGACGCGCGTCGAGCCCTATTCGGTGGAGCTCTCACCGGGCTTCGAGGTGCCTCGCCTCGCGGAGAAGTTCGCCTTTCGATTGCGTGGCCGGGGCAGAGGCAAGGTGCCCTCTCTCGAGAATTACGCCGACCCGACGAGCAGCGTCGAGCTCCCGCTCCTACCCTTTCAGGACGGCACCGATGACGAGACCCGTCTGAACAACTTCGAGTACCTGCGACAGGTGATGACCGCCTCCGGTGCGTTTCCCTTCGCCTTCGCGCCGCAATCGATCGACCACTGTTTGTCCGTTCCCTCACTGGACGGCGAGCGCATGTCCCTGAGCTGCCCCAAAGACGCGATCCGCCACGACGAATTTCTCGACGGTGGCGTCTTCGACAACACGCCCCTCGATCTCGCCTATAGCCTCGCGCAGCTCGGTCTCACCACCGAGCATCACGACAGCATCTGGTGCAGCCTGGACCACTCGCACGAGCCGGAAGCGGGGCTAGCGAATCGAGTCGACTATCTCTACCTGGACCCTTGGCTCACCGTGTATCCGGCGCTCGAGAAGAAAGAAGAAGTGGACCGCGATCGATTGCTCCCTCTCGCCGCGGATGTGGTGGGAAACTGGGTGACCGCGGCGCGTTCGCGCGAGCTCTACTCGTTGGTGCGCGAGCGGGCGACCCTGCGCAAGCACATGCGCCTGACGCGGACGCAGTACCCACCGGCGAGCAAGCCCCTCGGTGGCTTCATGGGATTCTTCGACTGGAAGTTTCGCCACTACGATTTTTACCTTGGCATGTACGACGCGGCGGTCTTCTTCGTCGGATGGGCGCAGCGCAGCGGGATCGAGGTGGGCTTCGAAGAGTTCTTGCCCGGAGGTGAGGTCGGGTACAACTGGGAGCCGTTCGCGTGCATGGTTGGCTATTTTGAGCCCGGCTACGAAGAATGGCGCACTCATTGTAAAGGGCCTGATCTGGAGGATTTTCGGATCCTGATGCAGGTGGGGCTGGACGAGATCTACTCGCGCTGCTCGGACGTCAAAGACCCGCCGGTCGATTCACCGCATTACCACTGCGCACGTGCCGCCCGTGGGGCGGAGCCGATTCGACTCGCGGAGCTCGCAGAGCCAGAGGGGGGGAGCGCTCGCTTGGAGGAGGAGACGCCCTTCATGCACCGGATGCGACTCCTCGAGGCCTATGGCTTCTGGTTCGAAGATCTCCAGCTCGACCGGGATGAAGCTTGGCTCGGGCCTGTGAAGCTGCGTCGAGAGCTCCTGGGAATGCTCACGGCGCTCGCCGATCGACAAGCGCCCTTCGAGCGCGAGGTCTTTCTGACCGGTGCGCGCAGCGCCATCAACAGCATCGCCTACGAGCCGCCCAAGAACTGGTGGTACGTCGTCCTGGGCTCGAGCTCGGAGGTGGGCGCGAGCCTGCTCCCCTTCGATTGGGATCGAAGCTTTGCCCGGCTCAACGTCGCATTCGGTGTCGACAGTCTACTGAGTCTCGTGACCTTCGAGTCCGACAACGTGGTGTTTCGCGCTGTCGCAGGCCCCGAGCTCGAGCTGCTCTTCGTGACGACCCCGGTCGTGCAGCCGTCGATCGGCTTGCGCGGGGGCTATCAGCTCGGTCACGGCGACAGTTTCGGAACGGAGCGCTGTACGGAAGAGCGCTCCGGCGGGGACGGTCGCGTGTGCAGTGGCTGGGTCGCGCAAGGCTATGGCGCGATCAACTTCCTCGAACGCTTCCGCATTCAATTCACCGGGACCTGGACCCCGGCGAATCCGGACTTCGATCGGCGCAACTTCGCTGTCGGCGCGGCGTTTGGCGTGCAATTCTTCTGAGTAGTGCGTTGTCAGTGAGTGACCACGTAGCGCAGCGCTTTGGTCAGCGCCTCGTAGTCGTAGGTTTGCGTCGCGGCAGAGGTCGAGACGCGCACAGTTCCATGCTCGAGGGTGCCGAGGACCTGGTGCGCTTCCGGCGCACAGTGCAATCCGGACCGAACGACGATGCCGAACTTCCGGTCCAGCATGGCTT
Source organism: uncultured Bdellovibrionales bacterium (assembly GCA_964468125.1). Taxonomy (GTDB): domain Bacteria; phylum Myxococcota; class XYA12-FULL-58-9; order XYA12-FULL-58-9; family CAYXVF01; genus CAYXVF01. The sequence goes on along the minus strand of CAYXVF010000045.1, from coordinate 31,637 downwards.
CGACTTCTTGCGGTGCCTTGCCCGGGACCTCAAAGCTGAGCACCGGGAGTTCGCCGCTCCAGATGGTGTCGATCCCCGCCGCCCGGACGGCCTCGCGCAGCCGGACCGCCGAGCCGCGCCAATCCCAGTCCGATTTCACCGCTTCCTGCGCAGCGATTCCCATCGCGAGGGCGCCCGGCAGGTTCGAGGTCCCGGCCTCGAGTCGGTACGGGTATTCCTCGGGCATGTCCTCTTCCGTGTCGTCCCACCCGATGCCGCCGGTGATCAGCGGATCGATGTCGCAGTCCGCAACCGCGACGAGCGCCCCGGTCCCCGGCAAGCCGCGCAGACCCTTGTGCCCACTGAGCGCGACCGCGTCGACGGGACCCAATTCCATAGGAAAGAGCAGGCCACCGGTTTGCGCCGCATCTACGATCACCGCCGCCCCTTTGGACTGGGCAATCTCCGCGACCTCGGCGACCGGTTGTACCAGCCCGCTGATGTTCGAGCCGTGATTCAGAATGACGAGCCCGGTTCCCCGCTCCCAGGAGGCTTCGAGGGCGTCGAGGTCAATCCGGCCCGTCTCGTCGTGCGGAAGCGTCCAGAGCGGGACACCGAGCCTGAGGGCCGGGCGTCGCGTCGCGTTGTGCGCCATCGGGTCGATGGCGATGGCAAGGGGGCGCGGCCGCCAGCCGAGAATCGCTTGGTTGAGGCTGTGGGTGGCACTGCTCAGGAACGCGGTTTGCCCAAATCCCACGAGCCGACTCACCGCGAGACGCGCGTCGTCGAGAGCCGCGCTCGCCTGCGCCTGCAGCCCGTGGTGCCCGCGCCTCGGGTTGCCAAAGGCGGCCGCTTCGCTCGCACGCGAAAGCGCCTTTGGGTTTCGAGGCAAAGAGGTTGCTGCGTGGTCGAAGTAGATCATGTCAAAAGCCATCCCCCCGCGGCATTTATCGATCGATCGGCTTGGATGCCACCCCCGGCAGCCGGTTGCAGCCGGCGGCGAGACAGCTTAGCCAAGTCATAAGTATGGATGCCGCTGTCCGAGGGACCGATGCAAAAAAATCGTACTCAGAGCGGTTTGATCGACGGCGTTTTTCAGGGCTAGATCGAGCGGTGAACATCCGAAGGGCGCTGTGCGTATTCCTGATCGTCTTTGGTGCGGTCTCCCACCTCGTGAATGCGCAGGAGGGCGCACCCTCGTCTGGATCGGGCGAGGCTCTCATCCCGGGCAAATCGCCGAGCTCGCTCAACGCCTACGACGCTGACGGCGGCGCCGGGCGTCGGGTCCTTGAAATCCCCATCGATGGTACGATCGAGCTCGGGATCGCGGCGTTCATCGAACGCGCCGTGGCCGAGGCGAACCTGGAAGACGTGGTGATCTTCCGGATCAAGACCTTCGGCGGTCGAGTCGACGCCGCCGTCCGCATTCGCGATGCGATTCTGAACACCCCGGGTCCGACGGTTGCGTTCGTTGAGCAACGGGCGATCAGCGCCGGGGCCCTGATCAGCCTCGCGGCGGATGATCTCATCATGACGCGAGGGGCGAGCATGGGCGCGGCCACCCCCGTCACCGGCGGAGGTCCGCAGGAAGAGATGAAGGCCGCGGGCGAGAAGGTGGTCAGCTACATGCGGGCAGAGATGCGCTCCACCGCCGAGGCGAACGGCCGACGCGGTGACGTCGCCGAAGCGATGGTCGATCCGGACGTGGAGATCGAGGGGGTGATCGCAAAGGGGAAGACCCTGACGCTCACCACGGAGCGCGCCCTCGCCCTCGGCATGGCCGATGTGGCCGTCGACAGCTACGAAGACGTGTTCGAGATCCTGAACTTGGGGCAGGCGAAGCGGGAAAAGTACATCGAGAGCTGGTCCGAAAAGCTCGCTCGAATCCTCACGGAGCCGACAATCAGCTCCCTGCTGATGACCTTTGGCTTTCTCGGCCTGCTTCTCGAGCTCTACAGCCCGGGCTTTGGTGTCGGTGGCATGATCGGTGTCACATGCCTCTTCCTGTTTTTCGTTGGTCAATACACGGCGCATCTTGCGGGCTGGGAAGAAGCGCTGCTCATCATCGGCGGTCTCATCCTGATCGCGCTCGAGGTCTTCGTGATCCCGGGCTTTGGCGTGGCCGGTATCTCGGGACTTCTGATGCTCCTCGCCGGACTGCTCTTCGCCATGATCGATCTGAACCTGCCACTCGATGTCGCCTTTGAGCTCGGCTATATTCGCGACGGCATTGAGAGTGCGTTGATGCGAATATCGATCGCGCTCGTCGCGCTCGTGATCGGCGCGTTCGTGTTTGGGAAATACCTGCCCGGCAGCTTCGTCGGCCGCAAGTTCATCCTTTCGGCCTCCACCGGCGCCGCGCAAGGCTATGTCGCGGGGATCGACAGCTCGAAGAACGAGCTCGTTGGCAAGAAGGGTGTCGCGCAGTCGACGCTGCGTCCGGCGGGAATTGGCGTGTTTGACGGCCAGCGCGTCGACGTGGTGGCCGATGGCACGTTCATTGAAAAAGGCCGAACCATCGAGGTGGTTAAGGTGGACTTCAACCGCGTGGTGGTCGCTGAGGTCAGCGAGGAGCGCGAGGCCGACTCCGCTTGAGGCGACGAGGTTCGATTCAGATTTGACCTGAAAGAGGGAGATCCATGGGCCCGTTCATTTTCATCATCGCGGTGGCGATCATCGCGTTCTTCGTCCTCATCTACTTCGTGCCGGTGGGACTGTGGATTCAGGCCCTCGTTTCGGGGGCTCCGGTCGGTATTGGGACACTCATCGGCATGCGGCTGAGAAAGGTCCCCCCTTCGGTGATCGTCGGGGGACGCATCACGGCCGCGAAGGCGGGGCTGCCGATCAGCACCAACGACCTCGAGAGCCACTACCTCGCCGGCGGCAACGTTGCGCTCGTGGTGCAAGCGCTCATCTCCGCGGACAAGGCGAATATTGAGCTGAACTTCGAGCGCGCCGCGGCGATCGACCTCGCGGGGCGCAACGTGCTCGAGGCCGTGCAGATGTCCGTTCTTCCAAAGGTCATCACGACGCCAAAAATCACCGCGATGGCAAAGGACGGCATTCAGGTCAGCGCTTTCGTGCGGATCACTGTTCGGGCGGACCTCGCCCGCCTCGTCGGTGGCGCTACGGAGGAAACGGTCGTAGCCCGTGTAGGAGAAGGGGTCGTCTCCACGATTGGCTCGGCCGCCACGCACAAGGACGTGCTCGAGAATCCAGACCACATCTCCAAGTCCGTGTTGAACCGCGGCCTCGACTCCGGGACCGCCTTTGAGATCTTGTCCGTGGACATCGCCGACGTCGACGTGGGCTCAAACATCGGTGCAAAGCTCCAAACCGAGCAGGCCGAGGCCGACAAACGGGTCGCGCAGGCTCGCGCGGAGTCGCGTCGCGCGCTCGCGGTCGCGACCGAGCAGGAAATGAAGGCCCGCGTGGAAGAGATGCGCTCCCGCGTCGTGGAGGCCGAGGCGCAGGTGCCTCTGGCGCTCTCTGAAGCGCTGCGTAGCGGCAATCTCGGCGCCCTCGACTACTATAACCTGCGCAACATCGTTGCGGACACTGAGATGCGAAGCTCCATCGGCCGCAACGTCGGTGAGGATGAGCAAGACTGATGCGCCGACGACGCCCCTTACCGCCGTTCAGCGTCAAGCGCATGCTGCGCGACCCGAACGGGCTGCTGACTCGACTGGAGCTCGCGTTCGCGCTCGAGCCGGTCCATCGCATTCGGCCGATGGGTCAACTGCGTGGTCAGCGCAGACCCACGCCGCGGCCGCGAGAAGAGGACTGATCGTTTGGAGCTCGACGACCTCATCAAGCTCATCGTGGGCTTCCTTTTCTTTTTGCTGCCCACGCTCGGGCGCCTCCTCCGAGGCCTCTTCACCCGCGGTCAGCAGCCGCAGAGGCAGGACTACGCCTACGAGGACGAGTACGAAGACGACGGTGAGTACGAGGAGGAGCACAGCGGCTCGCGCTACGACTATGAGCTCGAGGACGTTGAGGCCCCGGAGCTCGTCGCCCACGACACCTCTACCGCGGAGCCGGTCGAGGTGGGCCCCGGAAGCAGCGATCCGCGTACTCGAGCCCAAGAGCGCATGCGTCAGCAGTTGGGCGACGTGTTCCGCTCTCTGGGGTTGGAGGTTTCTTTCGAGCGGGCTCCGCCGGAGGCGGCGCCGGAGGTCGCGCCGCGCGAATGGGTACCAGATGAAACCGTGGTCGAGGATGTGGCGGAGGATGAGCTCTTTGACCCGAATCACGAGCAGGATTTCTGGGACCCGAACCGCGAGCGAGACCAAACGCGAGAAGCCTACGCGCGCAGCCTGAGCGCACTCGAAGAGGAGCACGATCAGATCGTCGAGCAGGTCGACCGGATTCGTTTCGGCCGTCACCTCGATTCGGAATCCGTCCGGTCGGCCGCCGTACTCCGCGACGCGATCGTTCTCGATGCACTCCTGACCCGACCGGAGTTTGGTCAGCTTCCGCTGAAGCGCAGTCCGCGTTGACACCCGAGAAACCTGAAAGTTAGCTAGCCCCATGGCCAACGACAGCGTCGTCGAAACCTTCGCCAAACTCGTGGAGTTCATCGCGAAGAAGTTTCTTCGCGGCGAGGTGACGCTCGCGGATCTGCTGAATCTGGATGACAACGAAATCGAGGTCATCTTCCTGATGGGGCACTACCTGTACAACTACGGCAAGTACCAGGCGGCGCTGAACGTGTTCAGTGTCCTCACGCTCTACAAGCCCTTTGTGAGCCGCTACTGGCGTGCCGCCGGCGCTGCCAATCAGGCCCTCAAGAAGTACAACGAGGCGATTGTTGCGTACGACATGGCGCTCACGACGAATTTGAATGATGTGATCAGCTACACCTACCGCGGTGAGTCGAAGATCCAAGCGGGTCTGCAGGACGAGGGGATCGAGGACCTCAAAATGGCCGTGCAGGTCGGCGCCGAGCAGGCCTTTTATTCCCAATGGGTGAGTCGGGCCCGCACCCTCTTGCAGGTCCGCGGGGTGCAGGGCTGAAGCGGCATCGTCCCTCGTTTGGCTGCTTTTCCCTTCGCGGCTGGCGGTCGATCTCTGGTACGCTCCGGGGGGCGAGCGAGGAGAGGGCAGCTACATGAGCAATTCCGGACGCGTCGATGGGAACCGCCCCGTCGTTCCGCAGCACAACCTGAATCAAACCGAAGCTCAGAAGATTCGCCAGCAGCAGGGCAACAAGCTCAGTGCTCTGGATCAGGCTCGCATCGCCTCACAGGCGGGATATCAGAAGCTCGGAGCGCACAAGAAGAAGCGCACCTTCGACGTGGGCGACGCGAGCGGCGCCCCGATCCCCCTCCCCGGTGACGAGGTCGATCCCGACGAGTGGAGCCAAGAAAAGCTCGAGCAGGCCCAGACCAATCTGTCCTTGGCGAGTGCGCAATTCGGCGAGATCGCCGAGTCCGACGCGGACATTGGCGAGTCCGTGGTCGGTGGATCGTTTTTGCCGACCGAAGAAGACGTCGGACGCATGCAAAGCCTCGCGGAGAGGGAGCCACCACCGCCCCTCGAGTTCGAAGACGTGAGCACCGATGTCTCGCGCTTCTTTGGGATCGAAATGGGGGACGACGTCCCAACGGGGCACAAGCTTCTTGCCACCGGTCTGGTGGTTGCAGGTGAGTCCGAGTCGGTAGAGGTAGGGAACGGTGGGGCAAACGAGGCCAAAATGGCCGCCGGAGTGAAGAAAGTTGCTGAAAAAGGTAACCAAGCGGTCACCCAAGCGCAAATGATGAATAAGGGGATCAACCAGCAGGTGAACTACAACCGAACGTTCGTAGTGAAGCGCTAGAGGGTCCCCCGGGAGAGAAGAGCAGCAGCCGGCGAAAGCTTTGAGCGCGCACTCTCCAAGAGCGGTGGGACACCACCGGGCGAGTCGAAGATTTGATGAGTGTGAGCCACGTTGGTGAGCACTCTTTGACTTTAGACAGTTTTAGGAGTTTTCCATGTCGGACTTCGGCGGCTCTGGCCTCGATCCGAACCTGCGTTCGACCGTATCGAACGACTTCTCCGTTCCTGGAGATGCCAAGGTTGAGGGTCTCAACAACCAACTCAACGGACTCTTTGCTCAGCGTCAGTCCAAGACTGAATCGCTCGCAATGAAGTTCGAGACGCTCGCGAACATCGCTGCGGACATTCAGAGTATTCTATCAGAGATCCAAGCCAAGCAGGGCGAGCTCTCCGAGGAGATGCGCAAGGATGAGCCGAACGAATCGCGCATCCAGTCGCTTCAGAATCAAATTCAAACCCTTCGCGGCCGCATCGACCAGCTTCGCAACAAGCAGGACTCGGTGAACCGCGAAATCGGTCGTCTCCGCAACGAAATTCGCACCCTGGACGGGCAGATCAACGCGAAGAAGACCGAAATCAGCGGCGCGGAACGCGAACGTGACACTCAGCGTGACACAAAGCGCTCTCAGAACGACGCGCAGCTCCGCCAGATTCAGGAGGCGGAGGATCGCATCAGTCGCGCGGCGCAGTCCAACGCTGAAATAGGCAAGCAGGTCGAGGTCAAGCTTCAGCAAAAGGACAAGGTCATCGAAGCAGTACGCGAGCAGGTCGAGCTCGTCGAAACGGACATTGCAAAGGTGGGTGAAAACACCGCGCGCTTGTCGCAGGACCAGATGCGGGTCGCCTGGCAGGATGCTTCGTTCGATTCGCTGAGCACCGGCCAGGCCATTCAGTTGATGGCGTGGTCGTTGAGCACGATGCCTGACCTCCGCCAGGCCACGGACAACAAGTTCGTCGGTACGAGCCCCCGCAACGATGGGCTCCTCGCGCCGTAAGCGAACACTCAGTCGAAGTTTAGGATTTGAGGGTCTCCCTCAGGGTTTTATTGGGTTTTTTCGGAACTTTTCTTTTTTGGAGATGAATCATGCCTACGATTATTGACAACGATCCGTCCGGAGTCTTCACCCAGGTCAGCAACAGTCAAGTCACTGTCACCACGCAGGACTCGAACAAGGATGGCCTCATTGATGCGGTAAAGGTTGAGAACCGTGGCTCGCCGAGCGCGAACGACGGCTGGCTCGATGCCACCACCACTGAGGGTCTCAACCAAATCAACCAGATCCTCCAGAACATGGGTCTGGGGATCGTCAGCGACGGTCAGGGTGCGGAGCTCGTCGCCGAGCTCGACCAGCCTCTCCAGCTCCTTTTTGACGACATCACCAAGAAGGTCGGGAGCGGCCTGGTGATGCAGAGCGGCAGCGCGAACAACTACGCTGACGTTCAGGGCCAGTGGGCGGACTTCATCTCGAAGACGAACATCACCGGCGAAGTGGACGTGAACATGCTCGTGCAGCAGGTCCTGCGCGAGGCGTACATGCAGAACACGGAAGATCTGCAGTTTTACGCCCACAAGGTGAAGTTCTTCAACGAGATGAAGGATCAAATCCGTGAGCGCCTCGTCGATATGCGCGAGCTGATGGGCAAGCAGGCCGGCAACGACGACGACGCCAATTTGAACAACGGTGTCACCGTCGGTCGCCTCGAGTTCGACGCGACGCCGGTTTGGGACCAGGACCAGGGCCGCTACATTCCTTCGGAGCCGCAGCTGCAGTCGATCGACAACGACGGCGGCACTATCAGCACCAAGGGTGAGCTCGACGCCTACATCACCAACCTGGAAGAGAAGCTGAACTCGGTCGGTGACGACGCACAGCTCGCGAACGTCGACCTGCAGAACATGCTGCAGAAGCAGCAGCAGACCCTGCAGATGATGAGCAACATCAGCAAGATGCTGCACGACACCGCGATGGCCATCGTCCGCAAGATCGGTGGTTAATTGAACGCATCCTGATGACGGGCCTTCTCCGGAAGGCCCGGTGGATGCGGTCACGGAAACGGAAGCGAGACGGGTCACTCACCGCGGTGGGTGGCCCGTTTTCGCGTTTTTCGAGGCTGCTTCGTTGCGGCGCCGTCGGTCTGCGCCGCCGCTCACTCGAAAATCCTGTTATACTCCGAGGGATTGGAGCCATGAGCGCGACACGCCGTGTATGTATGCATGGCAAACGCGAGCGAGTGAGGTGAGCGAATGGCGGTAGATGCGATCGACGTTCAAATCCAGGGGATGGTCTCCAAGGCCAAGATGCAGGCCATGGAGAAGGCGTCCGAGCACGATGCCGCGGATGCCGCCCGCAAGGCCGCCGAGAAGAAGCTCGAGGTCAAGAAACAGGGGCTGAAGAACGGCATCGTTGATCGGGAGACCTTTCAGCGCAACAAGCAGGTCCAGTCGCGCCTGCAGCAGGTCATCGGTGGCAAGCACGGCCAGGAAGCCGCAGATGCGTTGCGCAGCTTCGAGAACAACTCGCAGCTCCAGAACAAGCTCACGGAAGCCCAGCGCAACCAGTTCCGCGAAGCCATGGCGAAAAACCCGCGCAGTGCGGCGAAGGCCGGGGACGCGCTCAATCGTTTGGCCCAATCCGAAACGTTCCGAAAGTCGGTCAACACATCGCAGCAAGCGGGTTTGATCCAAGAAGCCATTCTGAAGAACCCGGGGGCGGAGCAGAACATCAGCCGCATGCTTGGCAACCGCTTCATGCAGTCGCCTAAAGCGGACAATCAAGGCAAGTCGAGTCTGCTGCGCTTTGGTATGCAAAAAGGCTCGGGTGTCGGCCTAGACCGTACGCTCGATATGATGGGCTCGCTCGCGAAGCACAACATCGGCCGCAGTGGCCAGCGCGCGTCCATGAACATGGCGTTCCGAAACGCCACGAACCCCGGCGCGATGGAGACCGTCGACAAATTCGTTCAAACCCCGGTCATCCACAAGATGCCGATGCCGGCGAAGACGAAGGCCACCGAGGTCCTCGCAAAGTCGAACGGCAATGGCGAGCTGGCCGAGGGCATGGTGAAGCTCGCCTCGGATCCGAAGTTCAAGGCGCAGACGGCGCAGAACAAGGGTCGGATCTTTGCGACTATCGGCTCCGGGCGGCCGAGCGAGTTCCGGCAAATCGCCGACAAGAATCTGCGTGCTCTCCAGAGCGCGCAGTTCCCGACGCGTTCCGCGCACGTCTCGCGTTTCCTCGGCAAGATGTCGGCGGCCGTGTCGCGCGGCGGCGCAGCTGCGGTCGACGTCGACGAGATGCTGAAGAGCGCGAAGCAGTCGCCGCTTCCGTCGGCCCCGGTCCTGATGAGCGAAGAGGGCCTGAGCGAAGAGGATGCGCAAAAGGTACGACGCGAGAATCGAGCGAAGGTCATTCAGTTTTTCAACAAGGTGTCGCGCTCCTACGATCAAAGCGCGAAGAAGCTCGCGTCGGCGAAGTACTTCGAGGACATCAACCGGATGACGAACCTCCGAGAGCCGGAGGCCCTCGACCTCTCGAAGCTGTCGCCGGAGGACCGCTCGCTCGTACAAGAGAAGCGCTCAAAACTCGGCGAGCGCCTCGTCGAGCTGCGTCAGGTGCATCGACAACGTTCGCGTGAGCTTCGGACCAAGCGCATGCCGATGTCCAAGCGCAAGGCGAAGGCTGCCGCCGCGCGCGCACGCGGAGCCCAGCCGCGCTACTTCAATCCTCACGTGGACCGTCGCACGCCCCCGAGCCAGGCCTTCCTGCAGCCGGTTGCGGACGACGGCGGCGATCCGATGCAGCAAACGCGTCCCGGAGGTCTGCCGCAGACGCCGCATCGCCGAC
>CAYXVF010000045.1:0-21986 GCA_964468125.1 uncultured Bdellovibrionales bacterium | reverse complement strand
ACACAGCGCGGTCGAACCGCCTCGCGCTCGGCGGGCTCGCGAGCGGGGACTGCGGCCGGACGGACCGTCGGCAATTCGAGCATTCAGCAGCAGGTCGCTTCGGCGCTGAGCCAGCTCGGCACGGGACCGGTGACCCCGGACCTCGCGGCGGCGGTGGCTCAGAGCATCGCGTCGCAGGTGGCCAATCAGATCACCGAGCAGGTCATCGCCCAACTCACCGCCGGCGGGGTCGGGATGGCGGATCCGGACCTTCTCCTGGACGACGAGGGGCTCGCGGCTGAGAAGCGTCGCGAGGCGAATGGCAAGGCGGCGACGAGTCGCGGCACTGCCCAGGCCCGGAGCGGTCGGTCGACTGCACAGAAGTCGACGGTCCCCACCGATGGCTGGGGCATTCAGCGCAACTACTCGCCGGAGCTCGGAGGCGCGCAGCGCGAGGTCGTGAAGCCCGCGATTCGAAACGACGAGTACATGCCGGAGACCCCGGACCTGAACACCGACGAAGCGGCAGAGGCGCCCTACACCGGCAAAATGCTGGTGAAGGACGCGAGCCAGGTGCGCGACCTGCCCCAATTGATGAACATGCTTTGGAAGTCGATGTCGCGTGCGGAGCAGGCGCTCTTGAAGAATCTCGGCTGGAACCAGCAGACCTGGGATACGAAGGACACCCCGGCGGCGCGTTGGCCGACGGCGATGGCGACGGCTTTCATGTCCCTCACGCCGGTTCAGCGCGAGAGCTTGAAGAAGCTCGGCTTCACCGCTCACGATTGGGACAAGCGGATTCAGGCCTTCACCATGGGCAAGAACGCCTGAGCAGGCCTCAAAGGGCGCGCTCCCGAGGAAATCTGCTGCAAAGTAGCCGGCAAATGGCGCGGAGCTGATAAGGTCGCGCGCCATGCAAGATGTCGTCAGCAAGACCCCGCTCTTCACGAACGATGCGGTCGTGTTCGGTTGCCTCTTTGGGCTGTTGCTCCTGATCTTCTGGACCACCACCCTTCCGCAGTTCAAACGCTTCTACACCTTCGTTCCTGCACTCTTGCTGTGTTACTTCCTGCCGTCCCTGCTCAACACGGCGGGAGTGATCTCACCCGGGTGGATCGACTGGGAGCCGGCCCTCGCACGGCTTCAGGGGCTCGGCTATGACGTCTCAGGGCTCAACACGATCGCCGGGCTCAAGGAGTTGCTCGCCGATCTCCCGGATCAAGCCCGTCGCGCCGCCGAAGCCGAGCTCGCTCCCCTGGTCGGCACCTCGAAGCTCTACTTCGTCGCTTCCCGATACCTTCTTCCCGCCTCGCTCGTTCTGCTGACCCTGAGCATCGATCTCAAGGAGGTGGTGCGCCTGGGGCCGAAGGCGCTCATCATGTTCGGCACGGCGACCGTCGGTGTCGTGCTCGGCGGACCGATTGCGATCCTCCTGTTCAACGCGGTGGCGCCCGAGGTGATTCATCCCGCCGGGGGAGAAGAGGTCTGGCGGGGCTTCACGACCGTCGCGGGGAGTTGGATCGGCGGCGGTGCCAACCAGGCGGCGATGTATGAAATGTGGGGCACTCCCCTCGAGCCGGGAGGTCCGCGGCTGATCAGCAGCAAGATGTACGGGATCATGATCACCATCGACGTGATCGTCGCCGAGATCTGGATGTTCTTTCTGTTACTCGGAGTCGGTCGCACGGAGGCGATCGACCGTGCCTTTGGCGCCGATGCCTCGGCGGTCAATGCGCTCCGCGATCACATGGAGGAGTTCAGCGCGCGCATTGCTCGGATCCCGAGCATGGTCGACCTCATGTTGATCGCAGGCATCGGCTTCGCCGCCACCGGTTTCTCTCACCTCGCCGCGGACATCATCGCCCCGTGGATCCGCGACGTCGCTCCGGAGCTCGCCCGCTTCAGTCTCACCTCGGGCTTCTTCTGGCTGATCGTCACCGCGACGACTCTCGGTCTCGCGATGTCCTTCACCAAGATTCGCAATATCGAGGGCGCGGGCGCGTCGAAGGTCGGCGGCGTATTCATCTATGTCTTGGTGGCAACCATCGGAATGAAGATGAACATCCTCGAGATCTTCGATCACCCGGGTCTCTTCGCCGTGGGCTTGGTCTGGATGGCCTTCCACGTCGGGCTGCTCTTCTTCGTCGCCAAGCTCATTCGCGCCCCATACTTCTTCCTGGCGGTGGGCTCGAAGGCGAACATCGGCGGCGCGGCCTCCGCGCCCGTGGTCGCGGCGGCCTTTCATCCGTCCCTCGCCCCGGTGGGGGTACTTCTCGCGGTATTCGGCTACGCTCTAGGCACCTACGGCGCCTGGCTCTGCGGCGTCTTGATGTCGTGGGTTTACTGAGCGGCTATTCGTCCGGGCGCCCGTGGAGGAGCGCGTCGATCCGCTCGTTCGGAGCCTCGAAGACCAGCCCGAAGCCGTGGCCGTTGTGTGTGCTGTTCCAGCCACGCCAGCGGACCTCGCCCTGGATTTCGAGCGGGTCTCCGACCGGCACGTAGATCTGCAGCCACATGTGCTGCGCCTCGATCCGTTTGAGATCGTCCGGGTTGTCGAAGGACAGAAAGACGCCGGTGGGGCTCGCGTCGCGAATGACGCCGGTTCCCGTCGCGTGGTCGGTCGCGTAGCGGGCGAACCACATCACCTTCTTGCGCGAATGAGATCGGGTCGAAGGAGCGCGCGACTGCTCGAGCTTGAGCTTCGGTTCGTCGTAGAAGTAGCGGTAGCCGGAGCCGTGGACCGTTTCGATCGCCTGGCCCGCGGGCGAGCCGAGCTTCTTGCGCAGCTTGGCCATCTGAACGTCCACACGGCGGGTTTCGATCCGCTCCGGGTGCTCGAAACCCCAGGCCTGCTGAAGAAGCTGCGCTCGGGTGACCGTTTCGCCGGCGTGCTGGACGAGCATTGCGAGAATGTCGCACTCGCGCTCGGTCAAGCTCATCTCCTCCACGCCGCGGCTCGCCTTCAGCGCGCGTGGCTCGATGTACCAGTCGGCGAAGGTAAAGGGCTGCGGCACATCCACGGCGCGGCGGCGGGAGCGACGCAGCAGCGCCTGCACCCGCGCGAAGAGCTCCCCCATGCGGAAAGGCTTGGTGACGTAATCGTCGCTGCCGGACTGAAAGCCCTCGAGGATCGTGTCCTCCGATTCCATCGAGGTGAGAATGAGGATGGGCAGGTCCGGCTGCTCGGCTCGCACGCGCCGGCAGATCTCGAGGCCGTTCATGTCCGGGAGCATCAGGTCGAGGATGAGCAGGTCGTAGAGCTCGCCGCGGATCGCCTTGAGGCCCGTGTCGCCGTTGGCGCAGGACTCGACGGCGTAGCCCCGCGTCACCAGCATCTCCCGGAGTGCCTTGCGGATCTCATCGTCATCTTCGACGACGACGATTTTCGGACGATGAGAAAGGCTCACTCTACCCCACTATCGCTCACCGCGCTTGCGCGCAAGAAAGCATCATTGGGCTCCCGGCCCCTGAGTGTGCAGGCTGATCAGAAGCTCTGATCGCTGCACCCAAGGCGCGTATTCGGGATACTGCCCGCCAATCTGAAGCACTTTTTCGAGATCCTGCAAACCCGCCTCGACGCTCCCCATCAGGATCTGGCTCTCCCCGCGGTAAACGAAGCTGACCACGTCCGCTTCGTCATTCGCGATCGCCATGTCGTAGGCTGCGATCGCTTCCGGGTAGTCCTTGAGCTGCTGATTGACTGCCCCCAGGGCGCGCCAGTAGTGGGCGGTGTAGGGGGCGTAGGCGGTGAGACCGGTGAAGATGTCCTTTGCCGCGTCGTACTTCCCGTAAGTGAAGAAGTTGTAGCCGAGGGCGTAGATCGTCTCCATTTCCTCGTCGCTGATCCCCTCGAGCTCCTGGAGGGTGATCAGGCCGTTCATGAACCCGTGGATCATGAACTCGAGGTACTGCGCCGCGGTGTTTTCGATTTCGACGTACTGCGACATACGCAAAGAGTATAAGGCACCCTGGGTGACCGTGCGAAGGGAGAAGTGTTGAATCTCAAAGGGTTAGGTCCACTTTTGCTCCTCCTGGGGCTCGCCTGCGAACGCAACGCAGCGACTCAGTGGACCTATGGAGGCGAGGCCGGAGCCGTGTCCGCGCCGGCGATGTTCGAGGGACGGATCGCCTGGGGAACGTCGGGGGGACTGCATCTCACGACCCTCGACGGAGAGAAGGTCTGTGTTCAGCGGGAGCTCGGCGCGGTGGATGCGGCGCCGGTGGCCGAGGGCACGACGATCTGGGCGGGCACGCGCGACCGCGAGATCATCGCGATGGACGAGCGCTGCGCCCTGCGCTGGAGGCAGAGTGTTCCTGGCCGGGTAGCCGGTGGACTGACCCTGAGCGCGGGTGTCCTTTACGCCGCGACGCACGCGGGTCGGGTGGTGGCGCTCGACGCTCAGAGCGGCGACGCGCTCTGGGTTCACCCCAGCGCCGATTCCCCGCCCTATCGTGCCCTCGTGGCTGGGCCCCCGCGGCTCATCGGTGAGCGGCTCTATGTCGCCCGCCTGGAAGGGGGCGTGGCCGTGCTCGATCGATCGAGTGGAGAGCTGCGAGCGCTCATCCCGTCCGGGCCCATCAGCGCTCCGATGAGCGCGGGCGATGGGCGGGTGTGGGTGCACGACGAGCTCGGCGCGCTCTTCGAGATCGATGGCGAAGAGGTGAGCGTTCGATTCGACATCGAGGTGCCTGGCACCGCGCCTCCGTTGCTCACCGAGCGTCGCGTCTACGTCGCGAGCTCCGAGCGCAGGGTGCTCGCGGTCAATCGGCAAAACGGGCTTACCTTGTGGACCTTCGAGACCCGAGGACCGGTCCGGGGCGCGATGGTGCTCTTTCGGGGGCTCATCGTTGCGGCCGGCGGCAGTGGGGATGGCCGCCTCTATGTTCTCGACCCGGCCACCGGCGCAGGAAGGCCGCTCTTCAGCGGCGGTGCGCGTTTCGCCTCGGATCTCATGACCGGCGATGGTCGTCTCCTCGCCGCCAACGAGGATGGCAAACTCTACGCCTTCACGACCGTATCGCCCTGACGAATGTCCGAGCGTCGCACCGTAACCGTTCCGGCGAGGAGGTCGTGCCAGCTGCGGCGATGAGGGTCAAAGAGGGCCCAGAGAAAGCCGAGACCCAAGGACCCGATGGTCAGCAACAGGCCCACGCCTCGAAGGAACATGACCCACATGGAGAAGGGACGCCCGGAGGAGCGCACAACTTCCGTCCCCGTGATGCGGCGCCCCAGAGTGCGGGCGCCGGGCCAGACGCCGAGCACGAAACCCAGCGCGACGGCCACCAGTAAGCCGTGAAGCGCCGCCGAGCCGTGAAGAAAGAACCACTCAGCGGCGATGTCGATCGGCGCTCGGTGCGTGGGACGAAACCCGAGCGCCCCGATCAGCCAGAGCTCGACCCCAGCCGTCGTGCTGCTGACCACCGCCATGACTGCAACGTCGATCGCCGCCGCGAGGAAAACTCGCCAGCGCGCCGCGGGCTCGATCACCTGCGCTCGTCCGAGGGCGGAGGGCATGCTGCGCGCGCGCTTCGCGTTCGCTTGAGTGGGGATGGGGCGTGACGGTGTCGGTGAAGGCCTCGGCGCCCTTTCGCTTGCTGGTGCTGGTGCTGGTGCTGGTTCCGGTGCCTCTGCTTTCGTAGCCGAGTCGACACGGAGTGGGCGTTCGCAGCGCTGGCAATAGGCGGAGATCGCGAAGTTCACGGCCCCGCAATGTGGGCAGTGAACGTTTGCCGCCATGGGACCGGTCATCGTCGTCTCTCAGTCGCCCGTTTCGATGCGGGTGGCGGCTCGGACCAACACGGTCGCCGCGACCGCAGCCGTCTCCACCCGCAAGATCGTCGGGCCGAGTCCAAGAGGAAGGTAGCCCGCAGCCTTCGCTCTGGAAACCTCTTCCGTCGTGAAGCCGCCCTCGGGGCCCACGAGCACGGCGCCGCTCCCAGTCGTCGACCCTTCGCCGGCGGAAGAACCTCCCGGGTGCGCGACCCATTTCCGCTGAAAGTCGCGTTCGAGGAACGCCTCCAACGAGACCGGTGCGTGTATCGCCATCGTGAAGCTCTGCCCCGATTGGCGGGCTGCGGAATCGGCGAGGCGTCGAAAGCGCTCGAGCTTCTTTGAGCCTGCCGCGAGCTTCACCACCGAGCGGTCGCACTCGATCCATTGCAGCTCAAAAGCGCCCAGCTCTGCGACCTTTTCCACCAGCCAGTCCGCGCGCTCACCTTTGGGGGCGGCGACGGCAAGGGTCAGCGTGAATGCGGGCGCGGGGTCTTTTTCGATCGACGCGATCTCCACCGCCCAGCCGGCCTCACTCTCGACGAGCGGGCCCCTAGCGCGACGCCCCTTGCCGTCGAAGAGCTCCACCATTTCGCCTGCCGCGAGGCGCAGGACCCGTCGGAGATAGCGATTCTGATGCACATCGAGCGCGTGCGTGCCGGTTTCGAGTGTTTCTACCCGGACCCGTCGTGGGGCCTGTACAGCGCCCCGTAACCGTTTCATCGTTCTTGCTCGACGATTACGAACTCGACTCGCCGGTTGCGCGCGCGGCCTGCCGCGGTCTCGTTCGTATCGATTGGCTGCTCTTCGCCATAGCCCTCCGCGACCAAGCGTTCGGGCTCGACTCCGCGCTCGACCAAGTAACGACGGACCGAATCGGCGCGGTCCTGGCTGAGGAAGAAGTTGTCTTCGGCGGGCCCGCGGTCGTCCGTATGTCCTTCGATCCGCACGAGGCGGATCTGCGGGTTGGCGAGGATCTGCAGTGCCACTTGGTTCAGGAGCGGTTTCGACTCGGCGCGGATCGTCGACTTCGCGGTTTCGAAGAGGACGGTTCCCTTCAGCTCGATGCGCTCTTCTACGACGACCGTGTCTCCTTCTCCTTCGTCGGGACAGCCGTCGTCGTCGTCGATCCCATTGATCGTCTCGTGCTCGTTCGGGCACTCGTCCTGACCGTCCGGAACTCCATCGAAGTCGTTATCCGGATCCGGGCAACCGTCGTCGTCGAGATGGTTGTCGAAGTCCTCGGCGCGGTCAGGGCAGGAATCCTCGTCGTCGGGAATACCGTCCGCGTCTCGGTCGCCTGACTCGCCGTCCGGGCAACCGTCGTCGTCGGCAATACCATTGATGGTCTCTCGTTCATCCGGGCATTCGTCTTCGTCGTCGAGTAGGCCGTCGCCGTCGTTGTCGAGGTCTGGGCAGCCGTCGGTGTCTTTGTAACCGTCCTTGTCTTCCGGCCGCGTGGGGCAGCGGTCCGTGGCGTCGGGAATGCCGTCCCCGTCCCGGTCTGGAGCCGCGGGAGCGAAGGCCACGCCGAGAAGCACACGATAGGTGGGCACTCCCACCGCCTGATTCAGGCCAACCGCACCACCCGCAGTCAGCACGAAATCCTCGGCCACACGCGCTCGCGCTCCGCCGAAGAGCTCGCTGCCTCCAAACCCGCCCGCGGAAAAGGGCGAGCTCGGCTTGGTGGTGGTGGTGAGCTCGGCGAGGAGGGTGACCGGGACGCTACTCTCGCGCAGGATGTCAAAGCCCGCGCCCGCGGTGAAGGACAGCAGATTCGTGAGCTCGACGTCCTCGACCTGCGCGTTCTGTCGGAAGCGCAACGCGAGGCTCGCGAGAAGCTGAAGCCGATCAACGCGCCGGCCCACGATCACCCCCGGTCGAAAGCCCAGACTCGGATCCCCGAGGAGGCGCCGATCGGAGCCCGTCGGGAAGATGAGCTCGGGCACGAAGGCGACGTCCACACCCCAATCGGCTTGCTCGATCAGCTGCACCCTAGGGACGAGGCGCATGTCTCCCACGCCGCCACCGGTGAGATCGCCCAAGCCGGCGTCGGTGGGTCCTTCCTGGCTCAGCACGAGGGGCAACACGAGGCCGATGTCGATCCCGTAGAACAGCCCCAAGCCCACCGCGAGATCGGCAAAGAATTGCTGTTCGATCACCGGGTCGAAGGCGTCGTCGAAGTCCGGGTAGCGGAAAGAGACGGCGTTGCTGGCGAAATGAGGGGTCACCCCGACGGTGAGCTGACCGGGGAGCAGCATGCGCGAGCCATCGGTCATGAAGAGGCCATTCGGCGTCACGGCGCTGCGAAATCGGCTCGTGTCCGCGCGTTCCTGCGCCTCGGCGGGGAATAGGAATCCGAGCATCGCGCACGTCGCGATGGCGAGACTCCACGCACGAGACCAAGAACCGCCCATCTTCGGGATCGTAGGCGATCCGCCGCTGCAAACGCCAGAATCACACCCCTTTTTCGTCTCCCTGCTTTTTACGTGCCTTGCCGTTGACCTCGGACCGTCGATGTCGCTACCCGCTTGTCATGCCGAGAAAAAGCAAGAGCGTCGCCGCCGTCGTGCTCGCCGCGGGCAAAGGGACGCGGATGAAGTCCAAGCTCCCCAAGGTCCTCCATCCCTGTTGTGAAGTCCCTCTCATCGTTCGTGTGGTCGGTGCGGCGGTCGAGCGAGGCTATGGACCCATCGTCGTCGTCGTCGGCAAGGAGAGTGGACGGGTACGCGACGTCCTCGCCGCGACTTTCCCGAAAGCGGATCTCGTCTATGCTGTGCAAAAAGAACAGCGGGGGACTGGCCATGCCACTCAGGTGGGACTGTCTGCCATTCCGGACTTCAACGGCAAAGTCATGACACTCTATGGCGATGTGCCTCTGCTTCGGCCGAGCACACTCGCTGCGGTGGAGCGAAGCGCGAGCAAATGCGAGCTCGCTCTCCTCACCGCGAAGGTAGCCGACCCCACCGGCTACGGTCGTGTGATTCGTGACCGCGCTCAGGTTCTCGAAATCGTGGAGCACAAAGACGCAAGCGCCGAACAACGCGCCATCGATGAGATCAATGTCGGTGTGTACTGCGGCGACGCCGCGCTCATTCGCGAAGCCGTCAGAGGATTGAAAGCAAACAACAAACAAAAGGAGCTCTACCTCACCGACGTCGTCGAGCTCGCCGCCAGTCGGGGCAAAACGCGAGCGGTGAGCGTCGATGCGGAAGAGGTTCGGGGTATCAATACGCGCGCGGAGCTCGCCGAAGCGGAGGCGACCCTCCGGCGCTGGTTGATCGCTGACCACCAGAAAAAAGGCGTCACCTTCCGGGACCCGGGCTCCGTATTGCTCAATGACCGGGTGGTGCTCGGCCCGGACGTTGTCGTCGGTCCCGGCGTCCAGTTCTACGGCCGGGTGCGGGTCGGGGCGGGGGCACGGATCGAGGGGCCTAGCGTGGTGAAGAACGCGGAGATCGGCCCGGAGAGCGTCGTCGAATCCTTCTCCCACGTGGAAGAGGCCATGCTCGCGCGCTCGGTGACGGTCGGCCCCTTCGCCCGGATCCGCCCGGGAAGCGACCTTCGCGAGGGCTCCAAGGTGGGAAACTTCGTCGAGCTCAAGAAAACGCAGCTCGGGCGCGGGGCAAAGGCCAACCACCTCGCCTACCTCGGAGACGCGTCGATCGGTCCGCACGCAAACGTGGGTGCGGGAACGATCACCTGCAACTACGATGGATTTGCGAAGCATCGCACCACGATCGGCAAGGGCGCTTTCGTGGGCTCGAACAGCACCTTGGTAGCGCCAGTGACCGTCGGAGCGGATGCTTACGTCGCGGCGGGCTCGACGGTGACCCGGGACGTGCCGCGGGACGCGCTGGGCGTTGGCCGTAGCCGCCAGGAAAACAAAAAGGGCTATGCGAAGCGTCTTCGGGCGCGTCTCGAGTCGAAGGAGTAGGACGGAATGTGCGGAATCGTTGGAGTGACCGGTCGGGCGGAAGCCGCCGCAGACGTTCTCGAGGGCCTGAGCAAGCTGGAGTACCGCGGCTATGACTCCGCGGGGATCGCTACCGTCAGCGACGGGCGACTCGACGTTCGGCGACGCAAAGGGAAGCTCTCCGAGCTCAGAAATCTGCTCCGTGAGGAGCCACTCACGGGCAGCGTTGCGATCGGCCACACGCGCTGGGCGACCCACGGAAAGCCGAGCGACGAGAACGCGCACCCGCACCGCGCCGGCGACGTCGTTGTGGTGCACAATGGAATCATCGAAAACTTTCTCGAGCTCCGAGCAGAGCTCCGTGAGTCCGGCGTAGAGCTCCAGAGCGAGACCGACACCGAGATCATCGCCCACCTCGTGCAGCGCGAGTCCGGAACACTCGAGGATCGCATTCGTGCTGCGTTGAAGCACGTGCACGGCGCGTATGCCATTGCGGTCATCGGCACGAGCGAGCCGGACACGATCGTGGTTGCGAAGAATGCTTCACCGCTCGTGGTCGGCATCAGCGACGAAATCGGAATCATCGCCTCGGACATTCCCGCGCTCCTGTCGCACACCCGCGACGTACTCATCCTCGACGAGGGCGAGCTCGCGGTGATTCGCCCAGGGAAAGTCGACGTGAAGCGCATCGAAGACGGTACGCCGGTCGACCGTGCCCCTCGGCGCATCGAGTGGTCGCCGGTGATGGCGGAAAAAGCCGGCCACAAGCACTTCATGCACAAGGAAATGCACGAGCAGCCCCGGGCGGTGATCGACACGCTCCGGGGGCGGCTGCTGGCGAGCAGCGACGACGTGAACCTCGACGGCATCGACCTCGACCATCTCGCGCGTGCCCAGCGGGTGATCTTCACCGCCTGCGGGACGAGCTGGCACGCATGTCTCGTGGGACGGCTGCTGCTCGAAGATCTCGCCAACATGGCGGCGGAGGTCGAGCTCGCGAGCGAGCTGCGCTACCGAAACCCCCTCCTGGGGCCGGATACGCTGGTGGTCGCGGTCAGCCAGTCGGGCGAAACCGCGGACACGCTCGCAGCGATCAGAAGCGCAAAGGAAAAAGGCTCTCGCGTCCTCTCGGTCGTCAACGTGGTCGACTCGTCGATCGCCCGGGAGAGCGACCACGTGCTCTACACGCACGCGGGGCCCGAGATCGGTGTGGCCTCTACGAAAGCCTTCATCACGCAGGTCGCCGCGCTTTCGCTGCTCGCAGCGGGTGTCGGCAAACGTCGCGGGTTCGCGGTGGAGCGCGTCGCAGCTCTCCTCGATCAGCTTCGTCACGTACCGAGGCACATCGAGTCCGTGCTTCAAAACGAGCAGGCGGCGGTCGACATCGCTCAAAGCATCGTCAATGCCCGCTCGGCGCTCTTCCTCGGACGGGGCTATGGCTTTCCCGTCGCCCTCGAAGGCGCGCTGAAGCTCAAGGAGATCAGCTACATTCATGCCGAGGGATATGCCGCCGGCGAGATGAAACACGGGCCCATCGCCCTCATCGAGCCCGGAGTTCCGGTCATCGTGGTAGCCAATCAGGGGCCGCTCTACGATAAGGTGATCTCGAACCTCCAAGAGGTACGGGCGCGCGACGGGGATGTCATCGCGGTTGCGACGGAAGGCGACGATCGCATCGCCGACCTGACCGATCGCATCCTCTGGACGCCAGCGGTGAGCCGCGAGATGGCGCCGATCGTGTCGACCATCCCCTTGCAGCTCTTGGCCTATCACGTCGCCGACCAGCGCGGGACCGACGTCGACCAGCCGAGAAATTTGGCGAAGAGTGTCACCGTCGAGTAGCTCAAACGCACGAAAACGAGGTTTCGTGCCGCAACGCGTCACGCAACCTTCGCAGCATCGTCACCGATAACTGCGTTGACAGCGCTGCGATCGAGCGATTTGTTCGAGCTGCACGCGAGGGAGAGAGTCCATGGCCGTTGGAATGGTTTCCACCACGAAGAGCCCAGAGGAAATGACCGCCGCGGTCATGCCTCGGATTGAGTCCCATCTCCAGATGATGTGGGTCCAGACCGAGTGGGTGAACGAGAAGGCCGTCGAGCGAATCGACGCTCCCCTGCGTGGCTACGTCACTCAGTTGCTCGACGAGTCTGAAACGCTCTCCGCCTTTGACGTGGTCAAGTCCCTGAGCGAAGACCTCTTGTCATACTTCGGGCGCTGCGTGAAGTCGAAGGCGCTCGTGGACGACGCCTTGATGCGCCCGATCGTCGAGCGCTTCGGTGCTGCATTGCTCCAGCTCGCGGACGCGGCCGAGGGCCACCCGCTGCGCCAGCCAGGCGAGCTGGTCGATGGCGCCTACGATGGAATAGATTCGCTCCTCACGGGCTTCGCCCTGCGCCCCCAAAACGTCAACCAAGAAGTCTTCCATCAGCTGCACACCTACCTGCACGAAGCGGTGGAAAACGCTGATGATGAGCTCGTCGTGCGGACCTACCTGCGCGACCGGCTCTACAACCTGCGCGAGACGCTGCGCTCATCGAGCAACGGCGTCGGCGGCGCGATCGCAGCGCTCGACCGGCTCCTCGACGACCCGATCCTCGTCGGCTGAGCAATCGGTCAACGGCGACGATGAGATCGCCGTGAGCGAAAAGGCCTACTCCCGGGCTTTCGCCTCCGCGTATCCTTCCGCGACCTCCTGGTCCGTCGGGTCCAAGCGAAGGGCCTTCTTTAGCTCTGCCTTGGCCCTCGAGTGCCGTCCGAGCTCCAGGAGGGTGAGTCCCAGATACTTGTGGGTGAGCCCGCCAGCCCCGAGCTCATTCGCTCGGCGCAGAGATTCGAGCGCCTCCTCGTGGTCGCCTGCCTCGTAGGCTTTGATGCCTTCTTTGAGTGCTTCTTCACCCTCGTCCGGAACCTCGATCTCCCGGGAGACCCGGATCATCGAGTCTGCCTCCGCGTCGCCGCCGCCCATGATCTGGTCGTAGAGATCGGCACCGCCCGGCTCGTCCTTTTCGGCAATGACCGTCGGCGGCGTCTGTTCGCTCTTCTGGGTCTTGCCGCTCTCGACACCGCGCCGACGGCGCTTCTTGAAGCGTCGTTTGGTCTTCTGGGTTTCGCTCTTGAGCTTGCGGGGGCGCGTCGGAAGCATCGCCACCTCGTCGCCGGATGCATCGGCAACGCGAACCAGCGGCTTACCGTCGATCAGCAAATTCCCGTCCTTCAATGAGCCCTCGAAAGCACGCAGAACCTCGAAGTCGGGAAGCTCATCGTCTTTGACCAGCAGCTTGCCGGTGATGGTCTCGCCTCTCAGGGTCCCACGGTAGAGATGATCGAGGCGATACGTTTTCCCCTCGAACTCGGGGTACAGAACACGATGGACCGCGATCTCGCTGCCGTCCGCCTCCACCCGGACCGTGCGGTCGCTGCCGAGCGACTGAATCTCCCAAATCCCGTTGAGATCGGGCGTTTGGGCGAGAATGACCGTTGCGACGCACAGTGTGAGCATGGACCGAATCTAGCGCCTTTCCGGTCGCGGCAAAATCGCGCGCGACCCCTATCAGACGTGGAAACACCGACGCGCATTCAAAAATTCGGACGAAAATTCAGCGGTCGGCGAAACCACTGCTAGCCTCTCTTCGCCTTTTCCACCGGAGGGAATGCCCATGAAACGGATTGTCGTCGCATTGTTTTGCAGTGCTCTGCTTCTGCCCACCCAGGCTCTCGCGCAGGAACGCGGTGAGGGTGCCACATCAGGCGATGTCCCCGGCTGGAACGACGCCGCAGGTGGCGCCGGCGAAAACAGCCTTCACGACGGAGCGATGTCGCTCTCCTTTGCCATCCCGAATGGCGGCAACGGCTTTGCGTCGGGGGCAGCGGGGGTGTGGATGATGTTCGGCAGCCTGAACGTCGGCTTCAATGTGGGGCTCGCCCTCGATACGGGCGGCGCGGACACGAGCTGGGACATTCTGCTCGCTCCCACGGTACGCTCGTATTGGTTCACCGATAGCCAGGTCGCGCCCTTCTGGTTCGGGCAGCTGAATCTGCGCTTCGCCGACAACGGCTCCACGGACACGCAAGAGCTCGGTATCGCTGGAGGCCTGGGAGTGGAGTGGTTCGTCGTGGATATCTTCAGCATCAGTGGACAGGTGGGAATGGGGATCGATATTCTTCGACCCGATCCTCTGGATCCGCTTGCGTTCGGAACGTTCACCTCCGCGTTGACCGCGCAACTCTACTGGTGAGTACGTACTCAGGAGCGCACACAGGGAGCGACGCCATGCACTCGAGACTCAGCGTCTTGCCACTCATCATCGTGCTAGGTCTGGCCGGCTGTGGCCAGAAAGAGCCGGTCGTGGAAGCGGGGGGATTCGACCTGAACCAGTCGATGAGTCTCCTGACATTCTACGGTGAAGACGAGGTGCCGTTCCTTCACCTCGCTTACGACCCGGATCACAGCTTTCATTTTGCTCCCGCTTCGGCGTGGATGCCGGTGGGTGATCCGAGCGAGTTGACGAGTCAGCAGCCGGTGGGCCTCGAGGGTCCCTTCCGCGAGGGTCGCAGCTCGGGACGCTTCAGCGGGAGCGCGGTGCGCGTTTCTGGGTTTCGCGGAGCCGTCGCCAACGCGGCGTTCAGCGGGCGCTCCCCGGGGGCGGGAGGATTTGATGGGTCCGCGGTCGATGCGCCGGGTTTCTCTGGAAGCCTGAGCACGGGCCGGGTCGGTGGTTGCTCGCTCCGGGGGATCTGCGACTTCGTCGGTTTGATCTGTGATGCGACCGCTTCCTCCTCGGAAGAGCGCGCGGAGTGCGCTTTCGGCGTTCGCGAGTGCCGAGCGACGATCGATAGCGCGCCCGTACCGCCTGAGCTTTCGCCGATCCTCTGCGCGTTCTCTGACTACATCGATTGCCTGCTCTTCGAGGTACGTGGTCGCGGTTTGGCTGGCCTCGAAACGCTCAACCCAGAGAGCATCTGCCGCGCCGAGGCACTCGCGCTCGTGCAAGCGGGTATCGACCTCGACTTCAGCGACCCCGATTTCTAGCGCTCCCTCAGGACGGTGATTTCCCGCCGGAAATCGTCACCTCGCCGATGCGTATCGTCGGCGCGCCGGAGCTGCCGCGGATTTCGAGGTCGTTTCCGATCGCGTCGACGCTCTGGAGCATCGTGAGGTAGTCGCCGGCGACGGTGACCTCCTGGACCGGGTGTACGATCTCACCTTTTTCGATCCAGAGTCCGTTGGCGCCTCGGGAGTATTCGCCGGAGACGGTGTTGAGGCCGCGTCCGAGGCCTCGGGTCATCACGAGTGCTCGGTCCACCCCGGACCAGATTTCCTTCGGATCGCTCTCTCCCGCCTCCGCGTAGAAATTGAAGACTGCCGCGCTCGGCGGTGAGGAATAGCCGCGTCGGCCACTGGCTGTGGGTTCCACGCCGACTTTCCGAGCCGTGTAGCTGTCGTAGAGGAACATGGTGAGCTTGCCCCGGTCCACGAGCTTCTTCTTGTAGGTCCGCAGCCCTTCGCCGTCGAAGGGGGTAGAGCCCGTCGCTCGGGGCAGATGGGGGTCGTCCACCAAGGTGAGCCCACTCACGGCGATCTGCTCGCCGAGCTCATCCGCGAGAAATGAGGCGCGTTTGTGGACCCGATCTCCGTCGATGGCGCCGAGGACACCACCGAGAAAGCCGACGGCCATGTTGGGCTCGAGAATGAGTGCAGCCTTGGTGGTCGAGATGGGCTTCGCTCCGAGCATGCGTGCCGCGCGTTGACCCGCAGTGCGACCGATGGATTCGACCGACTCGAGATCGCTCAGGTGCGTGCGCGAATCGTACCAGACCTCCGTTTGAAGCTCGTCCTCGTCGACGGCGATCGGATTGCACCACATGGAAATACCGGTGAATCGACCGGTGCGTGCCGCGCCGTTGCTCGTCACGAGCACCGTGTACGATTCGCCGTTCGTGACGCCGCTGTCGCGAAACTTGGTCACCCGGGGGTCCGCCGCCCGAGCGGCGTCTTCGAGCGCGTGGGCCCAGCGGATCTTCTCCTCAGGGGAGAGCGCCACGACCGCCGGGTCGTAGAGCTCAAAGTCGTCGGGGACGTCGATGCGGCCGGGCTCGATCTCGGGCAGGCCGTTGTGGGGGTCATCGGCGGTTTCGCGAGCGATTTGCACCGCCCGTTGCGCCGCGTGCTCGAGGCTCTCCGGGGTGAAGTCGCTCGTCGTGCAAAAGCCGAGGTGCTGGCCGACGAATACTCGAAGTCCCAGGCCCTTGGCCACCGCTTGGGTGAGCGTCACGATACGCCCGTCGGCAACTTTGACCTCGAAGTCCGTCGAGCGCGATGCGACGACGTCCGCCGCGGTGGCGCCGAAACTCTTCGCCAAGGCGATCATCCGCTCGCTCACGTCGAGCAGATTCTGAATGTGTTCAGCCTCCGACATTCGTTCCCCCCACGGTCAGGTCGTCGATCCGCACGGTCGGCATGCCAACGCCAACGGGCACGCTTTGACCGTCTTTGCCGCAGGTCCCTATCCCCGGGTCGAGCTCCGGGTCGTTTCCCACCCGGCTCACATTTTTGAGTGCTTCAGGCCCAACGCCTATCAACGTCGCATTCTTTACCGGTGCGGTGAGTTTGCCATCTTCGATGAGGTAGCCCTCCTGCACCTCGAAGACGAAGTTGCCGTTCGAGATATCGACCTGCCCGCCGCCGAAAGCCGCGCAGTAGAGGCCGCGCTTTACCTCCGAGAGGATCTCCGCCGGGTCGTGCTCGCCGGAGGCCATGTACGTGTTCGTCATGCGCGGCATCGGCGCGTGCTGGTAGCTCTGCCGCCTACCGCTGCCGCTCGACTCGATGCCCATGGCATTCGCGCTCAGGCGGTCGGACATGAAACCCTTCAGTACCCCTTTCTCGATCAACACCTTTTCTTTCGCCACTTCTCCTTCGTCATCGACATTCAGAGACCCTCGCTTGTGGGGAAGCTCGCCGTTGTCGACGACGGTGACGAGGTCACTCGCAACCTTTTCTCCGAGCTTGCCGGAGTATAGCGAAGTGCCTTTGTGAATGAAGTCCGCCTCGAGACCGTGACCCACGGCCTCGTGAAGCAAGATGCCGCTCCACCCGGGGGCGAGCACGACCGTCTGCGGACCGGCCGGAGCGTCCACGGCGCCGAGCTGACTCACCGCCATGCGAGCGGCTTCCTCTGCGACCTTTTCCGGTGAGAACTCGTCGTAGTGGCCGAAGCCTACCCGTCCTCCCCCTCCGTGAAATCCGGTACGGCGGTCACCCTTGCCGTCGTCTGCGATCGTGCTGAAGTGCAACCGACACATGACCCGCCGATCCTCGGCCAAGACGCCGTCGCTCGTCGCGATCAATACGTCCTTGGTTTGGTCCACGAAGGCGCCCATGACCTGAATGATTCGCTTGTCGTGCGCATGCGCGACCGCGTCGCCGCGCTTCAGAAGGTCAACCTTGTCCGCCGGTGCCACCGTGTCAGGGGTAGGCTCAACCGGATAGCGGTTCGGTAGATCTCGCTTGCTGACTCTGATGGGCGCAGGTGAGCCACCGCCGGTGGCGATGTTCGCGGCCACGAGGGCGCAGTCCTTGAGTGCGAGGGGATCGAGATCGTCTGAATAGGCGTAGCCGACCTCGTCGCCCTTGATGACGCGGATCCCCATGCCCAGGGAGCTGCCAAAGGCGGCGGAGCGGATCTGATTCTCTTCCAAGGACACGCTGTTGCCGCGCGTACGCTCGAGATAGAGCTCGGCGAAGTCGCCGCCCTTCGACATGGCGATCGCGAGAAGCTCTTCGAGGAAGGAGACGGGTACGAGACTCGTGAGGCGTTCACTCATGCTCCTTGGATTAACAACCGAAGGCTCCCGGAGCAATTGCGCAGGCTAGGGAAAGCGCGATAGTACCGGCCCCATGCACCGCTTTGGCCGCTTTCGAATCGCACCGGTGGACGGTGGCACCTTTGGACTCGACGGTGGGGCCATGTTCGGGATCGTTCCCCGGCCTCTCTGGGAAAAACAGATCCCGCCGGATGAGCGCAACCGCATCACGCTAGCCACGCGCTGCCTGTTGATCGTCGATGAGAGCTCCGAGCAGCGGCGCGTGATCCTGGTCGACACGGGCATCGGCGACGAGTTTCCCGATAAGGAACGAGAAATCTTTGACATTGAGTTGCCGCCTGGGGGCATCAAGGGCTCATTATCGCGACTCGGCTTTGCGGCGGAAGATGTCACAGACCTGATCATCACCCACCTGCATTTTGACCACGTGGGCGGCGCAACCGAGCCAGATGGGACGGGCGGTCGTAGACCTACCTTTCCGAATGCCACGGTACACGTGCAGCGACGCATGTGGAAATGGGCTGAGCACCCCACGGAGAAGGATGCGGGCTCCTTTCGTCCGGCGACCTACGGGGCACTCGCGGATCGTTTGCACCTGCTCGACGGTCCGACGGAGATCGTCCCTGGACTCGGCCTGATCGTGAGCGAAGGGCATACGGTTGGCCAGCAGCTCCCCTTCTTGGACGGCGAAGACGACGGAAAGCTCCTCTACTGTGGCGATGTGATCCCGACGCGCGCGCACATCCGTCTGCCCTGGATCATGGGCTACGACCTCTATCCGCTCACCACCCTCGAAGAGAAGAAGCTGCTCCTCGCCCAGGCGCTCGAAGAGGATTGGATCCTCTTCTTCGAGCACGACGCGGAGGTCGCCGCCTGCCGCCTCGCAGAGCGCAAGGGCCACGTGGTGGCTGGTGAGCCGTACGCGGTGTGCGTGGACTGAGAACCTAGCCGTTCGCGGCGGCCGCTGAGCGGACCGCCGATCCTCCGGAGAGCTCGCTCACGATCGTCTGGGTGACCTCCGGGCTGTAGAGCAGCGCGAAATGCCCGGTTTCCGCGACGAAGCGATTGTCGGCGCCGAGCTTGGCGGATTCGGCGGGGTTAATCATCTGGTCGAGGTCTGAGTAGAAGGCGGTGAGGGGCACCGGAACCGCTTCACCGAGCGCCTGAAGCGCTTTCGAGCCCGGCTGCATCTGCCTCGCGTTCGGCCCGAGGCCGAGGTAGGCCATGCGCGTTCCGTGATGTGGGCTCCCGAGCGTGAAGATTCGTCCGAGGGGAACGTCGGGGAACTGACTGGCAATCCAGCGAAAGAGCAGGCCGCCCTGGCTGTGCCCGATGCCAACCACCGGCTGGCCATCGGCGGCGGTGGACACGAGGCGGATCATGCGAGCAAGCCGCTCCGCTTGCTCCTCGAGCGGTGCGATCAGCGGGCGCAGATTGATCACATAGACGTTGCGAAAACCCGATCGGCGCAAGCGCCAGTAGAGCGCGAAGAAGCTCGCTCGGTTCATGAAGAAGCCGTGGCACAAGAGGATCGGTGGCCCCCCCTTCGGGTCAAAGCGCCCGCTCACCGCCCCGCCGGGAATCCCGAGGACGTAGGAGGCGTGCACCGCGAGGCCGAAGAACCACTCGACCAGATAGGCGCGAACGTAGCCCTTGGTGGACGGGCGCTTCTCGTTCCCGCGCGCGATGTTGTCGTAGTAGTGAAAGAGGTAGGGGATCGCGATCGCGGCGCTGTGGAGCAACAGCAGGAGCACGATCAGCAGGGCTATTCCGTACGGGCCACCCGACATGGGCGCACCATACCCGATCCTCCGGGCGAGTCGAGCGCTTCAGCTCGCGAGGCTCACGGCCCGTGATTCGCGGATCACGGTCACGCGGATCTGCCCCGCGAATGTGATCTCCTCTTCGATGGCACGCGCGATCCGCTGCGCTAACGGGTAAACCTCATCGTCCGGGAGTGCGGGCACGCCGTCGTACTCGCGTTCATGATCAGGAAGGGCGCCGGATTCGGATCCGGCGACGATCACGCGTACTTCGCGCCCGCCCTGCATCACGTCTACCCGAAGCACCCCGGGCTCTTTGCCTGCGATCCGCTCGATGTCCCGAATGCGGTCATTGTAGTGCGTCGTGCTATCGCGCCGGGCCCCCGGGCGCGCGCCGCTCATCGCGTCGGCGCTGATCACCAAAAAGGCGAGCGCGGTGGTCGGAGTCTCGTCGTAGTGATGGGCGCCGATCGCGTGTCGTACGGCCTCGGACTCGCCGCAGCGCTCGGCGATTTCCGCGCCGATGATCGCGTGGGCCCCCTCGCGCGCGTGAGTGAGCGCCTTACCCATGTCGTGCATCAAACCCGCTCGTTTCGCGGGGAGCACCGCCTGCGCGAGCTCAGCGGCGAGCAGGCCCGTGAGGTGGGAGACCTCGATCGAGTGCTTCCATTGGTTCTGCGAAAAGCTGAGGCGGAATTTGAGCCTACCGATCAGATCCACGATCTCCGGGTGCACCTCCCCCAAGCCGAGGCGCTTCACCGCACGGGCACCGGCGTTGGCCACTTCCCGGTGGAGCGTCTCCCGTACCTGCTTGCCGGCCTCACGAATCAGCACCGGCGTGATCGGCTCTTGGGTCAGCAACTGGCGAAGCAGACGCCGGGTGGCCTCGCGCGCCAGCGGGTCGTCGCAGCGCACGGTCACGCTCCGCATGTCGCCACCCAGGACGAGCTCGCAGTCGGTCGCCTCACGAAACGCCTCGGCCACGACCGAGCTCGGGTCTCCGAGGAGCTCGGCCTGCGCCTCGGACAGCGTGAAGCTGTTGCTGATCCGCTCGAGGTGGCTTTCGCCGTCGTAGCGGTGCGTGACGACGGTGAGGAGCTCCCGCGCCCGCAGCGTCGCCTCCTCTTCGACGCGCTGAAGGCGATCCCGACGCTCAGTTTCGTGCTCGGACTTCAGTCCCTGAAAAAAGGCCTCGACCCGTTCGAGATGCGCGTCCGCACGGGCGAGCTCAGCGCGCTTCTCGAGCTCCTCGATCCGCTGAGCCTCCAGGCGCTCCACCTCTGCCCGGAGCGCCTTGGACGTCTCTTTGCGCTCGTCGTAGCGACGACCTCGGAGCTCCAGTGTGGCTTCGAGGCGTTCGATTCGACGCGCGCGCGCGGCGATTCTCGCGTCCTGCGCGTCGAGCCGGTCCGTCTCCTCATCGAGCTCTCGCTCGAGAGACGCGCGCTCCGCACGCCACTCCTCTTGGAGTGCTCGCTCAGTGTCGCGACGGGTTTGCGCGACCGTTCTCCGCAGCGCCTCGAGCTCTTCCGCATCCGCCGGGCTTGGCTCCCGTTCTCGGAGGAGGACGCGTCGCCGGAACCAGCCATAGAGGAGTACGCCACCGAGCCCACCCAGGAGTGCACAGAGCCACGGCAAAAACGCAGGCATGGGGGGATGCTAAGAGGGAATGGCCCAACGAGTCTACGATCTAGGTTGTCACGGCCCTCACTCGGAGTTAGACGAAAAAAGAACCGTGTGGCCGCCTGTGAGCGGATCCCCGGGTAGCTCCGGGGGGGGCAAGATGTCGGGTACTCCATCGGCCAACGTGCCGGCTTCCAAGACAATCGAGCGTGTGGAAGATGTTGTCATCCGTTTCGCCGGTGATTCGGGCGATGGAATGCAACTGACTGGCACGCGTTTTACCGACGAGGCGGCGGTGAGCGGGCACGACCTCGCGACCCTGCCCGATTTCCCGGCGGAGATCCGGGCGCCGGCTGGGACTCTCGCCGGCGTCTCCTCGTTTCAGGTGCATTTTTCGCAGAACCCGGTGTGGACTCCGGGCGACTCGGTCGACGTCTTAATCGCGATGAACCCCGCCGCGCTGAAGGCTCATTTGGGCTCGCTGAAAGAGCACGGCAACCTGATCGTCAACACCGACGCTTTCACCAAACGCAACCTCGAAAAGGTCGGGTACGACACGAACCCGCTCGAGGACGGGTCGCTGTCCGAATACAACCTCTACGATGTGGACATCAGCCGGCTGACCGCGACCGCGCTCGAAGACAGCGGCTTGACCTCGCGCGAGATCGAGCGCTGCAAGAACTTCTTCGCTCTCGGCCTCGTGTTCTGGATGTACAGCCGCGACCTGGCGCTGACGATCGAGTGGATCGACGCCAAATTCGCGAGCAAGCCGGTTGTGGCGGAGGCCAATCGAAAGGTCCTCAAGGCCGGCTATTTCTTCGGTGAGACCGCCGAGGCATTCCCGGTGCGCTACGACGTCGCAAAGGCGGAGATCGCGCCCGGCCGCTACCGCAACATTACGGGCAACAAGGCGCTCGCGATCGGTTTGGTCGCCGCGGCAAAAAAATCTGGGCTCGACCTCTTCCTGGGCTCCTACCCGATCACGCCCGCGTCGGACATCCTCCATGAGCTCAGCTCCTACAAGCACTATGGCGTCTACACCATGCAGGCCGAGGACGAGCTCGCGGGCATCACCGCCGCCATCGGCGCGAGCTACGGCGGAAACCTC
>CAYXVF010000044.1:22934-49339 GCA_964468125.1 uncultured Bdellovibrionales bacterium | reverse complement strand
GAGGTTGACCCCGTCCTCGGCGATCTCGTCCCCTCGGCCGCCTGCATCGACACTGCTGACCCGTCCCTCCCCTACGATCGAAACGGCGCTGGGTCGGGGAGCTTCTACGGCGGCGGCTTCGACCGCGGGGCTTTCGAGACGGGTGGCCCCTGACTAGTGTGCAAACTCAGCGCAACAGGCCGGTGACCCGCACGAGCTCATCAAAGGTGGTTCGCCCTTCCGCGAGGCGGTCTAGGGCGGAGAGGCGCAGGGGTTTGAGTCCCCGTTTGCGCGCCTCGGCCCTCAGCGTGTCCTCGTCCGCGCCGCGGCGCAGGACCGTCAGCAGATCGTCGTTCATGTTGAGGAGCTCGAAAATCCCAACCCGCCCGCGGTAGCCGGTACCACGGCACTCCACGCACCCCTCGCCTTTTTGCGTATTGGCAAAGCGGTGGCGCTCCTCGGCGGGGATCCCGAGCACCTCGAACTCGTCACCGGTGAGCGGGGTGCGCTTGCTGCAGCTCGTGCACACCCGGCGTACCAGGCGCTGCGCCATCACCCCGACGAGGGTCGAGCTCACCAGGTAGGGCTCGACCCCGAGGTCGACGAGCCGGGTGACCGCGGCCACCGTGTCGTTCGTATGCAGCGTCGAAAACACCAGGTGGCCCGTGAGCGACGCTTGGACCGCCATCTTGGCCGTCTCACCGTCGCGGATCTCCCCGATCATGATCACGTCGGGATCCTGGCGCAGGATGCTGCGCATCGCCGCCGCGAAATCGACGCCGATCTTCGATTGCGCCTGCACCTGGTTGAAGGCGTCGGTGACCATTTCGATCGGGTCCTCGACGGTGGTGATGTTGATGCTGTCGTTCTTCAAACGCTGCAGCGTCGTGTAGAGCGTGGTGGTCTTGCCGCTGCCCGTTGGGCCGGTGATCAGAATCATGCCGTGCGGCGAGCTGATCCATTTCTGGAACAGCGAGAGGTCCGTCTCCGGGAAGCCGAGGTCCGGGAGGCTGCGCAGGAGCACGTTGGGATCGAAGATGCGGATCACGATCTTCTCGCCGAAGGCGACCGGTAGACACGACACGCGCAGCTCCACCTCGCGCTCGCCGAGAACCGTCTTGATCCGGCCGTCTTGGGGGCGCCGCTTCTCGGCGATGTCCATGCGTGCGAGCGTCTTGAGGCGCGAGGTCACCGCCGGATGCACTGCGCGAGGGATCGTGTGCACGCTGTGCAACACGCCGTCGATCCGCAGGCGCACCTGTGAGTCACCACGTCGGGGCTCGATGTGAATGTCGCTCGCGCGCTGGTCAAAGGCGTAGCGAAAGAGGAACTCCACCGCGTTCACCACGTGCGCGTCCGTCGCCTCGATCTCCCCAACGGACTTCAGCTGCACCAACTGCTCGAAGGACTGCCCGGCGCGGTCCGTGACCTCCCGTGCCGCACTCTCGACGCTCTTCCGGAAGCCGTAGATCTCGGTGATGCATTTGAGGATGTCGTGTTTGCTCGCGACGACCTTGCGGATGGACCCCGGGTAGACGCGCCGCAGGCTCTCTACCAGCTCGACGTCGAAGGGATTGTCCACGGCGACCTCGAGGTCGCCGTCTACGATGCCGAGCGGCAAGACCACGTGCCGGGCGGCGAAGGCGCGCGGCAAGGTCTGGGTGATGAACCCCATGTCGAGCTCGAGGGGATCGATTTTGCGATAGGGTAGCTCCGCCTCCGCGGCGAGGATTTGCGCGAGCCGGTCTTCGTTGAGCTCGACGCCACTGGGCGCCTGGATCTTGAAGCTCGCGAGCAGCTCTGGCGGACTCACCCGATAGCCGCGACTGCCCCGGGCGGTCTCCATCGCCCGCTTGACCCGCGCGGCCTGTTGCGACTCGTGTACCTTGACGGACTGGGCGTCTCTCGCCCCCACCACCCCGAGCTGGACGAGCCGGTCGACCAGCCAGTGAAAGCTGTACTCATTTTTGGACGGGGCGGAGGTTGAGGCCATCTGCACGGAGTCTAGTGCCTGCTCACGGGCAGCACCAGTCAGAGACACGCTGTCGCGTTGGGAGGCAGAAGCGAGTGAGACCGCCACGACGCTGGCAGCGCGCCTGGCCTACATCAGGACGAGGCCTTCCTCGCTCGAGAACTTGAGCTTTCCTTGGGCGATGGCGTCGTTGGTCTTTTCGCGCTCGCTCGAGAGGTCGCTGATGTGCGCGAGCAGCTGCGGGTGCGTCGAAACGATCTCTGAGAAGGTACGGCGTGGAAGCTTCAAGACGATCGATTTCTTGAGGGTTTTCACGTTCGCGCTCACCGGGTTGTTGGTGAGAAGAGACATCTCGCCGAACACGTCGCCCTCCTTGAGGTGGGCCAACACCTGGCGCTTGCCTTCGATTCTCTTCGAGACTTCGGCCCTGCCCGACAGGAGCATGTAGAGGCCGTCGCCCTTGCCGCCCTCTTCGAGCAGCTTCTCGTTGGCGGACACCTCGCGGCTCTTGAACTTCTCGATCAGCGACTTGCGTTGCTCGGAGTCGAGAGGCTTGAAAATCGGCGAAATGGCCATCAGGTTCGACAGGAGCCGTTGGCGGTAGAAGCGCAAGAGAATGTGCTTCACCGAGGGGAAGTTCTTCACGACGCCCGCGAGCACGTCCCGGCTGACCTCGAACAACAGGGTCTCCTCCGACGCGATGACACTTGCGGTCCGCGGCGATTCGGAGAGGAGCGCCATCTCACCGAAAAAGGTTCCATCCCCCAGCTGAGCGAGAACCATCTCGGTCCCCGCTTCCGTGGTCTTCGTGACCTTCACGCGCCCGCTCGACACGATGAACATCGAGTCATCCACGTCGCCTTCGCGAATCACGACCTCGTCCGGCAGGACGGAGCGCATGTGCATCTGCTCGAGGAGCTGAATGAAGGCGTTTTTGGGCAGATCGGAGAAGAGCGGGATGGTCGGCAGGTCCTCCGGGACCGCGGGTTCTTCTTCGATGATGACGATGTCGTCGTCGCCCACCAGCTCCGGTTCGGCTTGCGCGGGCGGTGCGACGGGCATCGCGGCGGCGGCCCGGCCGGTCTTTTTGGCGTAGAGATCCGCCAGCATCTTCTGCGTGGCGGTGTGGTTCTCGTCGATCTCGAGGATGAGCTTGCAGGCGGCAATGGCCTTCAGAAGGAGGCCGTCGGCGGCATAGACGTCGGCGACCTTGGTGTAGCTCGCGATCGCCTCTTCGTCGCGCTCGAGCTTGCGCAGGAGGTCACCGCACTTCAGCTGGGCGGTGAGATCGTCGGGGTCGTGCTCGAGGATCTCTTGGTAGAGCGCGAGCGCTTTGTCGAGCTTGCCCTTCTGGGTCAGCTTCGCGGCTTCGTCCTTCAATTTTCGCAGTTTCGCGCTCATTCTCGCTGATTCCCAAGTTTCGCGAAGCGATCACGGAGTTCCCGTCGAATCTAACGCCGCTCTCCGACACCGCGTCAAGGCGCCAGCGGGGCTAAAAGCCATGGAAATCGCCCATGAAGCGTGATCTGCATGATGCGGCGATCCTTGATCGCGGCCGGAGACAGGTCTATTTCGTCGCCTTCCGACCTCTTACGTGATGGAGTTGACGACCATGGCCCCCCTTCTGCGAATTGTCTGTTTTCTGCTGATCGGCGCCACCTCCTGCGCGGCCAGCGTTGCTGCGCGCAAGGGTGCGGGCGCCGAGGATGAGAAGCCCGAGCCCTGGTCCGCGGCGACCTTCAAGGGCATGGAGCTGCGCAACATCGGCCCTGCGCTCATGTCAGGCCGCATCGCGGACATCGCCACCCGCCCCGATGACCCGAATACCTGGTACGTGGGGGTCGGCTCCGGCGGCGTGTGGAAGACCACGAACGCCGGCACCACCTGGAAATCGGTCTTCGACGGTCAGGGGTCCTACTCCATCGGCGATATCGCCATCGCGCCGAGCAACCCGCACATCGTCTGGGTCGGCACCGGGGAGAACATTGGAGGCCGTCACGTGGGCTTTGGCGACGGCGTTTACCGCTCCAAAGACGGCGGACAAACCTGGGAAAACATGGGCCTGAAGGCCTCGGAGCACATCGGCAAGATCGTGATCCACAAAGAGGA
This sequence comes from uncultured Bdellovibrionales bacterium, assembly GCA_964468125.1. Classification (GTDB taxonomy): domain Bacteria; phylum Myxococcota; class XYA12-FULL-58-9; order XYA12-FULL-58-9; family CAYXVF01; genus CAYXVF01. The sequence goes on along the minus strand of CAYXVF010000044.1, from coordinate 45,279 downwards.
CCCGAACACCGTTTGGGTTGCCGCGGAAGGGCCGCTCTGGAGCAAGGGGGGCGACCGCGGCCTCTACAAGAGCACGGACGGCGGCAAGAACTGGAAAAAAGTGTTGGAAACCGGCGAGTGGACCGGCGTCACGGACCTCGAAGTCGACCCGCGCAACCCGGACGTGATGTACGCGGCCACCTGGCAGCGCCACCGCACCGTCGCAAACTACATCGGCGGCGGCCCAGAGACCGGCATCTATCGCTCCACCGACGGCGGCGAGACCTGGGAGCGCCTGAAGGAAGGTCTGCCGAAGGGGAACATGGGCAAGATCGGCCTCGCGATCTCGCCGATGAACCCCGACGTGCTCTACGCGGCCATCGAGCAAGACCGCCGCAAAGGCGGCTTCTACCGCTCGACCGACCGCGGCAGCTCCTGGGAGCGCCGCTCGGATACGGTGTCGCGGGCCACCGGCCCGCACTACTACCAAGAGCTCGAAGCGAGCCCACACGTCTTCGACCTGGTTTACCTGGTCGACGTGCGCATTCAGATCTCACGTGACGGCGGCAAGACCTTCCAGAACATCGAGGAAGAGCACAAGCACTCGGACAACCACGCCCTCACCTTCCGCGCCGACGACCCGGACTACCTGCTCGTCGGAACGGACGGCGGCATCTATGAGAGCTTCGACCACGCCAAGACCTGGCGCTTCATCGACAACCTTCCGGTGACTCAGTTCTACAAAGTCGCGGTCGACGACTCCGAGCCCTTCTACATGGTCTACGGCGGCACCCAGGACAACAACAGTCAGGGGGGGCCGTCCCGTACCGACAGCGTCAACGGGATCCGCAACGCGGACTGGTTCACCACCCTCTTCGGCGACGGACACCAGTCGGCGACCGTTCCCGGCAACCCGGACATCATTTTCGCTGAGTGGCAGGAAGGAAACCTCTGCCGCATCGACATCACCACCGGAGAAATCGTCTACGTCCAACCGCAACCGAAGCCCGGCGAGCCGGCGGAGCGCTTCAACTGGGACGCGCCGGTGCTGATCAGCCCGCACGACTCGAAGCGCGTCTACTACGCATCGCATCGGGTCTGGCGCTCCGACGACCTCGGGGATTCCTGGACACCGATCTCCGGCGACCTCACCAAGAACGTCGACCGAATGCAGATGGAGATGATGGACCGAAAGTGGAGCTGGGATTCGCCCTGGGACATGTGGGCGATGTCTCAGTTCAGCACCATCACGTCGCTCGCAGAGTCCCCGAAGGCCGAAGGCGTGGTCTACGCGGGCACCGACGACGGGCTGATCCAAGTCACCGAAGACGGCGGCAAGTCCTGGCGCAAAATCCCCGTGAGCTCGCTCCCCGGAGTTCCTGAGAACGCCTTCGTCAACGACATCAAGGCCGATCTCTTCGACGCCAACACCGTCTACGTCGCCCTCGACAACCACAAGGAAGGCGACTTCAAGCCTTACCTCTTCAAGAGCACGAACCGCGGCAAGAGCTGGACGAGCATCGCCGGCAACCTGCCGGAGCGCCACCTGGTTTGGCGCCTCGTGCAAGACCACGTCAAGCCTGGTCTCATGTTCTTGGGCACGGAGTTCGGCGTGTTCTTCACGGTCGACGCGGGCAAGAAATGGCTCAAAATCGAAGGCAACGCCCCCACCATTTCGTTCCGCGACCTCGCCATTCAGCGGCGAGAGAACGACCTCGTGGGCGCAACGTTCGGCCGCGGCTTCTGGATCTTGGACGATTACTCTCCGCTGCGCGAAGTCAGCGAGAAGGTCATGACCGGTGCCAAGGCGAAGCTCTTCCCCGTGCGCGAAGCGGACTGGTACATTCCGCGTGCCACCCTCGGCGACTCGCCGAAGGCCTCCCAGGGCGCCGGCTACTACGTGGCCAACAACCCGCCCTTTGGCGCGATCTTCACCTACTACCTGCGTGATCCCCTTCAGTCCCTCGAGAAGGCGCGCCAAGAGCGCGAGAAGGAGCTGATGAAGGACGGCAAGGACACGCCGTTCCTCGGCTGGAACCGCGCAGAGCAGGAGCGACGCCAAAAGCATCCGGAGATCATCCTCCTGGTGAAAGACGCCAACGGTGAGGTGGTGCGACGGGTTTACGGCAAGACCGAAGCCGGCGTGCATCGGGTCGCCTGGGACCTGCGTTACCCCGCGGAAGAAGCGATCGACGAGAAGGGCCCCTCGGTCTACGGCTACGACGAAGAGCCTCGAGGGGTGCTCGCCGCTCCCGGCACTTACAGCGTCACGCTGATGCAGAAGATGGACGGCAAGAGCACCGTGCTCGACGGCCCGGTGAGCTTCGAGGTGAAGCGCATGCGCGAAGGCGCCCTCGCTGGTGCGTCGCCAGAAGAGACGGTGAAATTCGCGCGCCGCGTCGCGGAGCTTCGCCGCGGTCTGAGTGGCTTCCAGCACCTCGCGAAGTCGCTGACGAAGCGCTTCGATTTCTTGGGGCAAGCCCTGAAGCGCACCGAGACCTCACCCGACGGGCTCGACACGGAGTACCGCGCCCTGCGCCTCGAGCTCGATGACCTCAAGGTTCGCGCCGGTGGCAATCCGTCCAAAGAGGTGATCGGAGAGTTCGACGTACACAACGTCGGCGCGCGCCTCGGCAAGATCAGCGTCAGCATCGGCAACTCTACCTACGGTCCCACGAAGACCATGCGGGAGCAGCTCGACTACGCGGAGAAGGAGTTCGACGACCTACGAAAGGCGCTCAACATCTTCGCCAACGACAAGCTGCCGGCCTTTGAGAAGAAGCTCCGGGCGGCGGGTGCTCCATGGACTCCCGGACAGCTCGTGCCAGCGCTCAGCAACGGGCGGTGATGCCACAGCTGCTACGGTGCCTCGGATTCACCGGAGTCGCACTCCTCTGTTCCATCGCGGCGGCGGAAGATCCCGCGGCCGCGACCGGCGCCGAGACCGAGCGCGCTGAGGAAGAGGCCGAAACGTTTTCCATCCTCGGCGAGCGCTTCGGTGCGTTTGTCGGCACGGAGAGCTGGAGCGGCCTGTCCTCCGAACGGATCGAGCGCACGGACGCGCGCAGTGCAGCCGACGTGCTCCGGCGCGCTCCCGCGGCGCTGGTGCAAACGAACTCCCGCGGCGAAACGCTGGTCTATCTACGCAACGCCGGGGAGCGGCAAGTCGGGGTATTTCTCGATGGCGCGCCACTCAACGTCCCGTGGGACTACCGCCTCGACTTGAATCTGATCCCCGGTGCGGTCCTCGACCGGATCGAGGTCGCCCGCGGTCCCCTGTCCAACCGCTACGGTCCGAACGTCTCCGGCGGAGCGCTCTTTCTCGATACCCCCGCACCACGGGCACCCGCTCGGCAGGTCGCACGTGTCGAGGGAGGAAGCGCGGGTCTCTACCGACTCGAAGGACGCGCTGCGGCGAGCTTCGATGACTGGGGTGCGTTGCTCGGTGCGGAGCGCATGGCCTACGACGGCCAGCCCTTGGCGACCGACGCCACCCTTCCTTTTTCTCAAAGCGGCGAGCTGCGCACGAACACGGACCGGGGTCGAACGAGCGCCCTGGGTCGCATCGGTGGTCGCCTGGGTGACTTCGAGCTTTCGATGACGACGCTCTATGGCCGCTCACGCCTCGGCGTCGCACCGGAGGGCCACCTCGACCCCGCGGATGGCGAAACGCGCTACTGGCGCTACCCCGACTCGTCTCTGACGATGCTCATCGCGTCCGCAAAGGGACCCCTGCTGCCCAGCCTGACCCTGTCGGCAACCCCCTGGGTCCAGCTCTTCACCCAAGACATCGACAGCTACGCGAGCGACGCCTTTGAACAGCTCTTGGAAACCCAGCGCGACCGAAACCGGAGCGTCGGGTCGACTCTGCGCCTGGAGCAGGACTTCGGCGACCATCGCGTCGCCACGTCTTTTCTCGGAAGTCTCGCCCTCCACCGTCAACAGATCGACGATGCAGAGACAGAGCGCTTCAGCAGTGGTCTTTGGAGCGCGGGGCTCGATCACAGCTTCGCACGTGGCCCATTCATGACCCGCGTCGGCGTCGGACTCGATGGTCTCTCGCCCCAGGACACCGGAGGCCGTGAATCGGGCGGTGCGCTGCGCGCTTGGAACGCCTCCGGCGGGGTCCGCTGGGAGCCGCTCGAGGGTGCTTTCCTCCGTTTGGCGCTCGGCTCCCGGGCGCGGCTCCCGACGATGCGCGAGCTCTACGGCACCGCCCTCGACCGCTTCGTTCTGAACCCCGAACTCGAAGCCGAGCGCAACCACACGGTCGAGCTCGGTGCGGGCCTCGAGGACCGGCGCTGGGCCCTGGAGCTCATCGGCTTCGCCCGTTGGACCGATGACACCCTCGCGCAGGAGATCGTCGATGTGGAAGGCCTCCCACGCAGGCGCCGCGTCAACCTCGGCTCGAGCCAGGTGATCGGTGCCGAGCTGGTCGGGCGAGCGACCCTTCTCGATTGGCTCGTCCTCGGCGGTCATGTCGTCGCGAGCGACGTGCGCGCCACAGACGTCGACGGCACGAGTACGCGCCTCGCCGAGCGCCCCGAGCTTCAGGGATTCGTCGAGCTCGTGCTCGGACACGCGGGGAGTGGACCGGAGCTCACCTTAGAAGGCTTTGCGCGCGCGGAGGCCTACTCGCTGACGAGCACCGGCTTCGTTCGCCTTCCGGACTCCTTCATCACGAACGCCCGCATCGCCTATCGCTTGACCGCATTCGACGCCCTCGAGCTCAGCGCACACGTCCGCGTGGACAACCTCTTCGACAGCGAAGTTGTCCCGCAGATCGGACTCCCGGACCCCGGCCGCTGGTTCCGCGCGGGACTCTCACTCGCCTTGTGACGAGACCCCACGATGGAGGTGAGTGCGCCCCTCCCGCCGGAAGAGGCGCACCGGAGCTCATCCTTGCGAGCAGCTCGAACGGACGACGCAGCCACTCGGTTCCCATCTCCCGTACGGCTCTGCGACGCGTCTTCGTGGACGGAAGCAGGACGCGGTCGATCACGTGGACGATGCCGTTGGATGCCATCGTATCATTAGCCGCCTACTGCAAGTTTCGTAACTGCTAGCACCTTTTAAGAGCCTGGCTGCGCAGTGCGCCAGGCGGTCGAGCAAGGGGAGCTGCCGCGGGAACGGCTCAGCGCCCACCGCACACCGGTCGATGAATCGTCGATTGCCGACTACGACACTAAGAGTTGCCGTGGGCGCTGAGCCGCGCGCGCTTTGTGCTTGCTGAGCAGAGAAGAGCTTGCTAGACGTCCAGCCGCTGGCGCGGACAGGAAACCGGTGTAAAACCGGTGCTGCCCCCGCAACTGTAACCGGCGACGATCTCGATGCAACCCACTGGAGCCACGCGCTCTGGGAAGGGGTCGAGGGAGGAGGACCCGGGAGCCAGGATATTGGCCCGCCAGCGGAACCATAACCAGAAGCCTCGGGGAGGGGGCGGACGGGTGCGCTGCGCTCGAGTCGTCAGCTCGTCGAGGCCCCAACAGGAGGATCCGGTGGGGCTTCTTCAAGTGAATTCTCTCAAGTTTTTCGTTCTCGGATGTGTCTTTGCGACCGTTCTCGCGGCGTGCGGCGACGACGAGGAGGACAACCCGCCGCTCGAGGTGATCGGGGTGTGGGACGACAACTTCGGTGGCACGACCGAGATCACCGCGGAGTCGTGGGGTGCACTGCGCATCGACAGCTACGACAACGACGAGAACATCGTGATCGCCCAGAACCCGAGCGACGACGAGTTCAGTCCCGACACGTTCAATCGGATCGTCTGGACCGAGCCGGCCGACGGTGAGTTCTATGTATGCTTCGTCGACTTCGGCTTGAGCACGACCGCAGAAGCGGAGAGCTCGACCGCTACGGCGGACGACAGCGATCCCGCCAACTCCGGATGCGGCGCCTTCGCGTGGACCTTGTTCACCGAAGCGTCCGGAAGCTGACGGATGCGCGTTCGATCGCGGATGGTCGCGGCGGTCGCCGCGGCCGTCTTGGGCTGCGGCGAGGAGCCCACCGACTCCGGCGACAACCGCAACGGGGATCCCCACGAGAACGACGGCGAACCGAGCTGTGACACCTCGATGCTTCCCTACGCGCGCGCGCTTGAGAGCTTCGACCCGGGTGAGGGGGCGGGTGTCGGCGCCGACGCACTTCCCGACGTCGTGCTGGGCCCGCCAGACGCGAGCGGGGGACCCGAGCAGGGATCCCTCGACGTGGTCAGTCTCGGAGTGGGGGGGCAGATCGTCTTGGGTTTCGGATCGCGCAGAGTCATCGATGGGCCCGGTCCCGACTTTATCGTCTTCGAGAATGCGTTCTGGATCGGTGGCGATCCGAGCATGCCCTTCGCCGAGCTCGCCGAAGTCTCTGTGAGCGAGGACGGGGAGAGTTGGCTCACCTGGAGCTGCGACCCGATGGCCGAAGGTCCCCCCTGGCCGGGCTGCGCCGGGTGGGGAGCGACGCTCGTGTTCGATCCGTGCGAGGGGCTGACCGCGTCCGAGGCGGGCGGCGATGCCTTCGACCTCGCCGAGGTCGGGATCGACTCGGCGCGCTTCGTCCGGATCACCGATCTCGCCGAATCCGGTGCGGCGCCCTCTGCCGGGTTTGACCTCGACGCGGTGGGACTTTTGAACTGGGACATCCCGTAGCGCACTCGCCCCGTTGTGCTCCTCGGCGCGTGAGGCGATGCGCTTGGGCGATGATGCGTCGAGACGATGGCCGACGCGGTGGGGCCTGCCGGTGGCGCCTACGGCGTCGATATCGCGCCCGCCCTGGTTCAGGGCCTCGAGGCCTGGGCGGACCAGGCCGGAACCGATCAATTCGTGGCGGTGCTCGGTACCCCCGACGATGAGCGATTGTTGCGTGCGAGGCGCTGTGCGCCTCAGTGTCTACGGTGGGCTCGCGACCGGAGCACGTTTGAATGCGCTCGGCCGCGCTCTTTTTTTCTCAACATCGGCGAATGACGGTCCCTACGGCCCGGCGCCGTTCGAGGGTGTGCGCATCTCGAATGCCCTGCGCCTCGATCGGCCGGCGTTCGGCTTCGCGTTTCTCGCGGTCCAAAACGAAGATCATGCGTCCGGCTTCTTGCTCCGCTTTCAATCGGCTCTCGATCGAGCGTGCAAGATATTCGGGCAGACTGATGATCTTCAGGAGGACCGCCTGGATCTCGTGTCTGTCAGAACGACAGATAAAATCGATCGAGGGCGAGGTTCCTTCTCTCCACGGACCGGAGATCGAGCCTAGCGGCGCTTGCCGCGCGTCTTTGTGCCCTTGCCCTTTTTGGGGCCGCTCTTGTGTTTCTTCTTTGTGCCCGGGGCACGGCTCACCTTGGGGTTTCGTTTCGCGGCCGAACGCTTGCCGGCCCCGCCCTCGGCTCTCGTGGGGGTGTTTGCGCTCTTCATGGCGGCTCGCTCACCGGTGGGCCGAGAGGCCCGCGCCGGCTTCGCGGCCTTCGTGGGCTTGGCCGCCTTGCTCGCCTTTGGCGCCTTCGGGCGCGCGGCCGCCTGGCTCAGGGCGAGCGCTTTGCCGTCGAGCCAGCCGCGCAGCGTCGCGATCTCCGCCTTCGTCAAAAAGCGCCAGGCGCCGGTGGGCAGGTCGTCCAAGGGCACACCCGCGAAGTCGGTCCGCACCAGCCGGAGCACGCCGTGGCCGATCGCTTCACACATGCGCTTTACCTGGTGGTGGCGTCCCTCGAAGATCGTCAGCTCGACCCAGGTATTCGCGGGGCTCTCCTTCACCACGACCGCATTCGCCGGCTTCGTCGGGCGCGACAACGAGCCATCCGTCTCCTTCAGGCGCACGCCATTGCGCAGGCGCTGCAGCTGTTTCTCTTCGGGTCGCCCGCGCAGTTTCACGAGATAGGTCTTGGGAACGTGATTCTTCGGGTGGAGAAGCCGGTTGGTGAGCTCGCCGTCGTTCGTCAAGAGCAGCGCGCCCTCGGCGTCGAAATCCAAGCGCCCCACCGGGTAGACGCGTGGCATCTCGCCCTCGAACTGGCGCCTTCCCTTCGCACGCGACATATCGAGCACATCGATCACCGTATGGCGTTTCTCCGGGTCACTCACCGTCGTCACCACCTGCGGCGGTTTGTTCATCAGCAGGTAGACAATCGGCTCCGCCGCTAGCGCTCCGTAGCCCTCGACCTCGATCGTGTCCGTGTCCGGATCCGCCTTGGCGCCGAGCACGCTCACCACCTCGCCGTTTACCTTCACACGCCCGTCGGTGATGAGCTTCTCCGCGGCGCGTCGGCTCGCGACCCCGGCCTGCGCGAGGATTTTCTGCAGTCGCTGTTCCATCAGTCGCGTTCCGGAGCGTCGTCGGGGTTGATCTCGATGCCCTGACTCGAAAAGGCATCGACCGCCACGCCCTCTTGCGTATCGAGATTCTTCACCGCCTCATCGAGCTGTTGCACCGCCGGCTCGTCTTCGAGACGGAGCTGCTTCGCGGACCGACTCAGGTCCTCGAGACTCGAGCCGCCGTCAAAATCCTCGAGCTCAGCCTTCGATTCCTCGTTGAGCTCGTGATACTCGCGCAGCGAAGGCAGCTGGTTCAGGTTGGAAATGTTGAAAAAGCTCAGGAAATCCTTCGACGTGCCGTAGAGCAGCGGGCGCCCGGGCTCCTCCTTCTTGCCGACGATTCGCACCAAGCTTCGGTCGATCAAGAGCCGCAGCGTGCCGCCGCAGTCGACGCCCCGAATGTGGTCGATCTCCGGCTTCGTGGCCGGTTGGCGGTAGGCGACAATCGCGAGGGTCTCGAGCGCGGCCTTTGAGAGACGGACGGGCCGCTCATCGCGCATGGCACGAAGGTAATCCGAATAGATGGGATTGCTGCGGAAGGTGAACCCTTCGGCTACCTCGACGAGCTCAAAGCCCCGCCCTTCGCCGTACGCGTCCCAGCGCTCTTTGAGGGCAGCGAGGGCGGGTTTGAGCAACTCAAAGCGTGCCTGAACCTCCTCGGCGGGGTCATCGCGCCACGCGCGTTCGAGGATCTTCTTGAGCTCGTTCAGGGTGATCGGCTCCCCAACGGCGAAGATGATCCCCTCGAGGGCATTTGTGAGCTGGCTTTGGTCCATAGCGCGTCTCGCGACGGGGCTCTATCAGGCGTACTCGTGTTCTTCCAGCCCCTCCAGCCGGCTCATGGCCGCTTCGATATCCTCGAAGCGCGGATGCAGATACAGGGTGTCGTTCTCCGAAAGATAGAGCCGCAGGAGCTGGCGCTTGGCCATCTCCAGGCAGGCGAGGAACGAGACGACTACGTCGACCCGTTCCGTGAGCCCCTCCAGGAGCACCTCGAATTCAACCGATTCGTGCCCCAGAAGCATTTGAATCACCTGTTTGATCCGTTGACGCACCGACACCTGCTCGAGCATGACCTGGTGGCGGACCTCGGGTTTTTGACGCTCGAGAACCCGGTTGAACGCTTCGATGAGGGCAAAAACGCCGACCTCTTTGAGCGGCGCCTCCCCTTCGCGCGGTGGCAGCCGCTCCGGGGCGCGGGGAAAGCGATCGCGGCCGAGCCAGGCGAGCTCGTGGAGTTGCGCGGCGGCATCCTTGTACTTCTGGTACTCGAGAAGGCGCGCGACCAGCTCCGCGCGGGGGTCGATGTCGTCATCGTCCTCGACTTCTGCCGGCTTGGGGAGAAGCATCTTCGACTTGATGTGCAGGAGCTCCGAGGCCATGAACAAGAACTCACTGGCCACGTCGATGTTCAGGTCCTCCATCATCTTGATGTAGCGCAGGTATTCGGCGCAGATGAACCCGATCGGAATGTCGAAGACGTCGATCTTGTGCCGGCGAATCAGGAACAGGAGCAGGTCCAGCGGCCCCTCGAAGCTCGAGAGGCGAAGCTGAAACAAAATATCCCGACTCTCCACCATGGGCACGTAGTCGTTCGGGACCTCGAGCGATTCTTGCAGTCTCGCGCGTTCGCGGCGCTTGCGCTCGGACTCGGCGAGGCGCCGCCAGGCAGTCAGCTCGCCCTCGGCGAGCCGCATTCGCTTGCTGCGGCGTGTCTGCTTCGGCGCGGTGGCAAGGCGGGCGGCCTCCATCGCCGCAGCCTCGGTCTCAACGAGCGCGGCAGCGGCGGCAGCCATCTCTTCCGCGGCCTCCTCTTCTTCCCGCTCGAGGCTCACTACCGCGGCGTCTTCGGCCTCAGCTCCCAACGGCTCGGCGGCCACGGGCTCGCCGTCGACCTCAGTCGACTCCACGCCCTCCTGGCCCTCCGGCTCGACGGCGTCCGAAGCCTCTGCCGCTAACGCGGCGTCCTCCGGCTCGGTCGACTCCCCGGCGTCCGGGCCCTCTGGCTCGACGGCGTCCGAAACCTCCGCCGCACCCGCCGCGTCGTCTTTCTCCGACGGCTGTGCGGCGTCCAGGGTCTCTGGCTCGGCAACGTCCGAGTCCTGTGCCGCAACGGTGGTCTCGTCCCCCTCGGCAGACAGCGCGGCATCGGCGAGCGCGCCTTCCCATGCTTCGAGATCGACGCCCTCTTCCGTCGCGAAGGCTTCGGGCGCCTCTTCGGTGGGCTCCACCGGCGAGGTCGCCGCCTCACCGTCTTCGATGCGTTCGAGCTCTCGGTCCACCCACGCCTCGAGTGGCGGGGCGTCGGCCGCTGCTGCTCCTGGGGATTCTTCGTCGGCTTCGCCTGGCACTTGGGGCAAAGTCTCGGGACCCGCGGACTGTGGACGCTCTCGGCTGAGCGGCGGACGCTTCACCGTGCGGCCGCGCCGAAGCTCCTTGATGAATCGCGCGTCCCGACCCTCTTCCGGCGGATCTCCGTCGACGTTCGCCGGGGAGCCGACCAGCAGGGCTTCGAGCTCCAGCATGCTTTGCTCGTCGAGCACGGACGGCCCGTCGGCGATCTCCTGTTCCTCCGGTTCGTCCGCTTCGTCGATGGCGTCTGTCCGAGTCCCCTCGGCATTCCCGCCGTAGGCGGCGACGCTTTCCTCTTCTTGGCCGCGCGTGTTCGACTCCGGCTCCCTCGGAGGCTCCGACGCAACTTCTGTCTCCTGCTCCGGCGTCTCTGGCTCCGGCGTCTCCGGCTCCACCGATTCCGGCGAAACCCAGCCCGGAGAATGACCGAGCTCGGCCGGCTCCTCATGGGACTCGTGCGAAAGGACGTCTTCGTACTCCGCGTCGACCATCGGGGCCTGCGTCTCCGCGACGGGCTCTTTCTCTGCCACCTGCGATGGCTCGGGCTCTAGGACGCCTTCCGGCGGTGGCGCGGCGAGGCCGGCTCGCGCTTCATTGCGCTCACCGCCGAAAAACCGCTCCCAGACCGCGCGGACGCGGTTGCGGAGCTGTTTCCACCATGCGCGCAGTTTGCGAGTCACTCGAGCTGCCCTATCCCTGCGGTCGTGTGAGAGAATTTCGGACCAAAAGGGGATCGCTCCCCTGTTAAGGGCTTATCGGGTTCGCGGACTGGTGCGCAAGGTGGAAGAGACCGTCGAGAGGGATGGGGCGATCGCCCTTTGCGCAGAAAAAACCGAGATCTTTCAGTGAGCTTCAGGTTTCAGAGCCAAGCGGATGGTAGCGGTCGACCGACTGCTTGAGCCGCGCACGATCGACGTGGGTGTAGATCTCGGTCGTGGAGATATCCGAGTGCCCGAGCATCTGTTGCACCGCCCGTAGATCGGCGCCGCCCTGCAAGAGGTGGGTCGCGAAAGCGTGGCGCAGCTTGTGCGGCGAGAGCTCTTTCTGAATGCCCACCGCACCCGCGTAGCGCCGAACGATTTTAAAGAGCGCCATCCGGGAGAGCGCCTTTGCGCGATTGCCGATGAACACGAAGGGGCTCGGCCGGCCCCGAAGCAGCTGCAGTCGCCCTTCGCTCAGGTAGTGCTCCAGGGTTTGGCGCGCGATGTCCCCCATGGGCACGACGCGCTCCTTGCCGCCCTTGCCGCGCGGTCTAACGACACCGAGCTCCAGGTGGAGGTCATCGAGCTGAAGCAAACAGAGCTCGCTCGCGCGCAAGCCGGAGGCGTACATGAGCTCGAGGGCCGCTCGGTCGCGCTGGCCCCGCGCGGTCTTCACGTCTGGGGCAAGGAGGAGCCGGGCCATCTCGTCCCGGCTCAACACCGTCGGCAACGCGCGTTTCGGTCGAGGTCCACGAACCTCGCGGGCGGGGTTGTGCTTCTGGTCGCCCTTGCGAACGTAAAACGAAAAGAGCTGTCGAACCGCCGAGAGCGCACGGGCCTGCGAAGACGCGGCGAGCCCCTCCTCGCCGAGCTCACGAAGCCAACGGGCAACGTGCACCTGCTCCACCTCTTTGAGCACCGCGAGCCCCTGTCGCCCCATCGACGCGCGAAAACGCGCGAGATCGCGCGCATAGGCCTCCACCGTGCGTTCCGAAAGGTTGCGCTCGACTTGGAGCCAGTCGAGGTAGAGGTCACAGGCGACTTCCATCGCCAGACACTAGGCCGACGGACGCCCCGCTCACAAGAAAATGACCGCGCCTCGCTTCTCCGCTAGACCTCCTGGGGTGAAGACCCTCGAAGAGCTCGTCACCCGAGTGAGCGCCCTGCTCGAGTCCGGCGCCCTCGTCACCTTTCACGACGCCCACAAGATGATCCGCACGGCCAAGAACCTGGGCGAGCCGCGCAACGTCGTGGTCTTGGGATTCGTCGCGCTCCACGATGAAAATTCCACCGACGGCGCGCGTTCTCTATTTTCAGAGTATTTGCGCAGCGCTGGAGCGCGCTTACGGGCGCAGCAAGAGCTCGCTGCCCGACCCATCCTGCTCAAAGACGACGGCAAGATCGCCCGCACCGCGCCAGGAAGCACAGTTCGACTCGAGCTCGAGGAAAGGCGCGTTGCCGGTCTGCGCTGGACTCCTCGGGCCCTTCAGGGGCCAGGGCAGATCGAGCGCGCACCGAATGTCGACGAAGCGGCCCCGCGAGCGCGATTCGCCCTGCATTGCACGCGGCCCGGTTTGATCCGCTTGAGCCTCGACGAGGTCGAGCCCGATGGGTCGATCTACAGCCACGCAAAGTCTCGTACACCGACCTTCGACACCCGAACCATGAGCCTGACGGTCATTGTCGAGCGATAGGCGTCAGGCTCGGCAGACCTCGAACTAGCGCCGAGCTGCGTGCCAAGCTTTGACGAACGCGGCATTCGCGCCTTCCCAATAGGCGGCAGTCGACTTCATTCCGGAGCTCTTCGCCATGCTCGCGAGTGTACCAGTCGCCGAGCGTGGATTGCCGAAGAACCACGACCAGTTCGCCGGTAGCAGCGGGTTGGCGGGCAAGAAGGGGCTCGGGAAGACACCCATGGTCGGGGGGTCGTAGGTGGCGAGCCAAGGTTGTGCGGCGAGTGCCTGCTCGGCGTGGGCTTTCCCGAGCTCACGTGCCTGCTCGGGGGAAGTCGAAAGAGGAAGAGGCGACAGCGCGCGGAGGTCCATGTTCGAAATCCTATTTGAAATTCTATCGGTAAGATTCAGACGGACTGTATGTCCGTACCGGTCGAGGTTCGGCAACAGCGGTGTAGCCGTTGCGCCATTCGTCACTCTAGCAGTCTTTCAAAAAACGAAGACCGCGGGTTGTGGGAACGTGATGTGGTGAAGAGACGCGCCACGTCGATTCCCGCGCCAATGTCCCAGCTCGCTCCGAGGGAGCGCGTCGATTCCACCTTGCCGCGAGCCGCGTAGAGGTCGACGTAGGCGAAGAAGTCGAAGAGCCCGCCGACCGGCACCAAGAAACGATTCACCGCTTGTACGATGAGACCGAGGGTCGTTTCGTCGTCGCTGCTACTCGGAAAGAAATAGCGGGCCTCGAGCGTACTCTCCCAGGTCAGCTCCGGGAGTAGCCGCCAGCGCAGCTCGTAGCTCGTTTGAAGACCGAGCTCGTTGATCGCGTTCACCGTGTCCCGCTCGAAAACCGCACCCAAGCGCACTTCACTCAAGACCGATCCGGGTTGGGCCACGAGTCCCAACAGACCTCGCAGGAGCAGCTGCCGCGGGTTCTCCGCCCCCGTGTCCGGATTGGTGGTCGGAGTAAACTCCGAGTCGGTCACCGCCTGCACGAAGGGATTCACATCGATGCCAGAGCCCAACACTCCGACCTGCAGCGAGTTGAATCGCAACTCAGTGGTGAAGACGATGTCGTCGCTCGGCTCCTGCCTGTCGTTTCCCGTGTCCGAATCGAACACGAGCTGCGATAGCTCGAGACGGAGCCGGTTGTCCCATGCGAGCTCGGGACCATCGAAGGTGGCGCGCAGCCGTGAGCGCAGATCGAAGTTGTAGTTGTCCTGAGTCGTCAATCGCGTCTGCAGCGAGCCCGACAGGGCATTGACCGAGCCATTGTTGACGTAGCGCGACCCACGGAGCGACATCTCCTCGACGTTGGCGGACCACTTGAAGTCACGCAACATTGCGTAGTTTTCCAGGTGGTGTTCGAGAAAGACCCGCTGTTGTACCGGGTTCACGCGCGCGCTCTCTTCGATCACACTTTGCTCCACCAGGTCCGACAGGAAGAGTGGCTCGCCCTCGTCACTGGCAAAGGCGAGCCCGTCTCGAGACACGAAGCGTTCATCCGCGGCGTAGGCACTGAAGTCCACGTCGTCGATCAGGCGCATTACCGCATCGGTGAGCACCACCCGATAGCGCTGCTCCGGTTTGATCGGTCGGTTGCGCACCTTCTTGCTCGTGCTGTCGAGCCCCGCGGCGAAGATGAACTGGCTGGGAGGAATGCTGCTCCCCGGGGTCTGGCGTTCGATGCGTTTGGCGATTTTTTGCAGGTCGGAGCCCTTGAGGGCGACCACCCGGACCGAATCAACCGTGCGCAACCAGTCCTTCACGTAGCGCCTCTGGACCCGCCCCACCGTCATCGCCGTGCGCTTCAAGTTCCGGCTCAGCGCCACTTCGCCCTCGAGCTCGAGGAGCATCGTGTTGGTAACAAAGCGCATCCAGAGCGCGTCGCTGAAGACGGGGGGAAAGGCGCGGTCGTAGCGCACGAATCGATCGCCACGCAGGACCTGCTGGCCATAGACGAGCTCCTGCAGCTCGTCGTCGTTTTCCACAGCGCTCGCCGGGTCGGCGAGCACGATCTCGGCGTTCACTTCGAGCTGATCCTCTTCGAGCGAACGGAGCCGCTCCTCGATCTCCGTCTCCCGCGGTCCCCCCTCCAAAACCGAGAAACTGTCGTGCTCGATCCGATAGAGACGCAGCGGACGCCCCAGTCCGCGCGGCTCAAAGTGGGCGACCACCTTGCCGATGGAGTGACGCCCTGCGAGCACGGCCATCGCAGGAATTTCAAAGTGGCTTCCGTCGGTGATCCCCTCGGGCCGTTCTTTCAGCTCTGTGACCGTTCGGAAGTAGCGGTCGTCTTCGTTGGAGAAGCTCGCGAGTGCGACATCGATGCCCCGTACGCCCTTCCACAACCCCGTATTGAGGCCGTCCGCGAGAAGGACCGTCAGATCGGGGCGACGCCCCAGCGTGTCCCGCACCTCTTCGAGCGCGCGCTCGAGGGCACGCGCCTCGTTCTCGACGACCCAATCGTCTCGTACGGAGAGGGGGAGACCGCGGATTTCATCGCGGGTCACGATTCCCACGATGGCAACGGTCAGGCCGTTGAGAGTCTCGAGGGTGAAGCTCGGAAAGGGCCTCGATTTGTCTGCGGCGATTGCGAGATTCGCCGCTACGTAGGGGAGCTCATAGCGCTCGGCGAAACTCTTCAGCCGCTCGACCCCAAGGCCGAGATCGCCAGTGCCGGGAACGGTTGCGCTCGGCCCCAGAGCCCCGAGGACCTCGGCGCAGAAGCTCCGAATCGGCTCGGGTGAAAAGCGCCGCACGACCGAGCCCGTGTGAAGCAGAATCCGTGGTCCGCTCTCCTCTCTGAGGCGATTGAGCTCGGCTACCGTTCGCGACCCCCGAAGCACGAGACGGCCGATCGAATAAACGGCACTGTCACCGTCTTCAGACTCGAGCCGCAGACGAACACCCCGAGACGGCGTGTAATCGAACAGGTTCGTGCTGATCGGCTCACCGTCGGGCATGGTGATCGGCTCGAGCGCGAGGACCCTGAGCCCTTTGGCGTTGCGATAGAGCGCCAAGCGCATCAGCTCACGCTGCATGGTCGGAAATTCGCCCCTCGCCATCGTGCGTGGCTCCAGCACCTCAAGCCAGTCACGCCCGCCTTCGAGCGGGTACTGAAACGCAAACTCCTGCGCCCCTACGAGGACCGGCAGGTCGTAGTGCAACACGACGCGTTCGAAGCTTTCCGGTGCCGCGATCAACTCGCGCACGTCGCGGTACCGATTCAGATTGCGCCATGGAATCAGCCAACGCCGCCCGTCGTAGAGCAGGCCCTCGCCCACGCCCGGCGATCTGACGCTCCCCTCTGAATCCGCGAAATACTCGAAGTACGCGGAGGGCACGGTGATGTTGTAGTAGCCGCTGCCGCTGACGCAGCCCGGTGGAAGATAGTGAAGAGGCACGTCGACCGAACGCTCCGGCGCCGCGATGGCGCCGGCTGAGCCGTCCGCTGGCTCCTCTGCAGCCGCGAGGAGCGATGCGAATGTGAAGATGAGCAGCCGCACCGGCCCGTCTCGATTCTAGATCTACTTCTTCTTCTTGTCGTCGTCAGGCGCTGCGCGCGCAGTCGTCACCTGGGCGTCTACGCTCATGTCTTCGTTGAACTTGAGCTCGGCGCGCACCTCGACCTTCATGCCACTGAGAGACTTTCGAAGGAGTCCCGCCATATCCGTGTTGTGAAGGAAGCGCTTCACTTCCTCGCCGACGATGCGCGAGACCTCGCGCCGCGAGCGCTCCGCCTGCTGCGACAGATATCCCACGGCGTCCTTTGGCAGCCGCAGGTCGCTCACGACTTGCCGAATCCCTTCTTCGGTCATCAACACCGCGCTCAGACCGTTGACCAGGACCTTGCGGAGCGAATCGGCGACCGCCCGGGCCGGGCCACCCTCGACTTCGTATTCCTTGTCCTCGTAGTCGTCGTCGACGTCGACGTACTCGTAATCGTCTGCGTCTTCGTCGTGTTCGTTTTCGAGCTCGTGATCGTCATTGCCTGGCTCGTCGCTCATTGATTGCTCCCGGATGGCCACATGAGAGCGAACAGCTCGGTGGCGCGGCGTTCGAGGTCGAGGGCGGCATCGGCGACCGTGAACTCGAGCTCGAGAGGATAACAGTTGCTCGGTTGTTCCGCTTCGTCGATCAACCGCAGGCCGAGTCGAAGGTCGCTATCGTCGTCTACGGCCTGGACCAAGCGCAGGGTCAAGGCGAGCTCGCCGCCCCTCGCGTCAACGGGCAACGCCGACTGGCGAAATACTTCCGAAAGCGCGAACTCGACGTCTGGGTTGCTCGAGCCATTGAGATGAAAGGCCGCGCGGCCATCGCGCAGGTTCCCGTCCGCGTCGGTGAATCGGGCCCCGAAGACGAGCGTTGCTGGGTCGCCGTCGAGCTGGCTCGCAAGACGCAGGTCCTCCACCTTTGGAGCGGTTCCGGCGGTGCTCTCCGCGGCACTGCCGCACGCATCGAAGCCGCAGGCGACCGCCTGGCTCACGAGCGCGAGCCCAAGGAGCGTTTCACGGACCACCGATCACCCCCGGCCACTCGAGCGCGATGAAGCGCCCGCCGGCCAGCTCGGCGTCCTTCTGCAGCATTCGCTCGCCAGGATTCATCATGAACGCTGCTCCGTACGCCTCGAGCATCATGGGAACGTCACTCGACGCGCTGTCGCCGAACACCATCAAGGGCGGGCTCGGCAACCAGGCTCGCGTGACAGACCCTTTGATTCCATAGGTACTCAACACCACCTCTCCAGTATAGCGATCATCTTTGACCTCCAGGGGGCTCCCTATGGTTTTGTCGCGCGGGACGCCGAGCACGTCCGCGGCCGCAAACGCGAGAAAATCCAGGGTGGCCGAGAGCAGATAGACCTCGAAACCCGCGGTCTGGAGCCCATCGATCAGCATCGCCATGGAGCAGCCGTCCGCATCGAAAATTTCCTGGCGAATCCCACGCATTCCGAGCGCGCCTTCGTCGATCGCCTTCTTCGCCGCGCGTGACGCTTCCTCCCGAGTCAGACCGTTGATCAGCGCTACGGTCTCGAAGAATCCATCTTTTGCGCTGATGCGCTGCTCCTTCGGGAGCGTTTCGTCGATCGTGTGTTTGCGAAAGAGGCGTGCGTTCTCCGCTGGCGTATTTGCATCGACAACCGATGGGTCGATGCCAGGAACGGTCTTGAGGAAGGCCTTCAGCCGCGGATGGGCGTCGTGGGTGACGAGCTCGTCTTCGATCAAGACGGCGAGAAACGGGTCGATGATGTTTCCGGCCCAAACGGTCTTGTCCAGATCGAGCAGCACCACGCGCTCGATCTTTGCGTCGTCAAAGGCCTGCGTATCGAGCCCGAGCAAACGGTCGCAGAGATCGGATGGGTCGTGCGTATCCGTTCCGAGGGAAGAAAACCATTGCGCGCCAATGTCCCGGACCCGAGTCGCATCCTTCGCGCCGAGCGCTGCGAGAGCCGCTTGCCGGGCAGCCCAGCGCGACTCCACCGCGAGCTCGTGAAGCTCGCTTTCTTTTTTCAAACCGGCGACATTGAACTCACCACCGCGGTGGGTCACCCGTGTAAAGACCGGGACTTCCGCGTTTTCCGGGCCGGGGTAAAACACTCCAAAGTCGCGAGGCAGCCCCCGTCGCGCGAGCTCCTCGCGTGCGGAACGGGAAAGATTCTCAAAGACTTCCACGTCTTCGCCATTGACTGTCCCGTCGCCGTTCACGTCCAGCTGCTGGAGAGTGCGGTCCGCGCCATCCTGGACGGTGAGAGTCGCGAGCTTGAGCTCGGAGACCTCGATCGGCGCCACGTCGCGGGACGCCGCGGTAGAGGCGCAGCCGACGGCGGCGGCAAGAAGCCAGAGGTGGAACTGAAATCGAAGCAAAGAACGACTCATAGCCCGCGGAAGCTACCAGGGAGTCGGGCGCCGTCAAAGCGCTCACCCGCCGACGATGGGAAGGATGCTCTTTCGCTTGTCCTTCTCTGCGCGCTCCTTCGCCGCGGCTTCCGCGAGCTGATCCACTTCACCGGCGAGAGCCATGAAGGCCTTTGCGCTCTCGCTGTTGGCGTACTTGCTCACGACCGGTTCGCCACCGTCCCCGCACTCGCGCACGGCCGGCTCGATCGGAACCTTGCCGAGGAGCGGAACTTCGAGGTCCGCGGCCACCCGCTCACCGCCGCCGCTACCGAAGATGTCGTAGCGCGTGCCCGTATCCGGAGCGACGAAGTAGCTCATGTTCTCGACCACGCCGAGCGTCTTGATCCGGACCTTGTCGAACATCGCCTTGGCGCGCACCACATCGGCGACCGCGACCTGCTGGGGAGTGGTGACGAGCACCGCGCCGGTGACCTTGAGCTGTTGGCTCAAGGAGAGCTGGATGTCACCGGTGCCGGGAGGAAGGTCGACCACGAGGTAATCGAGCGCTCCCCAATTCACGTCGTTGAATAGCTGGAGGGCCGCGCCCGCGAGCATGGGCCCGCGCCAGACCATCGCTTGCCCCTCTTCGACGAGGTAGCCGATAGACATGACCTTTACGCCGAACTTCTTGGGCGGGTAAATCGCTTTGCCGTCGGTTTGGGGTGCCCCGACGGATCCCATCATGGTCGGCAGCGATGGGCCGTAGATGTCGACGTCCACCAAGCCGGTGACGTGGCCCTGTTTGGACAACGCTATCGCCAGGTTGGTGGCGACGGTCGATTTGCCAACTCCCCCTTTGCCGCTCGCGACCAGGAGGATCTTCTTCACGTCATCGATCATTCTTCTCCACTCCTCGGAACCGCTGAATAGGGAACGAAGTGGCCCGACGTCAACGCGATCTCACGGGCTAGCATTCCAGCGCGAGATGTGGTCCGAAAGCTGCGATGAGCCAGTATCCCGAATCCTACGCCCGAGAGCTCGAAATCGCTTCCCAACTGGCGCGTCGCGCCGGTGCGGTGATCTTGGACCATTACGCCGGTTCCGTGGAAATCGACTACAAGGACGGAGACCGGTCCAATCCGGTGACCAGCGCCGACCGGGACGCCAATGCCCTGATCGTCGAGGGCCTTCGCGAGGCCTTTCCCGACGACGGGATCCTCGCCGAGGAATCGCCGGACTCGCAGCAGCGCCGGCAGCATCGTCGCCTCTGGTGCGTCGACCCGCTCGATGGCACCCAGGAGTTCATCAAGCGCAACGGAGAGTTCGTCGTGATGATCGGCTTGGCCACCGACGGCGAGGCACGCGCGGGGGTCGTCTACCAGCCGACAGAAGACGAGCTGTTTTGGGGCGCGGCGGGGGTCGCGATGATGGAGCGCGGCTCGGAGCGCACTCCCCTTGCCCCCGGTTCCCAGTCAGACCCGACCCGTGCCCGGCTGATCATCTCACGCTCCCATCGCAGCTCGACGGTCGACCGGGTGGCGCGGGAGCTCGGCTCCTCCGTGGAGATCCCCTGCGGCAGCGTGGGTCTCAAAGCATCGCGGGTGGCGCGAGGAATCGCTGACGTCTACGTGTCTACGTCGACGCGCACGCACGAATGGGACGCCTGCGCCCCCGAAGCGATTCTCCGGGCGGCGGGTGGGATCTTCACCGACGGAGCGGGAGATCCCCTGCGCTACAACAAGGACGAAACGAACACGCCGAGGGGAATGCTCGCGACCAACGGGCCGCTGCATCCACGATGCGCGGAAATCGTGCGGGAGATCTTGAGCGAGCGCGGAATGCTCTAAGGGCTCCGGACAGAGCCAGCGTCGAGAGACGCGGTGCCAGGACGGCGCTCGACTGGGCTCAGGCGCGGCCCTTGCGGGCGGGTTTTTGAAGCGCGTCGGTGATTGCGTGCTTCTTGCGGGACGCGTTTCCCACTTGGCGCATGGCTCTTGCGCGACCCTTGTCACGCGCGTCCTTGTTCTGCCCGTTGACGTTCGCGGCGGCGCCCATCATCGCGCCCTGGGTGCGAGCCGTGTTCGTGTTGGGATTCGTGGCGAAACGCCCTAGAAGGGACGCAAAACCGGTCGGATTACCAATCGTACTCATTATAAAAACCTCCGGACGAGTCGAACGTTTCCGGACGTTAGGGGTATCGGTCGTTGTCCCGGGGAGTTGCGCGTACTCGGGTGGACTTGATCTGGCTCAAAAAATCGCCGGCAAAACCTGGCGGCCTCAGTCCGCGCCCGGCACCGCTGGGAGCTCCCCCCCGGCGTCGATCGCGGTGATGTAGGCTTTCGAGGCAGTGGCGTAGCGCGAGCGCGAGAGCTTCTGGAACAGGGTCTTGGCTTCGGCCTTCTTGCCGCCGTGGGCGAGCGCGGAGGCGCGAATGAAGGAGAGCTCATCGACGAGGTTGCGGTCCTTTTGCGTCTTGGCGAGCTCGTCGATGTGGGGCCCGACCTGGTCGTAGCGGCCCTCGCGCCACAGGGCGGTGATCAGAAGGTAGCGCGACTGATCCGAGTAGCGGCCCTTCGGGTCGAGCGCGACTCCCCGGGTGAATTCCTTGATCGCCGCGCTGTCGCGGCCCGCGTCGGAGTAGCGCTTGCCCGCTCGATAGGCGGCTTCCGCCGCTTCACGCTTGGCTTCGCCAAAGGGGACCTCCACCGCGCTGCGTTCGAGGGGACTCAGAGCGTCCATGTCGAGACTCGTCATCGCGTCGAGGGCACGCGTTTCACGGCCGGCCTGCAGGTCCTTCATGATCTGGTTCGCCAGCTCGCTCGCTGTCGCGCGGCGCTCTTTTTCCTGCTCCACCTGGGTGACTCGGACACGCATCGCCTCGACCCGCTGGCTCGCGTCCGATTCGGCCTGGGCCGCTTTCGCCTCGAGCTCTTCGATCGTGCCGCGCAGCGACGCGCTCTGTGCCCGGGTGATCGCGAAGGCGGCGAGACCGATGACGAGCGCTACAATGACGTGCACCCCGATGGTGGCGACTCGCGCTCGTTTTTCGAGGGCGTCAAAACGCTTGTCAAACCCTTTGATGTCCAGGGAAAGGTTGGCGACGTGGTTGTCGGTTTTGATCATCTGGTTGCGCGTCTCGAGGATTTCGCGCTTCAAATCGCTTTCACTCATGGCGCTACGGTCATGGATCGAGACGAAGGGGAAGTCGAGTTTTCAGATCGGAAGCAAGGCTTGAGGTCCTGGACCTTATTGTGTAACACCACGCTTCCCATCGGTCGGGCGGTTAGCTCAGTTGGTAGAGCAGCGGGCTTTTAACCCGTGGGTCCCGAGTTCGAGCCTCGGACCGCCCACCAATTCAAAATGGCGACCACCGACCCTCCGGAGTCTCCGCGAAGCGGAGCGCAGGAGGGTTACGAACACGTGCCTTTGCGTGAATTCGTGGCGCGCAGCGCCGCGAAGGCACGCCTCGGACCGCCCACCAATTCAAAATGGCGACCACCGACCCTCCGGAGTCTCCG
>CAYXVF010000044.1:0-22834 GCA_964468125.1 uncultured Bdellovibrionales bacterium | reverse complement strand
GAGGGTTACGAACACGTGCCTTTGCGTGAATTCGTGGCGCGCAGCGCCGCGAAGGACGCCGAGTCGTGCCTTTCGCGTGAAACGGACGAACGGCTGTCTATCAACTACCTCGCTGAATCTGTTCTGATTTTTCGGCTGCTGATCATTCCCGCGGAAGCAGGAATCCACAGCGTGAGCCCCTAGGCAAGTCTCGTGGATCACTCGTGTGCGGTACGGTCCGACGGCGCGTGCCGCTCGAAGGCGGGCGAATCCACACCAGGTGACGTCAGTCCGAGCGACGCCGCTCGCTCCTAGGCTGCTGCTTCTCCCGCGGGGCGCGGCCGCGAACGGAGGATCAGCTTGCCCTCTGGTGCCCCCAAAATGCCTGCCTCTTTCTCTCGCTTTCCTGCCCAATTCTACAGAGCTAAAGCGAGAGAGGTTGCGGCGGAGCGCAGACCGGCTAGGGTCAACGCATGGGAAGGCCAGTCGCGGAGCTGACGTCGGTCATCGCGCAATGGCGCAAAAGCGATGAGCTGCTCGCCTCAAACGACAGTGTCGAGCCCGCCCTCGAGGCGGTACCGGGGCTTTTGGGTGTTGGTGCAAACGAAGCCGACAGAGTTCGAGGCCTTGATCTACGAACCCACAATCTGCCTGATTCTACAGGGCCAAAAGCTCACGACCGTCGGCGACCGGCGCGTGGAGCTGAGCGCTTGGCACAGCGTGATCATCAGCCACGACCTGCCGGTGCTCGCCAGGATTCAGACGACCACGCCGGTGGGCTAGCCAAGGAGAACGGCTGTTCTCGCCCGCGGCGGGCCCAGTGAGGCGAGCGCGTGACTTTTCTGTTTTCACGCGATAACAGAACCGACCCATGGACATTTTCAAACAGATCGCCGACGTCCTGAACGGCATCATCTGGAGCACTCCGAGCCAACTGCCCTGGCTCGTCGTCGTGCTCCTCGGCACCGGGCTCTTCGTCACCCTCCGCCTCGCCTTTGTCCAGTTGCGTCACCTGGGTCACGCGTTTCGAGTCGTCCGCGGCAAATACGACGACGAGCACGATGAGGGGGACATCAACCATTTTCAGGCCTTGACCACCGCCCTCTCCGCCACCGTCGGCATCGGCAACATCGCCGGCGTGGCCACCGCCATCCACTACGGCGGCCCCGGCGCCCTGTTTTGGATGTGGCTCACGGCGTTTTTCGGCATGGCCGTGAAGTTCAGCGAGTGCACCCTGGCACTCAAGTACCGCAAGTTCGACGAAGAGCACCACGTCGCCGGCGGTCCGATGTACTACATCGAGCAGGGTCTCGGGTCCCGATGGAAGCCGCTCGCGGCGTTTTTCGCGTTTTGCGGCATCGCCGCCTCTTTCTGCAGCGGCAACATGAACCAGGCGAACACCATCGCCGTCAGTGCACGTACGGACTTCGGCATCGAGGCCCCCATCGTGGCGCTCATCGCCGTGGTCTTCGTCGGTGCGGTCATCCTCGGCGGGATTCAACGCATCGGCAGCGTCACCAGCCGCCTCGCTCCACTCATGGCGGCCGTCTATGTCGCCGGCGCCCTCGCCGTCCTCCTCTTCAACGCAGCGGAAGTGCCCGGCGCCTTCGTCACCATCGTCACGAGCGCCTTCAACCCGGAGGCTTCGATCGGAGGCTCGGTGGCGGGGGTTTGGAGCGTCACCCTCCTATGGGGGGTGAAGCGTGGCCTGTTCAGCAACGAAGCGGGACAAGGCAGCGCCCCTATTGCTCACGCCGCCGCACGCACGGACGAGCCGGTCCGCGAGGGCGCCGTCGCCCTCCTCGAGCCATTGATTGACACCCTAATCATCTGCACGATGACCGGCCTCGTGATCGTGTCTACAGGGGTCTGGGACACGAAGGTCGACGGGTCTCATCCCCTCGACCACTCAAAACTCGTCCCCGCCGAGCACGTTCGCAGCGACCAAGAGACGGAATACGAAAAGGTCGGCAAGGCGATGGCGGAGGCCGAGCGGCTCGCCGCGAAGAACGCCGCCCCGCTCATCATCGAGTTCGTGGATGGAAAGCAGGGAGACGTGGCGTTCGTCGCGTCAGACGCCCTCGTGGAGGAGGCAGTCCTCCTCGATGCGGAAGGAAAGCCATTCAACGGCACTATCCAATACGACCGCAAGAATGGGATCCTGGTAAACCCGCAGGATAATCAACCGTTCACAGGCTTCAACATCTCCGGCAAGATGCTGATGAACAGCTCTGCGTTGACCGCCCTCGGCTTCAAAGAGGGCCTGAAGCCCGTGGGCGACTGGGGCAACTATATTGTCACCTTCTGCGTGTTTCTCTTTGGCCTCTCGACGATGATCTCGTGGTCTTACTACGGCGACCGGTGCGCGACCTATCTCTTCGGCAGCAAGGCGGTGACGCCTTATCGCGTCGTGTTCTGCGTTTTCTCTGGCGTTGGCGCGATGACCGCGCTCGAGACGGTCTGGGCCTACGGCGACGTGGCCCTCGGGCTCATGTCGATCCCTAACCTGCTCGCAATCCTGCTCCTCAGTGGCAAGACGAGCACGCTCGCGAACGACTACTTCGGTCGCATGAAGATCGAAGACGAGCAGATGAAAAAGGCGGCCTGAGCCCCTACCAAGAGGCGAGCTCGGTCCAAACGTCGGCAGGCGTCTCGCCCGACACATAGACGCGGGCACGGAGCTTGCGCGTCGTCTTGTGGAGCTCCACCTCGACGATGAGGGAGACCGTTGCGCCTCGCATTACCGCTCTGGGATTGTCCTCGGAAAGTTGAAACTTGGCCATCAGGCCGTGGCCGGTAACGTACCCCACTGTGGCCGCAATTTTTGCCGGCGAGACCACGCGCAGGAAGCCGGTCGCATTGTAGTCCTCGTCGAGGTCTACCGCGTAGCGTACGTCGTCGTATTCGAGCCCCTCGTCCGGAAGCTCGTCCGTTTCCAAGTCGGTCCGCACTCGAGCCCACCTGCCCCCACTGATGACAACGCATAGATTAACAAGTTCGCTAGACTTGGGAAGCCCTAGTGTCGAGTGGGGCACGCATCGCATCTTTGCCTACAGTCAGTTCTACGTGCGGCCAGCAAAAGGTCCGCTATCATCGGTAATATGTATTTGCTTTCACCGTTGTTCACCTCTCCGAGTCCGACTGGTGAGCAGCTGCGCTGCCTCGAGTCGGTCCTCCAGGACCCGTGTGGCGTGAGCATTTCCACGCTCGATATTCCCGAATTCATGCATCGGGCGATGTGCGGAGCCCAGGAACACTACGACCTCTACTCCGAGCTACTCAATTGCTGCACCACACTCGATTTCACAGTTTCCGATTCGTCCTATTTCATGGCGGTGCAGCTCGGACTCGGCGTCGCGCCGGACGACGTTCGTTGGATGAGCGCAGTTCAAGCCGCAAATCGTGACTTGCTCTTCTTGTGCGCAGAGCCTGCGCTTTTCCGTCAGTTCACGAGCCTCCGATGCTTGTCCACCACTGAGTTCCAGCTCCTGCGCGCAGGACATCACGCGAACGACGACCGCGCGCTCGGAGGGATACCGTGACGCAGCCTCTAGAGATTCGTGAATTCGCGACCGACGAGGCCGCGCTTCGGGTGGTGAAGCTCTCGAACAAATTCGTCTCCGTCGAATGGCGCGGCGTTTTCGACGATTCGTCGCTCTCGATTGTCGACGAATATCTCGCCTTTCTGGGCGAAATAACCGACGAAGCGGAAGGCCGAGTGCATCAGCTGCACGATATGGTCGAGCTCCGACGCTACACCAAGAGCATAATCTTGCGACACGTGAACTTCTCCCGCCGCTACGAGACCAAGATTGGACGCATCGCCGCCGTCTCAAATCGCGCGCTGATCTATCTCGCGGTGGCCACCGTTGCCGCCTGGCAACGCCGCCCCGTAAAGAGCTTCGACAAACACGAGCCGGCGCTGCGGTGGATTCGCGCCGCTGCCTGATTCTCACGTCAGGCCCCAAGCAGCGAGCGAGAGCCCCAGGAGCATTTCCAGTCCGAGGTCATAGAGCTCAAAGTCGACGGTTCGCACCCGGGGAGCGACGTGACGGACTCGCTCTCGGCGGGCTCCCCACGTATCGAGGAGCTTCTGCTCCACGTCAGACGCGATGATCGCGTCTTCGACGTGCTCTGCCCGTGCACCCTGTTCCACCGCGCGCAGGTCGTCGATCGTCACCGCCTCCTGTTCCACCGCGAGACTGAAGACCGCGCTGGAGAAGTCTCCCTGCCGAAGCTCGCGTTGCCAAGTCGTCAGCATGTTGCCAATGGCGCCCATGATTTGACCGTTGGTCGCAGCGCTACGAATCAGCCCGACTTCCCGCCGGTCCACGTCCGGTGAGGCCATCAGGTCGATGGTCGCACAGACCATCATGAACATGTTGTGGTGTTGATAGAGTTCTTGCTCGGAGCGGTTGAGGTGCTCGACGCGCCCATTGACCAGCTGAGCATAGCGCATCGCGTTGGCCATCTGGCGCAGGTCGAAAAACAAGAAGCGCTCAAACTCTCGATAACGCGGCAAGGTACGGAGAACCTCAAAGAACTGGTCTCGAAGACGCTGGGCGGTGCGCAACGTCGCATCCTCGTTTTCCACCACGGTTCCGGGACTCAAGAGCTGGGATACCAACCGTTCGAGGAGCGCTTGGTCCTGCGATGTGTCCGCGACATCGTCCATCAGGGCGTTGAGCATCACGCCGAGCTGCTTCGCGATCGCGACGGTGCGTCTGAGGTCCCCAGGGACGCTGCTGAGCGTAACGAGCTCTAGGCCCTCCTGTACCCAAGACCAGATGAAGCGATCCCGGGGCCCACTCCAGTCGCGCGCAAAGTACTCTACCGCCTCGGGAAGCGGCTCGCTGACGAGTCGCGACACCACTTGCGAAGCATCGCTCGCCCAGGGACGAAGGGGCCAGCGTAGGTGAGACCGGGCCAGTCGGAGCCGCGCGGCGCGCGCAAACACGTCACGCTTGGACAGCTCGATCTCGATCCCGATATTTCGCCATCCAGGAGCCGTTTCGATCTCTTCCACCCGCCGCACAATTCCGGTCGTCTTTCGAGTCACCCGCCCCGTGAAGAATCTGGCCTCGATCGGCAAAACCATGCCGACTTCGACTGGCCGATCACTGAGCGCCTTCACCCCAACGGACGAAAGCTCGGTGCCCAGGAAGTCGCCGCTCGGCGTTGCGAGCTCCGTACAAAACTGGACGCGCGGGCCGCGCCTTCGGTCCACGATGGGCTGCTCCACAAACGACTCCTTTACCGGGACCCACTACCCCCCCGAGGTCCCCCGTTCACCATACATGTCTCTGCGACGATCGGGCTCAAAAAAGAGACATGGAGCCCAATTGGGTTATCAGCCGGCGGAACCCCGGTCCGGTTGCGCCAGCAAGCTCACGCCCAGTGCGACCGCGAGGGCCAGCAGGAAGGCGCTGGCGCGCGCGGAAAGCGCGTTTTCGAGCACGTCGATTTCGGACCAGATGATCGTGACCACCGTACCCGTGAGCATGCTTGCCACCACCGCCGGACCCGTCAGCCGTTTCCAATACAGCGTCAGGAGGATCACAGGGCCAAAAGACGCCCCCAATCCGCCCCAGGCGTAGCTGACGAGTCCGAAGACGAATTCCCGGCTCGTCCAGGCGAGCAGCAAAGCACTCAGCCCGAGGCCGATTGCGACCACGCGACTCAGCGACACCAAGCGCTCGGGGCTCACTTCCACCTTCAGAGTCCGGTGGATCATGTCTTCGGCGACCGCGCTCGTGCCCACGAGCAACTGACTGTCAGCTGTGGACATCATGGCCGCGATGGCGCCGGAGATGAAGATCCCCGCGAGCCAGCCCGGAAGAAGGTCGGTCGCCAGCGCGGGCATGATCTGCTCCTGATCGGCAAAAGCGGCCGCCCCTCCGTATCGGTAGATCCCGACGATGCCGATACAGATCGCCCCCACGAACGCGAGCACGCCCCAGACGATCGCGATCCATCGCCCTACTCGGATCTGCTCTGGATCCGCGATGGACATGTAGCGGGTCAGCGTGTGCGGCTGACCGAAATAGCCAAAACCCCAGCTCAGACCGCTCACCACCACGCCGAGCGCCGCCAAACCGGTCTTCCCTCCGGTGAGCGAGCCCGTCGTCGCGGGGTCGAGGGCCTGGGCGGTGGTGTCGAGGGAGGCGAGCTCGATGAAGCCCGCGATGGGCAGAATCACCAGCGTACCGAGCATCAAAAACGCCTGGATGAAATCGGTCCACGCCACCGCGAAGAAACCGCCGGCCATCGTGTAGGCGATGATGATCCCGGCTCCGAGAAGCATCCCTTGGGTCTCGTCGATCCCAAAGGTCACGTTCAGCACCTTGCCCGCCCCGCTGAATTGGGCCGCCACATAAAAGGCGTAGAAGAACAAGATGATGAGGCTCGCGACCAAACGTATGGTTTGCGCGTGCTCGCCGAAGCGCGTCGCGAGGTACTCTGGCAGAGTCAGCGCATTGGCCGCTTCCGTCTCCTCACGCAGCTTTTTTGCCACGATCCACCAGCTGAGGGTGATTCCGATGAGACAGCCGAGCGCCGCCCACCCTTCGATGAGCCCCGCCACGAGGGCCGCTCCCGGCAGACCGAGCAAGAGCCAGGCGGACTCGGAGCTCGCACGCTCCGACATCGTCGCAACCCAGACATTGAGTTTCCGGCCCGCGAGCAAGAAATCGTCTTGCGTGTTCGTCAGGCGGTACGTCATCGCGCCCGCGATCACGACCACAACGAGATAGATGATGAATCCGATGAGAGTAGCGCTCACAAACCTCTCTTCTTCGTGAGCAGCCGGTCGACCTTTCGGAACAGCATCTGGAAATGCACGGGCTT
Source organism: uncultured Bdellovibrionales bacterium (assembly GCA_964468125.1). Taxonomy (GTDB): domain Bacteria; phylum Myxococcota; class XYA12-FULL-58-9; order XYA12-FULL-58-9; family CAYXVF01; genus CAYXVF01. The sequence continues at coordinate 16,009 of CAYXVF010000044.1, read as the reverse complement.
CGTCTCGTAGTCGTCCGCGCCGAGCTCGAGGCCAAGGAGCCTATCGCTCTGCTCGTCCCGGGCGGTTAGGAAGACCACGACGGCGCGTTCGGTGAGACCGGCATCTTTCAGGCGCATGAAGACATCGCGGCCGTCCAACCCTGGAAGCGCGATATCCAACAGGATGACATCCGGGCGCACGCGTTTGGCCGTCTCGACCGCGTCGAGTCCGTTGTCCGCACGATGCACCTCGAATCCGTTTTTTTCGCCGTAGGTCGCGAGGACCTTGTTGATGTCCGGCTCGTCCTCGACCACCAGGAGAACCGGTCGCGCTTCTTCACTCACCGAGATTCGCTCCCTCGTAACGCCGCACAGTAGTCGGATCGGGGCTCAGGAGGCAACTTCGGTGTAGCGGTGGGCAGCGCTCAGAGACCTTCTCAAAGAGATGCGTTCATGCTAGCAGGCCGCAGCCCTGGACACGCAGGAGCGGCGGCCGTCGTCGTTCTCGCATTAGACTAAATACGTGACCGGGCCCGGTGCCCCATCGAGGTGAGCGCATGAAGAACGTCGTCATCGTATCCGCAGTCCGAACCCCCATCGGCAAGTTTCTCGGAGGCCTCCAGAGCCTCTCGGCCCCCACCCTGGGTGGAGTGGCGATCAAAGGCGCACTCGAGCGCGCGAAGGTCGATCCCACGGAGGTGGAACACGTCTATTTCGGCAACGTCCTCCAGGCCGGCGTGGGTCAGGCGCCGGCCCGGCAAGCGGCGCACGCGGCCGGTCTCCCCCGGAGCGCAGGTGCGATCACGGTGAACAAGGTGTGCGGCTCCGGCATGCGCGCACTGATGGACGCGGCCAACGCGATCCGTGTGGGCGAATGGGACGTAATCGTCGCCGGCGGCATGGAGTCCATGTCGAACGCGCCGCACTTCGCCCAAATGCGCACGGGCCAGAAGATGGGCGCGATGCAGCTACAGGACATCATGATTCACGACGGGCTCTGGGACCCTTACGGGGACAAGCACATGGGCAATTGCGCCGAGCTGTGCGCCCAGAAATACGACTTCTCACGCGAGGACCAGGACGCCTTCGCGCTCCAGAGCTACGAGCGCGCGCAGGCTGCGGTGAAGGCGGGCAAGTTCGAGGACGAGCTCGTGCCGGTGGAGGTGCCGCAGCGAAAGGGTGACCCGCTCCTGGTCGACGCGGATGAAGAACCCTTTGGCGCGCCGTTGGAGAAGGTGGGCAAGCTGCCCCCCGCCTTCGATCGGGAGAACGGAACCATCACCGCCGCGAACGCCTCGAAGATCAACGACGGTGCAGCGGCCCTCCTGTTGATGAGCGAGGAGAAGGCGCAGGCCCTCGGCCTCGATCCCATCGCGCGTTTGGTCGCGCAAGGTAGCTTCGCGCACGAGCCCGAGTGGTTCACCACGGCTCCGGTTGGCGCGATGAAGCAGGCGATCGATCGCTCCGGCGTGAAGCAAAACGACATCACGCGCTGGGAGGTCAATGAGGCCTTCGCCAACGTGGCGATGGCGGCGATCCGCGAGCTCGAGCTCGATCCAGAGCAGGTCAACGTGCACGGCGGCGCCGTTGCCCTCGGCCATCCGATCGGCTGCTCCGGCGCACGCATCGTCACCACTCTCCTCCATGCGATAGTGCAGGACGGCGAGCGCTACGGCTGCGCGGGCATTTGCCTCGGTGGAGGCGAAGGTACGGCGGTCGTTCTGGAGAACCTCAAGCTCTGAGGCGAGCGTGCGTCCTGGCGACGCGTACCTCGGCGCTGGCCCGGTTCGGCGTTGAGAATGCACCCTAAAACAGCGCGGCGCCGTCGTAGCGTTTCAAGACGGCGCCCTGCTCCGTATACGGTCCCCGCACGGCGAGCGCGAGGCGCAGCGCCCCCACGGTGCTGGGATGAAACACCCAACCGCGCTCCAGTGGTTCGCGCGAGCGCACGATGCACGCTTCACGTTCCGAGATGTCGAAACTGAAGGTCTTGGGGCTCAGGCGCAGGCCGAGCCCTCGTGCCTTCATGTAGGCCTCTTTTAGCGTCCACATCCGAATGAAGCGCTCGCTAGGGTTGCCGGCGCGCACCCAGCGAAGCTCCGAATGGGTGAAGCTGCGGATCCCAACGCGCTCCACGTCCACCCTTCGGTCCGCACGCTCTACGTCCACTCCGAGGTCACCGCGTCCCAGGAGGACTGCAACCCCGCCGCGCGTGTGGCTCAAATTGAAATCGATGGGGCGCCCCTGAAGGTAGGGCTTGCCTAGGGGATGTTTTTCGAGCGGCCGGCGCGGCACACCGAGCTCCTCGAGCATGCGCCAGAGGAGGAAACGGCCAAAGGCAAACTGTCGACGCACCTCGGGGTTGCTGATCTGAAGCGCCCGAGCGCGGTCGGCCGGGTCTAGACTGCCCAGGGCCCGCGCGAGCGGAAGCTCGGGACGATCCTCGAGCACCACGAGGTGCAAAACCGGGCGCAACCCTGTCGCGTGACCGCCCGATACTGATCCGGAATCCATGACAGCGCCTTATCCCAAAAAGCTCCGAGGGGAAGCCACCCTCGAGACGCGTCCGCGTGTCCTCAACATTCAGCTTGGGAGACGTGCGTTCGAACGACTCGACACGGAACAGCGGCGGGCGCTCGCGCTGTTTCGAGCGGCGGATTTCGCCCATGATCCGCACGCGGTCGACGCCTTGCTACGTGTCGTTGGAGACGACCGCGGCCTCGACAGCCTGAAGATCGGCAAACGTGAGGTCCACCATCTCGCCGAAATGGTGCGCCAGCGCGGATATCCCCTCACCGACGACGGCATCCGGGTCTTCAAGATGGAGCGAGGCTTTTCCGAGGCCGTCCGAATCGGTCCGCATGTTGCAGAGGCCTACGCGCGCTTTCTCGAAGGCCGCGAGGCACGCCTAAACGTCAGCCCGGACGAGTGGCCCACCCTCGCCCCCGAGCTGCGTCGCGCCATTCGAATCCTGATGCGCATCGGGCGCCGGCCGGAGCGCCTACTCGAAGTCCGCCACGCCCTCGGGATCGAAGACCGTCCCGAGGAGAAGACCCTCCTCGTCGGAAAGGTCAGTGGTCGGGCGCTCCTAGCCTGGGGGGAATCCATCGGGTGGAGTTTCGACCGCGAAGGGTTCCGGCGCTTCCGCCTCGCGCTGACAAACCGCCCCGGAGAGCCAGACGAGAACCTGGTGAGCTTCGTCGCCGAAAGCGTGATCGCCCGCGATGAGCCGACTCATGACTACGAGCGCGTCGCACGAGACGGACTCGTGCTCAACAAACGCACCGTCACCATGCTCTCCGCCGCCAAGGAAGCGGTACGGGGTGAGCTCAAGCTGCGCGTCATGCGGGGTTCCTACGATGGGAATGAGCTCGGCGCGCATCCGCATCAAGGTGGTGGAGTCGTCGACCTATTCGTGACACCCAGTGACGGGGGCACGCTCGCTGTCGCGGCGCTGCGCCGGGCTGGTTTTGCAGCTTGGTACCGACCGCGCGGCGGACGGCCACACGTGCACGCGGTCGCCATCGGCGACCGGGAGCTCAGCGCTTCTGCTGAGTGGCAGGTCAAGGCCTTCTTCAATGGACGAGATGGGCGGACGCGGGCGGCAGCAGACCCCCACCCCGGGCTGGAGTGCGCATCGCCCGCTTGGGTCGACAAGTATCGGATCCGCTATCTGTGAAGTATTTGGTTCTCGTATCCCGATATCTGCGCGTCATTCGCACTGGAGGTACATGGACTCAAGGTCGCGAATCTCGTTCCCGAGCGAGCCAGCCCTCTGTATCACCGGAGATTGGGTGCATCTCACGACTGCCCTAGAGCCGCTTAAACATTTCGCGGTTCGGCTGGTAGCCCTCGCGCGCGTAGAATCGGACCGCCCGCGGCGCCGCATGCAACAGCGCGTGCCCAATCCGCCGCTCGCGGAACCAGTCCTCGCACAGGGCGAGGAGCTGCGAGCCTACGCCGGCGCCCCGAAAGCTCGGGCGTACGAACATCTGGTCGACGTAGCCGCAGCGGCGATCGTCGCGGAGCCGAAAGATCGGGTCGTTCGCCAAGATGTCGGCCCGGCTGAGGCCGATCACCTCGCCGTCCCGCTCGGCGATGAAGATCCGGACCTCGGCGCTCGCCATCGCGAGGCGAATATCCTCGTCGAGACGGGCCTTGATCCGCGGCGCCGAGTCCGTCGGGCCGAGCTCGTCCACCAACTCCCGGAGCATCGCGACCACGACCTCGTGATCCTCCGCACTCGCCACTCGATAGGTGGCCTCCAGGGGCAACGCGCTCATCGGTGGACCATGTCCCGAATGACGCGATTCCGTCAACGGCGCAGCAGCGCCCGAAGCGCCTCGTCGCTGAGCTCGTAGACACCGGGCGCTCCCGCACGAATGGCCCGGTCCACCGCCGCGCCGCGATCGTCCTCGGTCACCGGGACACAGGTCACCATCGCACGGAGCAACGCTGCAGCTGCCTCACCCTCGATCGGCGCCTCCTGGCCACGCAGGAGCGGCGCTATCGCCGCCCACACGGCCCGTGCCTCGACATCGCCGAGTGCCGCCGGAACGGACCGAAGCGCATGACGCTCTGGCCCCGCCGGTCCGAGCTCCAGGCCAAAGCGCAAAAGCGCGTCGGAAAGCGTTTCGACACATTGCGCCTCGTCCCGGTCGAGCTCGAGAATCTCGGGTAGGACGAGCTCTCGCGCCTCGGCGCTCTGCCCCGCCGCCAGCTCATCGCGCAGGCGCTCCATGGCGCGATGCTGGGCGAGCGCTCGAAGATCCACCAAGAGTACCGACGCCTCGCGCTCCCTCAGGATCCAGCGACGCGTCTCGCCACTCGCAGGCGCAGGCGCTCGAAGCTCCCCCTGAAGCGGTGGAGGACGGTAGGTTCCCGTCGAGCTCGAAGGTCCCGCCGCGTAGCTCGGTCCAGGCCCCGAGCCTTCCCGGGCAAAGAATCGTTCGGTCGCGCGCTCCACCCGTCCGCGCTCCGAAAACGCTTCTGTTTGCAAAAAGGCTCCGCTTACAAACAAGCTCGTGAGCGCAGCGGTCAACGCGCGGTAGACCGCGCTGCTGTCGCTGAAACGCACCTCGAGCTTCTGCGGATGCACATTGACGTCGACGCTCTCCGGGTCGACGTCGATGTACACGACCGCCATCGGGTAGCGCCCCGGCGGAAGCTGGGGACGAAACACCTCCACTAAAGCCCTTTGCAGCAAGCGCTCGCGCACGAAACGACCGTTCACGAAAAACCAGGTCCCCTTGGTGTCGTTCCGCAGCGTGTCGAGCGACGTGACATAGCCACTGACCGTTACACCCTCGCCGCCGTCATGGACGATCGGCACGAGATCTCGAACACGCGGGCCCAGGGCCGCCTTCACCCGCTCCGCCTCTGGCTGGTCCTCAGGAATGTCCAGGAGACGACGGGTCCCCGCGCTCACGACGACCCCACCCCGGCGTGCACCGAGGGCGACGCGCAGCGCTGCCTCGACGACGTGGGCCTGTTCCGTGGCCGGGGCACGCATGAATTTTCGTCGCGCGGGGGTATTGAAGAACAAGTGGCGAACATCGATGGACGTACCGAAAGCTCCACCGAACGCCTCCACCGTTAGGAGCTCCCCGCCGCGCACCTCGACGCGTGTGCCCAATCGATCCTCTCGCCGCCGGGTGGCGATCGAAAGCTCCGAGACCGCACCGATCGACGACAACGCCTCTCCACGAAAACCGTAGGAGTGGATCGCTGAGAGGTCTTCGACGCTGCGCAGCTTGCTCGTCGCGTGCCGGTGAATGCACAACCTCGCGTCCTTCGCGGTCATACCCACGCCGTCGTCGCTCACCGTGATTCGCTCGAGTCCGCCCTCTTCGAGCTCGACTTGAACGGCCTTCGCGCCTGCATCAAAGGCGTTCTCCAGCAGTTCCTTCACCGCCGAGGCCGGACGTTCGATCACCTCACCGGCAGCAATCTGATCGATCACGTGGTCGTCGAGGACGGCGATCATGACAACAATAGTTAGCGAGAGTGCACGAACATTGCCAGCGGAGGCTCGTGGCGAGGAACGCGCGCCCTCGCCCTTCGCTGGCTGGACTAGCTAGAGCTCGACCTTGTTTCGCCCGGTCTCTTTCGCGCGGTACAGACACTCGTCGGCATCGTGGATGAACTCCTCCGGCTGGACGTCCGTCTCCCCAGGCTGCGTGCAACGGATGCCAAAGCTGCTCGTGACGGGAATGCGCTTCTCCGCGAAGACGAAATCGAAGTCCTGAATCAACCGCCGCAGCTTCTCGCAAACCTGTCCGGCCGCTTCCGCATCGATCTCCGGAAGAATGAGCGAGAATTCCTCACCCCCATAGCGCGCGAAGATGTCCTCGCGACGAATGTTGTTGGAGACGATGTTCGCGAGCTCGCGAAGCACGTAGTCACCGGCCAGGTGTCCATGAGTGTCGTTGGTCTTCTTGAAATGGTCGATATCGAACATCGCGAGCGACAGAAGCCGCTGATAGCGCAGAGCCCGGTTCAGCTCACGTTCCAGCGCTTCGAGGAAATAGCGCTTGTTGTAGGCCTGGGTCAGGCCGTCGATGGTCGTCAGGCGGTAGATTTCTTCGTGGTACTTGCTCTCGATGTTCGAGCCAGAGATGTACTTGAAAATGGTCTGGCCAATGCGAATGAGATCACCGTCGCGCAATTGGTCTGAGTGACAGGGCTGGTCGTTCACGAAGGTGCCGTTCGTCGATCCGAGATCATGGAGGCTGGAACGGCCTTCTTCTGTTACGACCTTTGCGTGCTGCCTCGATACGCTGTCCTGATCGACCTGGATGTTCGCGGAGTCGGAGCGGCCGATGATTTGCTCGGTCTTGTCGAGAAAGTAGCGGCGACCGAGGTTCTGGCCGTAGAAGACCACCAAACACGCCTGGCCCGCAGGACTGAGTGTCTGATCGATCCCGTCGGTGACGACGGTCACCACCGTTTCGCGTTCACGAGCCACGGACGTTAGAGATAAATGAGGTCCTGAGCCCTTTTCAAGGGTGCACTCCAGTCAGGTGTGGCAGAAGGCCCCACCCGACCCATTTTCAGATTCCCCCTAAGCCTAACCCATCCTCAGGCGCCTCGCCCATCGATTCACGGCGGGAGAAACTGCAACGGGTTCTTCGACTCGATCCCTTTACGCACCTCGAAGTGGAGATGCGGGGACTCCGCGCTGCCGGTGGCGCCGACCTTTGCGATCACGTCACCCCCGCGCACGCGTTCGCCCTTCTTGACCAACAGCTCGCTCTGGTGGGCGTAGACCGTGATGAGACCACTGTCATGGCGCAACAGGACGAGTTTGCCGTAGCCACCGTGCTCGTCCGCGAACACGACTTTCCCCGCCCCCGCGGCCCTGACCGGCTCACCGCTGTTCGCGAGAATGTCGATGCCGTCGTGATGCTTCTTGCCGCGTCGCCCGTAGCTGCGCCCGATCTTGCCGCGCAGCGGCCAGCGAAGCGGGTATTGCGCCACACTCACCCGACCGGGCGGCTTCTTCGCGCTCGTGCCTTGCGAGGCCTTTGGAGGCTCTGCGCGAGCGACGGGCTTCGCTTCAGAGGGCTGCGGATCGCTCTCGGCCTTGGCCACGCTTGGTCCTGCCTGTGCGCCTCCATCGGCGAGCGCCCTCGCCCGCTCGAGCGCCAGTGACGAGGCTCCAGCGCCGGGAACCCGCAGCTCTTGCCCCACTCGAATCTGGGTCGGGTCGCTGATCCCGTTGGCCCGGGCCAGCTCGTCCACCGTCAATCCGTTTTGGGTGGCAATCCGCCACAGGGTCTCGCCGGGCTGAACGACATGGCGCCCCTCGCTCGGTGCGCTCCGAGCGAGCGCCGGCACCTCACCGGCGAAGCGTGAGTGCGCACGTCCATCCACCGTCCCCACCGGCAGCTTCGCGGCGCACGACACCGCTGCGGTCGATGCCAGCATCAGAAAGCAGGCACACGCCTGCAGACGACTACAAATATGCGCGCGGGAGTACGACATGCGCGTACCCTACGCAACGCGGCGAAGAACGCGAGAAATTTGCAGCGATCGCCGCTGCGTCAGCGCACCTTGGGGTGAATCGGATGCGGCAGGGGCTCGTTACCCAGTTCGTCTTCCACTCGGTCGAGTCCGTCGATTCGCAGGTCGCGCACGTAGGAGAACGAGCGGTAGTCGGTGAGGTCGTAGTGAATCGGCGTGAGCGCGACCTGCCCGTCCGCAACGGCGTTGACGTCCGAGCCCGTGACCGAATCCCGGGCGCTTCTCGAGCCACCGATCCAGTAGTAGGGGCGATCGCGTGGATCGCGCCGCACCGACACGGTTTCTGCCCAGTCGTTGAAGCCGAGACGGCAGAGGCGATTTCCTTTGAGATCCTCGAAAGGTACGTCGGGGACGTTGACGTTCAGGAGAACACCCGGGGGCATCGGCTGGTCGAGCACGGCATGGAGCACACCCGCCGCGACTCTCCCGGCGGTCTCGAAATATGGCGGTCGGTCCCGCTCGCGACTCTTCTCGTTCAGGCAGAGGGACGTCGCCACCGCCCGGTGACCAAAGAGCGCTCCCTCCATCGCTGCGGAAACCGTGCCGCTATAGAGCACGTCGTTGCCGAGGTTCGGTCCGTGGTTGATTCCACTGAAGACCACATCCGGCGGCGCGGGAAGAACGTGATGAAGCGCCAGATAAACGCTATCGGTCGGAGTCCCATCGACCGAGTAGCGCCGCTCTCCGACCTGACGAATGCGGAGCGGATTGTGCAGTGAAATCGAATGACTCGTGGCCGAACGCTCCCGGTCCGGGGCGACGACCCACACCTCACCATGGGGCTCGAGGGCCTCGGTCAACGTGCGGATACCGCGCGCCTCAATACCGTCATCGTTGGAGATCAGGATGCGAGGTCGATCCACCGAGCACCCCCGGACGCTGTAGAGGAGAGGCGAAAGAGTGGTCGGGGCGAAAGGATTCGAACCTTCGACCCCTTGTCCCCCAGACAAGTGCGCTAACCAGACTGCGCTACGCCCCGACCGAGCGAGCGCCTGCAGTACTCTATTGGATTGCGCCGGTCAACAGGTTCGAGGGCCGCGCGATCGTACTCTCCCGCGGGTGGGAGCAGAATGCTTCCCGGCTGGTTGCAACCCACCGCTTCCTGACCTAAAACGTGGGAATTCTTGAGCTTTCACGAAAATGAATTAGCTTCCGGGTAAGGGATGTCTCGACGCGAGTTACAACTGATGATCATGGACACGGCCGGTGGACCGGTTCGCCGTGCGCGTGTCCCGATCCGATGGCTCATCATCGGAGCTGCGGTCACCGCCTCGTCGCTGGTGCTGACGCTCGCGATGTTGGTCCATTCGCTGATGCTTCGTGGCGCGGTGCGCGAAAGCGAACGCATTAGGCAAGAGAACGCGGTCATCGCGTCGCTCGTGAATGAAATCGAACACGACCTCCCGGACGTGGAACGCTCCGCGCTGCGCTCGGAGATGGCTTTCAGCCAGGTCTGGGCCAAGAGCGGACTCGGAATGGGCCCGAATTTGCTGGCTGTCGGGCCGTTAGAAGGCGCCGTGAATGAAGATGCGTTAGCTGGCGCCACCGGCGACCCCCTCGCCACCGGCCTCGAGCTCACGCGTGTCAAAGAGAATGCCGCTCGCATGCGCGATACACTCAGTGACCTCGTCGACTACTTCAACGACGCCGAGCAAATTCTCTCAAACACCCCTTCGATCCGCCCGTCGGATTCTCCCTGGACAACCAGTGGCTTTGGTCGACGCCGTGACCCGATGGACGGTCGCGTCATGATGCACAAGGGCGTGGACATCGGCGGCTACGTCGGTGCACCGATCGTTGCACCCGCGGATGGCGTCGTGATTTTTGCCGGCAGTCGAGGCGGATACGGCAAAACGATGGTCGTCGACCACGGCTACGGCTATCAGACCCACTTCGCGCACCTGAGTGGCTTTGCTGCGAGCGTGGGGGATCGCGTGACCCGTGGTCAGCTGATCGCCTACATGGGCAATACGGGCAAGTCGACCGGACCTCACCTGCACTACGAGGTTCGTTTGTTCGGGCAACCGATCGACCCAGACCGTTTCATCCTCGATTGAAGGTATCGAGGCGCGCGCCCTACTCCTCTGCCATTCGGATCAGCTCTCGCAATCCGGCCTTGAGGCGTGCGAGCCTCTCTCCATCCGCAGCGCGGGCAAAACCGAGGTCGAGCTGCGGTGCTCGCGCAGGCGCCGGTTCGCGATCCGGGGTTTCCGCGCCGGCGCTCGTCTCGCCCTCGCAGCCTGTTGTGGAGTAGTCCGCCTCCGGAGCGGATTCGGGTGCTGGGTCTTTTCCGCCGTTGAGCAAGCGCTTCCGGGCCCCGGCCAGCGTGTAGCGTTCTTCGTAGAGCAGACGGCGAATCTCCCTGAAGATTTCAACGTCTTTGCGGCGGTAGCGGCGTTGGTTGGAAGCGGATTTGCTCGGGCGGATCGAGGAGATTTCCTTCTCCCAGTAGCGCAGCACGTGTGCACGGACGCCCACCAGTTGCGAGACTTCGCCGATCTTGAAGTAGAGTTTGTCCGGGATCGGCGAATCGGGGCCGAGCTCAATCCCTGTGCGCGCCGTCGACACCCTCACTCACCCTGCGCGCCGCCGTTGTCCTCGGTAGAGTTGAGAGCGGCCTTGAGCACCTGAGATGGCTTGAAGGTCAAAACGCGGCGGGCGGAGATCTCGATGACCTCGCCGGTTTGGGGATTTCGTCCGACGCGCGAGCGCTTGTCGCGAACCTCGAAGTTCCCGAAACCGCTGATCTTTATCTTCTCGCCGTGCTCGAGGGTCTCTTTCATGGTGTCGAAGACCAGCTCGACAATGTCGGAGGATTCCTTCTTGGAGAAGCCGACCGTCTCGTGAACGGCCTCTACGAGGTCCGCTTTAGTCATGCAAAGTCCCCCACACTATTCAGGGCATTGAGCTTTTGCCCGTATACCCGCGGCCCGAGCGCGAAAGCAAGCCATGGATTCTACAAAGTCGCCCTAATTGCCTTCGATCACTGGCGAATCTCCACGGGGAAGGCCTCTGCGATCCCGTCGATCACCGCCTGAAAAGCGCCGTTGACCTCCTCGTCCTTTAGCGTACGCTCGGGGTGGCGGTACTCGATCGCGAAGGCGAGGCTCACCTTGTCCTCCGGGATCCCCTTGCCCGAATACACGTCGAAGAGACGGACGTCCTCCACGACCTCGGGACCGAGCTTTCCGCCGGCGTTCGCACGAAGATAGGCCGCAAGCTCGGCGCTCGCCTGCGCTCGGGGAGCCAGGAGCGCCAGATCGCGCCGCGTCGACGGGAACTTGGGCAGCGACTTCGAGCGAATGGGGACCTGCTCGGCGCTGGCAAGAGCGCTCAGAGAGAGCTCTGCCGCATAGACGGGTCCGTCGATCTCGTAGGGCTGCAACAGCTCCGGATGGAGCTGCGCCACCCAGCCGACGGGCGCCTGTCCCAGGCGTATCTCGGCGGTGGCGAAGGGATTTGTACCGTAGCGCTCGGCCTGCACGCGCACGGCGGCGCGACCAAAGCGAAAGGCGTCTAAGAGGTCCTCCACCGCACCGGCCAGGTCCGCGAAGTCCGCCGCCTCACCCTTGCTGTACCAACGGCCTGCCGCGCGCTCGCCCCATACCACGAGTCCGATGCGCCGCTCCTCCCGCGGTAGCAGTCGGTCGCGTTCCGGATGCGCGCCTTGCGTCAACGGGAGAGCTCCGGTCCCAGTCTTTGTGAGCTCCCGCGCATGAAATGTAGCACCCAGCTCGAACAGGCGAACGGATTTCGCGCCCTGCCGCTGATTGCGCGCGAGCGAATCGAGCAAACCTGGAATGAGGGTGGTCCGCATCACGCTCAGCTCTTCGCCCAATGGGTTGAGGACCTTCAGTGGCTCGCCTTCTTGCTCTTTCCAAGGCGAGAACCGCGACGGCGACCCAAAACCGAAGGTCACAGCCTCGGAGAATCCCGCCGAGCGCAGGGCTGCGCGCGCGGTTTCCGAGGGGCGGGCGGCGATCGATTCCTTGACGAAGCGGCCACCGGCGCTCGGCAACGTGTCGGCGATTTCGTCATAGCCGTAGCGTCTGGCTACCTCCTCGATCAGATCGATCTCCGTCTCGATGTCCGGCCGAAAACTCGGGGCCTCGAAGTGCAGGTCGCTCTCGTGCCGAGCAATGCAACGGATTTCGAGGGGCTCGAGGAGCTTCACCACTGCTTCCGATTTGAGTGACACACCGAGGATTTGCTCGATGCGATTCAGACGCAGGCGAATGTCGCTCTTTGCTTCCGCCTTGGTGACGACCTCCACGACCCCTTTGCAGACCTCGCCTCCGGCGACCTCAGCGATCAATAGCGCGCACCGATCGGCGGCGCGCAGTACGGCTCCTGGGTCCGCTCCTCGCTCGAAGCGATGGGAGGCTTCGGTGTGAAGCCCGAAGCGTTTGGCGGTCTTGCGCACCGATGCGGGGTCGAACCAGCCGCTCTCGAGGAGAATGGTCGTGGTGCCGTCGTGAACCTCGCTGTTCGCGCCCCCCATCACCCCCGCGATGGCAACAGGCACTTCCGCGTCGGCGATGACGAGGTCCTCCGGGTTGAGCTCCCGCTCCACATCGTCGAGAGTCGTGAGCTTCTCGCCTGTCTTCGCGCGTCGCACGCGAATCGTAGGGAGGCCACTCTCCTGCCGCAATCGACTCAGATCGAATGCGTGGAGCGGATGGCCGAGCTCCATCAGCACATAGTTGGTCGCGTCCACGACGTTGTTGATCGAACGTTGCCCGACGCGCTCGAGACGGGCGCGGAGCCAGTCCGGCGACGGACCGACCTTGATGCCCGTGACGATGCGAGCGGTGTAGCGCCGACAGCCAGCGGGGTCTTCGATCAACACGCGAGCGAGGCCGTCAGCGGGCGGACCCTTCTCCGCAGGTCTGCGATTCGGGTTCCTCAGCTTCGTGCCGAACAGGGCGGCCACTTCGCGTCCGACGCCCATGTGCGACAGGAGATCGGGTCGATTCGGCGTGATCGAAAGCTCCACGAGTGGTGCTAAGGGGAAGGCCTCGAAAATGGGCTCTCCGAGGTCTGGCTCACCGGGTAGGGGCCAGATTCCCGTGCTCTTGACCTCGAGTCCGAGCTCTTCGCGGGAGCAAATCATCCCGCGACTCTCGACTCCTCGCAGCTTGCGCGCCCCGATCTCGAAATCTCCCAGATGGGCCCCCACGCGCGCCAGCGGCACGCGCTGACCGGCCTCCACGTTCGCCGCTCCACAGACCACCGTGTGGGCCGCGTTGCCGTCGAACACTTCACAAACCTTGAGCTTGTCGGCCTTCGGGTGGGGCTGAACGCTTCGCACCTCGCCTACTACGACGCCAATCACCGTCGAGGCAGGGTCCTGCACGTCTTCGACTTCGATGCCCGCACGCGTCAGGCCTTCGATCAGGCTGTCCTGATCGGGCCACTCAGCGAAGTCGGCGAGCCAATCCAGCGCGATCTTCATCGCCGTGCTCCCATCATTCCCGCCACGCGCCGCGTGGACCGAACTGCTCGAGGAATCGGAGGTCGTTCTCGTAGAAGTTTCGGATGTCGTCGACGCCAAACGCTTGCATCGCCAGGCGCTCGATACCCATGCCAAAGGCAAAGCCCTGGACCTGCTCAGGATCGTAGCCGACCGCCGAGAGAACGTTCGGGTGGACCATTCCTGCGCCCAAGAGCTCCATCCAGCCGGTTCCGCCGGTGAGGCCAGGCGCCTTCACGTCCATCTCCAGCGACGGCTCGGTGAAGGGAAAAAAGCTCGGGCGGAAACGCACTTCCGTAGAGTCGCCGAAAAGATGAATCGCGATCCGGCGAAGCACCCCCTTCAGGTCCGCAAAAGTGGTGCGCTCGTCGATCCACAGACCCTCGATCTGATGAAAGACGGGCGAGTGCGTCGAATCGACTTCGTCTTTGCGAAACACCATGCCCGGAGCGAGGATTCGAACGGGCGCTGGGCGCAGCTCCATGGTGCGGATCTGCACGTTAGAGGTGTGGGTGCGCAGGAGAACTTCGTCCGAAAGGAAGAACGTGTCCTGCATGTCGCGCGACGGGTGATTGGCCGGAAAATTCAGCGCCTCGAAGTTGTACCAATCGTGCTCAATCAGGGGCCCGTCGGCCACCGTGAACCCGAGCGGGGCGAGACACTCAATGACCCGCTCTTCGATCAAGCGGAGTGGGTGCGCGGCTCCGGCGCCCAGACGACGACCAGGCAAAGTGACGTCAAAGCGCCCGGCCTCGAGCGCCGCCTCCCGCGCGAGAGCCTGGAGACGCTGCTCGGCCTCGCGCATCGTGGACTCGATGCGGCCCTTCACCTCGTTAATCCGTTGGCCCTCGCTCTTGCGTTCCTCGGGTGAGAGCTTGCCCATGCCCTTGAGCGCTTGGCCCAGGGTGCCCTTCTTGCCGAGGATCTTGGAGCGGATTTCCGCGAGCTCATTCTCCGAACGAGCGTCTTTCGCTTGTTTGAGAGCCGCCTTTTCGAGTTTCTCTAGGTCGACGTCGAGCGCCACCACGTGCTCCCGGTCTTGGCGTTCGTGTGAATCGGTTTAGAGCGCGGCTTTGGCGGCGCCCACGACCGACTCGAACGCCTTCGGGTCGTGAATCGCGAGGTCCGCGAGCGCGCGACGGTCGAGCTCGATGTTGGCCTTGGTGAGGCCGTTGATGAATCGGCTGTAGCTGATGTCGAAGGGGCGAACCGCGGCGTTGATGCGCGTGATCCAGAGGCGGCGATAGGTGCGCTTCTTGAGCTTGCGGCCAATGTAGGCGTACTGCATCGCCCGGTGCACGGTTTCGCGCGCGGGGCCATAGAGCTTGCGGCGCGCTCCCCAGAAGCCCTTGGCTTGCTTGAGGACTGCCTTGCGACGATGACGGGTCTTCGGACCACCCTTGGTACGGGCCATGATACTTCTACTCCTCGAGACCTCATTCAGGCGGGCCGGCGCACCATGCGCCGACGACTTCTAGAGCCCATGCCGATCTCGTGTTGGCTATTTGATTCGAACGGTCTCAGGCGTACGGCATCAGGCGCTTGGCCATCGGCTCGTCCACCTCGCTCAGGTGCGTGGTGCCCTTGAGCTGGCGCAGACGCTTACGCGAATGTCCGGTGAACAAGTGGCGCTTGCCCTTGCGACCGACCTTGACCCGGCCTTTGCCGGTGACACGGTAGCGCTTGGCTGCCGCGCGCTTCGTCTTCATTTTAGTCTTCGCCATCACTGCCTCTCGCGGTGGGTGCTCACTTGTTCGGCGCGACCACCATAATCATGTTGCGTCCGTCCAATCGCGGAAACGATTCGACGGCCCCTTCGGCTGCTACGTCGTCGGCGATACGCTTCATGATGTCGCGCGCGATATCTTGGTGCGTGATTTCGCGACCGCGGAACATCATCGTGACCTTCGCCTTGTGACCTTCTCCCAAGAACTTTTTGATCCGGCTGACCTTTGTATCGTAGTCGTGCGGCTCAATTTTGGGACGGAACTTGACCTCTTTGACCGTGGTGTTGGTCTGCGACTTCTTGGCTTCGTTCTTCTTCTTTTTCTGCGCGTACTTGTACTTGCCGTAGTCCATGATCCGGCAAACCGGAGGATTCGCTTCGGGCGACACCTCGACCAGGTCCAATCCCTGGTCTTGAGCCTTCTGCATTGCGAGCTCGGGCGGCATGATGCCGAGCTGCTGCCCCTTGTCGTCGATGACCCGAACCTCTCGGGCTCGGATTCGCCGGTTCACGCGCAGATCGGTAGTCCGACTGGTGCCACGTCGCTGATTGATAGCCAGCTCCTTTTCCTTCCCGCTCCGCTCACGGAGCACCCGACTTCTCAGTGCCTCTCGGGTCCATCCCGCAAGGCACTCCTTCACCCTCCGCGCGGCGGACCTGCGGGGGAAGGCGTGGTTAGCACGCCCCTAGTTTTTCGGTCAACGTCAAAAACGCAAAAATTCCGGAAGGTTTAAGACGCCGGCCGGCTGGCTGGTAGGCTCGAGCAGGATCGAACTGCTGACCCCTACCGTGTCAAGGTAGTGCTC
>CAYXVF010000043.1:26026-50252 GCA_964468125.1 uncultured Bdellovibrionales bacterium | reverse complement strand
CTGCTCGGCTTCGAGGGGCGAATACGCGGTCCAAGCGGGCAGGCAGGACGAGAGCTCTCTGAACGAGTCAGCGCTCGAGGTTGAGGGAGACAGCGTAGCCCTTCGGGCCGCCCTTGTAGCCGAAGCCCCAGGCGTCTTCACCGTAGATCACCCGTACACGCGCAGGATCGATCGGCCCCGGGGCCGGTCGGGCCCGCAGGGGAAAGCCGACCAGTCGTCGCAGGACGGTCTCAGCCCGACGGTTCTTCGGCCCGAGAGTGAGTGCGCACTCGATGGCAACGTGATGGCCCGTAGGCGATGAATAGACCCGCACGCGCGCGCGCTCTGCGTCCGGATGCCCAAAGCGGCCGAGCTGGAGCTCACCGCCGTTGGTCAAATCCACGCGGAGCAAGAACTCGATCCCCGCGGCGCCCGCGAAGTGCAGGCCGCCTTTGCGATCGGACAAATAGCCGCGATTGAGAGCAACCCGGGTTTGATCGCTGATCTCAGCGAGTGGGGAGAGCCCGATTTCTTCCCTCGTGGCGAGCTCTTGCCAGGCAGATAAACCCTTTGCCGCACGCCAACGCTGACTCGCGCTGCGTCTCGGCGGCACGACGCGACCGCTCTTCGCGTGACGAGCCGCGCCGATGCGAAACTCGCCGACGATTTTGAGAGTGCTCGACTCCACGACCTGCACCAGCGGGTAGCGCAGGGGGCCGCGAGGCGTGTCTTCCGTCAGAACGAGCTGCCAGGCGGCGAGGCCTTCGTCGTGTGAGAAACCCAAGAATTCGGCGTCTTCGACCGTAACCGTCGAGACCACCAGGAACGTACCGAAAGCGAGGGTTGGGCTCATCATGCTCCTCTTATCGTCCTGGCGACGAACGGGGTTGTGACTCTCGACGACTGAAAGGTGCGAATATGCTCAGGAGAGGGTGGTGGCACGGTGGAGCCCCGATGGGCCTGACGCTGCGCGCTTGCGGGGTAGGGACTGATTTCGTGGACGAGACACCCTCCGTCCGGGTCGCTCCGGCCTCCCTTGCGCTGCAGGTCGGGGAGCAGGCCGTGCTCAGCGGGGAGCTCGTGGTCGATGTGGAAGGCGAGCCCGTCGCTGTCGGTGATGCAGAGATGGGCTTCCGCTCCGACGATCCGAGCGTTGCGGCGGTGGATGAAGAGGGGAGAGTCCGAGCCGGTGGGCCGGGGCAAACCCGCGTGATCGGCGAATTCGTCGGGACACAATCGATCGCCGCGCCCGACGCCATTGATCTCCAGACCCTGGTGACGGTCGTGGAGGACCTGAGCGCACCCGCGGTCGTCGAGGTGACGGGGCTTACCGGTGAGTCGCGAAGCGCGCGTCTGGCGCTCGGCTCCACGCTTCAGCTGAGCGCACGGGTGGAGTCGCTGAAGACGCTGACGGTGTTCGACGCGGCGTCTCTGGGCCGAAGCGGCACCTTTGTCGGGTCTTCGAGATACACCATATCGGGCAGGGTCACGGTCAGCTTTTCCGACGGCGGCGCTCTCCGCGTCGAACCCGTCGACATCGCGACCTTTGGTGATACCCTCTTCAGCATTCACGCGGAGTATGGCCTCTTCGAACGTCTGACGGTGATTGGCAATCTGCCGGTCCGCTACTTCACTCTGAACAGTCTGGTGTGGCAGCTCAGTGGCGTGGAGCGATTCCCCGGCGATTCGGTGACCGCCCTGAGGGGACGGGGAGCTCGCCGTGCGCTACCGCGTGACGCAGGTTGGTGGGACCGTGTTGTCGGGGCAGCTCACCGCCGGGATCCCCATTGGGCTCACGGACCAGGAAAACGGGCTCGTGACCGGAGATGGGGAGGCGGATGTTCGCGGCGAGCTCTTGGTCGGCCACGGGTTTTCTCGGATTCCTTTGTACCTCACCGGAAATGCGGGCTTTGCGAAGCGCTTCAAGGGTTTCTCGGACGAGCTGCGCTATGGGCTCGAGATCGGGTACCGCTGGCGTGACGTCGGTGTTTTGCTGGTGCGGGCCAACGGAGTGCAGTCTCCGAAAAACGGCGCGACGGGGTCGGCAGTCCGATCGAGGCCAATCTCTTCGCGAACAACGCGAGCTTCCTCGCGGTGGGGCGGCGCAAAAATTCTTGCCGAATGGTCGCTTTCTCATTAGGTTCCGCCCCGCGCCGTTGGGGTATCGTCTAATTGGCAGGACGGCGGATTCTGATTCCGTCAGTCTAGGTTCGAGTCCTAGTACCCCAACCACATTGCCCCCAGTTAGAATCCGCCGACCGCGGCTCGCTAATCTCCGTTTGGGCAATGGTCGTGTTCTGGCTGATGAGGGCGTTTAATGGACCGCACTCGACGTCTGGACACTGGCCTTCATGTTTGGTTTTCAGATCTACGTCGACCGGCGGAATTGTACATTCACTTTCGTGCGGGATGCGGGTCGGTTGATCCTCCACCAGCGCGCGAGTTCTTGGACTTGCTTACGGGCCTCGGGAGTAACAGTGAGCGTCAAGCTCACAGTGCGTCGAGCTCCGCAAGGACTTCCTCCACCGGAACTGCGAGACCTGCGGCACGCTCGGCGCGGCTTGGAGCCAGAGAGGCATGCAGCTTCTTACCCTGGCGAATCAGCACCGTGCCGCGCTCCACATCGAGCGAGTGCAGCGTGAGCTCAACCAGCTCCGTCCGCCGCATCCCGGTCGAGTAAAAGGTTTCGAGAATCGCTCGGTCCCGCAGACCCAACGGCTCATTCAAATATTCAAATCGCACTGTGTTCGGAGCTGAGCTGAAAGTTGAGCGTATCCTTCGGGTGCTAACACCGAAACCACCCCGCTTGCTGGCGGGGAGCAAGGATACGCTCACCATGACGGAGAACGTTCTCCCTCTTCAGAATCCAGGCGCAAACGACACGGGAGTCTCTCCGCTCGATGCGATCGTGCGCGAAGGCGCGCGACGTCTTCTTCAAGCGGCCCTCGACAACGAAGTCGCCGAGGTGATCGCGGGCTTCTCAAACGTCGTCGACGACAAAGGCCACTGTGTCGTAGTCCGCAACGGCCACCTACCGGAGCGCGAGCTCGTGACTGGAGCCGGGTCAGTGACGGTGAAGCAACCTCGCGTCCGTGACCGAAGTGGCCAGTTCAAATTCACCAGCAAGATCCCACCGCCATTCTTGCGACGTACGCCCAGCGTCGATGAATTGCTTCCTGTGCTCTACCTGAAAGGGGTTTCGACGGGTGATTTTCTCGGAGGCGCTGGAGGCGATCCTCGGGCCTAACGCGCAGCGGGATGGGGCGGTCTTCGAGCGCCGCGATCGCCGCTTCTTGTGAGATAGGCCCGTGGCTCGACCCCTGCGAGCCGGGCGGATTCTACGAGGCTGTAAAACAGGGCGGCGGCTTCGGTCCCGCGCTGCGAGCGCGACCCGTAGTGATTTTTCCTGCCAACAACGACGTTTCTCAACGACCTCTCAGTGGCATTATTGTCCATTGGGACACGAGGGTCGTTAGCAAATCGTGTGAGCCCCGGCCAAAGCTTCGCCATGTACGACACGGCTTTGCCGAGCGCACTCTCCGGCAGCGGCCGCACCTCCATCGCCCATGCTTCGATGCGCTTCAGGATGGGCTTCGACCGCTCTTCACGCATCGGTTTGAACTCATCGAGGTCAGCGTTTCGAGCTTTCGCCTCGCGCTCAACGTCTTCGGTTGGCTGCCAGGCAACGTGGTAGCTTTCGGCGAATCTCGACCCCTTCCTGCTGGTTCCGCGCCGGAGAACGTCACCAGGTCGATTTCTCCATTTCTCCTAGGTCGATTTCTCCACCCTCCTCACTCCGTGCAATGGTCAAGGCTCGACCTCTGGAGTGGGAGAGCTGCTTTTTCGCAGCGATCCGTATTTCTTGAGCTTTCTGTAAAGCGTCGCTGGGCCGATTCCGAGCTGTTTGGCAGCGTGCGTCTGATTGCCCTCGTTGATGTCCAAGACCGCCAAAATGTAGTCGCGTTCGACCTCACTCAGGCTCTGCACCGCTTCCCCGTTCACCACCGGCCTTGGAAAAGCCAGGCGGATCTCCTCCGGGAGATCGCCAAGCTGCACACGGCTACCCTGTGCGAGCGCGACAGCACGCTCCATCGCGTTTTCGAGCTCGCGCACATTTCCTGGCCACGCGTAGCGCAGCAGCTGATCAGCCACGCCGGGATCGATACCTGTGATTTTCCGCCCCATCCGCGCCGCTGCGATTCCGAGCAAAAGCCTGGCGAGCGGCAGGATGTCATCGACCCGCTCTCGCAGAGACGGAACCTGCAGCTCGACCACCTTGAGTCGGTAGTAGAGATCTTTGCGAAACTCGCCTTCAGCCACCCGGAGGGCCAAGTCCCGATTGGTGGCGGCGATCACCCGCGCATTTACTGGTCGGCTCTCGTTCTCCCCAACGCGACGGATCTCGCGCTGCTGCAGTACACGCAGCAACTTGACCTGCATCCCCGGCGACACCTCGCCGATTTCGTCGAGCAAGAGCGTCCCGTGGCTCGCCGCCTCGAACAAACCAGGCCGGTCGGACGTCGCACCAGTGAAAGCGCCCCGTGCGTGCCCGAAGAGCTCGCTCTCGAGCAGCGTCTCTGTAAGAGCTGCGCAGTTGACGGCCACAAACGGCCCGAGCGTACGGGTTGACTCGTCATGAATGAGCCGCGCGATCCGCTCCTTGCCGACCCCGCTCTCTCCCGCGATGAGCACGGTGACATCGACCTTGGCCACACGCCGCGCGAGGTCGACGACTTCTTTCATCTTCGCACTCTTGTTAATAACGCCACGGGGCTCGTCCGCATCTCGAACCACCTCGACCAGTGCTTTGCGGTGTGCCCGCAGCTTTGCCTCTGCGGCCCTCAAGGTCTCGAGGACCTGGCCGAGGGACACATCGAGGCTTTCTTTGAGCCTTCGTTTGTCATAGAAGGTCAAGTCTTCTGCACGCGCTTCACCCCACTCCTCGCGTGTTCTCCCGACGAAATGACACGCCGCATCGCCTCGTGCGAGACAGCGATCTTCCAAGACATAGATCTCCTTACCGACCGTCTTGCTAACGTAGCCGCTCAGCAAGCCGCAAACGGTCCAACAGACGGCCGAGTCGGAGCGCCCAAAATGCAGCAGATGCTGCTCTGCCTCATAGGATGCGAGTAGGATCGTTCCCTCGCTCGTCAGCGAATCCTCACTGCCGGCCTGAGCCCTAAAGAGACCCTCGAGCGCGTAGAGATGGGGGGCCGCGCGACGCCACTCGGCGTCATCTTGCCACGTGATCCCGCGCCTCATGGCTTCAGCCATGCGCCATCCATGGGCGAAGCCAAACTGCGTCAGCACCGCTCGGGCCGCGGTTAGGCCGAAGTTCTCGACGAGATATTTGCGATGCAGGCCCATGGCGACCGCGTCGAGCAACAGCGAGCGTTGTCCCGCAAAGCGGATCACCCCGCCCTCAGGGTCCAGCTCCAAGAGTTCCTCGTGACTCAGATCTTCGACACGCACCGCACACCTCAATCAATTTGATAACACAGTATGTCATTTCGATTGAACGATCGAGCGCTGGATCCCGACGCGGCCCCCTCACACGCCGGATGGGCGAGCGATCCCGTCCTGGCTCGCCCTTTGCATGACGGTGGTGGGTTAGGGTGGTGCCATGGCGGATCGTGGGGCCCTGCGGAGGATGCGGGCGCGATGGACAGAGAGAGCAAGGCGACTAGGGCGTCCACAGGGACGCCAGTCCGACTCTTGGGGTCCGCACAAAAATCGATGAAGTCTGCGGCGAGGCCCGCAGCAAAGACTAACCCGTCTGCCACAGCAGGCGCTGGGCGACGGAGCAAGGCAAGGAAGTCATGACAAAGAAACCGGTAGGGTGCGTGTCTAACCTAGGAAAATACCTACGATTGATGGTGCTCGGAGGCGTCCTCGTCGGCGGCTGCGCCACCATGAATCTATCCCGGAAGGAAGCGCTGAGGCAGAATGACGCGGTCGCGCAGCTGAGCGACGGTCTCGAAGCAGCCAGGGGGAGAGACGGCGCGTTGCTCGCTCCGAGCCTGTTTGAGCAGACACAGGAGCAGCTCGATGACGCGGTCCGGTCGGCACGCAAATCCGAAAATCAAAACGCCACCGATTCCGCTCAGAAAGGCATGGCCTACCTCAGACAACTGAACGAGATGATCGCGAAAAACTCCGAAGAGATGGAAGAGGTCGTCGACCTAAGAACGCGTGCACACATGCAAGGCGCTGCGCTCCTCTTCGAGGACCGATCGGAAGACGCAGACGAAAAATTCCGAGAGGCTTCGCGCAAGCTCGAAGACGGCGAGACAGCGAAGGCCCGCGAGACGCGACCTGCGCTCATCGAAAAGTATGCAAAGCTGGAGCTCGACGCCATGAAGAAGGGCACGGTCGAGGCCGCAAAGAAAGCAATCGAGGTGGCCGAAGAGGCGGACGCGGACAAACACGCGCCGAAAACACTCCAGAAAGCCCGGGAGCAGCTCAAGCTGGCGGTCTCGGTTCTCGATGCGGATCGAACCCAAGCGGACAAAGCCAACACCTACGCCGACGAGGCGCTTTTCTTGGCTGACCGTGCGCGAATGGTTACCCACCTCGTCAAGTACTACGACTCGCAGAGCTTTACGGAGGAGGACCGCGTGCTCTGGTATCAGAGCCAACTGCAGTCCGTGAGAGACGCGCTTCGTGACGAGATGCTGCCCTTCGATCGACCCAATTCCAAGGTGATTCAAGCGCTTCGTACCGACTCGCTTTCGCTCAAGTCTGTCATGAATGAAAGCCGTCGTAGCAATGAACTCGCACAGCAGCGCGTCTCGAAGCTCGAGGCGAGACTGGAGTCGCAGCGACGCGACCATGAGGACGAACTGCAAACACTCTTGGCCCTTCAGGACCAGCAGCTCGCCGCGATGAACAGCCGCAGTGCGTCCCGACTCAGCCAGGCACAAAGAGACAACTTGGCGCAGGCAGCAGCGCTTAAGGAGCGCCTATCCGAACAATCGATGGCTCAGGCCGAGGAAGAAAGAAAAGAGCAGAGACGCCAGGAGCGTTTTGAAATGGCTCAAAATCTCTTCGACGAGGGTGAGGCACAGGTGTTTAGGCAGGGTGACAACGTGCTAATACGCCTGAAGGGATTCGACTTCAAGCCCGGCAAGCATGACGTCAACGCCACCAACTACGGTATGCTCAACAAAGTCGTAGCCGCAATCAACACCTTCCCTGAAAGTACCGTGGAGATCACGGGCCACACCGACTCAACGGGTGGCGACCGTCTCAATCGCGAACTCTCCGTGAAGCGGGCCGAGAGCGTGATGGGGTTTCTCTCGACTCTGGGCGGAGTCGACACCAGCCGCCTCACGGCCAGGGGTGCGGGCGAAGAAGAGCCCTTGGCGAGCAATGAGAACTTAAAAGGACGAGCTGAGAATCGTCGCATCGACCTGTTGATCGTCAACCGCAAAGCGCGAGGCGGCGACGTGACTCAGAGGATTCCTTAGCCGGCTAAATCGCCCCAGTGCGATTCGACGCTTGTACGAACCTAGTCACGCGAAGCCCAATGCCTAGAACTGGGTGGAAAGCATGGCGCTCGGTTCGACCGCCGCCAATCTTTGTTCGTCGCCGAGACGTAGTTGTGGGGCAGCGCCGCGATGGCGCTCGCGTTGTGGGCCCCGCTGATGGCGCCCACGTGGGCGTTGAGCCAGGCAAGCAGCTGCGAGAGCTGGCTGTCGACGGTTGCCGGGCCGAGGGCGTGGGGCGAGCCCGCGGCCGCGTCGGCGCCGACGCGCTTGGACCCTGGGTCGCCGGCGGCGGTACCCGAGGTTATGCAAACTTGGCGGCGGGCTCTTAGCCAGGCGGCACCAGAAGACTTTGAGTGTTGGGGCGGCACTTCGCTCGGCTCTTCAGGTCGCACCGGCCCGCGGCATGCGATGTGCTCAATGACACCGACACCTCGGTTGCTCGGCACATCCCAAGCCGCGGGTCACTCCTACAGATCGTAAAGGTTGATACCCGTTGGATCACCGGGACCAGAGCCGTCTTTTGGCTTAACCTAGACGTTGCCGTCGCGGTCTTTGAAAAGATCCTTCTTGGACGGGTTCCTACGTCCCTTCTCCGCATGAATGTCGATACCCGCGTCTTTAAGCTTTTGAATGTCACTGTTCGTCAGCCGCTTATCCTGTGCCGGGTCACGTTCAGGGGCTGTCTCCGCGTCGTCACCATCTCCTTTCGCCTCGTTTAGGGTTATCCCGACGGTTGCGGCGGTGCCCACGAAAGCAGTGCCCCAGAGGACCGGTATCAAGAGATCGTCTGGCCAGGGAGTCGCCAAGAGGCGGCCCGATCGCAAGCCCCCGCGCCGGCGGCGGAGTCGCGGCGCCGGCCGAGCCTTGCTGGAACTCGAGCGCGCCGGTTTCATCCGTGGACGCCACGAGCGACCCCACGATGTCCCGAACCAGGTAGTGCCATTCGGTGTCCCACGTGGGTGTCGCCGAATGCCCGTATGCAGTCAGCTCGCGCTGGAGCCTCACACCGTCCGTCGAGACCGACAGAACCTGGCGGGACTGATTCAGCGAATACCCGCTCGACACGTTCGTTTCGAGCTCCGAGCTCCCGAAGCGGATCCGGGGGTTGTCCCCTGAGATTTCGACCACCGCCTCATCTCTGGGTCCGTACTCGAACTCGACGCTCTCTGTGCCCGTGGTGATGGTCCGTGGACGGTCCTGCGGTGCATAGGTTAGCTCGCGAGCATTCGGGTCACTCGGACCGGTCGCAGAGCGCAACAGATTCCCGTTGGCGTCGTACTTGGTATGACCGGAAAGTGACTGTCGGTCTTCACATTGCGGTGAGCATCATGGTGCTTTTGGCTCTACCGGGCGTGGGACGCGGTGCACGCAGTTGTTTCGGAGATGGAACGTGTTTTCGGGATTGAGCGGGTCGTGCACCGTGGGGCGGGTCGGATATGCATTTGGGCTTCGAGCCCGCCATCGTATGTGACCGCCCCAGCGGTTCACCCGGTTAAGCCTAGGGCTCGAACAGGGTTAGGTGCCGCACGGTCCAACCTGAGTGGCGATTAGAGAATCGAGAGTTGAGGGCAAGCTTCGACTCCTTCGGTCTGCACGCAGACTTCCAAGCTCGCGTGTCGGCGTCCGTAGCGCGATACCGTCGACGGCCTCCATTTCGAGCGATTTCACGGGAAATTTTGCGTGGGGCCCGTCCCAGGTCGCGAGCGATCGCCCGAATATTAGACCCGGCTGCGACCCCTCGAGAAACCGTTTCGCGATGCTCTAGACTGAGTGTCTGGACGGAGCGCTTGCGACGCGCCGGAGGAAAGCCACCGCGTGCAAGTAGCACCCCATACAGAGAGCCTGTCTCGCGTCCAAGAGCTCTGGCGATATCAGTAATCCGATCGCCTCGTTTCCAGCGACGCCAAAGCTCCTCTTGCTCGTCAGCATCGTACGCACGACCCATGGCTTTCTCCCAGCCCAACTGTTCTTGAAGGTGTTGCAGCGACCATGTGAGCGTACCGACGGCCTTCTTCGCCAAAGAGAATCCATGAGATTCGCTTTCATCGACGCGGAGAAGGCCAACAACTCGGTCGCTGCTCTGTCGTGTTCTCAAGGTTACGCGCAGTGGCTACTACGCGTGGCGTTCACGGCCAGAGAGCGAACGGGCGAAATCCGATCGAGTGCTACTCGCGCACATTCGCTCCATTCACAAAGAGAGCGGAGAAGTCTCCTGCGCCCCCGGCATCAAAGGAGAGCTCAGAAACAGAGGACAGCGAGTGTCAAAGAAGCGGGTTGCTCGATTGATGCGCGAGAACGGGCTGCGAGGAGTCCCTGAGAAGCGCTTTCAGAAGACGACGGACTCGAAGCACTCGAGCCCCGTCTCACCGAATCTACTCAAAGATCGTGAGCCTCCGACGGCCCCGAATCAGGTTCGGGCCTCGGACATCACCTACGTTCGCACGTGGGAAGAATGGCTGTACGTCGCCGTCGTCATAGACCTGTTTTCGAGACGCGTCGTGGGCTGGGCGACGGCAACGCATATGCGAACAGAACGCCCGCTGGCGGCACTCAGAATGGCCATCGGTCACCGGGGTGCGCCAGAGGGGCTCATCCACCACTCGGACCGTGGATCGCAGTACGCGTCCAAGAAGTACCGGAAGCTGCTTGAACAGCCCGGGATTCAGCAGAGCATGAGCGGTCGTGGAAACTGCTACGACAACGCTTTTGTCGAGAGCTTCTTCGGCAAGAAGAAGAGGACTGGCGGAGAGGTCAGGTTCGAGACGGCGAGGTCTGGGATGCCCACGGAAACGCTCTCACTTTCACCCGCGACGGCAACACACACTTGCCATCGCTCGCCAAGGGCGATTCAGACGACGTAAGAGTAGATCGCTACGAAGTGGCAGGTGGCGGCGGCCAAAACGAAGAAGTGCCAGACGAGGTGGCTCAGTGGCACGCGCCGCAGGGAGTAGATTCCCGCCCCAATGGTGTAGAGCGCCGCGCCCGCTATGAACCAGGCAAACGCCGGTGGTGCCATCTCGCGTGCGATGTCCTCCACGGCCCAAAGGCCGATCCAACCTGTGACGAGATAGATCACGACCGAGGGAGTGCGGAGCCGCTCGTGCCAACCGGTGACGTAGCTGAAGACCTTGAATGCGATCCCCGCCGCGGCGGTCCCCCACATTGCGATGAGCATGGTGCTGCCCACGGGTTCGGGGAGAACGATGACTGCCACTGGGGTGTAGGTTCCGGCGATCATGAGGAAGATTGCGATGTGGTCGGCCATCTCGAACCAGAGAGCGTAGCGGGTTCGGGAGAGGCCGTGGCATGCGGCCGAGCTCGCGAACACGAGCACGAGCGCGCTGGCATAGGTGAGAGCGGCCCAGTACGAGCTCCAGTCCGCCTCCGCAACTTTATAGGTGAGCGCGATCAAGCCTACGAGGCCGAGGACCGCGCCGAAGCCGTGGGTCAATGAATGCCAGAGCTCTTCGGCGTCGCTGAAGGCATACGCGTCCGCTTCCTCGAGGGTCGCGACTCGGATTTGCTGTTGCTCAGACGTCGGCACGGCTTTTAAACTAAAGCTTCGATCGACACGACGCCCGCCAAAATTCAGAGCTGTGGTCTTTGCGTAGACGACAGAAGTTTCCTACTGATGATGCAAACTGGAGGAAGCGGATGACCGACCAGGCAAAGAGTGGCGCGGACGGATTCTTGGCCACCCTCGGCGCGGAGGTGGTGCGCGCCACGGCCGACGAAGTGCTCGTCACCCTCACCGTGTCATCGATCCATTTGCAGCCCTTCGGGATCTTGCATGGCGGAGTGCACTGCAGCCTGATCGAGACCGCTGCCTCGGTCGGTGCCTGGGTCGCGGCCGGGCGCGACAAGAACGTCGTGGGCGTCGAGAATCACACCTCCTTCCTCAAACCCGCGAAGGATGGGGCGATCCTCAGCGCCCGTGCAACGCCGGTCTCTGTCGGCCGACGAGCCCATCTGTGGACGGTGGATGTGACCGATCAAGAAGAACGGCTTCTCGCGAGTGGCCGGGTTCGACTGATGGTTCTCTGACGACCCGTCGGTGCCAGCACCGCTCAGGCGAGCGTGTGCCCTCGACAGAGGCCCACCGCATGTACACTCTTGCGCAGCATGTTTGGCTTGTTCAAGAAAGACCCGACAAAGAAACTTCGCGCAGACTACGAACGTCTCCTCGCCGAAGCGCAACGCCTGCAACAAAACGGGGACATCAAGGGCTACGCCGAGAAGATGGCTGAGGCGGAAGCGATCGGAAAACAGCTCGACGAAGCGACGTCCTAAACGTCTTGATTCAGCGATCGCAGCCCTTGCCCTCGACGTAGTAAGTCGCGAGCACACGCGGCTCTGGCAAAACCGACAGCACCTGCGCCCAGGGGCCGCCGTCGCAGGGCACCCGGCTCTCCAAACGGAAGACCTCCGGAATCCCGTCGCCCGTCACGTCGGGAATCGGCTCCATGTGCTCGGTGAGGGGGCCCGGCGGAACTGTCGAAAGCTCCCGCCAGCCGGTGGAGGTCCGCGATTCCAAGACCGCGCTTGCGGACGCGACGCTCTGCCCTTTATCGGGTGCGGTTTCGGTGACGCGCAGCCGCGTCTCGACGCCTTGCGGACCCTCGAAGCTGTAAGAGGTCGTCGAGCCATCGCTGCTCTGTGACCAGATGGGCCGCGTGCGGGGACGAAAGCGGGCGCGCACGAGGAACCCGGAGCGGGTTCGATGGAGCAGATGGGGATGAGACGAAAGGGCGCTTTGGGATTCGTGACCGCGTCGGGTGAGCGTGAGCGTGAGGCCGCGGGGCAGTCGGGGCACCGGACAAGGGAGACGAACGGTGCGAGCGGCACCTTTCTCGTCGATGACCGTCGTCCGTAGTTTGTCGCCGCGTTCGCAGGTCCAGCGGAATCGGTCCCGGGTCGATTCTTCCGATCGCAGCAAACGGTCGTCCGTGCCAATGGCGAGCTGCTCTGCGAAGCTGTCGGGACAGACGTGCGCGACGAAGAGGTGCAGGTCGTCGAGCTCGCTGATCACGGAATCTCCGTGTCGGCCGACTTCGACGACACCCTCGAGCACACCCATACCCCACGGAGTGCGTTCCGGGTCGTCGCACTCCCAGTCGATCTGACCGATCGTCGTCAGGAAGTCGGACTCATCGGCGCGCGCATCGAACGCGACTGTGAGCAGGACGGTGATAGCGAGTCGCCTCGTCAGACCACACATGGGGCGATTAGGGCCGTTTAAGAACACCTCGGGGGCGCGCGCTGGGTCGCGATAGCGGGTTTCGTTGCCGACCTCCAACACGATCTCTCGGACTTGGTCGAGGGGCGAGTGGTAGGCGAGATCCATCCGCCGCTCGGGGGTACTCGTGTAGTTGATGATCGGGTTTTGGAACACGTCTTTGTGAGGGAGCGTCACTACGAGACCGTCGAGTGTCTGAATCACTGTAGCGCGCTTCTCGATCTTCGACACCTTGCCCACCATGCCCGCTATTTCGACGGTGTCGTCGACGTCAAACGGACGGCGCAGGGCCATCATGAACCTGGCCATGAAGTTCGAGGCGATGTCTTGGAACGCAAAGCCGGCCGCAATTCAGCGCAGGATCATGAACGCAACGACGATGTTCGGCAACATCGAGAACAGAGTCTCGAGCCAATTGGTCAGCTTGGTTTTGAGCGCCTCGAAGAGGGCCTCGGTAATCGACGTGAACTTTTCGATCTGTTGCTGCGCGGGCTCCACGCTCAATTCTTCTCACGCATTAAAATGTAGACGTGGGTGCGGCCACCGTACTCGGCGATGTTGACGCCTTCCCACTTCGAGCGTGAGCGAAGGCTTCGGAGATGCTTCGCGCGGACCCCTGGCTGATTGATGATCGTGTACCAGCGCACGCCCCCGATGTTCTTGAACACGCGCTTGTAGTATTCAACCACGTCGTTGTACGTCGCAGCGGTGGAGTAGCGATGCGGCTCGTCGCCCTTGACGGATCCACCGGGCAGGGGCGGACGCTCGTCCGGAAACTCTGCGGCAATAGCAGAGCCGGACCACGAGAGAGCAGCAACACAAACCGCCGAACGTAACAAGCTTGACATGCGGCTACACGTTATTGGGCAGCCTGCGTTCGGTCAAGGATGCACCGGTTGACCGATGCTCTTCGAATTGGCGACACTATTTAGGTGGACAGCGTCGGTAATGGTGCCGATGCTAAGTGGCGAGTCGAGGAAGTTTCTCCCTCACTCGAGCGCAGCTTGTTTTATGGGTGTGCTGAACCGATAGCTCTTTATTCGGGAACGGTAGCGCTTTAGGTGGTGAGCAAGCCCCGGTCGGCCTCGCGGCCTTCGCAGAGGAAGCCTGAAACCTAGACTGCCGTGCCCACCTGGTTATGCGCCAGGTTCAGTTCCCATCTTGCGTGCTCGGTTTGGGAGAATTCAATTTCGGGCGGCCCCTCCTTTTTGGAGGTGGCCGCCCTTTTTTTCGTCTCCGGCCCCTGGGCGGCGTGCTACGGCTCTCCGATGAACGTCGCCCAGGAAAAGAGCGCGATGCGAGAGCGGATGCTCGCGCGTCGCCGCGAGCTGTCGCCGTCGGTCCGCGATGAGCTGTCGCGGGCCATGAGCGACCGGCTGCTCCAGCTGCCCGAGTGGCATGCGGCGCGAAGCGTAGCGCTGTTCTTTTCGCTGGCCGAAGAGGTCGCAACGACCGCCCTCCGAAGATCCGCGGAAGACGGCGGAAAGCGCATCTTCTATCCGCGCTGCGAAGCTCGACGCTCCCTTGCTTTCGTTCCGATCGATCACCTAACCTCTTGGTTTGACGGTCCATTTGGGATCCAAGAACCCGACGGGGACAGTGTTCCCGTCTCAGAGATCGATCTGGTCGTGGTTCCTCTCGTCGCCTTCGATCGGCGGGGAGGGCGTCTCGGTTACGGGGCGGGATTCTACGACCGCGCCCTCGCGGAGTACTCTGGCTCCAAGGTGGGCGTGGCCATGGGCCTGCAGGAGGCGTCGGCCGTCCCCCAAACGGAGACGGACGTGCCTCTGGACCTGATTGTGACGGACTCCGAGGTGATTCGCCCGCGCGTCTCGTGATTCACCTCGTTCACTTGCGCCATTGAATGGCTGGAGGCGCGAGACATGGGTGATGCGCTGCTCGCAGCTCTTGCGGGAGCGGGGGGCCTGCTCGTAGGTGCCGGCGCCGCTTGGCTGTATTTCAGTGCTCGCGCCGGAGCCCTGCGCCAACAACTCGATGACGTTCGCCGCGCTGCCGAGTCGGAGCGCGCGCGGCGAGTCACGGAAATCGAGTTCGCTGCAAAAGACGAGCTGCTGGTGCTCCAGCGTGCGCATGAACTCGAGGTCAAGGAGGTCCGGGCAGAGATCGTTGCCGCACAGAAGCGCCTGCGCGAGCGCGAAGCGCATGCGGATGAACGGCGTGCCGAGCTCGACGCACGCGACGAAGGAGCTCGCGCACGCGAGCATGCGCTCGAAAAAGCGGAGTCGCGTCAAAAGGAGCGGCTCGCGGAGCTCGCGGAGCGCGAGCGGGCGCTCCAGGCGGAGCTGAGTCGAATCGCGGGGCTCGACCGCGACACCGCCCGCGCCGAGCTCGTCGAGTCCGTGCTGGAGGATGCGCGCCTCGAGGCGGGGCGACGCGTACTGGCGCTCGAGGCGGAGGCCGAGGCGGAAGCGGAGGACCGGGCGGCAGTCTTGATTTCCACCGCTGCTCATCGCATCGCGGCGAGCTTCGTGGCCGAGAAGACGGTCACGGTGGTTCCGCTCCCGTCGGACGACATGAAAGGGCGAATCATCGGGCGTGAGGGTCGCAACATTCGGACGCTCGAAGCTGCGACCGGGGTCGACGTGATCGTCGACGACACCCCGGAGGTGGTGGTGCTCTCGGGCTTTTCTCCCTTCCGCCGTGAGGTCGCCCGGGTGGCGCTCACGCGTCTCATCGAAGACGGCCGGATCCACCCGGCGCGAATCGAAGAGGTCGTGGAGGCGGTTCGCGAGGAGCTCGAAGGGTCGCTCGCTGCGGAAGGAGAAGAGCTCGCCCGTGCGCTGGGTATCGCCGAGCTCGCTCCTGCGCTCAGTCGCATGGTGGGACGGCTCCGGTTTCACGTCACGGGCGGCCAGAATCTTCAGGCGCATGCGCGGCAAGTGGTCCACTTGGCGTCGGCGATGGCGGAGGAGCTGGAGGTGGATGCCGTACTCGCCGCCCGCATCGCGCTGCTGCGGGTGCTCGGGGCCATTGCGGACCACGAGATCGGAGGCAGCGCTGCGGAAGCGGCCGCGGAGTTCGCGCGGCGTCATGGGGAGGGCGGCGCGGTCACCGGTGCCCTACGCAGCCTGGCCGAGGGAGCGCCGGATACGGTGGTTGCAGTCCTGGTGGATACGGCTTTGCGCCTCAGCCGGGCACGGCCCGGGGCTAGGCGCGAGCCGGTTCAGACCTACATTGAAAGACACGAGGCGATGGAGGCCATTGGGCGCAGCTTTGAAGGTGTTACGGAGGCGCACGCGATTCAGGCGGGCAGGGAGCTTCGGGTGATGGTGAGCGTGTCCAAAGTCGATGACGCGCGCACGCTGATCTTGTCTCGTGACATCGCGGCGCGAATTCGCGAAGAGCTGACGTTTCCCGGCGATGTCCGGGTCACCGTGGTCCGGGAGGCAAGGGCCACCGAGGTCGCGCGTTGACGGGACGCTGACCGCGTATACACTCCGGATAGGGCCATGAATGGCGACGACTAGGCGATATGAGGACATCGTAGAGGCGGTCCAGAGCTACAAGCCGGACCCTGATGTCGACCTGATCCAGCGGGCCTATATGTATTCGGCCAAGGTACACGCAGGGCAGGTTCGCAAGAGCGGAGAGCCGTACCTCACTCATCCGCTCGAGGTCTCGTATATTCTGACGCAGTTGAAGCTCGACGAAGCGAGCCTCGCGACCGGACTGTTGCACGACACTGTCGAAGACACTCTCGCAACGCTCGATGATCTGAAGGAGCTGTTTGGCGAAGAGGTGGCAACCTTGGTGGACGGCGTCACGAAGCTCTCGCAGATTCGCTTCGACAACGACCAGCACAAGCAGGCGGAGAATTTTCGCAAGATGTTGGTCGCGATGGCGAAGGACATTCGCGTCGTTCTCGTCAAGCTGTGTGACCGGCTCCACAACATGCGAACGTTGGAGCACATGGCGCCGCACAAACAGCGACGCATCGCCCAGGAAACGCTCGATATTTATGCGCCGCTCGCAAATCGCTTGGGGATCAACTGGATCAAGAGCGAGCTCGAAGATCTGTCGTTTCGCTACCTAGAGCCCACTGAGTACGGAAAGCTCGAAGAGCAGGTGAACGCGTTCCGTCGAGAGCGCGAGGAATACGTCGGCAAGGTCATCCAGCAGCTTCAGGCGGAGCTCACCGAGCGCGGCATCGAAGCGCGGGTAAGCGGTCGTCCAAAGCACCTCTACTCAGTGGCGCAGAAGCTCAAGGCGCGTCAGATCGAATTCGACGAGCTCTACGACATCATCGCCTTTCGAATCGTCGTCGATTCGGTCAGCAAATGCTACGAAGTGCTCGGGCACGTTCACTCGATCTGGCATCCCATTCCGGGTCGCTTCAAAGACTACATCGCGATGCCCAAACCGAACCGGTACCAATCGCTGCACACGAGCGTCATCGGGCCCGGTGGCGATCGCATCGAAATCCAGATCCGCACCGACGAGATGCATCGGATCGCCGAAGAGGGAATCGCGGCGCACTGGGAGTACAAGGAGGGCGCAAAGGCCCGGGACAAGCAGGACTTCGCCTGGCTGCGGCAGCTCCTCGAGTGGCAGCGTGACCTGGAAGACCCGAACGAGTTCCTCGACACGGTCAAGTACGACCTCTTCACGGACGAGGTCTTCGTCTTCACTCCAAAGGGCGAGGTGATCTCGCTCAAACGAGGAGCCACCGCCGTCGATTTCGCCTTTGCGGTGCACACGGAGGTTGGACTCCACTGCGCTGGTGCGAAGGTCAACGGTCGCATGGTGCCGCTGCGCTATGAGCTCAAGAACGGCGACATGGTGGAGGTCATCACCAACAACGCCCAGCGCCCGAGCAAGGATTGGCTCTCGTTTGTACGCACGTCCCGAGCCCGCACGAAGATTCGAGCGCAGGTGCGCAACGAGGAGCGCTCCCGCTCCCGGGAGCTCGGCCACGAAATGCTCGAACGCGAGCTCAAACGCTACGGCATTTCGCTGAAGAAGCTGATCGAAGACGGAACCCTCGGGGCATACGCAAAGGAGACGCGGCACGTCACCGCCGATGCGTTGCTCATAGCTCTCGGCTACGGCCGAACGACCGCGAGCCAGGTCGTCGACCGCTTGGTGGCGGACAAGAAGGGAAAACCGGCCGATCCGGAAAAAGACATCGAGCAGCTCATCACGAAGAAGCCCACCAAGCGTCGTTCGCGACCGAGCGGCGGGATCGTGGTGCAAGGGCTCGATGACGTTCTCGTGCGGTTTGGCAAGTGCTGCAATCCGCTTCCTGGCGACACCATCGTGGGCTTCGTCACGCGCGGGCGCGGCATTACCGTGCACACGGCAGAGTGTCCACGAGCGATGGACCTGGACCCTGAGCGGCGAATCGCAGTGCACTGGGATGAAAATGTCACTCACGCCCGTCCGGTGACCCTACGCGTTCTCACCAACGACCGCGCGGGGTTGCTCGCTACGATGTCCCAGGTGTTCTCGAACAACGGGGTCAACATCGCGCAAGCGAACTGCAAGGTCACCCAGAAGGACCGCGCGATGAACACCTTCGAGCTGCTGGTGAAGGACACGGACCAGCTCGTCAAGGTCACCGGCGAGCTCAAGTCGATCAAAGGTGTCCTCGGGGTGGAGCGCTTGTAGCGGCACGGTCGACCGCCAGCTAGACTGTCGCCATGCGGGGTCGCTCACTCGTGCTCTTCGGTGCTCTCGGACTCGCCTGCGTGGGAACGCCTGCGATTCCCGAGGATGCAGCGGTTCAGTGCAAGGGCGATTCGGATTGCCCTAATGGTTACACCTGCCGCGAAACGATCGGGCGATGCGTTCCCGTAGGCAGCGTTGATGTGTTGATCACGTCGCTGACGCTGGCGGTGATCGAAGGCGTCGTTGCGGGGCCAATGTCGACCTTGGAGCTGAGTAGCGCGGCCTAGGCAAACGCAGAGCTCGACTCGGCGTCATTGCGCGACCAGGTAGGGTCCTCGCAGATCTACGCGGGTTCATTCAGCTCACCGCAGGAGCTGCCACGACGCTCAGCGGCGAATTCGGCTTGGGGGCGATCGATCTGGGCGGCGTAGCTGCGATCGTCGTCGAGATCGGACTGCGCGATGCGGCCGGGAACGTGGCCGCGTCCTCGTCCAACCCGGTGCCGCTGGACACTGTCCCGCCATCGACCACGGTCGTGACCGGGCCGAGCGGGCTGACGTCCGAGCAGACCGTTTCGTTGATTCTCGAGTCGGATGAGCCCGCGGCGTTCACGTGCAGCCTCGATGGTGCGCTGTACGAACCGTGTGCTGCGAGCTACGGGCCCTTGGTGCTCGGGCCGCATACCCTCCAGGTTCGCGAGACTGACCTGGCGGGAAACGATGAAGATCCGCCAGTGACGGTGAGCTGGGCGGTTGAGCGACGGTGGCGAGCACTCGCTTCCGGGAGAGACCACACCTGCGGGATCGCGACTGACGGGACCCTGTGGTGCTGGGGTGCGAATGGCTCGGGCCAGCTCGGCGACGGCACCCTGGCGGCGAGCGCAGTTCCGGTGCAGGTGGGCAATCGGACGGTTTGGGTGCGCGTCGCGACCGGAGGCACCCACAATTGCGCGATACCGGATGACGGTACCCTCTGGTGTTGGGGATCGAACGGTTCGGGAGAGCTCGGAACCGGCAACACTCTGGAAGCGCGACTGCCCGTGGCGGTGGGTAGTACGCGGCGATTCGCCGAGGTCGCCGTTGCCAACCCGGGGAACAAAGGGGTGAGCTGCGCGCTCACCGGCCGGGGCGAGGGCCGCGAAGCCCACCGCGGCGAGGTTTTTGCCGTAGAGGTAGACCAGGGCGGTCGAGTACATTCTGTCGCAGTGCGCCAGGTGCCGGTTGCACGGTCGATGCAACACCGCTATGGCCCGCCGCCAGGATCACGAGAGGTACGCACGTGACGACACGAGACACGCAAAGCTTTCTTGGCGAGCACAAACGAACCCATCGCTGCGGCTCCCTCCGCGCCGAGGACATCGACCAAGAGGTCGTCCTGATGGGCTGGGTGCAGAATCGACGCGACCACGGCGGCGCGGTGTTCATCGATCTGCGCGACCGCGAAGGCCTGACGCAGATTGTATTCGACAAGGCGATCGATGAGGCGGCGCACACGAAGGCCGGCGACCTGCGTTCCGAGTGGGTGCTGGGCGTCCGTGGGACGGTCAGAAGCCGCGGCGAGCAGATCAATCCCAAGCTCGCCACCGGTGAGATCGAAGTCGCGGCAACCGATTTGATCGTCTTCTCTCGCGCGGATACGCCACCGTTCCAGATCGAAGACTCGATCGATACGAGTGAAGAGGTCCGTTTGAAGCACCGCTACATCGACCTGCGCCGACGGCCCCTTCAAGAAAACCTGATCAATCGACACCGCTTGATGCAGGTGGTGCGCCGCACCTTGGACGGTCATGGCTTCTTGGAGCTCGAGACGCCGTTCTTGATCCGATCTACCCCGGAAGGCGCGCGTGACTACGTCGTCCCGTCGAGGGTGCATCCGGGGGAGTTCTTCGCCCTTCCGCAGTCGCCGCAGATTTTCAAGCAGCTCTTCATGGTGAGCGGCTACGACCGCTACTTTCAAGTCGCGCGCTGTTTTCGCGATGAGGACTTGCGAGCGGAGCGCCAGCCCGAGTTCACGCAGTTCGACATCGAGATGTCCTTCGCCACCCCGGAAGACCTGCAGGCGATCACCGAAGAGCTGATCGCAGCCGCTTGGAAGGAGCTCAAAGGCATCGAGCTCGAGCGCCCCTTTCGCCGCATTCCCTACGACGAGGCGATCGACCGCTTCGGCCTCGACGCACCAGACCTGCGCTTTGGTCTCGAGCTCGTAGAGCTCACGGAGACCGTCAAAGGGTCGGGTTTCAAGGTTTTCGCCGACGTCGCGGCGGCGGGTGGCATGGTGAAGGCGATCAACCTGAAAGGCATGGGCGATCTGTCCCGCAAAGAGCTCGACGAGCTGACCGAGTTCGTCAAGATCTACGGTGCGAAAGGCATGGCCTGGGTGAAGGTCAAGCCGGACGGTGAATGGCAGTCGCCGATCGCGAAGTTCTTCTCGGAGGGGGAGCGGGCGACGATGGCGACCCGGCTCGACCTCGAACCGGGGGATACGGCGGTGTTTTGCGCGGACAAGCCGAATGTCGTGAATCCGGCCCTCGGGCATTTGCGCAAACACGTGGCCAAGCAGAAGGGGCTCTACGGCCCAAACGACTATGAGTTCTGTTGGGTGACCGATTTCCCGCTCTTTGAGTTCGACGAGGATAGCAATCGCTACTACGCTGCGCACCACCCATTCACCTCGCCGCGTCTCGATGAGGTGGAGAAGCTCGAGACCGACCCCGGCTCGATCAAGGCCCTCGCTTATGACGTGGTCTTGAACGGCGTCGAGCTCGGCGGTGGCTCGGTTCGTATTCACGACAGCGCGCTGCAGGAGCGCATGTTCAAGGCGCTCGGCATCGACGAGGCCGAAGCGCGCGAGAAGTTCGGCTTTCTCCTCGATGCGTTCCGCTACGGCGCACCGCCGCACGGAGGAATCGCTCTCGGTGTCGACCGGATGGTGATGCTGCTCCAGGGCACGGATTCCATTCGCGACGTGATCGCGTTCCCGAAGACGCAGAAACAGACGGATCTGATGATCGAAGCCCCGTCCGCGCTCAGCGTGGACCAACTCCACGAGCTCTCGATCCGGATCGCCAAGCCAGACAAGAAATAGATCCCTAGGATTTGACCCATTGCGTCGTGCGGCAGGCTCGCTACGATGAGGGCATGGGTCTCCGCGAGACGAACTTGAAGAAGATGGGCGAGCGCGAATTCGACGCGCTCGTGGTCGGTGGTGGGATCAACGGGGCCGTGAGTGCCGCAGCGCTAGCGGCGCGCGGGGTTTCAACTGCGGTGATCGATCGCGCCGATTGGGGGAGCGGGACCAGCCAGGAGAGCTCGAATCTGGTTTGGGGCGGTATCAAGTACATGGAGAACTACGAGCTCTCGCTCGTCTGGGAGCTCTGTGAGTCGCGCAACCGCCTGATGGACGCCTACCCGGCCAACATCCGCGAGATTCGCTTCTTCTCGGCGGTGCGGCCGGATTTTCGCTGGCATCCGCTCTTCATGTACATGGGCACCTGGGCTTATTGGCTGTTTGGGCGCGGTTACACCAAGAGTCCACGCTACCTGAGCAAGAATCGGATCAGCGCGGAGGTGCCCATCATCGACGTCGAGCGCTTTCGCGGGGGCGTGGAGTACTCAGACGCCTACCTGGTCGATAACGACTCGCGCTTCGTCTTCAGCTTCATTCGATCGGCGCTCAACTTTGGGGCCATCGCGGCAAACTACGTCGAAATGCTCGATGCGAAGCGCACTGCGACTGGCTGGGAGACCCGAGTGCGCTGCGCGGAGACCGGCCGGGAGAGCACGGTCCGCTCGGAGGTTCTGATCAATGCCGCGGGGCCCTATGTCGACGAGGTGGTGCGGCGAGCACGCACGGATACCGCGCATCGCCACGTTTTTGCGAAGGGCATTCACCTGCTCGTGGATCGCGTCACCGACGTCGAGAAGGTGCTCACGTTCTTCGACGAGACCGGTCGCATGTTTTTTGTCATCCCCATGGGCGCGCGCTCGGTGATCGGCACCACCGACACACGCGTGAACCGGCCCGAAACCCGCGTCACAGAAGAGGACAGGGATTTTCTGTTCCGGAACATCAATGCCTGCCTGAAGCTCGACACACCGCTGGGGCCCGAGCAGATCATCGCCGAGCGCTGCGGCGTGCGGCCACTGGTCGTCAAAGGCAACGACTTCGAGGACGACGACGGGCAATGGTTCAACCTGAGCCGAAAACACGTGCTCGAAGCCGGTGACCAGATGGTGAGCATGTACGGCGGCAAGCTGACCGATTGTTTGAACATCGGCGAAGAAGTCGTTGAGCTCGTCGAGCGCATGGGGGTCGAGCTCGCAGAGGAGCGGCGGCAATGGTACGGCGAGCCTCCGGAGGAGGCGCGCAACGAGTTCTTCCGCCAGGCGCACCTCATGCGGCTCGACGATCTCCGCGAGCAGACCACTTTCGAGCTCCTCTCCACCCGCCTCTGGCGACGCTACGGCCTCCGTGCGTTCACGATGCTCGAGGCGATCCGGCGGGAGCCGAACATGGACGATGTGCTGATCGAGAGCTCCCAGTACCTACGTTGCGAGCTGCACCACGCCGCGCTCACGGAGATGATCACGCGGCTCGAGGACTTCATGCGCCGACGCTCGAAGATCGCGCTCGTCGTGCCTCACGAGCGTCTCAAGGGACAGGCGGGGGTCAAGGAAGCGTGTCGTATTCTCTTTGGCGAAGACGCGGAGCGCCGTTACGACGAGTACTTCGAGCAGCGCGAGACCGGCTACGTCGAACCGCTCGGTACGACCGCCGCCTGAGCTCAGTTCGCGTACTGAATGACGAGCGTGAGCTCGACCGGATCGTGTTGGCAGTCCGTGGGCGGGTTGTCGTCGCCGGTCGTGATGAAGGTCATCTCGTGGCGATTGCGACCGAGGTTCAGTGCCATGATCGAGCGAATCAGCTCGTCCGCCACCTCGAGCTCGATGGTGCCGTTGGTGTCTGTCTCAGGGAACCGGCAGCGCGACAAACCTGAATCTGAGCCCGGGCAGTAGGTGTCGTCGAGCGGCGTGTCGAGACTGTGCCACTGAATTCCACGAATCGCGCGCCAATCCCAAATCCAGACACCGTTGGTTTCGAGCCAGTCGGAAAAATCGAAAGACGCGGTGAGCGTGACCCCGTCCAGGTTGAGGAGGAAGTGGTCGTCGTACCAGAAGTTCTGTCGCTCGAACTGAAAGTCCACGTTGCACAGGAGTGCTCCGGGGGGGAGGTCGAGGGGCACGGACTGCTCGCGCCGCGCGGTGATGTAGCCATCGATCATGCTCACGTTGCCGTCTTTCGCCCAATCGCAGGCGCGCGCCGGATCCTCGAAGCGGATCCGAAGCTCGCGCGTTTCCGTGCCGTCGGCGCAGGCGGCGTCGATCGTGTCCACGTCGATGGGGAAGGCGCCCCCGAGACCCGGTCCCGAGCCCGCACGAGGGGCATCCGGCGATTCACCGATCGGCGCATCCGCCGCCGTTCCGAGGTCGTTGATCGGCTGCAGGCCGTCTTCCCCACACCCCATCAGCAGCAACAGCAGTGCACTGAACCATCGCATTTCATACTTCTCCCGACACAGGCGCATATGTATGCAAGCGCCATACCTGGTCGGGTCTCATGTTTTCGTGGGTTTAGCGGCGAGAGGCGCACCGGAGTGGGGGTTCTAGTCACCGTGCGTGGGGAGGGAAGCCCTCAACGCCGACGCCGACGAGCCAGCAGCAGGCCCAAGAACCCAGCAGGTGACGCGTTGCATCCACCGTCATCTTCGTCGCCGCCCCCTGGCGGATCGCCACCGCCGGAGCTGCCGCCGCCACCGCTGCTGCCGCCACCGCTGCTGCCGTTGCCGTTGTCGGAGTTGCCGTTGTCGGAGTTGCCGTTGTCGGAGTTGTCGTTG
>CAYXVF010000043.1:9699-25926 GCA_964468125.1 uncultured Bdellovibrionales bacterium | reverse complement strand
GAGTTGTCATTCGAGTTGTCATTCGAGTTGCCATTCGAGTCGTTGTCGTTTCCGTTGGTCGCGTCGCCACACATGGGCACGGGCGTGACGATCAGGGCGTCCACGTCTTCGTTGCAGCTGGTCGTGGTGCAGGAATCGCCGTCGTCGAAGGACGGAGCGGCACCGTTCACGCAGCCAGTGCTCACTTCGCAGGTCTCCGCCCCGTTACAAAAGAGACCGTCGGAGCATCGATTGTCCACCGGAACTTGCACCACCATGTCAGCGTCTTCGTCGCATACGCCCACGGTGCAATCGATACCGTCCTCCAGGCTCGGGGCGGTGCCTACGGTGCATCCGAAGGTTGTGTCGCAACCCTCCACCCCGTTGCAAAACAGACCGTCATCGCACGTCAAAGGTGTGCCATTTACGCAGATGTTCAACGGGTCAACTCCCAAGCATTGCTCAAACCCGTTGCAGATGTTGCCGTCGTCGCAGTCGTCGTCCCGGTCGCACCGGTCGCCATCGATGTCGATCTGGAACTCGTCAAAGAAGATTCCGGTGGCGCACTTCAGCCGAACGGTCACATCGTTTTGAATCCTCAGCGGCGGCGGAAGAGTCACCGAGCCCGTGTTGGGATAGGTTCCCAGGTTCTCGTAGCCACCGAGTTGCGATTCGACCAACACTTCGATCTCCGCGCAGCTCACCGGCGGTTCCGCACTGTCCCCCGGATCCCAGAGCAGGGTCGTTTCCGGGGCGGCCCAGAGCGACGGGTTGCTCGGTGAGGCGCGAAA
The DNA here is from genome assembly GCA_964468125.1 of uncultured Bdellovibrionales bacterium. Classification (GTDB taxonomy): domain Bacteria; phylum Myxococcota; class XYA12-FULL-58-9; order XYA12-FULL-58-9; family CAYXVF01; genus CAYXVF01. The sequence goes on along the minus strand of CAYXVF010000043.1, from coordinate 25,156 downwards.
CGGATCGCCCGCCACCTCCAGGGTCGTATCCGCATAGGCGAAGGCGCCGCCGGTGCTCTTTTCGTCGCTCACGAGGAGCCGAAACCTGAGTGCGTTTGCGCCAATGCGATCGACGGCGGGGAGCAGCTCGCCTATGGCGGGCGAGTCGAGGTCGGCGGGGAGCTGGCGTATCGGCTCACTTGAGGGGGCGACGATGAAGAGCGGTTTCGAGCCATTGTCTGGCTGGGTCGTTCTCACGGACGTGGGGAGAGCGTTGATTTGCTCCCAACTGAAGGTGAGGGAGTCGCCGTCGGGGTCTGTTGCTTCGCCACTCAGCGTGAAAGGAGTTTCGCGCGGAATCGCGCCGAGGCTCGGAGGGAGCGTGACCACCGGCGCCGCGTTGGTGTACGGGCGGCTGCCACCGCACGTGGGGTGGTCGACGTTGAGGCGCTGGTTCAGGTTCGCGCGTGTGACAGAGTGGAGGTAGGCGTCGCGTTGGTCGAGCGATTCGCCAGAAGTGCAGCTCGTCCGAGCGCTCATGATGGTTGTGCCGGCGCCGGGCTCCACGGCGGTCGCGTCGTTGCGGGGCTCGATACATGGATTCAGCGAGAAGGTGTTCTCAGCGCCCAGGCCGTGGAGGATCACGTGGGTCGAGTTGGTCGTGCCTTGCTCCGTATCGATTCGGAGGAGGTTGCTGTCGTCCGCCCCGTAGACGAGGACCGATTTGCTCGGACCACAGGCAAAGAAGCCGGAGGTGTTTCCCGCCCCGGTTGGGCCCTCTACGCCGCCAGCCGGGGCGGAAAAGGTTCCGTTGCTCGGTCGGCCGAGGATCAGGCCGAGGTCGTAGTTGTCCGACCCGACGCAGCCGACGAGCCAGGCCTGGTTGGCCGCGGGATCGACGAGGTCGTAGATCTGAGTCGCGCTCGTGTAGAGGTCCCGCGCTGAGATGTCGTCCGAATCACTCGTCGAGACGCAGCTCGCGTTGAGCACGAGGTTCAGCTCGATGCCCGCCTGAGGGAGGAGGATCGCGTTGACGTCGTCGATCCAGGTGTTCAGTGCACTGAGCGTGTTGGTCCTGCTAGTCCCCGCGTCAAACGACCCCCGCAGGCTGTTGGTCACCCCGACGGCGATGTCGAAGGTCCGGATGGTATTCTCGAGCGGAGAGAGAGCAGCGCGCTCGGTGAGCCCGGCCTCCGCTTCGACGCTGACATCGCCATCACATCCGAAAAGCACGAGCGCCGATAGGAGGATTCGAGAGACTGCACGCATTGCAGTGAGTATCGCGCAAAGCACCCGACGGTGAAAGCGGAAGATTGCTAAACCCGCGATCCTCGGCCTATAGCGCGCTCATGACGACATTTACCGTGGCCAACAAAACCGCGGCCGGGGGCCGCGTGGGCTCTCAGTGGGAGCGCATCGCACGGGCGGTAACAGACGCCTACGGGCTCGGCGAGGTTGCGTTCACGGACCGTGTGGGACACGGGACGGAGCTCGCCGAAAGGGCGATCCGCAACGGAGTCAAACGGTTGGTCGTGGTGGGGGGCGACGGCACGATCAACGAAGCGCTGAACGGCTACATGGCTGCGGACGGAGGCGAACGCGGCGCCGAGATCGCGATTTACCCCCTCGGGACCGGGGGCGACCTCGCTCGGTCCTTGGGACTCGAGGGCGCCGATCGCGAGGAATTCATTCGCGATGCGACTGCGCGCTCCATCGATGTCGGGCGGCTCCTGGCTTCGAGCGATACAGGTGAGCTGACGCGCTACTTCCTCAACATCGCGAGCGCGGGCTCGACCGGAGCGATCGTGGACCGGGTCAACCGCAGCTCCAAGCGCTTCGGGGCCAAAGCCGCGTTCGTCTGGGGGACACTGAAAGGCCTTGCGGCTTATCGCAATCAACGGGTGCGCGTGCGGGTTGACGACAGCTTCGAAGAGGAGGTTCTGATCTCGCTCGCCGCGGTCGCGAATGGGCGCTTCTTCGGTGGCGGCATGAAGATCGCTCCCGAGGCGACGCTCGATGATGGACAGTTCGACGTGTGTCTCATCGGCGACATTGGCGTCAGCACGTTCGTGCGCCACGCACCCAAGCTCTATCGCGGAGAGCACGGTAGCTTGAGCGAGGTCCGGTTTCTCCGGGGCAAACGCGTCTCTCTCGCGCCCGTTGGCGAGGGTACGGTGCTCGTGGAGGCAGATGGGGAGGTGGCGGGGAGGCTCCCGGCGACCTTCGAGGTGTTGCCAAACGCCGCGACCGTCCTCGCGCCCTGGTCGGGCGCGGAAGCGATCAGTCGACGTTGAGTGGGCCGTGGGGGTTCCAGGCACTGCCCCAGCGCAGCCAAGCGTGGCCGGGCTTGGCGTCCAGATGCCCATAGGGGGCGTCGTCGGTGGGGCGGCGCAGGAGCACCGGTGTGAGGAGGTCAGCGAGGCGGCGCTCGTCCAGCACCTGCCACGTGGAGCGGTTTTTGATCGTCATCCGTGTCATCCCATCCCATTGGCGCCGGAGCCCTCCAACGCTGTCGTCCTGTTATCGCGTGCCGAGGTGGTTTTACAAGCGAAAACAGAGGCTTCCACGATCGGGTGCACGCTTGCGGACGGTGCTGCGAAAATGGATGAGAGGAGAGCGACATGAGTGATCCATTCAAGTCGATCGTCGGTCCCCATCAGCGCGGGCTCAGCGTAGACGAATTTCGGCAGCACGGCGGCACGGCACCGCTCGATCGCGACGGAGACTCGCGGATCAGCTCCGCTGATGCGCACGCCGCCGACCCGGAATCGATCGTGGAGCTCTACGACGTGGGACGTGCTGCGCATCGCGCCGGAGACCTCGACGCCGCCATGGGCGCGTACTCAGTGGCGGATGCCTTCGTCGCGCGCGGCACCGAGGTGACCCCTTCCGTCGCCGAGCGGATGAACCTCTCGCTCCAGAATCGCGCCCGCCTCGCCCTTCAGCGGGAAGACTACCCGACGGCGGTTCGCCTCTTGGAGCATCTGCGCTTTGATGCGCCTGGACGCCTCGTGGACGACGAAGAGATCCATCGCCTCTACGGTACGGCGGTGGTGGAGTGGATGGCCACCCAGGCGGAGCGAGGGGAATCGGGCTTTCGCGATGTGACCGTGTTCATGCAACCGGAGCTGAAGGTCTTTGCCCAGTCACCGGCGATGGAATACCTGCTCCGTGCGCACCAGTCCCTCCAGCATGCGAAGGGGCTCTTGGAGAGCAACCCGGTCCGACTCACTAATCGGAAGGACGAGCACAACGTCGCGGCGCACGTGGACTGGATGGAGCGCAAGAGCGGGGTGGGCCACGGATTGTTTCAGGTGGCGGCAGGCCTGCAAATGTACGCCAACCTCTACTACCGCGCGGCGGTCGAGCCGTTCTTCAACGAAGCAGCGGCTCAGCGCCTCCACGATCCCTCGGCGCCGGAGGTCGGCGAGCAGATTCGCACGCGCATGAGCACGAGAGATGCGGCTGAGCTCGAGCAGTGGTCCGGCGGTCGGATAGGCCCCGAGGCTTGGGTCCGAGCCTGGGATGATTGGTGGGGGACCATCGTCGGACTCCGAGAGCCAGGGCTCGTTCAAAACCCAAACGGCGCCGAGCCCCTGGAGGCGGACCCACCGGAGTCCTTCAAAGCGCTCTACGCCCCCGCGGCGATTCGCCCCAAGGAGTGAGTGGCAGGCAGGTCAGGGTAGGAGTCGTTCGAGCTCCTGCTCGAACCTGGCCAGGACATCGGGGTGATAGGTGATTTCGCCATGACCCGCCGCTCCGAGGTGCGGACCACCGTAGAGCTCGACGTTCTCGGCGCCGCGAACCGGGCTTCCGTGGATCCCGAAACGCGGCTCCATCTTGAGGCCTTCCGTGTCGGTCCTCTGGAGAAAGTTGATCCAGCGCGGCGCATTGCTCACGCGATAGAGACTGTCCGCTTGTTCGCGGGAGCGCACCGTGGGGGGCCAAACGCGCTCATCGCGTAGGCCGACGCGGCGGCGCAGCCAATTCACGTTGTGCTCGGTTCCTTTATTGATGAGCTCGCGTGCCGCTTCGGCGACGGCCTCGTGCGCTTCACGGACCGGGTCGATGGTGAAGGCCAATGCGATTTGCGGGGATGCACCGTCGGGCTGGTGAATGTCCTTCGCAAACTCGAGAAACTTCACCGCGCTGCGGCCGCCGCTGCTGTGGGAGAGCACCACGAAGGTCGGCGACTCGCCGCGAAAATGGGCCTGGCGGAGGATGCTGTGCATCGCGTCGCGTGCGCGATCGATCCCCTGCGACGTTCCGCGATTCGAGCGAAGGAGATCGTCGAGCAGCTCCTGGGGACTCAGATCGCGATAGGCGTCGGGGTCCGAAAGGACCTCGAGCTCCTCCGAGGGAAAGCTCAGCCACTGCACGTTGTTCTCGAGGCTGCGGTCGCGCGTGATCACCGACCGAGGACCATGCGCGAGTCCGGACCAATGAGGGTCACGGCCGGTCTCCGCACGGAGCGCCTCCTCTACGAGCGCGGCCGCGTGAAGCGTGCTCGTGTCGTGACCGGCGGCGTTCAGGGTGTGCGTGAGGGCCTCGATCGCCGGGGCGAGTCTCGGCTCGAAGGCGCCCGTGCCCTCAAAGGCGACGACGACGACCGGTGAGCCGTCCCAACGGTAGGCCGGAGCTCCGCGCGTGAAGCGCACGTCAGACCAGTCCTGAGTCGAAAGCCGGGTGTTCAGCTCGTGCCGGCTCTCCCCCGGTCGATCGGGGACGCGCAGCAGGTTGTTGCGCACGACGCGCGTCGCCAGCGCGCGCAAGGTGTTGCCATCGGGCAAGGGAAGCAGCGCATCCGGGCGACCGATGTCGAAAACTCCGCCGTAGTGCGCTTCGAGCCAGGTATCGATCTCCGCTCGGTCGGACGCGCTGAGGCTCGAAACCGCCTGCAGAAGCCGAGCCCGTTCGGCGTCCGTGAGCCCCTCGGGCGCGAGGGAGCCCATGAGGCTGCGAAAGGCGTCGCTCGGGCCCTGCGTCGTCGGTGGAACTGGCATTACATTCACCTACACACCGGGCAGGAGATTGGTGAACTATGTCATCATGGAAGCGCGCGCGCGCTCGGGGCTCGTGCCGGTCCAAGCGCTAAAGGCACGGGAGAAGGAGCTCGGGTCTTCGTAGCCGAGGAGAAACGAGATCTCCGCGCTGCTCATCGAGGTGTTGCGCAGGTAGTGGCGCGCCAAGGACTCCCGCGTTTCGTCGAGGATCGACTGAAAGGTTCGATTCTCCGCTGCGAGCCGCCGTTGGAGTGTTCGGCTGCTCACTCCGAGGCGCTTTGCGACCTCACCGATCGAGGACTCGCCGCTCGGGAGGCACTCGAGCAGGGTGGCGCGCACGCGCTCGTGGGTGGTGGCCTTCGCGGTCAGATCGGCGAGCCGTCGACTGAGGTCACCCTCGAAGTGCCGCCACATGGCGTCATTCGCGGTCAGGAAAGGCTTACGGACGTCCGTGGCCGAGAATGTGACCGTGGGATCGGCCGATTCGGTCATCGCGACGCCGAAGAATTGCTCGTAGGGTGGGCGCTGCAGCGGGAGGACCGGAGCACCGACGCTCAGGGGCGTGACCACGCTCCGGGTTGCGGTTCGGGCCATCTGCACCAGAAAGACGAGCTCCAAATGGTTCAACCCCGCGGGGGCGCTCAGGTCCTTTTCCATCCATTGAAGGGTCACGGCCGTGCGCTCGTCGTCGCTGTCGACGTGCAACAGGACCGCGCCCATCAGAATCTTGTAGCGGGCGAGGCGCGTCAGTGCGGTCTCGAGGTTTGGGCTGCACAGGGCAGCGAACAGGGGCGGATCGAACGCCTCTACCGGAAAGTTCTCTCCGACGCGCAAACCCAGCAGAGAATCACCGGTTTCCTCCTCCATCGCCGTCCAGAGTCGGAAGTATTCTTCGGTGGTCAGGCAAAAGCCGGCTCGCGCAAAGAGATCACCGGGTAGCTCCGCGCGACGCAGGACGGCGTAGACGTCCAGGCCTTGATCGGCCAGGAGGATTTTCCAGCCAGGAGATACGGGGAAGCGCCGATGAACCGTCATGAATGTCTCGGCATTATCTTAACAGAGTGCCTGAGGCGATGAACCGGCGATTCGCGACGAGACGTTGACCGATCGCGCCATCGGCCCGCTTTCAGTTCCTGGGGAACGCGGCAGCGAGCTCCTCGGCACTGGCCACGCGGGTCTCGCCGCCTTCGAGGTCGTAAAACACCCAGGCTTCACCGTCTTCGGCGGGCTCACCCATGCCGATGAGGGTTCCATCTCGATAAACGTGGGCGGGCTCGCCTCGGCGTTGTTCGATGATGTACTCGCCCTCTTCGGTCGCGATGCGCACCGCGACCGCTTCGCCACTTTCGCTCACGCCGACGCCATTCGCGGCGATCGGGTTGTTGCCCGTCCAGAACTCGACGGTGTTGAAGATGACGAAGTCGCCGAGCAGGGTGAGGGGGTAGACCGGCACGAGCCAGAACGCGAAGTGCACGACCGAGTTGATCCATTTATCGCCGAGCGTTCCGTTCCAATCCTGCACCTTGTTGAAGAGGGCATACTTGCCGAGGCAACCGGTGCCCGAGACGGTGCCCAGGGCGAGGGTCAATGTGAGCAAAGCTGCGCGAAAGAGGTGTTTCATGTGCGGACTCCTTGTTGCGAGAGACCTTAGGTGGCTCGCTGGGATCGGCTCAAGGGGAAAACGGCGGGCTTAATCGTCGCTCAGGTCGCGCAGGTCGCTCGCAAGCTCCGTGAGGTTTGCGTAGAGCTCCTCGCGCTGGTCCTGGGACAAGGAGTTGAAGAATCGCCGCAGGAAGCGTTGAAACATCGCGCGGGATTCCTCGACTTGCCGCTGGTAGTCTCCGGGAGCGAGCTTGGCGGGATCGGCGTAGAGGAGGGCGAGGTAGCCGCGAATCTCCGTCTCGGACGCGCCTTGGCGAAGCTTGCCGAGGAGCGTGTCCCAACGACGTACGCGCTCCTCCATCCAGCTCATGGGGCGTGCGTTCATTTCTTCCAGCCAGCTGCGGATCACGCGACGCTGAGTTTCTTCGACGGTTACGAGGAAATCATCGAAGGCCTCTGCAATCTTTTCCGTCCCTTCTTCTAAGCGTTCTTGCTCGGGCTTTCGCGCCAGCTCCGTGTCGTTCTCGTAGCGCTCCCGAAGACCTTGCTCCATCGATACGAGCTGCTCTTCGTTTTGCGCAACCATCACCTTGGCCACCCAGGGGCTCAACGGCGCGACAGATGCCATCCAGAGTCCGCGAAACGTTTGTACGGCACTATTGATCTCGGCGTCGCTCAGGTCACCGCGGCGGATCACCGCTCCATGAGTCTCGAGGGCGTAGGCGAAGCGCGGCAGCACCTCGCGACGGTGCCAGGCGACGTAGCGGTCCGCCTGTTCATCGACGAAGTCACTCTGCTCCGAGCTCAGATCCATGAACCCGGTGAGACGGTCTTCGATGATGTTGTCGAAGTACATGTTGTAGGCGAGCGGCAGGCTGCTGCGCGCGAGAAAGCTGCAGCCAGGGGCAAGCGCAAGAACCACCGCAATCGAGATCGCCCGTCGAAGACTTCGCATTGACGAAGAACTAGGAATCGAGCTTGACGTTGTCAATGTCCAGGTGACCGGGTGGGAGAGCCCGTGAGCGGGGTGGAGCAAGTTGATCGTTTGCCTCGGGGCGCCGAAGTCCACTAACGTTTTAGAAATGGTGCTCGTGCCTGAGGGCGAAACCGCTGTGGCTCGGAAAGCAGAGTCATGACTGAACTGCTGCTGAGATCCGCGACCATCGACGATCTAGAATTGTTGCAGCACTGGGATGAACAGCCCCACGTCATCGCTTCGGACCCGAACGACGATTGGCACTGGCAACGAGAGCTCGTCCGAACGCCGGACTGGCGCGAGCAGTTGATCGCGGAGGCCAAAGGGACGCCGATCGCCTTCGTTCAGATCATCGATCCGGTTCGCGAAGAGAGCCATTACTGGGGGGACTGCGCCGAGCATCTTCGGGCGGTCGACATTTGGCTCGGCGAGAGCGCTCATCTTGGACAGGGCTTCGGTACGCGCATCATGGCGCTCACCATCGAGCGATGCTTCGCTGAGCCGGTCGAAGCCATTCTAGTCGATCCCCTCGAATCGAATACGCGCGCCCATGTCTTCTACGAGCGAATCGGTTTCGAGCGTGTCGAGAGACGGAGCTTCGGTGAGGACGACTGCATCGTCTATCGACTCGATCGAAGTCGCTGGGAGCTGCCCGGGAGCATCGAGAATCGGGCACTCGAGAGGATCCGCGACGCTTTTTCCTTCGACTGCACATCGGCGACGGAGCTTTGCCTGCGGTCCAAACGCCACTGGGGCTACGATGAAGTCTTCATGGCTCGGAGTCGGAACGCTCTCATTCTAACGCCTGAGCGACTCGCGTCATGGACCGTTCGCTTGGCCGAGAGCAGTCGAGGCGATTTGACGGGCATCGCTGCTGTGAGCGTGGAGCGCGGCCCGAAGGAAGCCGAGCTCGAGCTCATGTTCGTCAATCCCGATTTCATGGGCCAGGGGATCGGCCGTGCGTTGATGACGGACATCGTTTTGAGGCTTAAGGCGAAGGGCGTCGACACCCTCTGGATACTCTCCGACCCAGGTGCCGAACCGTTCTACCTGCGAATGGGAGCGCTCCGCGTCGGCCACCGGCCCTCTCATGCGATCCCTGGGCGACTGCTTCCGTGGTTGAAGATGTTGCTTGCCTGACGTTCGGTCCCTTGGTGGATGAACGCCGTGACTGCGATGCCAGGTCCGCGACCGCGTCTTCGATCCATTTTTCACGACCACGGGGGCGGCGGGGGACCGGTCTCGGCCTCGCCACCTTCGAGCACGGTCGAACCGGCATTCGAGGGCACGCGCGGTGTGATCCTCTTCGCGGACGACGATCGCCTCGTGCGAACGTCGATGACCCGCTTTTTCCGAAACAAGACCGACTTCGAGGTCGTCGCCGCGGAGAACGGCCTCGAACTCATCGAGCTCTTCCGTGCTCGGGCACAGGAAGTTCTCGTCGCGGTGCTGGACATTCAGATGCCGGAGCTGGACGGCGTGCAGACCTACGAGAAGCTGAGGGAGCTTTGTCCAGACGTATCGGTGCCATTCATATCCGGTTACTATGATCAGGAGCTCGACCCTCACTTGAACGACCGCGTGCGCTTGCTGCAAAAGCCGTTTCCCCGCGACGCGCTCCTCAATCACCTCAAAGAACTCGTCGCCGAGCCCGAGCCGTCGCGCGAACCTGCGCATCGTTGAGAAACCTGGCCGAAAGCCTTCACAGGTGGGAACCGCAGCGTGTTTGCCTCGAGGCTTGGAACGCGGAGCTTTCGAGGTGCCGCGCCTGCGCAACTTACGATTCAAAACCGTTCGAAACAGAAAGAGCCCTCATCCCGTAACTGGCGTTACCGGATGAGGGCTCTTGGCGTCCCGTAGGGGATTTGAACCCCTGTCGCCGCCGTGAAAGGGCGGTGTCCTAGGCCGGGCTAGACGAACGGGACAGCCTGGGAGCCGGCTTATTAGCGAACTGTAGGAGGCGGGGCAACCCTAAAGAGTGCGGATTGTTACATCCTCGAGGTCGATGATCCGATCCGGTGCGATGGCTTCTTGGAGGCGGCGGTCGTGGCTGATGACGAGAACCGCCCCCGAATAGTCTGCGATCATCTGCTCCAGCCGGTCCACCGCCGGCGCATCGAGGTGGTTTTCCGATTCGTCGAGCACCAGCGCCTCCGGGTTCGCGTCGAGGCCGACGGCCAAAACGAGTTTGCGGGTCTCCCCCGGGGACGGTGCATAACTGCGTCGAGATGATTGCTCGGCTCGTCCAAGAGTAAGGCATCCGAGGCGTTCCAGACCGCGGCCAGCTGCCAGCGTTGTAGCTCTCCGTGGGAGAGCACCGTCCAGCGCGCGACCGGATCCTGGCAACTCGAAACGGCTGCGCAGGGCAAACGCTTCTTTGTCCCAGCGCTCTGCGAGCGCCCGCACCGCACGGGTCGGTGCGCCGGGGGCCTGGCGGAGCAAATGGAGACTCGAAAGCTCGCACCGCAGAGAGCCCCGCGTCGCTTCGAGCTCGCCGGGGATGAGCCGTAAGAGTGTGCTCTTGCCACTACCGTTCGGGCCAGCAAGGGCCGTGATGCCATCGGTGAGCTCGAGCGATAGCTCGTGAATGAGAGGGTTGGATCCCGCGTAGGCAAACGCTACGCGCTCCAGGAGAATGCGGTTCATGAAGGCTCCAGAGCTCGAAGAACGAAAGGCATCCGAGCCCTCGGGCTCGGGTCGTTTGGGCCGCGAGCGCGGCTATGACCTCTGGATGTCAGCGCATGATGCGCGCCTGCTCGGCGCATCACCGTGTGAACATGGCCTGACGAGACTGCAAAGGGAGCGCCACGGGTCGTGTGCGCCCATTTGCCGCATCGAGGATCGCCGGGTGACAAGCACCTTTGCGCAATTATCTTCTCCGACAACCGATAGAAGAGCTTCGTTGCAGAGCAAGCGTAGACCCGCTCGAGGAGACACATGGCTGACGCCAAAAGAGTAGTGATTGTCGGGGCCGGATTCGCAGGGCTGCGCGCCGCATTGGACCTCGCGCGCGCGCCCGAGCGGCTCGACATCACCGTAATCGACAAACGCAACCACCATCTGTTTCAACCGCTCCTCTATCAGGTGGCGACCGCTGGGCTGAGCCCCGCGGACATCTCCTGGCCCATCCGAACGGCGCTGCGTCCGTTTCGTAACGTTCGTGTCCTGATGGCTGAGGCGAAGGGCGTAGACGCGGAGGCCCAGTGCGTTCACACGAGCGAAGGCGAGGTGGAGTACGACTACCTGATCCTCGCCTGTGGCTCGACCCACAGCTATTTTGGCAACGACCACTGGTCGGAGGTCGCGCCGGGGCTGAAGACCATCGGCGATGCAACGAGCATTCGCGCGAAGATCCTGACCGCATTCGAGCATGCGGAAGTGAGTCGGGACATCGACGAGCGCCGCGCGCACATGACCTTCGTGATCGTCGGAGGTGGCCCCACGGGGGTCGAGCTCGCGGGTGCGGTGGGTGAGCTCAGTCGCTACACCCTGAGCGATGACTTCAGACACATCGATCCACGCCAAGCGCGCATCATCCTCGTCGAAGCCGGAGACGCCATTCTACCGGGTTATCACGAGACGTTGTCGCGCGCCGCGGTCGAGTCCCTCGAGAATTTCGGCGTTCAGGTGTGGACCCACAAACGCGTGACGGGGATCGATGAAAATGGCGTCGACCTCGGCAACGAGCGTGTAGAAGCCAAGACCGTGCTCTGGGCTGCGGGGGTGCGCGCTTCACCGGTCGGGCAAAACTTGGGCAACACCGATCGCGTCGGACGCATCGAGGTGCAGCCCGACCTCTCCCTGGCGGAATCAGACAACATCTTCGTCGTCGGAGACCAAGCGCTGGTCAAAGACCGCAAGGACAAGCCGCTCCCCGGGATCGCGCCGGTCGCGATCCAACAGGGCCGGCATGTCGCGAAGAACCTGCTGGCGTCTGTGCGGGGGCAGGACCGCAAGCCGTTCCGCTACTTCGACAAGGGCATGATGGCGACTATCGGTCGAGCCGCCGCGGTGATGGAGACCGGAAGCCTGCGCATGCACGGGTTCATCGCGTGGATCGCCTGGTGCATCGTGCACATCTTCTTCCTGATCGGTTTCCGCAACCGCGTGCTCGTCTCCCTTCAGTGGCTCTGGTCGTATTTTCGCTATCGTCGCGGTGCGAGACTGATCGCCGAGCCCAAGCTCGAGTTCGTTGCTCGCGACGAGGAGCAGGCCAAGAACAGCGCCGCGTAGACGAGCGCGAAGGGCCGCGCCCAGGCGAGGGCCGGGTCGAGGACGTAGTCCGGCAACAGGCCTTCGCCGAACACGAGCTGCACCACAAACGTGGCCGCAACGGCGACAACGGCAAACGACCAGACCGGGCGGACGTCGCCCTCCCAGCGACGAGCGAGAAGCACGAGCGCTGGGATCGCCATGACGTAATTTGCGCGCCACGCCTGCGGCGAGAGGAGCGCGACACCGAGCAGGATCGTTGCGTGGAGCATCTCGTCGCGGGGTCGGGACATGAGGAGCACCGCGGCGAAGAGCCCGAGCGATAGCAAGAGCCCCAGAGCCATTTCTAAGCTCGATGGCACGGGCGGCGCTTGATGATCGGCTCCGAGCCAGAGAGTGAGGAGCAACGAGGGAAACCCTTGTGCATCGTGCCGCAAATACCAGGGCGCAGTTGCGGCGGATAGGAGCGTGCGCCACTCAAAGGTGAGCGTCAGCGCGCCGAAAACCCCATAGCGCAAGACCACTAGCGCAGCGGCAGTGCACCCGGCGGCCAACGCGGCTCCCACGACGCGGAAACGGCGCTCGATGAGGAAGGGAATCAGCAAGAGCCCTGCCGGTGGCTTGAGCAGACAGGCGAGTGCCCAAGCGCTCCCGGCAGCGAACGGATGGTCATGCCTCTGAGTGACGGCGATGGTCGTGAGCGCAAGAATCATCGCGTCCACCTGTCCGTGGTCCATCAGCAAGAAGAGCGACTGAAAGGATGCGGCAAGCGCGAGTGCTGCCTGAGACGGTGTGGCGCCCCATCGCCAAAGGGAAAACGCCACGCAGAGCGCGCTGAATGCGTTCCAGAGCGCACCCCCGACCGCGCGCGGAAGGAAACTCAAAGGCACGAGCAATGCACCCGCAGGCGGCGGGTACTTGAAGGGCATCGGAAGGTCGCTCTCGTGGTAGAGCGATTCACCGGCGACGAAGCGCTCGCCGGCTCGATGATAGACGTGGTAATCCTTCGCGCGCTCCGTGGCACCCTTCGCAACGCCGATGACGGCGAGGGCGACGAGCATGAGAGCTACGAAGGCACGTGTACCGCTGAGGGTCACGACGCCCCCTTTGCGATGGCGCTCGTGAGATCGACGAGAAAAAACAGCTCGTGCTCACCGGTAAAGCTATAGCCGCGCATCCAGAAAGGCAGCCCCAGTGCACGCAGCATCGGACTGAGGGGCATCCCCGTCGATTGGTGACGAACCCCGTGCACGAGAGTCGCATCGATTCCAACGAGCCACGCCGCGTCTCGGACGATGAAGACCTCCGCACCGCTCACCCGGTTTCGGCTCCCCCTGACTGGAATTGCGGCCTCGAGCTCCCCTTCGGCGACTACGGTCAACCGCGCGGGCTGTGGCTCGGAATTATGTCCACAGAGCTGAGCGAGGTCTAGGACCGCGACGATTCCGCGGCCCCGGCGAACGACTCCCGGGATCCAGTCGGGCACGCGAGGCACGGGTGTCGGAGTCTCAGGTTTCGCGACCTCGAGAACACGCTCGATCGGGAACGCATAGTGGTCGGTCCCGAGGCGAACGCACATCAGCTCGCGCGTTTCGGTCACGGGCGCGTCCGACTCCGCGCCATCGTCCTCGATCGCTGCTTCGAGGGGTCTCTTCTCTGGGGTCTCGCCCACCGAATACGATGGTGATCCAGGTGGAGCTCGGGCGCAATCCCGAAGGTGTCGGGGCCGATCTCGACATCGACGGAGAAACGGATGATGGTTTGGAACTGTGTTGCGGTCTCCAAGCCGAGTCTCGAGCCTAGTCGGTCGTGCGGTGGCTGAGGCGTTCGTCTGCTATCGCGAACGCTTTCTCGAGATCACCAATAGTGCAGGCCATCGATTTTGGAACGACGACTTCCAGGGCCTCCGAAACGACGCGATCGAACGCCTCGACCTCTATCGCAAGAGCGTCGAAGAGACGAAGGCTGCGGTTCGCTCACTGCTGAAGGAGCGTCTGCGCGACCGAAGCCTATGGCCGAGCATCAAAGCAGTTTACTCGACGCTCATTGCCGAGCGTGAAGACTGGGAGCTCGCCGAGACCTATTTCAACTCGATCACCCGCCACATTTTCGTAACTCACGGCGTCGACCCGCTGATCGAGTTCGTCGACAGTGATTTCCAGCTCGATCCGGCTCCGGCACCGGAGCCGATCTACCGAACCTTCCGCGGACGCGAATCGCTCTCGGACACCCTAGGCGACGTCTTGGATCACTACGACTTGCGCTGCGACTCGCATCGTGAGGTGTGCGATGAAATCGCTGAACGGCTGCACGGTCGACTTCGCGAAGCGGGTGGATTGTTGCGGGTGGAACGGATCGAGGTGCTCGATGCGCCGTTCTACCGGGGACGGCGCCTGCATCTTGTGGCGAGGGTGTTTTCGCGGCTGCATTTCGTTCCCCTCGTCGTCGTGGCTCGGCGCGAGGCTGGAGTGCTTCGCATCGAGGCGGCGCTGGTACACGACGCGGATGTCAGCATTCTCTTTAGTTTCACGCGCGCCCATTTCCACGTCTACGCACCCAGGCCGATGGAGGTGGTGCGATTCCTACGCTCGATCCTGCCGCGCAAGCGCACCGCTGAGCTGTACAACGCCATCGGGTGCGACCGACACGGCAAGACCGAGTTCTATCGCGACCTTCTGAGTCACCTGCAGGGCTCGGATGAGCGCTTCGCGTTTGCACCGGGTACCCCCGGCCTGGTCATGGCCGCCTTTTTTCTTCCGGGCTATGACGTCGTCTTCAAGGTGATCCGAGACCGATTCCGGCCACCAAAGGTCGTGAGCCGTGAGCAGGTCATCGCAAAGTACCAGTTCGTGCAGCGTCACGACCGCGCGGGCCGCCTGGTGGAGGCCCAGGACTTCGAGTACCTGCTGTTCCGCCGGGCCCGTTTCGACGATGCTCTGATGCGGGAGCTGACGGAGTCCTGCGCGAGCTCGACTCGCGTCGAGGACGACCACGTCGTGATCTCACACCTCTACGTCGAGCGTCAGGTGGTGCCACTGAACCTGTACCTGAAGGATGCGGACCCAGAGGCCGCGCGTGCCGCAGCGATCGACTTTGGCCAGTGCATCAAAGATCTCGCGTATAGCGAGGTTTTTCCCGGTGATCTTCTCACCAAGAACTTTGGCGTGACGCGCAACGGCCGCGTGGTGTTCTACGACTACGACGAGCTCATCCACCTCGGCCAATGCAACTTCCGCCACATTCCCCCGGCACGCACGCCGGAAGATGAACTCTCGGCGGAACCGTGGTACCGCGTGGGAGAGGACGACATCTTCCCGGAGGAGCTCAGGACCTTCATCGGCTTGAACGGTGAGTGGCTCCGAGCCTTCGAGAGCGAGCACGGGGAGCTCTTCGACGCCGATTGGTGGTGCGCGATCCAAGAGCGCGTGAGGCGCGGGGAGGGGCCCGAAGTGCAGCCCTTTAGCCATCGCTGCCTTCTGTGAGCGGTTGTTTTTTGCGGGCGCGCTTCGGGCTATGAATGAGGGGATGACCGCGCTCGCTCTCTTTCTCGCCGTTTTTGCCGCCCAGCCCGCGGAGGGGACTGCGGAGGGGACCGCGGCGGTTGAGGAGCCCGCACAAGCGCGGGAGGTCGCCAGTCCCGCTCGAACGGCAACGCCTGAGCCGGCCGCGCCTGAGCCGGCCGCGC
>CAYXVF010000043.1:0-9599 GCA_964468125.1 uncultured Bdellovibrionales bacterium | reverse complement strand
AGCCGGCCGCACCTCAGCCGGCCGCACCTCAGCCGGCGGCAACTGAGCTCGCCGGGGACAGCAAGGGGCTAGGGGAGCCGGTCCCAGAGGACGGACCGGATCGAGAGCCCGGATCCGAGGCACCTCCAGTCACTGCGATCGATGAGGTCGCCGAACGGCAGCGGGCCCAGCTGAAGCGGTTTGCGGAAGGGGAGCCGGTCGCATCGGCGATCGCACTCTTCTCCGTGGACTTGGCGGACGTCGAAGCGGTACGTCGTCGTGTCAGGGAGCTCGAAACCCGAACCGAAATTGAAGGAAGCGCCGACGCCATCCGTCTCGAGCTTCTCCGCAATTGGCTCGAGATCTTTCGGCCGCTGACCACTCCCGCGCAGCGAACGTTTGCCAATTTGGGTCAGCCACGGAGCGAGCTCTGGGAAACGGCGAAACGCCTCGACGGCGTGGAACACGGTTTGGTTGCCGTGACCGGCGCGCTCGGAGAGGAGATCGAAAATGCGGAGCGCGGGGCACTCATCGGTTTTCGCCCCGATGTAGCGGAGTGGGCCGCTGCGGCGAAGCTGACTCGGGGGGCACTGGGCCGCGCGGCGACCGAGGCGAGACAGGCTCGCGCGAGCCTCGAAGGCGATGCCAGAGCGCTTCGCCTGTCCGCGCTCAGGGTGCGTGAACGCTTCCTCACGGTGGCCCTTCGCGGCAACCGTGCTGCGCTCGACGCCTTGTTTCTCGAGACGATCGAACGGCAGCGGCGCCTTCGCCTCTCGCCCGTGGACCTGCGCGTGTCCGCGGTCGATGACCGTATCCGAGCGCTCAGCGCTCAGCTTCCCTCGATCGCGGACGCCGTCAATGCGGTTCGAGACGTGGCGGATGCCCGGGTTGCGCTCGGCCGGGCGGATACGGCTCTCAACGAGGTGCGCAGCACTCTATTGGCTGCGGGCCGGCTGAGCTCAGCATTCGAGCTGGCCCAGGTGCGCGAAGCGCTGACCCTGCTCCTGCCGGTGGCGTCGAGCAAAGCCCGCGCGGACGCCTATCCGCTCGGGCTCGAGCTCGTCGGTGAGCTGCAGACCGAGCTGAACCTGCTGATCGAGGGCGCGGAGGGCTACGCGCGAGAAAAGGCCGCCACTCTCGGAAGCGAGGAGGGACTGCGGCGCTTTGCCCCCCGACTCGCTTTTGCTTTGCTGCTCGCCTTCTTGACCTGGCTTGCGCAAGCGCGTGCCCATCGGTTGGTGTCTGTGAGTGTCCGAGCCATCGCACGCTCGAAGGTCTACCGTGGCAAGATCGGCACACTCGTGCGTTGGGCCGGTCTGCTCCAGGCCGTAGCGCCAGTGCTCGTTGTTCTCATCGGCGGCTACCTGATCCTTTGGGTGCTCGGACTCGAGCGGGCTGAAGCGCGTTTTGTGGAGATCGGTTTTCGCTGGCTGATGCTGTACTGGCTCGGTCGCGCGGCGTTGGTTGGCGCTGCGCGGCGAGTGTCCGCGGGCCGCCCGGCGCTGATCGATGCGAGCGCGGAAGTCATCGGACTCCTCCAACGATCTTACAATCTGTTGGCATTCGTTCTCGCCAGCGCGTTCATGGTCGAGGAATGGGCGCGTACGCTGTTTGCCCTCGGTCGATTGCTAATGGTCATCGACCTCGTCGTCGTCCTGTGGGTTCTCGGCTGGGTGACCCGAGCGTGTGTCGTGTGGCGCGTGATTGTCGCCAAGAAGCTTCAGACTGAGCTCGGAGAGGAAGCGGCGTTGTTGCGCTTGCCCCAGTGGATGGAGCGGCGGCTCCTGGGCGCGCTGCTCGTTCCCTTGGCGTTCTCTGCCATCGTCTTCTTGGAGGTCCGCCGGTGGGTGAGCGAGGTGCTGTTGAGTCAGGGCTTCTTCGCCTACCTGAAGGCGCGAGCGCTCCGTCGCCAGTTGACCTCTGCGCGGGTCAGCGCGGAAGAGGAGAAGCTACCCGAAGAGTACTCCGCTGAGTTCCCGCTCTATCCCGTCCTCGGGAGTGTGGATGGTGTCATGTTGCCACGAAACGCCGAGCTGGATCCGATCCTCGCCCAATTCACCGACTGGCGCGAGACCAAGCGCGAAAGCTCTCTCGCGCTCGTGGGTGAGAAGGGTATCGGCAAGACCACTCTCCTCGCAGCCTTGCGCCAGAGGATGAGCAGCGTGGAGGTGCTCTTCCTCACCCTCACCGAGCGCTTGATTCGTCCAGACGATGTCGTAGCTGAAATGGCCAAGCTGTTTGGGCTAGAAGAGCCGGGGTCCGTTGAGGAGCTCGCGGAGGCGCTCAACGAAGGGCCAGAGCGCGCGGTCTTGATCGACGATGCGCACCTCGCGTTCTTGCGGGTCGTCGATGGCTACCGCGGTTTCGATACGCTCGTACAGCTCGTCAATCGCACCGGGGACCGCGTATTTTGGCTTCTCAGCTTCAATGACTTCGCCTGGAGCTTCTTGAACGCCGCGCATGGCGGCCGCGCTTATTTCCGACGGATGCAGCGAATGAAGCGCTGGAGCGCCGATGAGCTCCGTGATCTCCTCGGGCGTCGTACGCGCAAGGCCGGCTACGAGCTCGAGTTCGATGAGCAGCTGCTGGATGATGAGCGAGTGGACGCCGGAGGCATCCGCCTCATCGAAGGCGCGGAGGGATTCTTTCGTCTGCTTTGGGAATCGAGCCGCGGCAATCCGAGAGCTGCGACCTGGCAATGGCTGCGAGCGCTCACGGTGGTGGGAGAGAAACTCCTACGGGTGCGGCTGTTCTCTTCGGGCAAGACCGACGCCTTGAACCGCGCGAGTGATGACGTCTTCTTCGCCCTCGCTGCAATCGCCCAGCACGAAAACCTCGATCAAAGCGAGCTGCAGGCGACGCTGAATGTTGATCCGAGCTTCGCGAGCTTCGCGCTCCGCTATCTCATGGAGTACGGGATCGTCGGTGCCAAAACCGGCGCCTCATCCCGCTACACGCTGAAGATGCGCTACTACTGGGACGTGGTTCAGGCGCTGGAAGCGCGAAACCTGCTGTTTCGGGAGGCCGCGACATGAGCGACGGACCTTCGAGCCTTCTCGAGTTTCTGAACCCGTCGGCGATTCCGGCGGCGGCTGGTGTGGTTGCGATTACCATCGTGATCGTTCGGCTGATCGCCCGAGCGCTCCGGCGCTTCTCCGATCGCTTCGCCCGTCAGCGGCTTCTGATCGGTCAAGCCACCTCTATTGTGGCCTTCCTAGGTTATTCGGCGGCGGTGCTCACGGCGTTCGGGATGGTTTTCAATCTCTCTCCGGAGGCTCTGCTCGCCGTGAGCGGGACCGTCGCGGTGACCCTCGGTTTTGCGTTTAAGGATGTCGCGGCGTCTTTTCTCGCGGGCATTTCCATCCTCACCAACAAGCCATTTCAGGTGGGCGATCGCATCAGCTTTGGGGGCTACTACGGTGAGGTCAAAGAGATCGGGCTGCGGACGGTTCGCCTCGTCACGCTGGACGACAACCTCGTGACGATTCCTTCGAATAAGTTTCTGACCGATCCCGTCGCCAGCGCAAACGCCGGGGCGCTCGATTGCATGGTCGTCATGCCGTTCTTCGTGGATGCCCTGGCGGATCACTCGCGGGCGCAGGAGATCGTGCGCGAAGCGGTGCTGGCCTCCAAGTATCTCTTTCTCGGCAAGCCGGTTGTCGTGCTCCTGAGCAACGAGGTATCCGAGCACGGCCGTCTCATCGTCGGGCTCACCGCCAAGGCCTACGTGTTCGACACGAGACACGAAAAAGCATTCGCGAGCGACGTGACCGATCGAGTGCTTCGCGCCTTCAAGCGCGAAGGCATTCCTCTACCCGGCTTCGTCTCGCCCCGGTCATGAGGACGCGGCGCGTTTCAACGCTTTCTCGATCGTCGGGAGAATACGACGCACGATGATGTCGACCCCTTCGGCCGTCGGGTGAATGCCATCGGCTTGGTTGAGTGTCGGGTCGAGGGCTACGCCATCGAGAAAGAAGGGGTAGAGCAGAGCGTCATGCTTTTTCGCGAGGCGCGGGTAGATCGCGTCGAACTCCTCGGCGTACTCGGGGCCAAAATTACGGGGGGCCTGCATTCCGGCGAGTACGACCGTCACGTCGCGGGCGCGCAGTGCGCTGAGGATCGCATCGAGATTCTTCTTTGTCAGCGATGGCTCGACCCCGCGAAGCGCGTCATTCGCACCGAGCTCGACAATGACGATTTCGGGGTCATTGGCGAGGGACCACTCGAGACGCTCACGCCCGCCGGTGCTCGTATCACCGCTCACTCCGGCGTTTTCGATGACCACGTCGTGGCCTTTTGCCTCGAGGGCCGCTTCGAGCTTCGTTGGAAAGGCATCCTTCTTTGGCAGACCGTAGCCCGCGGTGAGGCTGTCGCCGAGGGCGACGATTCGGGTCGGTTTTGCCTCGGCAGGTCCCGCAGATCCCGCCAGGACCAGCAGCAAAATCGTCGCAAAGCGCATGATGCAGACTCCCTTACACTGCTTAGATTGGGCAATGTCGTTGCTCCTGCAACAGTTCCCCGAGGCCTCTCGAATAAAGGGACCATCATGACAGAACCTTTGCTCAAGCTCGCGGATGTCCACGTCGAGCTCGATAGCCGCGCCGGCAGCGTGCACATACTGCGCGGGGTCAGTCTCGAGGTCCATCGGGGCGAGTCGCTGAGCATCGTCGGCCCGTCGGGCGCAGGCAAATCCACGATGATGATGGTGATCGCAGGGCTCGAGCGCATCAGCAAAGGCTCGATCACCCTAGCCGGGCGCGAGCTGTCGAGTCTCGACGAGGACGAGCTGGCGCGATTCCGTCAGGAGAACGTCGGCATCGTGTTTCAGGCCTTTCGCCTGATCCCGACGATGACCGCGCTGGAGAATGCGGCACTCCCGCTCGAGCTTGCGGGTCGCAACGATTCGGAGGCGGAAGCGCGCCGTGCCCTCGAAGCAGTAGGGTTGGGGCATCGGCTCGACCACTACCCGGATCAGCTCTCGGGCGGTGAGCAGCAGCGCGTCGCGATGGCGCGCGCGTTCGTAGTGAAGCCGCCGATCCTCCTGGCCGACGAGCCTACGGGCAATCTCGACAGCAAAACCGGTGAGTCCGTCATCGAGCTCATGTTCGACCTCAAAGATCGTTACCAGACCGCGCTCGTGCTGATCACGCACGATCACAGCCTCGCCGCGCGCTGCGACCGAATCGTCGAGATGAACGATGGCCTGTTGAGTGAGCGGGCCAAAGGTCCTCGCCTCGAGTCCGTGGGCGAAGCATGACCGGACGGACGGTTTGGCGTCTCGCTCTGCGAGAGCTGCGTGGCGGCCTTCGAGGCTTTCGCATCTTCCTGGCTTGCCTCATCCTCGGCGTGACCGCGATCGCCGCAGTGGGCTCTGTGGCCTCAGCCCTCGACGCTGGGCTGAAAGCGGATGCGCGCTCTCTTCTCGGGGGAGACGTCGAAATCTCGCAGCGTTATCGACCGCTGGATGAAGCCTCGATGAAGCTGCTGGCCCGCGCCGCAGATGATCTCAGTGTCGACGTGCAGATGCGCGGCATGGCGAGCGCGCGCGGCGAGCGAACGCTCGTGGAGATCAAAGGCGTCGACGACCGCTATCCGCTCGTGGGCGCGATCGAAACCAAGCCGGCCGGCGACTTCGGGGCCTTCCTGGAGTCACGCGGTGGAGTGCACGGGGCCCTCGTAGATGAGCAAGTGCTGCGGCGGCTGGGGGCGGAGCTAGGTGATAGGCTCTTCATCGGCACGGTCGCGGTCGAAGCGCGCGCGGTGATCCGCAAGGAGCCGGATCGCAGCCTGCGCGGGGTCGAGCTCGGCCCCCGGGTCATGGTGAGCCGTGCGGCCCTGGACGAGAGCGGCCTCATCGCACCGGGCAGCATGATCAGCTACCAGACGAAGGCCGTGCTTCGGCCGGGGGTTCGCGTCAAGCCGCTCCTAGAAGAGCTCGAAGGCGTGTCGGAGCAACGAGGTTGGCGTGCGCGAACGCTCAGTGACGCAAGCCCGGGCGCTCGACGTTTCATCGATCGGATCGCCCAGTTCCTCACACTGGTCGGACTGACGGCGCTCCTGATCGGCGGCGTCGGTGTGAGCAATGCAGTCCGCGGCTACCTCGACACCAAGACCCAGACCATCGCGACGCTCAAATGTATCGGCGCGACGACCGGTGGCGTGTTCGCGACCTATTTCGCACAGATAGCGCTCCTCGCGGGGATCGGCATCGCGGCGGGCCTCGTGCTCGGAGCGAGCGCCCCCTGGTGGGTGGACTTTGCCGCCGGAGAGCTGTTGCCCGTCCGGGTCGTGAAATCGGTCTACCCCGGCGCCTTGCTCATCTCCGCGGCCTTCGGTGCTTTGACGGCACTCGTCTTTACCCTCTGGCCGCTGGCCCGGGTGAACTCCGTGAAGCCGAGCAGCCTCTTTCGGGCCAAGGCCGCGCCGGTCGCCGAGCGACCGACCGGTGGACTCCTCGCGGTGATCGGCGGGTCGGTGGCGGCGCTCGTGGCGCTCGCGATCTTCACCGCCTCGGACCAGATGCTCGCCGCGTCGTTTGTGGGAGTGATCTTCGGAACGTTCGTGGTGCTCCTGCTCGCCGCCCGGCTACTGACCTGGGCGGCTCGGCGATTTCGCTCGGTGCCGCATCCCGCGCTGCGTCTCGCGCTCGGAAACCTGCATCGACCCGGCAACGCGACGACCTCCGTCATGCTCTCCGTTGGGCTAGGTGTCACCGTGCTCGCGACCATTGCGATGATCGAGCGGAACCTGAGCTATCAGATCGAGCAGCAGCTGCCGGCGCGTGCGCCAGCGTTCTTCTTTGTCGACATTCAAAACGATCAGGTAGAGGCGTTTGAGAAGACCCTCCTTGCGGTGGACGGAGTCGATCGGATCGACCGCGTGCCGATGCTTCGGGGCCGGGTCGTGGCATTGAACGGCACCCCGGTGGAGGAAATCGAGATCGACCAGAGTGTGCGCTGGGTTGTGGAGAGCGAGCGGGGCATCACTTACGCGGCGAAGCCGAGCGAAGGCGTGGAGCTCGCGGAAGGAGAGTGGTGGCCGGAGGATTACGCGGGCGAGCCGCTCCTCTCGTTTGGCGAGGAACAAGCCCGTGGACTAGGCCTCGGGGTCGGGGACAAAGTGACCGTGAATGTCCTCGGACGGGACGTGACCGGAACGATCGCAAACCTGCGCAGAATCGACTGGCGTAGCTTGAGCATCAACTTCGTGATGATGTTTTCGCCTGGAGTGTTGTCCAACGCGCCTCATACCCACCTCGCGACCGCCTACATGCCGAGTGAGGCGGAAGAAAAGGCATTCGACGCGGTAGGCGATGCATTCCCCAATATCACGATCGTTCGGGTAAAGGACGCGATCGAGGCGGCGAGTGAGCTCGTGGGCTCGATTGCCGGCGGGATCCGGGTCGCCGCGATCTTCACCCTGATCGCCGGAGTGCTGGTCCTCGCAGGCGGTATGCTCGCCTCTCACCAACGACGGCTCTACGACGCGGTCGTCCTCAAGGTTTTGGGTGCTACGCGCTTTCGTGTCGTCGGCGCCTTCGCGGTGGAGTACGGACTGTTGGCGGTGGCGACGGCGCTCGTGGCCGCGGCGATCGGCTCCGCCGCATCCTACGGAGTCATCGATGGGTTCATGGGCGCGACCTGGGCGTTCCAGCCCGGGGCGCTCGCAGTGGTGATCGCGACGTGTCTCGCGATCGTCATGAGCGTCGGGCTGGTCGGGACCTGGCGTATTCTGAGCCAAAAAGCGGCTCCCCTGTTGCGCAACGAGTGAGAACCGCGCGATTGCGAGCCGCCGCGACGCGACCTATCGTCCCAGGGAAGATGAACGCTCTTCTTCAAACCCTCACCGAGTACAGCAGCGTCCCGGCCCGAGACGTGGGCGATTTGGTCGAGGCGCTCCGCGGTCGCCGTAGTGTCGTCGTTGCCGGCGCAGGCTGCAGCACGGAGAGCGGTATTCCGGACTACCGCGGCCCTACGACCCGCACGCGGGTGCGCTCTCCGATTCAGTATCGCCAATTCGTGTCGGGCCCCGAGTGGCGGCGCAAGTACTGGGCGCGCGCGGTGGTGGGGTGGCCTCATTTCGTCGCGGCCGGCCCGAATCCAACGCACCATGCTCTCGCAAAACTCGAGGAGAGCGGTCACACGCCTTGGCTGATCACTCAGAACGTCGACGGGCTTCATCAACGCGCGGGAAGCCGCACCGTCAATGAGCTGCACGGCTCCTTGCACCGGGTGAAGTGCCTCGAGTGCGGAGCGATCGAGCCGCGTCAGCAGGTGCAGGAACGCCTGCTCGAGGTGAACCCCTTCATGGACGGCAGCGGCGCCGGAGAGGAGGCGGAGGTCGCCCCCGACGGCGATGCCGAGCTCTCACCGGAGGTGGTCGAACGGTTCGAGGTGGTGGCCTGCCGCGCCTGCGGTGGCGTGCTGAAACCCGACGTCGTCTACTTTGGCGAGAACGTGCCAAAGCCTCGGGTCGAGCAAGCCTTTCAGTGGCTGGACCAGGCGGATGCGTTGCTCGTCGTGGGCTCGTCGCTCACCGTGTTCAGTGGCTACCGCTTCGTGCGCCGTGCCGATGAGCGGGGCATTCCCACCTTCATCGTGAACCTCGGAGAAACCCGCGGCGATCCGCACGCGGCGCTCAAAATCGAAGCGCGCCTGGGCCTCGTGCTCCCCGTGGTTGCCGACGTTCTCGCGCGCTGACGTTCATTGGCGATAGATTCGTACGTCGTAGACTTCGGCGACGCTGCCATCGAGGAAGCGGCACTGGTGAATGTGATCGACGATGCGACTGCACTGAGACAGGCCGTACTGAAAGCCTCCCAAGAACCAATTCGTCGAGAAGGTCGGCGACGCATAGGTCACCGTCTGCACCGAGCCCGTTTCGGCCGGATCGATCCAGTCGAAGGTTCCAGTGGGCGTGTCGGATGCCTGCGCTTGGGTCAAATTGACCGTGCCGAGGGCCTCGGAGAATCCGCTGATACAGGGCTGCAAACGGGCAATGAGCCAGCTCCCCTGCACGAGCGCGGGATCAGAACCCGCGGTGGCTCCGTCTCCGGACGGAAAGTCGATACACACGAGCTCCGAGGCGCAGCTCTCCTCTACGCAGCTTGCATCCGGACTCGTGCACGTCGTGGAATCGCATCCTTCGGTGCAGCGGTCATTGAGGCACACCTCGCCGACCGCGCACACTTCGCCGCCGCACCCCTCGGCGCAGACGCCGTCGATACACGCATCGTTCCCGGTGCAGTCGTTCGCGTCGACGCAGGTGCGGCGACACACGCCACCGTTGCATACTTCGGTTTCCGCGAGACACGGAACTCCGTCGCACTGGCTCAGACGGCAGACTCCGTCGAAGCAGCTCTCGCCCGTGCTGCAATCCCCGTCACCGGTGCAGGTGGGCAGGCACACGTTTTCCCGGCAGGCATCGCCGGGAGCGCAGGACTGGGAGAGACAGGGCGGATCGCGGCGGCATACACCGTCCGTGTAACACTCGAAGAGGGCGGGGCAGTCCGCATCCGTGGTGCAGCCGTTTTGCACCACGCACGTACCGTCGAGGCAGCTTTGGCCAGGGCCACAGACCACCGCGGCGCACGCATCCGCCCGGCAGCTGCCGTCGCTGAA
>CAYXVF010000042.1:28751-50311 GCA_964468125.1 uncultured Bdellovibrionales bacterium | reverse complement strand
CGAGAAAAAGCGGACAGCGCAGCCTGCCGGAAAACAGAACCGATCCCGAATGGCGCTGATCGGCGCAACGATCGCGGGCCCCGGTCGATAACGATCTCGAGGTGGTGGATCTCCACCTCACACCCCGAAATCTCGGATGGAGCCAAAGCGATGGGTAGTACCGCACCGCTCAATGCCAGCGGAGCGGCTGGACGCGTTTTTGCGCGCCCGGTCGACACAAACGAAACCTCTTCCCCTGGGGAGACTGCGTCTTCTGCGCCGCCGATGCGACGAGGCGATACGGTCTTGAGCTACTTGACTCGGGAAGTGGGATCCAAAAAGCCGATCACCCGGCTCGGGGGAGCGTCGAACCAAGAAGCGAGTGGTGGACACGCCCCGGCAAAAACCCGAGGCGACGCGATCGACACACTCGAATCGAAGGGCTCCGAGGCGCGGGTGAGACGTGCGAAGGAGCCCGCCCGCGCCGATCCCCTCGATGATGGGCCGAAGAATCAACCGAAAGAGGCGCCGAAACGCCTGGGTCTTCTCGGCGCATTGAAGAGCTTCCGAGGCGTCATGCAAGGCGCAGGGACACTGCTCGGCGGCGGTGCCGCGGCGGTGGGGGGCGCGAACGCGATCAGCCTCTGGCTTCAGACCAAGATGCTCAACACGCTTCCGATGCTCGGCTGGGCGGGCCTCGCCGTGGGTGGAGCGGTGGTCGGCGGCGTCGCACTGAGCAAGCTGATCAAACGCGCGCGCACGCCGGTCGCACCGGACGGCGCCGGCACTGCGGACGGGACCGACGGAAGCAAAGGCACCGACGGACCGAGCAAGGGCGACCCTCGCAACGGCGATTTGCCGAAGGAGCCGCCCAAGGACATCCCGAGGGACAACGACCGCCGGCCCGGCGGCCGGGGCCTGAGCAACGCCGGCAAGGTGATCTCCACCATCGCGGGTACCGCAGCCCTCGGCGCTTTGGGTCTCGCCGTAAAGGCGGCCTTCGCGAGCGCGGGTCTGGCGCTGCCACCGGTCGCCGCGGGGATCGGCGTCGCCGTTGGGATCGGCCTGGTCGGGATGACCGTCAGCCGTCTCTTTGGAGGCAGGAAGAAGTAGGCGCACCGCCGCGCGGGGCCTTAGCTTTGAAGGGATGAGCAAGCAGCTCGGCCTGTTTGGGGCGCCAGAAACCCCGCGGAGGGAGCCGGAGGTCGCACCGGCGGACCCGGATGGTCCTCTCCTCGAGACAGCGATAGCCCTTCCTTCGGAGGTTCGCCTCGGATCCTCGTCTTGGACCTTTCCCGGCTGGGCCGGGATCGTCTACGACCGGCCGGCCAGCCAGAAGACACTCGCCGCCAATGGTCTACGCGCCTACGCGCGCCACCCGCTCCTGCGAACCGTCGGTCTCGACCGAACCTACTACCGTCCGATCGATGCGGAGTTGTTCCGAGCCCTCGCCCACTGCACGCCCGAGGGTTTTCGTTTCCTCGTCAAGGCCCATCAGTTCTCGACGCTGCCACGATTTGCTTACCAGCCGCGTTTCGGCGCGCGAGCCGGCAAGGAGAACGATCTCTTTTTGCACCCGGCCTACGCGAGCAACGAGGTCGTCGGGCCCATGGTTGAAGGCCTTGGCGACCGTGCGGGACCGCTCCTGTTTCAGTTCCCACCGTTCTCGCCGCGGGAAGTTGGAGGTCCGCGGGCCTTCGCGGAAAAACTCTATCGCTTCATCAAGGGCTTGCCTTCCGGCCCCCTCTACGCGGTCGAGCTCCGCAACGAGCGCCTCTATACGAACGACTACCGTGCCGCCCTTCGGGAAGCGGGAGCGGTGCACTGCTTCAACTCCCATCCGACGATGCCCGCGGTAGAGGTGCAGGCACGCGACTACACGCTTTGGGAGCGGCCACTGGTCGTCCGCTGGATGCTCGCACGTCAGCGCCGATACGAAGAAGCGAAAGCAGCGTTCGATCCCTTCGACGCACTCGTGGAGCCGGATCCTCTCGCACGAGAGGCGATCGCTGGGCTCTGTGTGGATGCGACCCGACGTGGAGTTCCTGCCTACGTGGTGATCAACAACAAGGCTGAAGGCTCTGCGCCCTTGTCTGCGCGGCTCCTCGCCGAGCAGATTGTGATGCGCCTCGAGCGCTGAGCATTCTCTAGAGAATCGCGCGCGCTCACGGCTGACATTCAGTTTTGGTGTTTTGAGCGACGAGATCTGTCGGAAGTTGCTGCTAGTGCGCTCGGAGCGTTGCCCTAAATTGGCTCCATGACGTGGAAAACACTCGTCGTCGGACTCGACAACACGGACATCGACCGAGAGGTTTGGGGTGAGCGCCTCCTGCGCAATCGCGGCTTCGTCTCGGACGAGGACCTGTTGACGAGGCGCAGACAGATCGAGAACGCCGCGAAGACGCGACTCGCCGAGCTCCTCGCGGAAGGTGTCTTGAACGGCGTCGAATACTCCGTGGTGCTCGAGCAGGGTGACGCGAGCCGCCTCATCCCTACGCTCGAGAAGAGGGAGTCGACCTCGTAGTCATGGGTACGCTCGGCCGCTCCGGTGTTGCGGGGTTCGTCATTGGGAACACGGCCGAACGGGTGATCAAGGCGCTCAACACCTCGTTGCTCGCGATCAAGCCGGGGGGATTCGTTTCCCCAATTCACTCGGACTGACCCGGCGACCCCTTTAGCTTCGGTCTCACCGCAACAACCTCGCGGTATACTGTGAGGGTGCTGCGCGACTATGGCACGACATGCAGGAACCGCTCACCGCTCCGAGAAGGTAGTAGTTCGGTACGTCCTCGGAGATCGCGTGTCGAGCCTCCTCGAGACCGCTGCGCGGTGGATCGGCGTGTCGGTCTCGAGGCAGAGCATCGCGGGGCTCATCGTCTGCTCGACGGCGGCGTCGCGCGGCACTTCCTTGCACACGAGAGCCTCGTCTTGTATCAAGAGACCTACGGGGAAGTGACCCTCGACGACGACCAACCCCGTTACTTTGGCTTTGCTCAGACGTCTAGTGGCCAGCGAAATGGGGTCATCGGCGCGCACCGAGAAGAGCTGGGCGGACATGACCTCTGAGATTGCATTGTTGAGCCTTGAGGAGACGATGACCTGCAACGGTCGGCATGTGCCCTTCCGGAGGGGGCCAATGTGCGTGGTCGTTGCGGTCATAGGCGAGAGCATCATTCCGCGGCTCGACCCGGCCGACGTAGGCCCGAAGCGCTCCCGTCGAAGGAGAAAAGAAGCACTTCTCGTTGACTTTCGGCATCTCAACTCTTGTGTGATTCATGCGAGTTGGGAGTAATGGCGCGGGGGTAGCGATGAACGAGCCGAAGATATTCTTTGATTCCGAAATCTTTGACCGCACGGCATCATTGTTTGCGTCGAAGCGAAAAGTGCTGAAGCGCGATGAAGTAGAAGCGCTTGCGGCGGACGTGGTTCAACGTTTGGTTTCCGCACTGAGGCGTCGCCAACCGGGCGAGCACCTCATCATCAGCGAAGAGAGCGTAGCTGCTTTCGCCGACGCCCTGGTACAGCCCAGTCCCGAGGCTGCGCTGAAATTCATTGCAGAGCGCCGCGAAGAGGGGCTGACCCGCGAGGGGGTCTACCGAGGATACATCGGCGCAGCGGCTCGCCGCTTGGGCGATCAATGGGACGAAGGAACTCTTTCGTTCTTTCAGGTGACCACCGGCACCGGGCACCTCTACGCTCTGATGCGATCTCTTCGGGCTGAGCGTCCGCCGATGCAAACGCTCGATCCCAAGCGTTACGCACTATTCGCCACGGTGCCTGGCGAAAACCATGGCATCGGGATCACGGCAGCAGCGGATCTGTTTCGCGAGTCCGGCTGGGAGATCGATCTCCAGATCGGCACGGAGCTCGACGAGCTCATTGCCCACGTCAGCCACACCGAACCGCAAGTCATCGGTCTGTCACTCACTACCAGCCGATGGATGAAAGCACTGGTCCGTTTGGTGGTGGCCATTCGCATTGAATGCCCCCGCGCGATCATTGG
Organism: uncultured Bdellovibrionales bacterium; assembly: GCA_964468125.1. Lineage (GTDB taxonomy): Bacteria > Myxococcota > XYA12-FULL-58-9 > XYA12-FULL-58-9 > CAYXVF01 > CAYXVF01. The sequence continues at coordinate 46,329 of CAYXVF010000042.1, read as the reverse complement.
AGTGGCTCCCGGCGAGGGTGTTGACGCATCGGAGGTCCTCCAGATCGCGGACGTCGACCTCTTGTTCGCGGATGCGCACTCCGCCCGCCTAGAGCTCGACCGACTGGTCGAACTGCGTGGATTCTGAGACCGACGAGCGCACGCTCCTCCTCGCCACAGGGTTCAGGGATAGGTCACCAGCGCGCCAACGATCGCCTCGCGGGTCGCATCCAACCACTCCTGGCTCCGCAGGGTACGCGAGACGCGGAGCTCGTCGATGGCGCTCGCGGGCGAGAGCGCGTTGCCCGTGAGGTGTCCGAGTCGCAGTGTCTCGGTGCTGCTAACGGTGGCGCCCGGAGCCGTGACCGTGCCGGCCTCCGAGCCATCGATGAAGAGCGTGAGCGTCGCGGTCGACTCCTCGAAATTGACGGCGACAAAGCGGTAGTCCGCCGGAATGGGCGCAATGAGCTCCTCGCCTGCGAGGCGCGCAACGACGTAGCCATCCGCAGTCGCGAGGGCGATGGGCCCGAGGACCAGCTACAGGGCGACGAACTCTTCGACGACGGTCGTCGCGATCACAGCCGGCGTGTAGCGTGGGGCATGGCGGTAGTCCGCCGCCGGGATGTGCGCCCCATCTCGACAGGTGAAGATTCGCGACGAGCTCTGCAACCACCCCTCAAGGAGTGTGGCGTAGTCGTTATCGGCCCCTTGTGGGTAGCGCGAGCGCTAAAATGAGCCGCGGAGCCACAGGGTCATTCCATCTGAATTCGGAGCGAGTTCGAGAGTGGGCTCCTCCGTGGAGAGGTAGTGGTACAGGATCAGGCCGAGCCCTGCAGCACCGAAGGCGCCCGCGGCAATGAACGACGCATTGGCGATCGAGGCTGCCGCGTCGCTGTCGTCTTGGATACTGGCCGCTTCGAGCTGACTCGTTCCGGTGGCACCCCGTTCCAAAGCATCGAATTCCTTGGCCTGACTTCCGAAGTACGCGCCAACCCCAGCCGCGATCGCTCCGGCGCCGAGCGCCGCATAGCCGGAATAGAGCGCGGCACTCCCGCTCGACTCGGGAGCCGCCTGAACCTGCGGCGCCTTCTTGCGACGGCGCACGCGCACGCGAAGAAACGGGTCATCATTCGTCGGCCGGGAGAAGGTGCTCAAAGCGCTGTTTGTCATTCGCTTTCATGTACGCGTCTCGGGGCAGTATTCTGCCGGACTGAAGCGCCCCAAACAGGGCATCGTCCATCGCCTGCATGCCCGCGTTCTTACCCGACTGAATGATCGAGTGCAGCATCGGCGTGTTGCCCTCGCGGATCACGTTAGGGAGTCCCGCGGTCTTCAGCAGGATCTCGTTGACGGCGCAGCGCCCCTTCCCATCGGCGGTAGGAAGCAGGAGCTGACTCACCACCGCGGAAAGCGATTCGGACAGCGACGTTCGGATCTGAGACTGCTGGTCCGCGGGAAACGCGTCGATGATGCGGTCGATGGTCTTCGCGGCGTTGTTTGTGTGGAGAGTGCCAAACACGAGCGCCCCCATCTCCGCGGCGGTGATGCCGAGCTCGATGGTCTCGAGGTCGCGCATCTCGCCCACCAGGATCACGTCCGCGTCTTGGCGAATCGCCGCCCGGAGTGCGCCACCGAAACTGTCCGTGTCACGACCGACCTCGCGCTGCGAGAACGTGCACTTCTTGTTTTGATGCACGAACTCCACCGGATCTTCGATGGTGACGATGTGCCGTGAGTAGGTCACGTTGATCTCGTTGATGATCGCCGCGAGCGTAGTGGACTTGCCCGACCCGGTGGGCCCCGTGACCAGAACCAAGCCCCGACTCAGGTGTACGAGCTTGTGAATCGCCGCTGGGAGATTCAGCTTCTCGAGGGGGATGATCTCCTCCGGGATGATTCGGAAGACCGCCGCCGCACCGCGCTGTTGTCGCAGAAAATTCGCCCGAAACCGCGCTACTCCTGGCAAGCCGTAGGCGAAGTCCAAGTCCCCACCCGCGTCGTACTCCTGCCACTGGTCGTCATCGACGATCTCCCGGAGCATTCCACGAATTCCGTCGTCCTGGAGCACGGGCCACCCCTCCACCGCCACCAGAGCCCCCTTGCGACGGACACGCGGTTCCATACCGGCGCTCAGGTGGAGGTCCGAGCAGCCGCTCTCATTCATGTATCGGAAGAGCTCATCGATCCGCGCCATCGCTCACCCCGGAAATTTCTGCGGGTCTTCCGCGTGCTTGAGGGCTTCCTCGCGTGAAACCGTGCCACTCTTCACGAGCTCCGCCAGGCTGACGTCGAGCAGTTTCATGCCGTGAGCCATCCCCGTTTGGAGCGCGGAGCGCAGCTGAAAGGTCTTATTGTCCCGAATCGTGTTGCCGACAGCTTTCGTGTTCACGAGGATTTCCAGAGCGGGCACCCGACCCTTGCCGTCAGCCCGGGGGACCAGGCGCTGCGAAATCACCGCGCGCAACGACTCGCTCACCATCGTGCGAATTTGCGCCTGCTGATTCGGTGGAAACACGCCGATCAATCGATTCACCGTGCGAATCGCGTTGCCCGTGTGGAGAGTCGCGATCACCAGGTGCCCCGTCTCCGCGGCGGTCAACGCCAGTGAGATCGTCTCGAGGTCACGGAGCTCGCCCAAGGCGATGATGTCCGGGTCCTCGCGGAGAGCCCCCTTGAGCGCGCGCGCGAAGCTCCGGGTGTGCGGACCGACTTGTCGCTGATTGATGACACAGCGCTTGTTCACGTGAACGAATTCGATCGGGTCCTCTACCGTGATGATGTGGTCGAGACGTTCTTCGTTGATGATGTTGAGCAACGCAGCCATCGTCGACGACTTGCCGCACCCAGCCGGCCCGGTCACGAGGACCATGCCCTGGTGGTAGTTCGTGAACTTCGCCAGGCTCCCGGGAAGTCCGAGCTGTTCGAGGCTCGGTGGGCTCGCGGCGATCGCGCGCATGATGAGATCATGGCCGTTTTGTTGCCGATAGGCGTTGCAGCGAAAACGAGCGACACCCTCGATGGAGTAGGCAAAATCGATCTGGCCTTTTTCTTCGAGCGCGTCTCGCTCGAATGACGAAAGCAGCTCGAGAGTCATATCGCGAGTCTGCGCCGGGGTGAGGGGGCTCTGTGACGCATCTCCGAGTACCCCATTCACGCGACGTCGCACGGGAGTCCCCGCATGAAAATGAATGTCACTCGCTCCACGCGCGACAGCGTCGCGTAGGAAGGGGTCAACGGCCTTCGGACCGGCGGCGGGACCGACGCCCGGTGAAGCAGAGGGCGCTGATGTGCTCGGCCGGCCGATCTCGAGCTCTTCGGCACGACGACTCACGGGTGCGCTCGAAGTTGAATGCGGCGATGCGGTGGCCGACGGCTGAGCGGGCCGGCCGATCTCGAGCTCTTCGGCGCGGGGTCGTGCGGTGCGTTCGACGACAGGAGCCGACTCAGAGGTCCGCCCAACTTCGATAGAGTCGACGCGACGCTGAGGCTGGGCCGAAGGAATGCCGCCGACCGGTCGTTCGATCAGCGAGTCGTTCGGACGCGCGTCGACGGCACGCTCGCTGCGTGCAGCACGGGCTCTGGCGGCCACGGCGGCGGCGGCGCTGCCGGGGGCTTCACCGCGCGCGCGCTGCTTGGCGAGGTAGTCCTTCTGGACTTTCACCAACTGTTCGAGTTGGCCCGACGTGATGTGGCCCTGTTCGACGAGGAGCTCACCGAGTTTTTTTGCGCCCCCAGTCCGCGCCTGCAACTGAGTGAGCTCACTCAGCTGGTCCATCGTGATCATCTTGTAATGGACTGCGAGACGGCCGAGGAGCATCTCGGGGGAATTCGCGCTCATGGCTCTACTGTACCCGGTGCCGCGGGTGCCGTCGATTTACGGGGTGGTGGGTTGGGGTGGTTTGTGTCTTGCGGGAGAGTCGCGGTATGTCCAAGCTGAGCCAACTGAGGGAGTGAGCGTCCAATGGCCGAGGAATCGCGTCTCGAGCAGCTGTGCGTAGAAAAAGGTCTGCGCCTCACCGACCAACGTCGGGTGATCGCTCGCGTGTTGTCCGAATCGGAAGACCATCCCGATGTGGACATGGTGTACCGTCGGGCCACGGAGGTTGACGACAAAATCAGTATCGCCACCGTCTACCGCACGCTTCGCCTGTTCGAGGACGCGGGGATTCTTCAGCGGCACGATTTTCGCGATGGTCGCGCGCGCTACGAAGAGCTGGCTGACCGCGAGCACCACGATCACCTGATCGACCTAGAAAGCGGAGAAGTCGTAGAATTTCACGACGACGAGCTCGAAGAGCTCAAGCGAAAGGTGGCCGAGCGCCTGGGTTACGATCTCGTAGACCACCGCCTCGAGCTCTACGCGAGACCTCTCGATAAGGCGAAGGCGGCATCCACGTGATCCCTTTTCACCTCGCTTTCCCCGTCAGAGACCTCGAGTCGACACGGGATTTCTATGTCGGCCTCCTCGGGTGCGCAGTCGGTAGGGAAAGCGCTCGTTGGATCGACTTCGACTTTTTTGGCCATCAGATCAGTGCGCACGTGAGCGAGGCGCAGGAGACCCCTGCTACCAACCCGGTCGACGGTGACGAGGTTCCGGTTCGCCACTTCGGCGCGATTCTGCCCTGGGATCGCTGGCATTCAGTGGCGGAGCTTCTGCGCCAGCGCGGCGTGCGCTTCCGCATCGAGCCGCACGTTCGTTTCGAGGGTGAAGTGGGGGAGCAAGCGACAATGTTCTTCGACGACCCGAGCGGCAACGCCATCGAGCTCAAAGCCTTCAAAGACACGAGCCAAATCTTCGCGCGCTGAGGCTCTTACAAGCGACCGAGCAGCCGCTGCAAGGAAGACTGTGCCTCGGCGACGACGTCGAGGTCCACACCTCGCAGCAGACGCACGAAACAGCGGCGCAGGACGGCGGCGTCGTCCCGAAGGGCAGCCATCGTCACTTCGTCTAAAGGCCGCCCGTCGTCGCCGGTCCACCGTCGCAATCCGTCCATCGCTGAGTCGAGCTCCGCCAGCCATTGGCCCGCTGGCACGCGAGTTCCGGCGCGCCGAAGGCAGTCGTCCATGCGCAGCAAACAGTCTCCAGCTTCGCCGAATCGAGCGAGAGCATGGGTTTCGGTTCGCTCGACGACGCGTGCTGCGAAACGTGACATGCCTTGAAGTTAAAGCACGCACCCGCCGGTGCACGGAGACGATCAGGTAACTTTTACGTGGCGGGGGTGCCGAGGCGATAGGTGTCGAGGGTTTGCCGGTCCTTCGGCTGGAGGACCAACGAATCCGCCCCCTGTCGACCGAGATACTCGCGTGTGTTTGCGTCGTAGGTGTCGGCCCGCCAGACCCTCGGGTAGCCGATGAATCGTCGAACTACGGTCCGCCCGTCCACGATGTGGGGGGTCTCGTGGTAGGTCACGTCGAAGTAGTCGTGGCGCCCGCGCTCCTGGAAGAAGCGCAAGGTCGTGTGATCGCTGTCGGTCTTCCAGAGGATCGAGAGCCCGTCCCCGAGGTCCTTCTCATTGAGCAGTCCCCCCACCTTGCGGTCCGGCGTCAGGGTCGAGACCCAATTGAGAATGCTCTCGTACTCCGCCAGCACGCGCTCATGCCCTGGACGGAAGAGCTCCTGTGTACCGACTCGACTCCCGTCGCGCGCAGGCGCCAGGAGGTCGACACCCGCGCGCGCGAGCGCACGCGCCACCGCGTTCGCAGCAGGAGCGCCGAGCGCAACGAGATGCGGACCCCGCGGCGTGTCTTCGAGCCGACGAAAATCGGCCGCGTGGACTCCGATGAGCTTCGGGTTTTCACGGGCCAGCGCCGAGTCGTAGCGGTCCCCTTCCGGACCGCTCATGGAGGTGCCCGGAAAGCGCTGGTACTCCATGCGCGCAGGGATTTGGTCCACCACGACACCGTCGATGAGTTCGAAGGGGAGCTTCGGGTCGATACGGTCAGTTTTCACGCGCTGTCTCCTTGGTCACGAGACACTTCGTATCGGCCCGGAGTGCCGTTCAGTTGCTTCCCACGCCAATCGATGTCTTGTCTCGATAGAAATGCGGCATCCGCTCTCCCTTAGAAATGCGGCCTGTGCCGACCTTCAGGTGTTCCTGGAGGTCGCAGGTGGAGTTTCTAAGCGTGAAAGAAGCCAAGAAGCTGGCCGTGCTGGAGCAGCTTGCAGCAGGCAAAATAACGAACGCGCAGGCTGCCAGGAGGTCGTAGATCTCTACGAGCCGGAGTACCGCGCGCACGATTTCGGCACGACGCACTTCTGGGATCTGGCGCATCAGTCGTTCTCCCGGCCTGTTTCGTACAAGACCGTGCTTCGGGAACGCCGCATTTCTAACGAGACTCAACATTCCTACGCCAATCGAAACGCTTGACCACCGCTCCCCGGCGCTGCGCGCCGGCTCGGGCGGGGAGCCGCACGCTCGCGGCAGAGGACTTGGTTGGCTGCGCCAACACGCGTCCTCTGCGAGCACGCTACGCCAATCGAAACGCTTGACCACGTCCGGCGCGGACGGCTTCGACGAGGCCTTCGTCGATGAGGGCGGCCATTTCTTTGCGGGCGGCGGCGCGGCTCAGATCGAACTCGTCTTGAATGACCTGCACCGGAACGGTGCCGAGGCGCTGGAGCATCGAGAGCACCTTCTTCTGGCGCGCGGTGAGCCCGTCGACGGTCAGGCGCGTCGGCACGATGATGCACCACTTGCTCGGGAGGCCGAGCTTGAGGTCGCGGGCGCCCGCGGGGACGGTGAACTTGAGGGGCTTTGCCGGCTTCAGCGCCTTCTGCAACTCACGCACCGTTGGCATCACCTCTTTGCCGGGCTTCTGCGGGATCTCGTCCTCCTCGAACAGAAGCGCGTAGGCGGCCTTCATTGTGACCGCCTTCGGTGCCGCGACGATCAGCTCCTGGAACAAGGTGCCCGCCTCGCCGTTTGGTAGCTCGATCGTCTTGTCCCCAAAAACGATCTCCTCGTCGACGACGTTGATGGTCAGATCGTAGTCCGCCGGATTGAACATGGCGAGCTCTTCCGTGCCCACCACTGATTCCTTTCGCGGAACTCGTACCCGCGCACGAAGCCGCGGCGGCAATACCAATTGCTCGAGACTACGAATGAACAGCGGCTGCCGGTTCTCGCTCATCCGTGACAGAGCCTCGACCCAACGTGCCCGTCGCTCTCGTGCCAGCTGTTTTCCGCCACTCACTGACGCGAGTGCCTCGCCGAAGCGGTACATGAGCGCGAGGGTGTAATCGGAAACGGAGCCTTCTTTGAGCTCCTTGAAGCAACGCTTGGCCGGCTCGGGCCGGTCTCTGCGCAACAGCGCCACCCCGGTGAGCACGATGGCGCGGACCCGTACTTCACGAATCTCGAGCTTCTCGGCCAGATCGCTCACCCGCGGCCCCAAGCGAATCGCTCCAGCGAGGTCGCCCGCGACGACCATCGCGCGAAGCAGCGATTCGGAGCAGTGCATCTGGCCGATTTCGTCACCGAGTCGTCGATGAATGGCCAAGGCTTCCTTGATGTCGGCGACCGCCTCCTTGCCGTCACCGTCTAGAAGCTTCAGGCGCCCCTGCAACTCCGTCGACAGAGCGATCGCACGGTCGTGCTTGATGCGTTTCGCGAGGGTCGCCGCCTCCTTGATCCGCTCGCGGCTGAGATCAAAATCGCCCTCCTCGAACGCAGCGTGCGCAATGCGGTGAAGGGTGAGCGCCTCTTCGCGCCGGTTGCCACCGGCCTGGAACAGCTTGCGGGCCTTGGCGAGCTCGGACATCGCCTTCTTGACTTCGCGCCGCCGCAGGCGAATGAGCGCGCTCTCACGTAGGAACGTCGCCACCCGTGGCGCGGCAGTCTTTTCGTCGAGCCGGTCGAGCACCGCGTCGACCTCCGCACGCGCGTCGTCCAAACGGTCGAGCGCGGTCAGCGCTCGGACATAGTTCGAGCGGAGGACGTCTGCGATGCTGTACTGGCCAGCACTCTCCCAGAGCTCGATGACCTGGGGGAACATGCGGACCGCTTCGTCGTGCTGGCCGCGTCCCGACTGAATCATGACCTTCGCAGCTTGCAGGTAGCGGCGCAGACGCCGGGTGGGAGCCGAGCTCAGCTCCTTCTCGACAGCCTCAATCTGCTTCGTCGCGCCGGTGAGATCACCGACGTCGAGCGCGACCCACGCGTCGGCGAGCTCAGCGATCTGAATCAGATTCCGATCGCCCCACTCGTTGGCGAGCTCAGTGAACTTCTTGAAGGCGTCGCGTGCGGCCTCGAACTCGCCAGCCTCTCGCAGGAGGTCGCCAATGAAGCCCTGGGCGGTGGCCGCGTGATACAGGTCGCGCGCCTTGGTGAAGCTGGCCGCAGCGGCCCTTGCCTCCTTGACCGCATCGTTGAGGCGCCCGGACTGGGAGTACACCCGCGCGAGCAAGCGTCGCAGCTCGCCTTCTTGCGCCGGGTCTTTGTTCTTCTTGCGATCGAGGAGATCCTTCGCGAGCTTCTCCGCTTCATCGGTCTCGTTGAGCTGCACCATGGCCGTAGCGGCCATGCTGCCCGCGGCGGCGATTTCGTCCGCGTCCGCGCCGGACTTCTGGAGCGCATGAAACGCGCTCACCGCTTTGTCGGCCTGATGCTCCTGCGAGTAGATGTAGACCAAGGCCGCGAGCGCGCGCGAGCGGGTCCAGGCGTCATCCTCGTTGCTCAGCTCCTCCATCTCGGAACGGACGGAGCTGGGGTAGCCCTGGCGCATGCGCGCCCGTGCGGAGAGGAGACGCAGCCGGTTTTGCTGCGCGCCCTCGGCGGGGATCGACGCGACCGCTTTGAGATAGGCTTCGAGGAATCCGAGATCGCGCACTGCATCCCAGCCATCCGCCAGGGTATCGACGGCAACGTCGATATCGCCGCTCTGCGCGAGCAACTGAGCCCCACGCAAGATCAGATTGGGCTCGTTGTGAGCGATGCCCCTTTCCTGCAGGTGCGTGGCGATCGCTTTGACGTTTGTGCTGGTGAGTGGCTCCGCGTTATCCACGACCTGCTCGACGAGCTCGTGCACGGACACATCGCCATCGACGAGGTCGAGCATGCCCTTCTTGAGCAGCCTGTTGACTCCGGCACCAAACACTTTGGTCGCGACAGTCTTCGAAAGCGGCGCATTCACCGAGGCGATGTTCGCCAGGAGCTGTTTGTCCTCGGCGCTGAAGCGATCACCGGCGTACTGCACGAGCGCTTTGAAAGCGTTGACCGAGCGCGCGGTCTGACGGCGGAGGAAATCGTCCGGCGGCAACTCCGTCCCGAAGAGAGCGATCAGATAGCGGAGGTTGAGGGGGTGAGCGATCCCGCCGCCGCGGCGCGCATCCTCTCGGGCGCGTTCCACGTCTTCTTCGGAGAAGCCCGCTTCCTTTGCGATCGCCGCTACATCGCCGTGGGTGAGCTGACCGACGCGTTCGTAGTGGAGCTGCATCCGATCGATCGCCGAGAGCTCCGGATCTTCCCGGGTGCAGCAGATGATCCGATAGGGGCCTGGCCGTGCCGCGGCCGCGCGGGCGAGCGCCAGGAGATCTTCACGACGAATGAACTGCAGCTCGTCCACCACCAGCACCGACTTTTCGGTCGCGAGCAAATCGCAGAGGCGCGTGAAGGGGTCACCCTGGCGGTCCGAACCCGCCGACGTTACCTTCTTAAATCGGGCTTCGACCCGCCCGAGGATCGACGTGATGGTCTCGCCGGGCCACAAGGAGATGTAGATCCCTTGCTCAGCACCTACGAGCTCAGTTTCGCGGGCAAGGCGCAGCGCAAGGGACGTTTTACCCACCCCGGCGATGCCCTCATAAATGAAGAGCTGGAAATGCTCCAAACGGGCGCGAAACCGGTCGACCTGTTGGTTTCGTCCGTGAAACGGTTCCGCTGGGGCCGGGAACGACTTAGCCATGACGCCTTTCTAGAAGTGTGCCATGTGGGCGGGCACTGCCTCCCACCTCTTAAGACGTTTAATATGGAATCGGGAGCACATGCAAAGGAACGGCGGGGAAAATGAGGCAGTTTCAAACACCTGAACATCGTTCACGTACGTTCTTGGGCGATTCGCGGCTTCTCGTTCGTTTTTGTGGCCCCGAACGGGTTCTCAGGAATGAAACGAGCGCCTTGACGCGTTCCTCTCCAAGCATCAGGCTTCGATCTCGCCACGCATTTGGAGCGCGCCGCACGTGAATCCACCGCCAGAGCTCGAACCGCTCTTGGAAGAACTCGACGACACCGCTCGAAGAGCGGTGTGGACCGACGCGTTCTTCTTTGCCGTTGCCGGGGTGTTTCTCGCCGCCGCCCTTGCCGTGGTCTTGGCGCAACTCGGCTACCCCACCGCGGCTCTCGCAGGGGCCTTGCTGACGGTGCTCCTCGGAGCGGGCGCGGCGCTGCTCTTCGGGCGACGGGAAATTGCGCGAGAAACCGATCAGACGCTGAGGGTCGCGGGACTCGCCGAGGAGCTCGTACCGGAGCTCGGCACCGCAGCACGGACTGCGGTCGATCTCCGTCGCCAGCTTGCCGGCGAAACGGGATTCTCACGTGGCCTCGCTGAAGACCACGTGCACCGCACAGCTCGGCGCCTGGAAAAGCTCGACCTCGGCGGAAGATATCTGAAGAGCCGCATGCCTCGCCGTCAACGCTCTGGCGGCGCGCTCGGGCTCGCGTTGCTGGTAGCGATCATCGCTTGGAGCGCCCTCGACGAAGGCCGGGGCCGCTTTCTGGCCTTCCTGAGCGACCCTACGGCGGCTCGACTCTCCGATGTGCCACTGACCGGCGACATCACAATCACCTACAACTACCCGGCTTATACAGGTCTCTCGCCGCGCGTGGTTCCCGGCGGCGACGGCAGCATCTCGGCAGTGGTCGGGACGGAAGTCCAGATAGAAGCAGTCGCCGATCGCGAGGTGCGCCGGGCGGTGCTGCGCGTCTCCCGGGATGACTCCCCGGACCTTCAGGAGCTCCCTCTGGAAGTCGAAGACGCGCGGACTCTGAGAGGGCGACTCCCGGTGCTGCATACGGGGACCTATTTCTTCGAACTCGAAACCAGCGCCGGCGACCGGCTCGAAGACCGTGTTCGCCATCCGGTCACCGCCGAGCTCGACGAATACCCGGTGGTCGGCATGGACTCGCCGGCTGAAAACGTCGAGCTCAAGGATGATCGCGAGATCGACGTGGTCTGGGGTGCGCGGGACGACTTTGGGGTCGGAGAAGTCGCTCTGGTGGTCGAGCTGCCCGGACAGAAGGAGCCCACTCGCATCCCCCTCGACAGCGGCGAGGAAGCGAGCAAGCGCAGGGAGGGTCGCTACCGCTGGTCCGTCGCGGAGCTCGGTCTGGAGCCGGGGGTCGAAGCGCGCTTCTACGTGGAGGCGATGGACAACGACACGATCGGCGGCCCGAAGAAGGCGACCTCCGCGGTCCGCAAGCTCGTGATCTTCTCGGCCCGCGAGCGACACCGCGAGCTCGTCGATCGTCAGCGGCAGATCGCCGATCTCCTCGTGGACCACCTTGGTCTCGAGCTCGAGAATCCATTCCCGCGAAAAGCCGAGGACTGGACGCTCCCGTTGGCGACCCAGAAACGCATCGTCGGCTCCCTGCGGAATGTAGGCGACCAATTCGATGACCTCGTGATCGCGTTGCGCGAAGACCAGCTCTCCGACCCTGAGGTCGCCGAAGCGTTCATGAACATCGGCGAGCACATTCGAACAGCGGAAGCGCGCCGGACCCGCGCGGTGCAACGCGTCGAGGTGCAACCCACCAACGTCGGACGCAAAGATGCTCTCGCCGTCGCCCAGGACGTGGCCGTCGAGCAACTCGAGAAAGACATCATTTACCTCGATGACCTCGTCGCCCTGCAAAAGATCGACGAGCTCAAAGATACGGCGAAGGATTTGCTCGCGGCGCAGCGTGAGCTGCAGGAGAAGCTGCGCGAGTACAAGGAGACCAACGACCCGGGTCTGCGCGCTGAGCTCGAGCAGGAGATTCGGGCGCTGCGCGAGAAGATGATGAACATGCTCGCTCGCATGGCGGACATCAAGCGTCAGCTGCCCGGCGAGTACCGCAACATGGAATCGAGCCGCATGCTCGAGCTCGACGACCAGCTGGACCGCCTCGAAGAAATGCTCAAGTCCGGCAACCTCGACGAAGCCGCGGCCGAGCTCGAAGAGCTCGCAAACATGATCGAGAACATGGTCGACAACATCAACAATGCGGAGGAGCAGTTCGGCGGCGAGCGTTACTCGGAGATGCGCGAGCAGCTCGACGAATTCTCTCAGGACTATCGTCAGCTCCAGGCGGAACAGGAGCAGCTGACCGAGCGGGCCGAAAAACTCGAAGCCCAATACCGGAAACGCTCGCTCGAGCAGGCCGGAGACAACCTCGAGGATGTGGTCGAGAAGGCGCGCGAGCTGACCCAGGAGGCGATCGCCGACCTGGAAGAAGCGCAACGTCGCGCGCCGTTCCTGTTCGGGCAGCTCCGCGACCAGCTCGACCGCGCCCGGCAACGCTTGAGTGACCTCGACAGCCTCCTCGAGCAAAAGGACCTCGCCGAAGCCCGACGCTTTGGCGGCATGGCGGAGAATCACCTGATGTGGGCCGAGGGCTACCTGCGTAACCGGGCGGAGGCGACCGGCGACCGCGGCTCGCAGCGCTCCTGGGAGGCCGGGCAAGAAGCGCTCGAGAAGACCCGGGACGTCAACGAGCTGTTGGACAAGGTGTTTCCGGATTCCCGCGAAGTCATGAGCCAAGCGGAACAACAGCGCATGGCTCGAATGGCGCAGAAGCAAGAGCAGCTGCAGGAACGCGCAGGTGAGCTCGCTCAAAAGATGGAAGAGCTCGCCGGTGAAATGCCGGTGTTTGGGCAGGAGCCGCGCGACAGCATGGCCCGGGCTCAATCAGAGATGGGACGCGCCGCCCAGCAGATGCGCAATGGACAGCTCCCGGGTGCTGCCGCTTCCAAGCGGCGCGCGCTCGACGAGCTCAATCAACTCAAGGAGTCGCTCGAGCAGGCCTCGCAGCGCAGCGGGGGGCAAGGCATGCCCATGCCACTCGCGGGCGGTGGCCGACAGCAGCAAGGACGCGGCGGTGGCGATAACGTCAACCAGGACCCGGTGGAGCTGCCTAATACCGACCGCAATCGTGCAAATCCGAGCTTCCGCAAAGACCTACTCGAAGCGGCCAAGCAAAAGGCCCCCGATCGCTACGAGGAGGCCACTCGGCGCTACTACGAGGAGTTGATCCGGTGAAACACGCCGCGCTTGTCATGATTCTCACCCTCCCTGCCGTCCCCGCTCAGGCGCTCACCGTCGAGGACGCGAGGGGTATGCTCAGTGAATGGCAGCTAGAGGACGCGCTCGACGCTACACGCCGCCTGATGCTCGAAGACCCGGGAGACCCAGCCGTTTGGCTGCTCGCCGCCCGCGTTCAGCACGCACGCGGCCATCACGTGTCCGCGGTACGCTTGATCGACGCGGCGATCGCCGCCGGTGAACCCGTGGGTGACTTCGAGGGCCTAGCGAAGGGTTCTGCTCGCTACCAAGCAGCGATGGAGTATCTGGAGACCGAGCACTTCCGTATCGGTTACTTGAACAAGGACCGGATCGTCGCCCACTACGCTCAGGACATTCTCGAGGCGGCCTATCGGGGGATCGGCGATGCGCTCGGTTTCTATCCCGCGGAGCGCGGCGAGAAGATCGCCGTGGAGATCTATCCGGACGCCCGGGGGCTTTCCGCCGCGACGGGCTTGAGCCTGCAGGCGATTGAAACGACCGGCACGATCGCCGTAGCCAAGTTTCACCGCCTCATGATCATCTCGCCCCTCGCCACCGCCGATGGCTACGCATGGGGGGACACGCTGTCGCACGAATACACGCATCTCGTGATCAGCAAGAAGTCGCGCAACTCGATCCCGATCTGGATGCACGAGGGGATCGCCAAATACTACGAGAAGCGATGGGCTCCGGAGCCCGGAAGACCACTCGGTCCCTGGTCGGAGAAGCTGCTGGCCGAGGCCACCCGCACCGGCGCGTTCATCACCTTTGACCAGATGCACCCTTCGATGGCGCTCCTCCCGTCGCAGAAAGACGCCGCGCTCGCCTTCGCGCAAGTCGCCACGGTCATCGAGTTCATAAACGAGGAACACGGCAAGGACTCAGTGGCCGATGTCCTCGGCCTCGCCGGGGAGGGTTTGGATCTCAACAAAGCTCTCCACAAGCGCATCGGTCTTGGCATCAAGGGGATCGAGAAGACCTGGCAACGTTGGGTTCGCAAGCGCGAGTTTCAGACCGTTGCCGGCGCGAGCCCGCAACGGATCACGCTCGCCAGCGATGAGAGACAAGCGGCCGAAGAGCGACCGCTCGAAGAAATGGACGATAGGCAAGTCCACAACTACAGCCGCCTCGGGGAGCTGCTGCAGCTCCGAGGTCATCACAAGGCAGCGGTGGTCGAGTACGAGAAGGCCTTTGCTCGGGCGGGGGTGCGTTACATCACCCTGGTCAATCGCCTCGCCCGCGCCTACAGCCAAACCGGTCAGCGCAGCCAAGCGCTCACGCTTTTGGAAAAGGCGCTGAACGCTCATCCAGAGGATTCGGATGCACACCTCATGGCCGGCCGCCTCGCTTTTGCCGAGGAGAGCTACGCCGCCGCCGCCGAGCACTTTGAGGCGGTGCGCCTAAAGAATCCGTTCAACCCAGAGATTCACGGCGCCTTTGCCAAGCTCTACGAGCTGGAAGGCGAGAAGAACGAGGCGCGGATCGCGAAGGAGTTCCTCGAGCTCGCCTCCAAACCCCGTGAGCAGCGACGATTCGAGTTGCCTGCGCCGCAGGCGGGAGAGGCGCGCCTGAACATCGTCACCGCGAGCTGGGAAGCGGTTCGGATCGACTCGCGACTCCCTACCCCCTCACCCGCTTGGGACCTCGGTCTCTCCGCGGGCGAGCATGTCATCGAATACGTAGACAGCGCAGGTCAGCTCAAGAGCGAGACGGTGACTCTCGCGCCCGGCGAGAGCAAGACGATCACGCTCCGGTAGCCCGAGCGTCCATGTGCTACACTCGGCACATGGTCGCAAAATCGGACGCTGCTGACGAGCAGCCCGCTTCCGCTCCACCCCCACGACCGGAAGTGACCCTTGCGGTCCTCCGCGAGGGCGAAGAAGGCCCAATCCTCGAGCTCCATCTCGCACGGCTCCTCCACGACAGCGACGTCTTCGCGCAGAACATTTCGCGAGACCCGAGTGGGAGCTGGTCCGCCGCGATCAACCTCAACGCGCTCGAAGGAACCCGGCTCTACCCCTCGGGCCATCGGCGCGCGGTGATTCGCATGGGCCCGGGCGGATGCCATGAGCTTCAAGTCACCGAGGGCGATTCGCTCCTCGTCTGCCAGTATCACCGTACAAAAGGCCGCTCCGCCCAATCGCTCGTCACCGTACTCCGGGGCGCTCGGAGCTAACACCTTGCGCCAGCGCTTTGACAGCAGGCCCATCGTTTCGCGGCGCAAGTACAGCACCGTACTCGCCCATGGGGCGATGGGCAGTGGCCGCGAGCATTGGGTACATGCCCTTCACCTGCTGTGCGTGATCGTCACCTCCGTAGTGGCGAGAAACGTCGCCAATCAAGAGCTCCTCGACGCGATCGGTCCGGGAGTGCTCGGGCAGGCCTATATTGCCGTCAGCCTGGTCACCGGGTTCACCCTCGCCACCTTGGGCTTCTTCTCCCGGAACTTCGAGCCTCGCTCCATCGCACGGGTCGCTCACGGCGCAGTGTTCTTGCTCATCGCCGGTGCCTACACCGCGTCGGTTCTCGTGCCTTTGTCCCACGCGCTGATCGTGGCTAAGTACATCGCCCTCGAAATCTCCGCCGCGACACTTCTTCTCGTCTTCGGCCTGACGCTCGGTGCACGGCTCGGTCCACGGGACGCGCGACGACGCGCCAGCATGATTGGTGTCGGCGGGATCGTCGGAGGACTCATCGGCGGCGCGGCACTCAAGCTTGGCGCGCCACTGCTCGGCAGCGCTCACCTCTATATCATCGCGGCCACCTTCGCACTCGCTCCCGCGTTCTTCATGCCGCCCGCCTCAACACGGCTCGCGCGCACGTCAGACGAGAGCCCGGCGCGCGGTGAAGTCTCAGCACTTGCACCCTACGGCCGTTGGGTGGCGATCACGACCCTACTGATGGTGGCCACGACGACCGTGATCGACTTCCAATACCGCGCCGCCGCCTCGAGTTGGTTCAGCTCGGACCGGATGACCTCGTTCTTCGGAGATGTGGCTCTCCTGACCGGGCTCGCCACTCTGTTTCTGCAACTCACCCTGGTCGATCGTCTTCTCAACCGGGTGGGACTCTTCGCCGCCGCGACAGTGATGCCGGCGGCACTGGTGCTCTGCTCCGCGGCCTTCGGGCTGTTCCCGGGCGTACTCTCCCTCGTGTTTCTGAAGCTCGTGGACTCGGGCACAAACATGTCCGTTCAGCAAGCGACCGGCGGTTTGCTTCTTGCGCCACTGAGTACACGTGCGCGTGCGATCTGGCAGAGCCGGATCGATGGACTCGCAAAGCGGGGTGGGCAGGCACTCGCAGGGCTCTATCTGGCGGCTTCGACCTGGTCGCCGCTGCGCTTGGTGCCCGTGGTCTTGATGCTGTGCGCCATGTGGCTCGTCTCGGTGCTGATCACGCGCATCCGGTACGTGCACCTCCTCACCGACATGCTCGGGGCACCGGGAAGCGACGAACCGGAGCTCGCGGCCCTCGACGGCGCAACTCTCCGCCACCTGCTCGAGGAGCTCGGCAAGGCTCCACCCACCCGCGCTGCGGTGATCCTCGATCTCCTCGAAGACTCGGGGCATCGAGCGCCTCGCGCTGCGCTGCTCCGACTCGCGGAGCGAGATGGAAGCGGTGCCGTCGCCATGCGTGTCGTCGAGCACTACGCCACCCTCGGCTACACCGAGGGGTTGCGCGAGCTCAGCCAGGACCGAAACGAGGACATCGCGGGCAAGGCGTTGATCGCCCTAGCGGAGCTCGCCCCCGAGTCTGCTGCGCTCAGGAGCAAGGAGCTGCTCACTCGTGCCGCGAGCGACAGCCTTCGCGCCTTAGCGGCGGGGGTCTTGATTCATCGGGACACTCAGGCCCTCGCACTCTGCCGACGACTCGCACGTTCGGAAAACTATGAGACTCGCCTCGCGGCCGCACGCGCCCTCGAGTATTCGCGTCCGAGTCGTTCGCTCGCTCTCCACGAGACCCTCGAGGAGCTCGCCACCGACGAGAACCCGGAAGTCGCGAGAGCCGCGCTGCGCGCCATGGCCCAGCACCCCAACACGCGCACCATCGACGTCGCGCTGAAAGCGCTCCAGCGCCGCGAGCTCCGCGGTGCCGCCATGCGTGCCCTCGAGGAGACCGGGGTGCTCGCGGGCAGTCGGGTCGCAACGGAGCTTCGCCGCAACAGGAACGACCCCTTCGTCGCCTCATCTTTGTGCTGGGTGCTCGGGCGCATTCCGTCCCGAAACGGAATCGAAGCGCTGGTCGCCGTTCTCGACTCGGACCACGTATCCATCCGTTTGGCTGCGGCGGTGGCGCTCACCTCCCTGCATCGCAAACATCCGAGCCTGCCCCTGCCGCTGG
>CAYXVF010000042.1:19179-28741 GCA_964468125.1 uncultured Bdellovibrionales bacterium | reverse complement strand
ATGCACTGGTTCCCCACTCCGAGCGTGAAATCGAGTTCTATCGGCGCATGCGGCGGGCGAGCGCCGCCCAGCTGCCGCGCAGCCCCGCCGGAGAGCTGTTGCGGCGCGCGCTCAAGCAACGAAGCAAGGCCAGTCTCGAGGGCCTGTTCCGGCTCTTCGCGCTGCGCTACCCGGAGGACGCCATACAAGGCGCCTTCGGCGGGATCGCCTCGAAGGAGGCGCGCAAGCGTCAGATCGCCCTCGAGCTGCTCCACACCGTCCTCGAGCCACATCTCGGTGCAGCCCTCGCCACCGCCGTCACCCCGGTGAAGAGAAAGTCCGTCACATGGCAAGAAACGAAGACGCTGCTCACGCAGGTGGCCACCCACCGAGACCGCTTCGTCGGTGGCCTCGCGCGCGCGGTTCTGGTTGAATTGGGTATGGCGCCTGAGAAGGCGCTGGGCGATGCCATGACCCAATCATTGGTCAACCAAGTGCTCGAGCTGCAGGCATTGAGCCTCTTCTCTCACAGCTCCGCAGAAGATCTCGCGGAGGTGGCCGCACTCGTGCGTGCTCGCACTCTTCCAAAAAGACACGTATTGTTCCGCGAGGGCGACCGCGCCGACGCCTGCTACCTGTTGCGCTCCGGCGCGATCGCGGTGAGCCGAAACGACGAAGAGATCGACCGCCTCGGTCCCGGGGACGCATGCGGCATGCTCGCGATCCTCGACCAACTTCCGCGCGAAGCGACTGCGGTCACCGCCTCTGAATGTTCTGTCTTCATGATTCAGGCGGACGAGCTGGTGCAGCTTCTCGCCGATCGTCCTCTTCTCATGCACAGCGTCTTTCGCGCGCTCACGCACGCGATCCGTTCGCAGGTGGACCGGGTCGCCCTCGAGAAGCGAGCCTGACCGCATGCGCATCCTATATGGAGTGGTCGGCGAGGGGATGGGGCACGCGACTCGTAGCCGTGTCGTGATCGAGCATTTGCTGAGCCGGGGTCACCAGGTCCACGTGGTGGTATCGGGCCGAGCACATCGTTTTCTCACCGAGAGCTTCGCCGACCGGAAAGGCTTCACCATCGAGGAGATTCACGGTCTGCACTTGGTCTACAAGGGCAACCAGGTTCTGTTTACGCGCAGCCTGGTCAGCAATCTCGCCAAAGCCCCGCGGGGCCTGCTCAAGAACATCGCGAAGTACCGAGCGTTTGCCGAATCGGGTTTTGTCCCGGAGCTCGTCGTCAGCGATTTCGAGTGGTGGGCCTACATGTACGCGATCAATCACCGAATTCCGGTGATGAGCCTCGACAATATGCAGGTGATCGACCGCTGTGAGCACCCAAGAGAGTTTCGCCGACCCTCGGGCTCCCTATCCGCGCGAACCGCCGTGAAGATCAAGCTTCCCGGCGCCTACCACTACGTGATCACGAGCTTCTTCTTTCCCCCGGTGCGGCGCCGGCGGACGACGATCGTGCCCCCGATCCTTCGGCCCGAGATACTCGAGGCAAAACGCGAGCCGCGCGACCACGTTCTCGTCTACCAAACCCAGACGACAAACGAAGCGTTGATCGAGCTCCTGCGCTCGATTGAGGACACTGAGTTTCGCGTCTATGGGATGCGGCGCGATGAGGACCTCGGTAACGTGCAGCTCAAGGATTTTTCGCAGGAAGGGTTCATCGATGATCTGCGCACGGCAAGAGCCGCGATCGCGGGTGGCGGCTTCACGCTGATGGGCGAGGCGGTGCACCTCGGAGTCCCGATGCTCTCGATCCCCGTGGAACGCCAGTTCGAGCAGATTCTGAACGCCCAATACCTCGAGCGTTTGGGCTACGGCGCTTGGACCTCCGAGCTCGACGCGGATCAGGTGCGCGAATTCGTGAGCCGGGCGGACGAGTATTCTCAGAATCTCGAGGGCTACCCGCGTCAGGACAACGGCTTGACCTACGGGGTGATCGATGAGCTCGCTCGGCTCGCCGAGCTCGGTGAGCCGGCCCCGGAGGCGCTCGAGGTCCCCGCCATGGGCAAGTACGAGCCGCGGGATTGGCTCCCGGACGAGCGCCTGGACGATCTCGAGGTCCGCATCCCCGAAGACGACGAGCCTTAGCCTCGACGCCGGCTTTCGGCTTGCGGTTGCGGGCTAACGTGTCGCGAATGTGACATTTTACGCAACCTTCCTGTCACGGTGCCGAAGACCAACCCTGAATTTCCCTGACAGGATTGTTTCATGACATCAGCTATCACGGACGTGACGGCTGGTGGCCGTACGCTTGCGTCTGCGCGCGGAACGGAGAGCACGGGTGTGCCCTCCAACGGCCAGCCAGCGCGTCGAATGCATCGTGGTGCGCAGGTCGACTCCGCTCGCCTGCCGCACCGTTCTCCTTCTGCCACCGGTGCGCGAAGCGCCCGCGCGGATGCTCCCGAAAGCGTGAGCGCCGCGGACGAGCAGCAGGCGCTCAAGGCCGAGATGCGCAGCCACATCGAGCACTTGGCGCGTGTATTTCGCGAGCACTACGCGCCGGCGGATTGGAAAGCCAAGACCCGCGGCTGGGACGTGGAACGGGAGCGGGACCATGCGCTGGCAGCGATCGAAGAGACGAGCCCGATCACGCCAAAAGAATTTCACACGATCATCGTGCGCTTTGCTCAGGCGGCCGGCGACTATCACGTTGGCGCTCGGTTCTACTCGACCGAATCCGCACGCTTGCCGTTCAGCGCGATGGCCGTGGGCGATCGGTTTTTTGTGGTCGACGTGGACCGCACCTATCACCCGGATTTCCCCCTCGACCCCGGATCCCGCACTACAACGCGGCCCAGACCGAAGTGCTCCAGTTCCTCGCGATCATGGCGCGAATGCAGTTCCGCACCGAGGGCTTGATCATCGACCAGGTGAACAACCCGGGTGGGAGCGTCGGTTATCTCTACTCCCTCGCCGCGATGCTGAGCGACGAGCTCCTCTACACCCCGCGCCACCGAATGAGCATCACGCAGGCGGAGGTGCAGAACGCCTATGGCATTTTGGACATCACCGACGCTGACTTCGAGGCGCAAGGGATCCCGGAAGAGCTGCGCGACACCTTGCGTGATAACGCGCGCTTCATTGTCGAGCAGTGGCGCGAGGGGAAAACGCGAACAGACCCATACCACTTGGGTCTCGGGGACTACATCGCTCCATCACCGTTGATCCAGTACTCGAAGCCATTGATGGTCATCACCAATGAGCTCGACTTCTCCGGTGGCGACTTCTTCCCCGCGATCCTCCAGGATAACGGGCGGGCAAAGATCTTTGGGACCCGTACGGCGGGGGCCGGTGGCTACGTCGGACTCATCGACCAGAGACCGAACGATCTCGGCCTCGCGGGGGTCAGCTACACCGGCTCCCTCGCCGAGCGCATCGATGACGATTTCATCGAAAGCGACGGAGTCACCCCAGACGTGGAGTACGAACTCACCGTCGACGACGTACGCGGCGGATTCAAGAACTACAAGGCCGCGATCGTGAGTGAATTCGCGAAGTCGCTCGAAGAGGCCGAAGAAGAGAAGGGCCCGGGTCTGCTGGGTCGGATCTTTGGGAGGAAAGACACATGACCAGCACCGCAAGACTCGAAAGCCCAGACCGCTTCGTCTCCTTGGAACCGGACTACATTGCGACCCGGAGCCGGGATTGGTGTTGCCCATGGTGGCGAACCTGCCGGGCGCGGTGGTGAACGGGATCATGATAGGAGGCTCCCTCCTCGGCGGATTCCTCGCCAATCGCTACAGCAACCAAATTGTGCCGACCCACGAGCAGTGATCTGCTCACCGGCCGCTGCAGGGTAGTTGCAACCGAGGGTCGCGCACTCTATTCGATAGAGCATGGAGAGCGCGCGCCAACGGCATTGGGAAAGCGTCTACGAGAACAAAGGCGCGGGGGAGCGGAGCTGGTTTCAACCCAAACCGGCGACGTCCCTCGCGCTGCTGGATCGGATCGGCTACGCGCCGAGTGAGGCCCTGGTCGACGTGGGCGGCGGTACGGCGCGCTTGGTGGACGCACTACTCGCGCGCGGCGCGAGACGTCTCGCCGTACTCGACATCTCAGAGGCCGCGCTCGCGGAGGCGAAGCGACGGGTAGGTCCGGCGGCCGCGAAGCAGGTCCACTGGATTCGGTCGGACATCACAGAAGCAACGGTGGACGGGCCCTACGCGGTCTGGCACGACCGTGCGGTCTTTCATTTTCTCACGGACCCCGCCGATCGAAGCGCCTATCTCGAACGCTTGAACCGCGCCCTCGCCTCAGGAGGCCACGTGGTGATCGCAGCCTTTGCCCTCGACGGGCCCGAGAGGTGCAGCGGCTTGCCGGTCGTGCGCTATTCACCTCAGAGTCTCGGCGAGGTTCTCGGCGAGGGTTACACCCTGGTGGAGACACGCACGGAGCCGCACGAGACCCCCATGGGTAAGATTCAAAGCTTCGTCTACTGCGTCTTTCGGCGCGCCTGAGCCGTCACTTCTTCTCGAGGCTCAAGGAGGCGGAGTTGATGCAGTATCGCTGGCCGGTAGGCCGCGGGCCGTCCGGGAATTTGTGGCCGAGGTGTCCGCCGCAACGCGCACAGCGAACTTCGATGCGTACCATGCCGTGGCTTCGGTCTTCGTGCTCGGCTACCGCCGTTGGATCAAGAGCTTCGTAGAAGCTCGGCCAGCCGCTGCCCGACTCGTATTTCGTCCCCGACGCGAAGAGCGCCGCCCCGCAGCCGGCGCAGGCGTAGGTGCCATCGGCTTTTTCATCCCAATAGACGCCGGTGAAGGCGCGCTCGGTCCCGCCTTCGCGCAGGATGTGGTACTGCTCCGGGGTCAGCTGCGCTCGCCACTCGGCTTCGCTCTTCTTCACTTCCGCCATGGTCGACGTTGTAGCACGTTCGACAACCAGCCCTGAAATCGTAAAGCGAAATAAAAGCCGCGGCCCTTCCCGCAAATGAGAGCCCGATCACATCTCGGGCGCCTCTCCTCGCCTAAGTTCTATCCATGCTCGCGGGGCAAGAGCCCAAGACGAACAGGAGATCGACGATATGATTCGCGCCTTGATGATTCTGACCCTGACCGCCTTTTCCGTACCCACCGTTGCGGCGAGCGCGAGTCCATCGAGTGGCAAGAAGGCCACACCCGGGCGCGAGGCGACCCGCTCTTTTAAGGTCGCGGGGCTCACCGGCAAAGGTGCGGTGGAGCTCGATGCTAGCCATTGGCGGCGCCGCTCGCGCAAAGCCATGCCGCTCAACACTCGGAACGACAGCCAGTAATCTCCCTATCCCTTGGGGCGCCCCCTTTTGCGTGCGGGGGGCGTCCCCTTGGGGGAGAGTCAGCGAAACACGGTTGGACCCGGTGCGCGGCGCGGCTCAGGGCATGCCTTGCAACATTTGTGCGATGCGATCGCGTCTCGGGCTCGGTGGCGCGACCTCCACAAAGCGAGACCAGTACTTCTTCATCGTAGGCTGATCCCCGCCCTGCATCGCGAGCATGCCACGGAAGAAATAGGCGTCCGGTGCGTCTTCATCGTGCTCTTTGATGATCGCCTCGAGGGCCGAGACCGCCGCGGCAACATCGCCCTTGGCCGACTCGATCATCGCCGCCCAGGTCTTACCCTGAACATTCTTCGGGTCGATTTCGAGTACACGAGTGTTCAAGCGCTGCGCCTCTGGCATCGCGCCACCCAGGACCAGGCGACCGGTGAGGTAGTTCATCGCCTCGATGTCGTTCGGATCCTTCTCCACCCGATCCATCATTTCCTGGATCTTCGGGTCCCCAGATGCTGCGGGCGCGTTCGCCTGCGATGACGTCTGTGCGATCGGCGTTGCGTCAGAGGGGCGCTGCGCCATGGGCGCGGACGATTGTCCCGGCTGCGTATTGCCGGTGATCGATCCTCCCGGCGCGCGCGCAGTCTGCTCCGCACTCACGGAGAAAAACAGCCCTGCAACGACGGCCACCGTTCCGGCGCCCCAAATCGCTCCGAGGAGCTGCGGATTGCGCGCAAGGAAGCCACCTTCCGCGGTCGCGACCTCTGGCTCGGCCGATGCGGTTTTCGGCACGCTCTTCGCCTTCGCGGCCTTCTTCTTCTTGGATGGACGCGTGGGCGCGGCCTTGATCCTATCGAGAGCACCGCTCGCCTGCAGGCCCTGGAGCTCGTCGACCAGCCGGTCGCGCTCCCGCATCAATTCCGCAGCCTTGCCCTCATAGTGCGCTTTTTGGTCGGCGTAGAACGTCTCGGCGATGCGCTCCCGCTGCAACTCGATGTCCTTGAGCTGCGAGACCATGTGCTCGAGCTGCTCATCGAGGTCATTGAGCTGCATCTCGAGGTCCGCCCCCATCGACCCCTTCTTCATCAGGCGCCAAGCTGCGATCGCGCCGGCGATCACGCCCACTCCTAGGGTGACGAGCGACGTCCCCCACGTTTCCCAGAATCCGTTCACGCCCCTACCTCGTCTCTCAAGGCCTTGAGGTAGGGGTCTTCGCTCGAAGCTTCCTCCGAGTCGTCGACCGATTCGGGCGCGCTCGACGCCTTAGCGCCCCCACCAATGTTCATTCGCCAGAACGCGACCCCACCGGCCAAAGCCACGATCGGAAGGAGCCACACGACCAGGTTAAACCCTTCTCGAGAGGGCTCGAGGATCGCCCATTCGCCGTAGCGTGCTTTGAACCAGTCGATGATCTCCGCGTCGCTCTTGCCCTCGGCAACCAAGCGGCGAAGCTGTTTCATCATGTCCTGCGCGGACTTCGACGGAGACTCGGAGATCGGCGTCCCTTGGCAGACGGGACAGCGGATCTTTTTCCCGAGAATCATCGCCCGATCATCCGAGCGTTCGACTCCAACGACGTCCTGCGCGAGTGCCGGTGTCGCCAGCAACCCCGCGAGACAGATCAAGAGTGTGCGCATCAGCCGCCCTCCGTTCGACTCGCCACCGACCGGTCGATCAACGGTTCGAGCTCACGTTCGATGATTCGGCGCGTGAGCGGACCCTCGTGCTTGTAGCGAACCACACCATTCGCATCGATGATGAAGCTCTCCGGCACGCCGGCGACGCCGTAGTCGATCGCCGTTCGCGAGTCTTGGTCCATGCACTGGGTGAACTCATTGCCGTAGCGTTTCAGGTAGTCCTTCGCTGCCGCTTTTTCGTCCTGGTAAACCACGCCGACAAAGTTCGCGGCGCCGTCGTAGTAACGCGAGGCGGACTGGAGCAGGCCGTGCTCCTGGACGCATGGAACGCACCAGGTGGCCCAGAAGTTCAGAACCGCCGGTTTCCCTTTCAAATCTCGAAAGTCGAAAGGCTCGCCATCGAGTGTCACCAGCTCAAAGCCCGGCGCCGGCTTGTCCTTCAGCATGAACGGAACCTGGTGAGGATCCTGGCCGAACCCCGCGGCGAGGACCACGAACAGGGGAGAGACCAGAAGGACGACCAGCAGTGCGCGTTTCCAGTTCATGCGTCGTGACCTATCGTACTCGGGTCCATGGCAAAAGGCTCAGGCCTGAGCGGTCGCGGCCGCCGCCTGCTCCACCGACCGTTTTCGCGACCGCGCCTTCGGCCAAAGGCTGATCACCGAGCCCAGCGCCATGATCGGAATCGCCCACCACAGCCAGGCCACCATCGGGATTCGGAACGCCCGGATCCCCACGCGCGAGCCGTCTGGCTTGTAGGATAACAAGGAAAGGTAGAGGTCCGAGCCAAAACCGTTGCGGACGTCGGGCGTACCGATCGGCTCGCGCTGGCGTGCATAGAAGTTGAGCGTCGGCTCGAGTACGGTCAGGAAATCGCCGTCCCGGTGAACCTCGATCCGGGCAAAAATCGAGCGCTTATGTGAATACTCGCGAACCATCGTATCGATGTAAGTGAGCTGGTAACCGTCGATCTCGACGCTCTCCCCCTTGGTGAGCGACGCCTCGGCGCTCGTCTTGTACGCCGAAGAGACCGCGATGGCCGCGACGAGCACGAACACCGCGAGGTGAACGATGTGGCCGCCGATCTTGCGACGATACCCGCTCAGGGTTCTCGGCAGCGCGACGAAGAACGACTCCTGACGCCGGCGGATGCGCTCGAGGAGCGGAGCTGCGATCTCCCGCAAAGACACGACCGTCGCGAAGGCACACAGACCGAGCGTCGCAACAACCAGTGGCGAAGTGATCCCGGCGATGAGGCAAAGGATGACCGCGACGACACCGACCCCGGTTGGGAGCGCAAAACTCCGGAGGACCACCTCCGGTCGCGGCTTGCCCCAGGGCAAGACCGGTCCCACACCCATCAGAAACACCATCGCGAGTCCGATCGGGATCGCCATGCGGTCGAAGTAGGGTTCGCCGACACTGACTTGCACACCGCGAACCGCCTCGGTCACGAGAGGGAATACGGTGCCCAGGAGGACCGTGAAGGTGAAGACCGCAAAAAGAAGATTGTTGAACAGAAAGGCACTTTCGCGGCTCGCGACCGCCTCGATTCGTCCCTCGGCTTCGAGCAGGTGCGAACGCCCCGCGAGGAGCGCGAGCGAGACCACCGTGCAGATGGCGAGAAACCCGAGAAAGATGGGGCCGATGGGCGACTGCGTGAAGCTGTGGACCGAGTTGAATACGCCACTGCGTGTCATGAACGTACCGAGAATGGTGAGAAGGAACGCCGTGAGGACCAGCGCCAAAGTCCATGCCTTCAGGATGCGCTTGCGCTCCTGAACGATGGTGGAGTGGAGATAGCCCGTAGCGGCGAGCCAAGGCAGGAAGGAGGCGTTTTCGACCGGGTCCCAGGCCCAGTAGCCGCCCCATCCGAGCACTTCGTAGGCCCACCAGCCGCCGAGGATGATGCCGATGGTCAGGAAGGTCCAGGGGATCATCGTCCAGCGACGAAGGGGCTTCAGCCACCCTTCCGAAAGGCGCCCGCGCAACAACGCGGCGCAGGCGATGCCAAAAGGCACGGTCATACCCACGTAGCCGAGGTAGAGCGACGGCGGGTGAATGACCATGAGGATGTGATTCTGGAGCAGCGGATTGGGGCCGGGCCCATCTGGCGGCGCCGGGTCGAGGAGCTCGAAGGGCGTCGCCGGGCCCGCGATGAGCAGGGCGAAGAACACACCGACCGCGAGCATGACACCGAGCGCGTAGGCCATGTATTCGCGGTAGCGGTCCCGGTTGAACCAAGCGAAGGCAGCGAGATAGGAGCCTAATACGGCTCCCCAGAGCAAGATCGATCCTTCGAGGGAGCTCCAAAGGGATACGATGGTGACCCACGTAGGAGTCGAGCGGCTTCCCACCTGCGCGACGTAGCTGACAGAGAAGTCGTGCATCAGTAGCGCACGCACCATCACGAGGTTCGCCGCTATCATCGCGGCGGCGAACACGTATACCGCCATGCGCGTCCACTGCAGCATCTTCACATTTTGTTTGGCGCCTCCCACCAGCCCGGTGATGGCGCCAAAGGCTGCAGCGGAGAGTCCGAGCAGCACCAATCCATTTCCCAAGGTCGCGTTCATTGCCGCTCCTGCGGTGTCCTCGTTTTCGGGACAGTACTACTAGTGACTAAGGGCTAGCGGTGCCAGACCCCTGTGTTGATCGATGTCATTGCGTGAGATGCCGCAGCGTG
>CAYXVF010000042.1:0-19079 GCA_964468125.1 uncultured Bdellovibrionales bacterium | reverse complement strand
GCAGCCTCGGCAGCCTCGGCAGCCGAGAGCTAAGCTGCTTACTCGATCATGACCGAAACGATGGTTTCGGCGAGGGCATCCGCGTCGTAGCCCTGCTGAACCAGGAAGCGACCGAGCCCCACGGCGATGTCCCGCGCGTCGGGAATGGCCTTGTGGTTGTAGTGCTCGCCGCGAAAGGCCGCGAGCAGAGCAACGCGCGCCCGATCCGGATCGCCGCCCGGCCCCGCCAAACGCTTCAAGGTCTCGATGGTCTTTGGGTCCGGACGCAGCTGCGAGAGCGGCACCTTCGGGCGCCCGGCCGGCTCGTCGGCGGAGAGCGGGAGTGGAGGAGCGCTCGGGTCATCGACCGGCGCGATGGTCATCGGTTGATCGCCCAAACCATCACCGACGATGGGGGCGTGTTCGGCCTGAAAGGAGAGCTCGGCGCTATCGACTGTCAGCGCCGCCTCGTCCCGCTCCTGGGCCGCGTCGGCGGTGGTGGGGTCGTCCGCGAGAACCTCGAGGAGGGGCTCGGGGGTGAGATCACCGTCTCCCTCGACGACCTCGGCCTCGACCTCCGCTTCGACCTCGAGCTCCGATTCAACCTCCGGGTCATCGAGGTCGACGTCCGCCTGCACCTCGACCGTAGGCACGGAAGGCATTGCTGGCGTTTCCATCGTGGGCGCGCTCGCGTCCATTTCTACCGTTTGGTCGTGATCGGAGTAATGCTGTTCGAGGACATCCATGTCCGTGAGGGGGTCTTCGTCGAGATCGACGTCCGCTGCGCTGAGCTCCACCGTCTCTCGCCGAGTCTCCACCTCGAGCTCGAAGTTGAGCGCACTCAACGCATCCGCGTCGATGTCCGGAAGCGCGTCCACGTTTGACTGGATGCGCGAGGGCGCGGACTCATTCGCGGGCAGCCCGGAGTCGAGGTCCGCAAGGAGCGCATCGAGATCAACCGCACCCTCGCCCGGCGACGGCACAGACGGACGTTCAGTGACCGCCGCTGGCTCCGATTGCCCATCCGGAATTACCGGAACGTCATCGCCCACCTCTGGCTGGCTCTGAGCGACCTGGCTCGCGAGCGCGTCTACGTCGATGTCAGCCAGTGGCGATGTCAGGGATTGGGCCGACTCGAGGTCCAGGCCGAGGTCGATCGCGTCCTCGTCGTCCGTAACGGCGCGTGCTGCTGGGCTCGGTGGTGCCTCGATGACCGGGTCGACGTCTAGATCGAGGTCGATCGCATCGGTGTCCACCTCTGCGGCGACGGCCTGGGTCTTCTTCGAAGGCGCAACGATGTCGTCGAGCTCTATCTCGGGCATGTCGTCGAAACTGTCCGCCATGTCTCTATCAACCTATCCGATTGCGGATCTCCGAAACAAGAAGGCTCCCTAGCCGCTCACGAACTCCGCTTCGAGCTGCTGAGGGATGATCCCCCCCGTCTCCGGATCGATGCACACGTACATGCGTCGAAGAATGCCCGCCATGTGACCGGTGGTGTTGTAGTCGGAGATCCAGAAGCAGACCATGTTATCGTCGCGCTCGTCGTCTTCGCGCAACTCGGGCAAGTCATCACGATAGGCGCGCTCCTCTTCTTCTTCTTCGTGTGCCTCGCGCTCCTGCCGTTCCCGCTGTCGTCGCTCGCGCTCGTCACGATCGACCCGGCGCTCGTCGCGGTCCCGCCGCTCCGCGAGCTTCTCCCAGAAGAGATTCTCGAGATACCAGGCGCTGATGATCTCTTCGGCGTCTTCGCCGTTCAGAATGTGCCCGGCGGCTTCTCGGTCCGTGAGCATGAGCTCGCTCGGACGCCGGGCGGCAACTCGCGCCCAATGCAACAGGTCCCGTTTCAAGACCGGACGACCACCGCGTTTGTTGATGACCTGCCCGCCCATCGCCAGCCGCAGTTGCTGGTAGATGAAGTTGAGCTCTTCGTGGCTCAGCGCTCGCAGCGCCGCGAGCGTACCCAGCATGGCGATCCCCGACTCCTTGAGCGGCCCCAAGAATTCCGGGCGCATGCCGAGCTCGCCGTTATTGCCGGGTCCGATCTTCAGCAGCTCCGCACGCATCAGGAAGGCGAGCAAACGCCCCCGGGGCATGCCGAGCGCTTCGGCCAGCTCGGCGCGGCCTTCGGGGAGAGCCCCCGCGCGGACGAGCTGCAGCGGATCCTGGACACCGAGCTCCTGCATCGCCTGAGCCAGCTCCACACCGAAGGTGGCTTCGAGGAGCATCGCGCGCTGCGCGGGGCTGAGCAGGCCCAAGTCACGTGTGGCGAGCGCCGCGAGCCCCGGTGCTCGAAAGCCCGCCCCGGTCGCCCCGAGGGTTTGGCTGAGCATTTCGATCAGCGTGGTGCCTTCGCCTTTGACCCCCGCCGTTCCCGAGCGGTTTTGAATGTTCGCTCCGGGAATGTGCTGAATCCGCTGAACAAACTGCGCCCAGCGCAAGGCGTGCTCGGGCATCTGGCCGTCTTTGGCCATGTTCCGCGCGGCCTCGGGGCTGTCCGCTTTGGGCGTGCGTCCCGGGGCGTTCGGGTCGTTGGCGTTGGCCACGCGGTTGAGGAGGCGGGAGAGCAGGTTGGCGTCGAGCTGGCCGTCGGCGAGGGCCTTCGCGAGGTTTGGGGGAAGCTGCCCTTTGAGCTGATCCGCTACCGCACGCTGCAGGTGGGACTTGCCCGCTTCGGAAAGCGCGTCGATCTCGACCTTGGCGAGCTGGGCGGCTTTCGCCTGGTTCTGTTTGATGTCCCGGAGCAGCTCTTCGAGCTGCTGGTCCGCGTTCTGACGTGCACGCGACTGGTCCTGAACGACCTCTCGGAACGCGCTGTCTCGGATCTCCGCCATCTGGAGCTAACCTACCCTAGGACCGCCAAACTGGCTCCATCGATGCCGTTCGAAACGTCACGAAAGACACCAAAAACTTCAAAAACCATCGTGATATCCACAATTTACGACGTCTCGAGGAGTTTGCCTAGCCGATCTCGGTGTAGTATCGAATCGGGCCCATGGACTCTCCGAGCATCATTCGAGTCGTGCTGGGTCAAGCCGAGGCCGCGAACGCCGCCGCCGAGAGCTCCCCTGCAGTGCCGGACTACGGCTTTTGGTCTTCTATCGTGAACGCTGGCCTGTTCGAGCAGGCGGTGATGGTCGTCTTGTTGGCCTTCTCCGTCGTCAGCTGGGCGATCATTTACTTCAAAGCGCGCGGCCTCTCGCGCGCTTACTCGGAGAGCGACAACTTTCTCGATATCTTTTGGGGC
Organism: uncultured Bdellovibrionales bacterium; assembly: GCA_964468125.1. Lineage (GTDB taxonomy): Bacteria > Myxococcota > XYA12-FULL-58-9 > XYA12-FULL-58-9 > CAYXVF01 > CAYXVF01. Next base: position 15,853 of record CAYXVF010000042.1, on the reverse strand, counting down.
AGCAAACGTCTCGACGCCATCTACCAAAAGAGTGAAGGGCTCGGCGCCTCGCCGGTTTCCAAGGTCTTTCGTGCGGGCTACGTCGAGCTCGCGAAGCTCAAGAAGAAGGACGGCAACGATGCGAAGGAAGAGCTCTCTCTCGGAGCCCTCGAGAGCGTCGAGCGCTCGATGCGACGGGCGACAACCTCGGAAATAACGGGGTTGGAATCGTTGATTCCGTTTCTGGCGACCGTGGGATCGACCTCGCCCTTTATCGGACTTTTGGGGACAGTGATGGGAATCGTAACTTCCTTTCAAGAGATCGGCCGTCTCGGCAACGCGAATCTCGCGACCGTTGCGCCGGGTATCGGCGGCGCCTTGGTCGCTACTGCCTTCGGACTCTTCGCCGCCATCCCGGCCGTCATCGCCTACAATTACTTCGTCAATCGCATCCGGGTGTTGGAGGTCGAGATGGACAACTTCTCCGCCGACTTTCTCAACATCATCAAACGTCACTTCTTTTGATGGCTCTCTCCGCGACGGCGCGCGCGTAGCAGCTCAGGACGGCACCCATGGCGATGCAAACCGGCGGCTCGAGCCGCACCATGTCCGAGATCAATGTCACCCCAATGGTCGACATCATGCTCGTGTTGTTGATCATCTTCATGGTTACCGCGCCCTTCATTCAGCAAGGAGTGGACGTCGATCTCCCGGAAACTGCGGCTCCTTCACTCAGTGTCGACGAAGAGCGCTTGATCCTGACGATTCAAAAGGACCGCGCGCTCTTCATCGGCGAAGATGAGATTCCCTACGAAGAGCTCGAGACCAAGCTGGCGGCGAACAAGAAGCTCCAGGCGGAAAAGGAGCTGTACCTTCATGCGGACCGCTCCCTACCCTACGGCTTTGTCGTCGATATCATGGCGAAGCTGAAGAACGCGGGCGTCGAGAACCTCGGCATGGTCACAGACCCGATGAAGCCAAAGGGCAAACGCAAATGATTCGCCGCCCACAATACCAGGGCCTGAGCCGCGTGGTGGTCGCATCGGCGATCGTACACGTGGTCGCGGTCGGGGGAGTCGCGGTGTTCGCCGGGACTGGCAAGGCGATGCGGGAAGCGCCGCAGGCCGTGGAGGTGAAGCTCACCCGTTTGGGCAAGAAACGCCCAGAGGAGTTTTTGCCCCGCAAGGAAGCTGCACCGCCGCCCCCAAAGAAGGCGGCGCCGATCCCGGTCACCGAAAAACCGGAGCCTGCGAAAAAACCTGAAACCAAGGCACCGGAGAAGCAGCTGGATCCGAAGGACCGACTGCAGAATCTCAATCGCCTGTCGAATGCCCTGGACCGTCTGAAGAACATGGACGAGCCCGAAGGCTCGGAAGACGGCTCGGAGTTTGGCAACACGAGCGAGATCGTCGATGCGACCGAGCGTGCCCGTTTCAGCGCCGAGGTCCAGGGGTGTCTGCAGCAGAACTTCATCCTGGAGGGCTTGAGCCCGCAGGAAGTACGCAACAAGGTGGCCCACATCATCGTCTCCGTGAGCGCGGGCGGCGAAGTGAAGTTTTTGGAAATGAAGAAGAGCACCGGGAACGATCGTCTCGATCGGCAGGTGCAAAACGCGGCTCGCCGCTGCAGAAAAGTCGGCAAGGCGCCGGAGAGCATCGGGAATTCGTGGTCGAGCGGAATTCTCGTGAAGTTCAGACCCGATGCATGATCCCGTTACCTAGGATGAATGACATGAGAACGGCAGCAATTCTCGCCCTGCTTCTTTGGCCAGTCGGTGCCTTCGCCCAGACCCCCGTTCTCGAGGTCACCGGCGCGGACTTTCGACCGTTTCCGGTCGCAGTCCCGGAAGTGGGCGTGCAGGGCGCGGGCGGCAAGATCGGCAAGAGCTCGGCCAAGCTCGTAACCGAGGTTCTGCAGGACGGTGTGGCTCTCGTTCGCGCCCTCGAGCTGGTGCCGCCGGCGAGCTACCTCGCGCCCAAGGACGAACCCTGGACCCAACCGAAGTTCTCCTCCTGGAGCAACGTGGGCGCCTCGGGACTCGTCCGGGCGATGGTGGAGGTGAAGAACGGCAAGGTCGAATGCAAGTTCCGGTTTTACGATGTAGTCGCCCAGCGCGAGCTGCTCTTCGAGAGCTACGTCGAAGACCCACGTTCGGTGAGTGACGCCGCGCACCGCTTCTTGGACGCTCTCGTCGAGCTACTGAGCGGGCAAGCGGGGATCTTCTCCTCGAAGCTCGCCTACATTCGCACGACGAAGGAAGGCAAAGCGGTCTTCATCAGCGACTACGATGGTCGCAACACGCGTCGGCTGACCGACCCAAACGTGATCAGCCTACTGCCGGCCTGGAGTCATGACGGACAACACGTGCTTTTCACGAGCTACCTGAAGAACAATCCGGACCTTTATCGGATCAACATCAACAGCATGAAGCTCGACTGGCTGAGCAACAAGCGCGGCCTAAACACCGGCGCGTCGGTGTCTCCCGACGGAACGCGGATCGCCCTGACTCTGAGCGTCGATGGTAACACTGAGATCTATGCGATGGATTGGAACGGCAACAATCTCAAACGGCTCACGAATAGTTGGGGGCAGGACGTGAGTCCCACTTGGTCGCCGGACGGAAGCCGGATCGCCTTCGTCTCTTCGCGTGCGGGCAATCCACACATCTACGTCATGAACGCTGACGGCAGCCAGCAACGCCGCCTCACCTTCCAGGGGAACTACAACCAGGAGCCAAAATGGTCGCCGAGAGCCGGGGGAGCCATCGTCTTCACGGCCCGGGACGAGCGCCTGAAGTACGATATTTTCGTCGCGGACCCGAACAGCGGCGAGATCACCCGCCTCACGCAAGACGAGGGAAACAACGAAAGCCCGAGCTTCTCACCGGATGGCAATCAGATCGTCTTCACCTCCACGCGGGCGCCAGGCAGTGGAAAGAAGATCTACGTGATGGACGTCGACGGGAGAAACCAGCGCCGAATCACGACGGGTGCGGGCTTCGAGTCGCCGGCGTGGAGTCCACCGCTCGGCTACAACTGAGCTATTTCGGGAGCATTGAGAGCGGCGCATATCTCGCGATCGCGTAGGTTGCTGCAACGAAGCCCACGCCGGCGAGGGCGAGCACCAGAAGAATCGTAATCTGCCGCACGGTGAGGAAGACCCCGCGAGCGGTCAGGCTCCGTGCCGTGCTCGACGTCACACGGTTGGATTTTGCCGCCGCGGGCTTACGGGCGGACGCCTTCTTGGCTCCCCCTGGCGCCTTGGGCTCATTCCTGCGTCCCGCATCTTTCTCCAGCGCGAGAAAGGGGGGCGGCCCCGCGGGGATCACGTTCTGGACCGTCGGCTCGTCAAAATCCGCCGCGGATACGGGATTCTCGTCGGTGACGCTGTCGAACTGAAGGCCTTTGGGATTCTCGTTGGTGTCGACCTCCACGAACCCCGCGTTTCGCACGGCGTCCGTGTCCGTAGCCTCCGCGAAGGGGTCCTCTGCAGGGAAGGGACCGTCCGGAAGCTCCGGTGAGCTGTCCTCGATCTCGATTTCTTGCAGATCACTCACATCCGAGCTTTCCCGACGGTACCCGGCCGCAAGACTCAGTGTCCCAGCATCGAGCCCCTCCTGCGCCTCCGCTTTCTGCTCGGCGCGCTTCTTCTCGCGCCGGAGGGAGGCGGCGTCGGCGCCCGCTTGGTATTTCCGGATCCGTTCGATCTCGCGCATGTAATCGCGCTGGAACATGCGCCGCATGTAGGCGGCCAGCAGCCTGGAATCGACGGTGCGTGTTGATCGAGCGATGAAGGCGCGGCAGTCCGCCGCGAACTCCGATGCGTTCTGGTAGCGCAGCGAGCGTTCACTTTGCATGGCTCGATTGATGATCTCCACAAGGGGCCGCGGGGTCTCAGGCGCAACTTCTTGAATCGGGACCGCCTGCCCAGCAGCGATGCGGCGCAACGTGTCGATATCGCTCGCACCGCGAAAGGGTAGCTCGCCGGTGAGCAGCTGGTAGAAGACGACGCCCAAGGCCCAAATGTCCGAGCGCCCATCGAGCTCCTTCGCCATCGCCTGCTCCGGCGACATGTAGGCGAACTTGCCCTTCACGATGCCAACCTTCGTTTGCGCCGCGCGACTCTTTGCGCGGGCGACACCGAAGTCGATGAGCTTTGGGACACCGTCGTAGCTGACGAGAATGTTTTGCGGAGATACGTCGCGGTGCACGAGGTTTTCGAGCTCGCCTGCGTCGTTGTGCAAGGCGTGGGCGTGGGCCAGGGCGTCGGCGATCTCCGCGAGCACAAAAGCGACGAGGGTGTATGGAATGCGCTCACCCAGCTCCTTCGCCCGCAGATGCACGACTTTCATGTCCTTGCCGTGGACGAACTCCATGACGATGAAGAGCTGCTCCTGATGGGAGCCTTGGTCGACGACGCGGCAAATGTTCGGATGGTTGAGGCGACTCGCGATGCGCGCCTCATCCTTGAACATGGTCGAGAACTCTTCGTCACGGGAGAAGCGCGGGAGCATGCGTTTGACCGCTAGAAGATCGCTGTCCGGGGGTGCGCCGACGCTGCGTCCAAGGAACACTTCCGCCATACCACCGGTGTTGAGCCGGCCGAGCAGATGGTACTCTCCATAGAGGATGCGCTTGGACACGAGGCCAAATTACTTGATCAGCGATCTGGCGCAAGCTACCGTCCGGCGCTTTCGCGCGGTGACCGGGGAAACACGATGATTGTCGAGTGTCCGAGCTGCTCGACGCGGTTCAACCTGGACGAATCGCGGATCGGAGAGCGCGGTGCCAAGGTTCGGTGCTCGGTTTGCTCCCACTCGTTCGTGGTTCATGCGCGGATCACCATGAACGAGGTCACCGAGGTGGACGCGGGTCTCGACTTCGACCTGAGCAGCGACGAGCTCTCGGCGCCGAGACGCTTGGACCAAACGAGCACCGAGCCGGGGGGCCTCGCCTTCCAAGACAACGCGAACACCACTCCGGGCGCAGAGATTCTCTCGCCAAATGACCTGATCGAAATCGACTCGTCGGAGGTCTCGGAGCTCGACGAGACCACCGGCGGCTTTGACGCATCGGCCGTTGCCGCGAGCAATGAAACACTGCCTGGGGTGAAGCTCCCGGACTCGATGCCCGAGATGATCGACTTCGACGAGGTCAGTGGCTCGGGGCCCGCGCCGTCCCCCGCGGCCGCTCGCGCGCCGAGCGCTGATCCCTTTCATGACCCTTTTGCAGCCGTGGCAAACGCCGCTGCGGATCACTTCGGAGAGCAAGTTTCGGCGCCGCGCGCCCCGGCCGCTGCTCGTTCGACCGACTTCGAGAGTCACGCGACCGCCGTCTACGACGTCGGCCGGCTCGCTCAGATGCCAGAGGCGGTCCCCGACGCGCCGGACCTCGAACAGGACGTCCCAGGCGGTCTCGGGCCTGCTGAGGAGGTCCACGCGGTCGAGCCGCAATATCAGTCGCACTCCACCGAGTCGAATTTCGACCGTCCCGTTCGCCAGGGTGGAGGCATGGCGCGGCTCGGAAGCTTTCTGGTCACCGCGACGATGCTCGTCGCGGTCGTCGGCGGCACGCTGTTCGTGCTCGTCCGCGGGGGTCGTGTCGACCCCGCGACGATCGGTCTGGACACGGTGCTCGCGGCACCAGAGCCGCCCCTGAGCGGCGGCTACCAGGACGTGTACCCGACGACGATGCGCTCGATGCTCTACCCCACGCGCATGGGAACCTCGTTGCTCGTCGTGACCGGGGAGGTAGAAAATCGGGGCGCGGAACGCCGCGATGAGCTCGACGTCCTCGCGATGCTCGTCGATGACGACGGCGAGGTGATGGCGTCCGGCCGCTCTCCGATCGGCGTCACCCTAGAAGTGGGCGAGCTGGCGGACCTTGCGGACAGGCGTGCGCTCGAGCTGCTCCTCGAACAGAAGGCGCAGCAAGGGCTCGCGAGCCCCGTCGGACCTGGGGCGCGCGAGCACTTCATGGTCGTGTTGCCCTCACCTCCGGACGGCGTTCGCGACCTCGAGCATCGCGTCACCGTGGTTCCGAGCGCGTTCGTGAAGAAGACTGCGGCCGCACAGCCTCCGCCAGCTACGAGCGAAGGGGATGGTGAGAGTGTCGAATCTTCGGCGGAAACCCGCCCTTCCAAGAAGCGTCGCAAGAAGGGCAAGCGGGCGAAACGCGCGGCGCGCGTCAACTAGCGGACTCCCGCGCTCAGCGCTTGCTGATCCGGTCAACGATTCGATTGACGTACTTGAACGTCAGCACCGCCGCGACCGCATAGGCGAGCAGCACCAGCTCGGGAAGCGTAGGGATCACGTATCGATTCCGATCATGAACGAGTGAGAAAGGAGCGCAGAACTGTCGACGAAGTCGTATGGAATGATCCCGATGTCCAGGTTGTAGGAGAAGGTAAAGGACGCCGTGATCAGGCGCGCTCCGCCAAAGACCTTCCAGAAATCGTTCTGGTCCCAGTTGAGCGTCGGAAACGTATAGAGCGAGCCCTGCTGTCCACCACGCTGGTCCGTGCTGTCGGTGACGAGGTACGGCGTCTCGTCGAGCACTTGAGAGTTCACGTGCGCGAAGAGCTTCCCGAAACCGAGGTAAGGGGTCACCTGCACCGTCCCTCCCACGCCGAAAGCGAGCGAAGCGATGAGATCGGCCTCGGCGGTGAAGAGATCCAGCTCCTCGGAACCCAACATGCGATTGAACGAGGCGCGCACGGCGATCGCCGGAAAGTAGCGGACGTAGGATTCGTGAAGGGCGACCTTCACGTCCGCCCCCATCATGAAGATGCGGCTCGAGGTCAGGTAGGAGACGGAGAAGCCCAGGTCCGTGGACAAGGGCAAGCCTTTGCGCACCTGAAGCGTCGGGATCCAAAGCGTGCTCGGCAGATTGCGCCCTTCGGCCACTCCCTCGACCACCGGCGAGCCGGGCTGTCCGGTCCAATAGTCTGCGTCCTGCGAAATGTTGCTCAGGGTGTTGATGATGCCGAACTCAAAGCCACTGACACCGAGGGTCTCCGCGGGTTGCACCGCTTTCGGAGTCAAGGCGAGGGCCAGCTCGCCGCTGAGCGCGCGATAGCGCCGCACCGCTGGGTCCGACAACGCGTTGCTCGCCGGACGACCGATGCCGCGCAAACGAATGTCGTTGGCGTTCGCACGTACGATGGCGGGACTGACGAGGGCGCTCGCGAGGACGAACGCGGCCATGACACGGGAGATCGACATGTGACAGGTCGAGGTTCGCCCACATTGATGATTCGCGCAAGAACCCGCCCGCCGAAGGGTGACGCCGGCCCCTTGGCGGTTCAATCAGTCGCGCGCCGCCAGGCGTTCTTCGAGCTCGTCGAGAAGCTCCTCGAGCTCTTCGATCCGCACCTCGAGGCGACGAAGGTCGTCTTTTGTGACGAGCCCGCCGGTAGCCCCGACCCAGTCTCGCAGCGTTTCGAGCACGATATCCGGTGTCTTCATGGGGATTTCCTACCACGCGGCGCCGGGCGTCCGCCATCCGGCTCGACTGCAGGCGCTAATTGGGGGAGGCTCGCGGTCGATGACGGTACACGTGGTCACTGGAAAGGGCGGCGTGGGTAAAACGACGTGCGCCACCGCCCTGAGCCTCGCCCTTGCCCGCAACGGAAAGCGCGTGCTTCTTGCCGAGGTGAACGGCGGCGACCGCGTCAGCGCGTTGCTGGGCGCGCAGCCGGTGGGCGCTGAGATGCGCGAAGTGCTCGAAAACCTACACGTCGTCGACATGAATCCGCGGGCAGCCATTCGCGAGTACGCATTGCTGACCTTTCGATTCGAGGCGGTGTACTCGGCCGTGTTCGAGAACCGCTTCGTGAAGCACTTCCTGCGCCTGGTTCCTTCCTTGAGTGAATTGGTCATGCTCGGAAAGATCTGGTTTCACTACCAGGAAGGGCGCGACACTGAACGGCCGCGCTTCGAGCACATCGTCTTGGATGCACCCTCCACCGGTCATGCAATCTCGATGCTGCGCGCACCGGCGGTCGTGGAGCGCACAGTGCCCGCCGGCCCCCTTCGCGACAATGCGCGCAACATCGCCCGCACGCTGCGTGAGCGTGGACGGATGCACATCGTGACCACTCCGGAGGAAATGCCGGTCAACGAGGCGCGCGAGCTCGAGCGGGCGGCCGCGGACATTCTCGGGATCTCGATCGGAACGACTTTCATCAACCAGCGGCTCGATCCTTTGAGCGGCGAAGGAATCGACCGGCTGAGCGAGGCCGCCGACCCTTGGGTGCGGGCATTGGGCCATGCCTTGGAGCTTCGCCAGCACAAACACCTCCTCGGCGAGGAACAGCTGGACCGACTCCCAGCGGCGATGCTGCGCGACGCTGTCTCCTTCCCCCGGCTGGTCGTCGAGGAGCTGGACCGGAACGCACTGGAGGGTCTCTCGGAGCGCGTGGCGGATTCTCTGGGGGCGGTATGAATCCGCTTTGGACCGACAGGCGGGTTGTGGTGGCGGTCGGCACGGGCGGGGTGGGCAAGACGACGGTGTCGGCGAGTCTCGCCCTCGCCGCCGCGGCCAAAGGTAAGCGCACGCTCGTGATGACCATCGACCCGGCGAGGCGCCTCGCAAACGCACTCGGGATTTCGGACACGGGGAACGTCGAGCACGAGCTGCGGCCCGAAGAGCTCGCGCAACACGGCATCGAGGTGGAAGAGCCCCTCTGGGCGATGATGCCGGACGTGAAAACGACATTTGATCGACTCGTGGAGCGCTTTGCGCCGGACGAGGAGCGGCGAGAGGCGATCTTCCGCAATCAGATCTACGAACATTTCTCGACCGTGCTCGCGGGCTCGCTCGAATACGCCGCGGTGGAGCGGCTGCACGAGGTCTACACCTCGAACCGCTACGATCTGATCGTGCTCGATACGCCCCCCTCACAGAACGTGATGGACTTTCTGGAAGCCCCGAGCCGGATCATGGACTTCCTCGAACACGAGACGCTGCAATGGCTCGTGAAGCCCGGACGCTTCAGCGTCAAGCTGCTCGACCTCGGCAGCTCGTTCATCATCAAAACCCTCGGTCGCCTCGCCGGCGCCGAGACCCTCCGGGAGCTCGCCGAGTTCGTTCGCAGCTTTCAGGGAATGTACGACGGCTTTCGTGAGCGCTCCCAAGCGGTAAAGAGCCTTCTCGGGTCGAGCGACGTCGCCTTCGTGTTGGTCGGCTCAACCCGAAAGTCTCAGCGCAGCGCGATGCTTCGGTTTCAGAGCGACCTCCTCCGCGAAGGAATCAAGGTACGTGCGGTGGTTCTCAACCGGGTGCACGCAGCGCTCGACGTTCCGCCGGGCGACCTGCGAGGGACACTCAGCACCTACGTCTCTAGTCTTTCGGAGGACGAGCGCCAGCTGTTGCTCGGCGCAGCGGAGGAGGAGGTCCGACTCGCTCGGCGCGATCAGAAGGCGGTCGAGGAGCTGCGCGCGGCGCTCGGAGAGATTCCGATCGTAACGTTGCCTGAGCTCCGCACGGACATCCGGGATCTCGAAAGCCTCTCCGGGCTCTATCGCTACTTCACCTGATGCGACATCAGCCCTCAGTTGGGCAGCTTGCGATACACGCCGACCACGATGCCGAGGATCTGAGTGTCACGAAAGTCTTCCTTGTGCACGTAGATAGGCTTCATCGTGCTGTTCGCAGGTTGAAAGCGAATGCGGTCCCCCTCGGGAAAATAGCGCTTCACCGTCGCTTCGTTTTCGATCATCGCGACGACGATGTCTCCCACGTTGGCGGTCGCCCGCTTGCGAACGAAGATGAAGTCGCCATCGAAAATACCGTCTTCGATCATCGACTCCCCCACCACTTTCAGAGCGAAGGTCTTAGAGGCGTCGCCGACGAGGAACGAGTCCACGACCACCGATCCTTCCGCGTTCTCTTCGGCGAGGATCGGCTCGCCCGCCGCCACGCGGCCGAGAATGGGGATAGACGTGCTCTCACCGCCATGACCCACGATCGCCGGAAGCGCCCCGTCTTTGCCGCCCGCGGCTCGGCGACGCGCGCGGGTGCTGCGCGGCTTCTGCGGCGCTGCTTGCACGGCGGGCTTGAGGGTTCGGCTCTTCATGCCCTCCTGGGTGAGATATCCCTTTCGCTTCAGTGCCTTGAGGTGGTCCGCAACGCCGTTCGTGGACTTGATCCCGAGGTGCTCACCGATTTCGCGAATGGTCGGGGGATAGCCCCACTCGTCGATTCGGTCCTGGATGAAATCCAAGACTTGCCGTTGGCGCTCCGTGAGCTCAGGGAGGGTGGCGTCTTCACTCATTGGGGATCTCTCTTTAGCTGTCTGGATGTTCAGTTAACTGAACGGACGCACCCCTGTCAAATGTTCAGCACGTCTTCTTCGACCCGCAGAGCGCCGCATGACCGTTCCGGGTCCGAGAGCGTTTTGCGCACGCAAAGCGAATCAGTACGATTGGCGTTCCCCCCGAGTTCGCTATAACCTCGCACCGGCCCATGTTCCTGGCGAAGAACCCCAAGCTGTTGGCTGCCTTCAAGCGTGGCGACCGGGACGCCATGGACGAGGTCTATCGCCACTACGTCCCCGGTGTCACCGCGTTCCTGCGCAAGGGTTTTACGTTCCGCAGCGGCAAGGGACACTTCTACTTCAAGGGGATCCAGGACCCGAACGAGCTGAAATCGGCGGTTCAGGAGGTCTTTCGTCGCGCCTTCGAGGAGAAAGCGCGCAAGTCCTATAACGGCGTCAACAGCTTCACCAACTGGGTGCTCGCGATCGCCCGGAACATGGTGATCAACAAGTTCCGCAACCGCGAGATCGCTTTTTCAGACTACATCAGCGCGGGCGACGGCCGCAGCCACCTGAAGGTCATGGACGACGAGGTGACCGAGGAGTTCACCGGGGTTCTCTACGGCCAGCCGACCCAGTCTCAAGACCAGCTCATGGAGCACTCGGAGCTCAAGGGGCTCATGGCGAGCTTCATGGCCGAGCTGACCGAACACGACCGGCAGCTGCTCATCCTGCGCTTTGCGGAGGGTAAGGGACAGGAAGAGACCGCAAATCTCCTGAGCTCCACCCGCATGAAAGTGCGCACCGCTGAAGCCAAGCTCCGAAGCCGCCTGCGCGCCTATCTGCGCAACTCTGGCTACATCGACCAGTACCTGCTGCAGCAATCAGACAAAGAATAGGCACGGCCATTCAGCGGCACCGACGCGCTCCGAGGCGACGTCGGCGCCGTGGCCGCGCCCTTGCTCTTTTCTTCATTATTTCGTGACATATGTGATCAGCTCACTTATCTATAAATTCTAATGGGCGCCGGGTGCGCCTCGCCAGCGGCTAAACCATCGGAATCACGAGAGAAAACTATGGTTGCGACGACACGAGCCCCCGCCCCCCTCGAGGAGCACGCCCGGACGCTCGAGCGCCTCGCCCCGCTCGATCCGGAGACTTTTCTGCGTACGGCGCTGGAGCATCTGCCAGGCCGGGTCGCCCTGGGCACGGCCTTCGGGCGCGAGGGCTGCGCGCTCGTGCACGTGGTCGCGAGCGCCGCGCTGCCCATCGACGTCTTCACCCTCGACACTGGGTTGTTCTTTCCGGAAACCTACGCCCTTTGGCGAGCGCTCGAGGAGCGCTACGGAATTGAGATCCGCGCCCACCGGGCCAAGGAAACGCCTGAAGAGCAGGCAGAGCGCCTGGGCCCGGCGCTCTGGGAGCGCCAGCCGAACCGGTGCTGTCATCTGCGCAAGGTCCTACCGCTGCGCGAAGCGCTGAACGGCGCGGTTGGCTGGGTCACGGGTCTGCGCCGCGATCAGTCTCCTCTGCGCCGCAACGCAACCGTCGCGAGCGTAGACGCACAGCACGGGGCCCTGAAGCTCAATCCCCTCGTCGATTGGAGCGACGCCGAGCTCGACGCGTTCATCGCCCAGCACGAAATCCCTACGAACCCGCTCCACGCTCGGGGCTATCCGAGCATCGGCTGCTGGCCCTGCACCTCCGCGGTCTCGCCGGGCGAGGCATCCCGCGCCGGGCGCTGGCGGGGACGGGCGAAGACCGAGTGCGGCATTCACGCGGATTTTGCGGCAAAGGAGCAGAGCCAATGAGCGTCACTCTCGAGCCCACCAGACGAGAGGCCGACCTGAAAGATGCGCCGGTCTTTCCGGTCTTTTTGAAGCTCCGGGGCAAGCGCGTCGTGGTCGTCGGAGCCGGGAACATGGCGGAGGAAAAGCTGCCGGCGCTCCTCGATGCGGGTGCCATCGTCGACATCATCGCCCCCGAGCATCGCTTCAGCTGCGAACACCCCAATCTTCGTTGGCACCTGCGGCCTTTTCGAGCACACGACCTCGACGACGCGTGGTACGTGGTCGCGGCGGCGACACCCACGGTCAATCGAGAGGTGGCGAATGCCTGCGAGGCCCGTCAGATCTTCCTGAACGCCGTGGACGACCGACGCGTCGCGACGGCCTACCTCGGCGCGATCGTGCGCCGCAGCGGCTTGACCCTCGCCATCTCGAGCAACGGTGCCGCCCCGGCGCTCGTCGCCTTGCTCCGGCAGGGACTCGAGGAGCTCTTGCCGGCTGAGCTCGAACGCTGGGTGGCGGAGGCGGAAAAGCTTCGCCCGGGCTGGAAACGACTCGCCCTTCCCTTTCCGCTCCGCCGCCCCGCGCTCCTTCGCGTTTTGAATACGCTCTACGATCGGAGTGCCGCATGAACGGACGAGTGACACTCGTGGGCGCCGGACCCGGCGATCCCGAGCTCATCACCCGCAAAGGGCTGCGTGCGCTCGCAGACGCAACGCTCGTACTCTACGACGCTCTCGTCGCTCCTGAGCTCCTCAACGAAGCGCCAAGGGCTCGGCGTCTCTACGTCGGCAAGCGCGCAGGTCGTCACGCGATGCCACAACGCACGATCGAGCGGCTCCTCATCCGCTACGCCCGGCGCGGGGAGAGGGTCGTGCGTCTGAAGTGCGGCGATCCTTTCGTCTTTGGCCGCGGCGGCGAGGAGGCGCTCGCCCTCCGCGAGGCGGGAGTGCCCTTCGAGGTGGTCCCGGGCGTATCTTCCGCGGTGGCCGCCCCCCTCGCCGCGGGAATCCCGGTCACGCACCGCGCCGTCGCCTCCGGCTTCCTGTGCACGACCGGGCACGACGTCGACGCATTGAGGGAGCGGCTAGGCACGGTCCTCCCCGACTCGGTCACCCTCGTGATCCTGATGGGCTATCGCAATCGCGCGGCAATCGCCCGCCTCCTGCTCGAGCTCGGCTACGCACCAGACACGCCCGCCGCGTGGGTGAGTGGAGCCACCTTCGCGAGCCAGGACGTGAAGCGCTGCACCCTCGCGACCCTCGACGCATCGAGTGTGGCGGACCGGCGCGCGGTCACCCTCGTCATCGGGCGGGTCGTGGAGCTCGCCGAATCCCTGAACGACGCGAGGGCCGGGTCCCGGGTCAGCGCACTGGGAGCCGTTTCATGAAGATCATCACCGCCAACCGGCTGGGCGACGGGGTCGCTGTCTACTTCACCGGTACCGGCTGGAGCGAAGCGCTCGCCGACGCGGTCGTGGCCGCCGCGCCAGAGGAGGCGAGCTCCCTCGAGGACACCGCGAGGAACGACGAGCGGACGAATCTCGTGGTCGGTCCCCGCGCCATCGCAGTCGAGCTGACCGACGGAAGCCCCCGACCGATCGACCGAAAGGAACGCGTACGCGCCGTCGGTCCCACGGTGCGCAAGGACTTGAACCGCAAGAACTAGAAGAGAGCACATGTACCGCTACGACGAATTCGACGCCAAGCTCGTCCACGACCGTGTCGAGCAATTTCGAGACCAGGTTGCGCGCCGCCTCCGCGGTGACCTGAGCGAGGAGGAGTTTCGCCCGCTTCGCCTCATGAACGGTCTCTACCTACAGCTTCACGCTTATATGTTGCGTGTCGCGATCCCTTACGGGACGCTCAATGGCAGACAGTTGAGAAAGCTCGCGCACATCGCGAGACGTTACGACCGCGGCTATGGCCACTGGACGACCCGGCAGAACATCCAGTTCAACTGGCCCAAGCTCTCGGAGACACCGGACATTCTCGCGGAGCTCGCCGAGGTGGAGATGCACGCCATTCAGACGAGTGGCAACTGTATCCGCAACGTGACCTCGGACCCCTACGCGGGTGTCGCTCCCGATGAGATCGAGGACCCGCGCATCACTGCGGAGATCATTCGGCAGTGGTCCACCTTTCACCCGGAGCACTCGTTCCTCCCGCGGAAGTTCAAGATCGCCGTGATCGGCTCCGAGACCGACCGGGCGGCAATGCGCTTTCACGACATCGGGGTCGGCGTTGCGCAAAACGACGTCGGAGAGTGGGGCTACCTGTTCGTCGCGGGCGGCGGCATGGGTCGAACGCCCAAGGTGGGGCCGGTGATCAAACCGTGGCTGCCGCGCAGCGAGCTCCTTCGCTACCTCGAAGCGATCATGCGGGTCTACAACCGCAGCGGTCGACGCGACAACAAGTACAAGGCGCGCATCAAGATCCTCGTAGCGGATCTCGGCACCGACGCCTTCGCAGAACGGGTCGAGGAGGAGTGGACGCGACTCCAGGACCGAGAGGCGTTCGCGCTGCCACGCGAGGAGCTCGATCGCATCGCTGCCTACTTTGCTGCGCCCGCCTACGAGACGCTCCCCCCAGAGGCGCCGGCGGTCGAGATGAAGTTGCATTCGGACCGCGCGTTTCGCGCCTGGCTGGAGCAAAACGTGAAGCCGCACAAGGTCGCGGGCTACGCCGCGGTCGATGTGATGGTGAAAGCCGTGGGGGGGATCCCTGGGGATATGAGCGATGCGCAAATGGAGGCCGTCGCGGAGATCGCCGAGCGCTGGTCCCTCGACGAGCTCCGGGTGACGCACACGCAAAACCTCGTGCTTCCGTACGTTCGCAAACGCGATCTCTACGAGGTTTTCCGCGCCTTGGACGCACAGAATCTCGCCACCGCGAATTCGGGGCTTCTCTCCGATTCGATCGCGTGTCCCGGCCTCGACTACTGCTCCTTGGCGAATGCGCGCTCCATTCCGATCGCGCAAGAGATCTCGACCCGCTTTGCTGACATTGACCGTCAGCGCAACGTAGGGCCTCTGCAGATCAAGATCTCTGGCTGCATCAACGCCTGCGGTCACCACCACGCGGGCCACATTGGGATCCTCGGGATCGAAAAGCGCGGCGAGGAATTCTACCAGGTCACCCTCGGCGGCAGTGCGGGGGGAGACGCGGCGATCGGAAAGATCGTCGGCCCGGCGATTCCGGGCGATCGGATCACCGATGCGGTGGAGACGATCATCGAGACCTATCTGGCCCATCGGCGCGAGGGGGAGAGCTTTCTCGACACGGTGCGACGGCTCGGCATTTCCCCCTTCAAGGAGGCGCTCTATGACGCGGATTCTAAGCTTCGATCGGTTGCGTGAGGACGATTGGCAGCGCTTTGGAGACGAGCGCGTCGAAGTCGCGAACGCCCTGCTCGCGCCGGTGGACCTCATTCGGGAACGGGGCGAGGCCCTCGTCGCCCGGGGCCTGCGACTGGCCGTGGACGTCGACGGGGCTGTGGCGCCCGAGGAGTATGCGGACATCCTCGGCCGAGTGGACATGGTGCGCATCGGGTTCGAGAGATTCGCCGACGGGCGGGGGTTCAGCTCGGCGCGTGAGCTGCGCGAGCGCTTCGCTTTCGTCGGCACGATCCGGGCGGCAGGCAACTTCATTCCGGACCAGATGCAGGCGCTCGCACGGGTGGGTTTTGACGAATGGGAGCTCCCGAACGACGGGCGCGAATCGCAATACGAGCGCGAGATTCGACGATTTGAGCAGGCCTACCAGCGCCTACCGGGCGACCGGCGCCTCGGGCTCGGCTACCGGAATCGCTCCGCGCGGTTTTCTATTTAG
>CAYXVF010000041.1:37794-50407 GCA_964468125.1 uncultured Bdellovibrionales bacterium | reverse complement strand
GCAGTCTAATCCACGGATCTGCGAAACGGAGTCGGTCGCTCCATTCTGACTAGTCGAGCGCGATGCCGAGCATCAGCGAGCCGCCAAGGTAGGTATCCGAGAGCTCGGCGTTTTCGAGCTCGGTCACCAGACCGAGCCTGCTCGTGCCCGTGTAGGACGCGGTGAAGGCACGGTAGTGGCCCACGAGTCGAATGTCGAAGGGATCGAACTTCAGCTTGAAGCCTGCGTTCGCGTTGTAGGCCAGACCGCTGTCGAGGGTGTTGAGGCGCTTCGTGCGCCCGTCGGTGTTCAAGAGCGGGATCACGCCGCCGTCGAAAAAGAACGAGAACTCCTCGATGAAGGGAATGTCGAAGCCGAGCTGGGCATAGGGGCCGTCGTACTTCACGCCCGGGAAGACGCCGTCGCTCAGAGGGAATTGCCAATAGGCGTAGCCCAGGACGATGCCCATCGACACGTCGTCGCGGTCGTCTCCGAAGGGAATGCGCAAAGCGAGGCCGCCTTCGCCGGAGAAGATCGTGCTATCGACGGTCTGGTCCGGGTCATTTGGGTCGAATTCGGTGGTGACCTGAGAGAACAATCCACGACCATAGAGCCCCAAGCCTTCGATGAAGTCGCCCTTGCCTCCGAAGGACAGGGGGTAGAACGCGAGCTCGAGGCTCGCCCCGAGCATCGGCCCGTCGTAGTTAATGTCGTCCGGCACGTTGCCCGCGGAAACAGTCCCCGTACGGGTCAAGAAGGTGGGTCCGACGAGCAGCTCGAGACCAGGCCTCCCGCCGCGGCGCCGACGGGAGCGCGGCTCGTAGGTGTCTTCGACTTCGTTTTCACCCCCGAGAATCTCGAAGCTCGAGCTCGTCGGCTCCGGTTCGTTGGACGCGAGCGACTCCGGTTCCGGCTCGGCCACGGGGTCTTCCGGCGGAGGAGGAGGCGCCATGGGGTCCGCGTTCGGGTCCGCTGCGGCTTCACCCTCGGCGGGCGGAGGAGGCGGAAAAGGCGCCAAAGCGATGGGGTCTTCCGCCGGTTCGGGCTCGGGCTCCGGTTCGGGCGGCTGGAGCACAGGACCGATGGCGTCGACCATGTCGACCCCGATGCCGAGATTGAGCCGACGGCCGGCGAGCTGGTAGCGGTTGGTCATCACGACGTCGCCGCTGGCGACCTCCACCACCGACACCTCGGCGTAGAAGACGTTCTTCTTGCGCTTGCCGACCTGCTCGCGCTCACGGACCGACTCGATGATGATCACGTGGGTGAGCCCGAGCGCCGGGCCGACGGTCCGAGCCGTGGAGACCTCCGTGAGCTCCTTTGGCTTTCGGATCCCCTCTTGGCGCGCCGCCTTGCGGTACCGTGCGAACGGGACCGTCTCACCGAAGACCTTCAGCTTTCGCTCGACGTTTTTTGCGACGGGACGCTTCAGGTTGGGCGCCCCGGGGCCTTTCCCGGTCACGACGGTGAACTTGGCGGTCGGCGCGCTGGTCGTCGCATCGTCGGTCTGAGCCGCAACGGGCGCTCCCATCAAGGAGACCGCGGCGAGCGCCAGTAAGGTTGCACGAGACATCGTAGTCTGCTCCGGCAAGGGGATTGCAGAGAGGAGTCTACCTGGGAGAGTGGCGCGACTCCAAAAAACCCGGTTCCCGACGGCGACGAGCCTTGCGAAATTCAAATTCGCTGTGGTATCCCCCCCGCGCTTTCGCGAGGAGACTCGCAGAGCTCAAAAACGCACGCTGTCTTCGCGGACCAGGCGGTGCCTCCGGATTTTGGGGGTTGCTGGTCATTGCCACGCGGGGCGGCGGAAGAACAACCGCTAAAGGAGAATCAGATGGCAGCAGAAATCTCGATGCGCGAGATGCTGGAAGCGGGTGTCCACTTTGGTCACCAGACCAACCGCTGGAACCCCAAAATGAAGCCCTACATCTTTGGGGCGCGCAACGGCATCTACATCGTCGATCTTCAACAGACCGTTCCCCTATTCCAAAAGGCTCACCAGTTCCTCGTGGACCTGACCGCGCGTGGTGAGAAGGTGCTCTTTGTCGGCACGAAGAAGCAGGCGCAGGAAGTGGTGGCGGAATCGGCGAAGCGCAGCGGACAGTTCTTCGTGAACAACCGCTGGCTCGGCGGAACACTGACCAACTACCGCACGGTCCGTCAGTCGATCGAGCGCCTCCGCTCCATCGAAAAGATGGAAGAGGACGGCACCTTCGAGAAACTGGTGAAGAAGGAAGTTGTGCGGCTCAATCGCGAGCGCGAAAAGCTCGAGAAGAACCTCGGCGGGATTCGCGACATGGCGCGTCTGCCGGGCGCCCTCTTCATCATCGACACCAAGAAGGAACACATCGCGGTGGCCGAAGCGCGCAAGCTCGGCATCCCGGTGGTCGCGGTGGTCGACACCAACTGCGACCCGGACGAGATCGATTACGTGATCCCGGGCAACGATGACGCGATCCGCTCGATCCGCATCTTCGCGAACAAGGTCGCGGACGCGTGTGCGGAGGGAGCTCAAGCTTACGAGAAGCACCTCCAAACGCAGAAGGCCGACGATAAGAAGCAGAAGGCTGACGCTGGCAAGCCCCGCGAGTCGAGGGGCGAGCAAGGCGGACCGAAGGTCGAAGTCGTTCGCGCTCCCGCTGAAGAGGCCAAGGAAACCCCGACGGAAGAGACCAAGGCCTGACCGGCCACTCAACGAGATTTGCTTCAACGAAGTCGGGGACGGGTCCCGTCCCCGCAGGAGACGTGATGGCGATTACCGCGAAGATGGTGGCCGAGCTCCGTGCCAAGACCGGGGCGGGGATGATGGACGCAAAGAAGGCTCTGCAGGCCACCGACGGTGACTTTGAGAAGGCAGAAGAGGAGCTGCGCAAGAAGGGTCTGACGAAGGCAGGCAAGAAGGCCGGCCGGATCGCCGCCGAAGGTACGGTGTCGAGCTACATTCACGCCGGCGGCAAGATCGGCGTGCTCGTCGAGGTCAACAGCGAGACCGACTTTGTGGCGCGCGGCGAAGACTTCCAGGTGTTCGTCAAGGACGTGGCCTTGCACATCGCCGCGGCCGCTCCGAAGTACGTGAAGCGCGAAGAGGTTCCGGAGGATGTGGTCGCGAAGGAGAAGGCGTTCCTCTCCGAGCAGGCCAAAGAGAGCGGCAAGCCCGACAATGTCATCGAGAAGATGGTGGAAGGCCGAATCGGAAAGTTCTTCCAGGAGATCTGCCTGCTCGAGCAGCCATTCGTGAAGGATCCGGACAAGACGATCCTGGACCTGCAAAACGAGATCGTCGCCAAGATTGGCGAAAAGATCGAGATCCGCCGCTTCGCCCGCTTCGAACTCGGAGAAGGGATCGAGAAGAAGCAGGAAGACTTCGCGGCCGAGGTCGCGAAACAAGTTCAGGGCGGCTAAGCATTTTGCATCGGGCCGGGCGCGCGCTGCGCCCGGCGTTCGAGCCCGACCCACGAGAATCCGGTCTATTGCCGCGTTTACAGGCGGCGCCCGTCTACTCCGTCGCTAACGACTGGCGGATCGAATCGGTGATACGCTCCCAAATCCCAGGCTCGCTCACGAGCCAGTACCCTCTTTCGTCGAGCTGCACATAGTCGACGTTGGAATATCGCTTCGCGACCGCGCGACACACGCTTGCCGGCACGCGTGAAGAGTCTAATCGGAGAAGCTGCCGCGTCAGTGGTCGGAGGAGCCGTTGCCGCGCGCGTCGCCCGGCATGGCGTCTTCACCGATGGAGCGAGCCCCGACCGAGGTCCCCCTCAAGAATCCGCGCTTAGCATCCATGGCATCGACCCAACCTTCCACCCGCTCGACCAGACGCTCCACGTCCGAATCAGGCAGACGGCGCACCGCATCGACGATGCGCTGCTCGTTGGGGCGAAGCATGGGGCCCGCCTGCACGTCACGACCGCGCAGAATCGAATCCCTCAACCACTCAGGAGCCCGTTGCGCGTATGCGAGGCGCTGCACGTACTCGACATCTTCGATGTTGAATACCTGGCAGAGCTTCGCGGCCATCTGCGCGGAAGGTTGGGAGAGCTTGAGCTCCCACTGGCCAATGTAACCAGGTGACACTTCCAGCGCCTTCGCCATGGCGCGTTGACTCATTCCGTGCTTCTTGCGGATCGCTTTCACCAGGTCGGAGAACTGTATGTACTGACGAACCTGCATTTGAACTAAACCGTCTTTCCAACCCACTCGCTGACCTTAACCTGCTCACCCTAGCAGGTGTGTCCAGGTCCAAAAGAAATAATTTTGCTCAAGACTTTCAAAGCAGTTCAGCGTTTTCTACGCGTGCGATCTTGCGACTATTTCCTACCACTCGTGCGCTTTTTTCCACCCTTGTTTCGCCTGCGATCGGTCGATTGGTCGTTTTTCCGACCCATGTTCTTTTTTGCCGCCGTCGCGCGTTTGTCAGTACGCGCGGGGGTGCCGCCGCGTTGGCGATCGTCCTCTACCTCGAGATCTATTTGTTCCGGGGCAAAATCGATGTGGCGCCGGGAAACGTCCACGAATACCAGCCGAGCGACAAAGCGGTCCCCCACCGCGAGCCGCTTGCCTGAGCGGGACGCCACGAACGCCATGACCTCTTCGTCGAGGTCGAAGTACTCGCCAACCGCGTCGCCCAGCGTGCGGATCGGCATCAGCCCTTCCACCGAGGGCCGGTCCGACCGCACGAAAACTCCCGCCGGGTGCACTCCGGTGACAATCACCTCCATGGTGGAGCCGATGAATCGCTGGGCCACCTGGCATTCCATGAGCCGCATCACCGTGCGCTCCGCGTCCATCGCTCGGCGTTCCTGACTCGAGCAGTGAACGCCGAGGGCCTCCACATCCACGCTCGGCCGTTTGCGACCTTCGAGCTGCGCGCGCAGCGAGCGATGGGTGAAGAGATCCGGGTAGCGCCGGATGGGAGAGGTGAAGTGCAAGTATGCCGTCGAGCCCAGGCCATAGTGTCCCAGGTTGTCCGGCGAATAGCGCGCCTGCGCCATCGCGCGCAGGGTGAGCATGTGAATCACGTCCGAAGCATCGAGCTCCCGCGTCGCATCGATGAACGCGGCGAGACCCAAAGGATCATCCGCGTCCTCGACGTCGAGCTCGCAGCCAAAGCGCGATGCCCAATTGGCGGCCGCCTGCAGCTTTTCTACGTTTGGCGCCTCGTGAACCCGAAACAAGACCGGCCACTGATGGGCCTCTGCGTAGCGCGCCGAGGCTTCGTTGGCACCGATCATCAAGTCCTCGATCACGCGGTGCGCTTCCTTGCGCTGCCTCCGCGTGATCCCCACCGCGACCCCTCGCTCGTTGAGCTTGACCGCCGACTCGGGGAGCTCGAGCTCGAGGGCACCGCGATCGATCCGCTGCTGCCGGAAAGCTCGCGACGCACCTCGCAGGCGCAAGAGCCCCTCGCGATGCTCCACCGCCGGGCCTGGATCGACATCCGTCTCTTCTCCGTCGGCCCGGTCGAGCTCTGCTTGCACCTGGTCGTAGGTGAGTCGCCCCGCGCTCTGGATCACGGATGGATAGATGTACGCCTCGTCGACGTGTCCCTTGCGATCGACGCGCATCTCGCAGGTCATCGCGAGCCTCGGCACGTGCGGACGCAGCGAGCAGAGGTCATTTGAGAGGCGCTCCGGGAGCATCGGCAACACGCGATCGGGAAAATATACGCTCGTGCTGCGCGCCTTCGCGGAGCGATCGAGAGCCGTTCCCGGGCGAACGTAGTGGCTGACGTCTGCGATCGAAACCCAGACGCGATAGCGCTCTCCTTCTTCCTTAGCGCACACCGCATCATCGAAATCCCGCGCGTCAGCGCCGTCGATCGTAACGTGAGGGATCGATCGCAGGTCTCGACGGTGTGGGTCTTCGAGCGCCTGGCTCGGATCGACATCGTAGAAAGCTGACGCTTCGGCGAGCACGTCTTCGTCAAACTGGAGAGGCCAGCCTTGAGCGCGCACGACCAGCTCCACCTGCACCTTGGGATCGTCGATGTGACCGAGAACTTCGATCACCCGCGCGCGCTCGGACGCTCCGCTCGTGGTCGTGCCAACGATCTCCGCGACGACCGCGTCACGCGCGCGAGCGCCATTGAGATCGGAGCTCGCAACCGCTGCCGGTGGGCCCATCGGCTCCGGATGGACCACGAAGGCTTTGCCCTCGGTCTGAATCACCCCCACGAAGCTGCGATCGCCGCCGGCACGAGCCGCCAGGACGGTCCCCTTCACCTTGCCCTTGCGGCCAACATCGAGACGGACGGTCACCCAGTCCCCGTCCTTCGCGTCGCCGAAATTCTCCGCGGGGACGAAGATCTCGGCGATTCCGATCGCCTGGTCCGGACGCACGCGCGCGTGTCCGTCGCCCGTGAGCTGAAAGACGCCGTGCACCATCAGACCGTCGATGTCGTTGGGCTCGTCTCCGCGACGGCGTTTAGGGAATCGGTTCTTCGGCTTTGCCCGTCGTTTCTTGTGTTTCGCCACCGCTACGCGCTACGCGCTCTGCGCTCCGAGCACAAGCAAGAATTCCGGTGAGCCCCATGCTTCTAGAGCCACAGTCGGAGTCCTCCCCGCGGCCCGAGAAGCTCCACGTCGCCAATCACGCGTCCACCCCAGCCGACATGGAGCTCAACGACATTCGCGAACCGCCAACCGACGTCGACGCCCACGGCTCGGGTCGTCGCATCTCCGATCACGCCCGTGCGGCCGTCGAGACGCAACACGACCGGCCCGGGAAATGCCTCGAGCCGCGCCGAAACCTCAGCGCCGCCCTCCACGTTCGATCGGTCATTGAAGCGCAAATAATGCACTGCCGGCACGAGACGTACTCCGCGCTCCGGCGAGCCGAGCTCCAATCCGATTCCAAGCCGACCGATTCCGAGCCGATCGGTTCGCTCCTCCAAACGCTCCGAGAACAACTCGTAGCCGCCGGAGACTTCTAGCGTGGACAGCAGTTGCAGGGCGCCACTGAATTGTGTCTGCACGAGATTCGGTTCCAGATAGGCGGTCGTGACTGAAAGCTGCACTCGGAAGGGATCGAGCGCCGGGCGCGATTGGCTCTGGAGGCGCGCCTCCTCTGATTCGTAGAAATGAACCCGTGTGTCCGCCCTCCCGTCGCTCGGACTGAAGAGCAGCCAGAGCAAAGCGTCCACGACGCTCGGGTCGTCGAGGTCGTAGTGATCGTCGTAGACGTCGCGGTGGTCGTCTTCCTGGTCGAGCGCCGACGCGCGCTCGTCCCGATCATTTTCGGATTGGCCGTAGACCTCGCGACGGACATCGTCGAGGGTTCCCTGCGCAAACGCCGCTGCCGGAGACAGCACAACGAAAAGGGCGAGGAGCGTCCAGGAGACACTTAACGCGGGGTGCCAAAGACCGTACGCTCGGGGCCGATGTGGATTTGGCGACAGCGGATGCGCGCGCACAGTCGGCTCCGCTCCGGCGACGTCATGATCGCCTACCATCCGAGCTACTCGATGTCCGGCCTGC
The DNA here is from genome assembly GCA_964468125.1 of uncultured Bdellovibrionales bacterium. Taxonomy (GTDB): domain Bacteria; phylum Myxococcota; class XYA12-FULL-58-9; order XYA12-FULL-58-9; family CAYXVF01; genus CAYXVF01. The sequence goes on along the minus strand of CAYXVF010000041.1, from coordinate 42,950 downwards.
ACGGCCATTCGCTTTCGCGCAACGCTTTGGAGCGCGGCGAGCGGGTACTCGCGCTGCTCGGAGGTCGCGGCCTCGTGCGCCCAGGGGACGTCGTCGCCTCGCCCAGCGTGGAGCTGCTCGACCTCGCGCGGGTTCATCCGATGTCCTACCTCGAGTCCTTGAACGATCCCGCCGTTCTCGGACGGATCTTTGGGATCGATTCCGATGCGATGCTCATCGATCTGCCTCTCGCCGCGCAACGCCATGCTGTAGGTGGAACACTCGTGGCGGCAAAATGCGTCACCCGCGGGCAGTCGCGGGTGGGGTTCAATCTCGGGGGCGGCTTGCACCACGCGCACCGGGACCGGGGCTCGGGGTTTTGCGCCTACAACGATGTCGCGGTCGCGATCGCGTCGTTGCGGGAGCGGGGCTTCGATGCACCGATCGCCATCGTGGACCTCGACTTTCACCAGGGGGATGGCAACGAAAGCATCTTCGCCGCCGACGCGAGCGTCCTCACCTACTCGCTCCACGGCTCAACCTGGCAGGACATTCAGGCGGTTGCGAACGTGAGCGTCGAGCTCCCACCGGGTACGCGAGGCGGCTCCTATCTCGCGGCGCTCCGTCGCACTCTCGGCCCAGCACTCGCGGCCCATCGCCCGGCGCTCGTCTTCTATATTGCCGGGAACGACGTGCTCGGCGATGACGACCTCGGCGATTTCGAGCTGACTCCGGTGGACGTCGCCGAACGTGATGCGCTCGTACTCGGCGAGGTCCGCGCGCTCGGCGCAGGTGTGGTGATTGTCCTCGGTGGTGGATACGGCAACCTCGCGTGGCGCGCGAGCGCGAATCTCCTGCGCTACGTCCTCACCGACTATTTCAACGCCAAGACCGACTACCCGGACGAAAAACGACGTCACTTCGACCGGATCGCGCGCGAGCTCGTTCCCTCGGACCTGCAATACGAGCCCTGTGCGCTCGAATTCAGTGAGGAGGACATCATCGGCGGCCTGATCGCTCCCGCCCAACAGTCGATCCTCGGCTACTACAGCCTGCACGGCGTCGAGCTCGCCCTCGAACGCTACGGCTTTCTCGATTCGCTGCGTCGAAGAGGATTCACGAAGCTCCGAGTCGACAGCGATTCCTCGGACTCTCAGCGTCAGATTCTTCGCATCTACGGACGCAAACGGGAGTTCCGCGGCGCCGGTGAGATGCTCCTCGTGGAGCTCGTTGCCGGTCGCAGATTCCTCGAGCTCCCGGAGCCGCTCGGCCGTGCCGAGGTCCTCTACGTGGAATGGCTGCTGTTGCAGGACCCCACCCGTGGCTTCGACCTCGACCGACCGCAGTTGCCCGGACAAGAATACCCGGGCCTGGGGGTCGCGACGGAGATGCTGGAGCTTCTTCGGCAGGTGTGCCTCCGGCTGGACCTCGATGGGATCGCCTCACGACCGTCGAATTTTCACAATGCCCTGGTGGCTGCGCGAAGTTTTCGTCACGTGGACCCGGAAGCGGAGGGTCGTTTTCGGGCGATCCGGCGGGCGGTTGGACGCCGATCGCTCCTAGAGGCCACGCACGCCATCGATCGCAACGAGCTCCGAGCGGCCGACGGCACGCCACAGCCCTGGGTCGCGGACCTCGAAATCGCCCCGGTCAGCAGGGCTGCATGCTCCTACTTCGAGAGCGAAGAATACGAGAAGGCGGTGCAAGCGGCCTACGAACGTTGGAAGGCCCGCGGCCTTCACGTCTTGAAAGGCGAGCTCGTGGCTCAGGCGTCCTCGAGGAACGACTGAATCTTGCTCTTCGGAGTGCTCAAGGTCAGCGCCTTGAGCGCAGCGTCGACCCGGATACTCGTCTTGCCCTCGGCAAGAATCACACGGTGGTAGGCCCTCGCGGTCGCCAGGAAGCCGTCGGCGAACGCGTAGAGTCGATTGGGGCCGTCGGTCCCACGAATGTGACTCACCAGTGCTTCGAGCTGCGTCGCTAACGCTTCCCATGCTGCTTCGCTATCACTCATCTTCTCATCCTTCTCCATCAACACCGAGTGTCTCACGCATGCGGCGAAAGAATTCGTCCGCCGCTGCATCTGCGTCGTCTTCGTCTCCGTCTACCTCGGCTCGGGACGTCCTCCGAACCCACTCTCCGTCGGGGATTTCGTCCAGAAAGCGCGACGGCGTCCGCGGCTCGGCCTTGCCATAACGAATCCGGGTGACCGCATGAGTCATCCAGAGCTTGCGCCGCGCGCGGGTGATCCCGACATAGCAGAGGCGGCGCTCTTCACCGAGGTCCTCGCCCTCCTCGAGCGTGCGTCGATGCGGGAGAATGTCTTCCTCCATTCCCACGAGGAACACGTAGGGAAACTCGAGCCCCTTCGCGCTGTGGAGGGTCATCAAGGTGACCTTCCCGGACGCAGCCTCTGCCTCGTCCTCATCTTTCTCGCGAACCAGAGCGGTCGTCCGCAGGAACTCATCGAGGGGCTCGTCGACGTCTTCCGCGTACTCGGAGAAGCGTCGGACCGAGTTCACGACCTGATCGAGGTTTTCGAGGCGTCGTGCGGCGATCTTGGGCGCATCGTCGGAGGTGAGAATGTGGTCGCGAAGGTCGAGGGCTTCCAGAAACACCTCGACCGCGTCACCGAGCTTGAGGGCAGAAGCACCGCGCAGGGTCCCCGCGTGTTCTTCGATGAGGCTCAGGAAGCCACCGATCGCCGTCCGCGCTCGACTGTCGAGCTCCGGCACGTGCTCGGCACGCCCCAGCGCACTCCAGAGGGACATGCCGTGTTCTTCCGCGTATCGCGTCAGCCGCTGAACCGTCGTGGGGCCAATACCACGGGGTGGGACATTGATGATCCGGCGCAGTGACACTTCATCGTAAGGATTCTGCACCACCGAGAGAAACGCGAGCGCGTCGCGCACTTCTTTTTTGTCGAACAAGGACTGGCCACCGACGATTCGGTAGGGAACCTTTTCAAAGGCCATCGTCTCCTCGAAGATGCGCGCTTGGGTGTTCGACCGGTAGAGGACAGCAAAGTCCTGAAAAGACCGTCCTTCATACACCATGCGGTGGATCGTGTGGGCGACGAACTCCGCTTCGTCTTCTGCGCCTGAGCACGCGACGATGTCTACGGGCTCCCCGTCGCCGGAGGAGCTCCAGAGCTGTTTCTCTTTTCGGGCAACGTTGTTGACGATGACCGCGTTGGCGGCGCGAAGAATGTTGTTCGTGGAGCGATAGTTCTGATCGAGCACGACCTCACGGGCCCCGTCGAAATGCCGAGTGAATGACAGGATGTTGTCCACCGCTGCGCCACGCCAGGCGTAGATCGACTGGTCATCGTCCCCGACGACGCACAAGTTTCGACCGTCGCTGGCGAGCACGCGCAAGAGGTCGAGCTGGTCCGGACTCGTATCCTGATATTCGTCCACCAAGATGTGCTCGTAGCGGTTCGACCACTTCAGCGCGCGGTCCGGCTCACTGAGGATGTCGGAGGCATGAAGAATGAGGTCGTCGAAGTCGACGGCGTTGTACGCCTTCATCTGCTCGACATAGCGCGGATAGAGCTCGTAGGCCGCGAGCTCATAGTCGTCGCCCCAATCGATTTCCACTTCGCTGAGCCGCGCGCGTTTTGTGGCGAGCACCTTTTCCAGGATCTTGTAGGTATCGAGGCGCCGATCGGCGACTTTGACCCGACGCATCTGCTCACGGAGAAGACTCATCTGATCTGAGGTGTCGAAAATCGTGAAGCCGCGGCGAAGGCCTACCGCGTCGTGGTCTTCCTTCACGATCGTGAGACCGAGGGCGTGAAACGTCGAGAGGTGGACCCGCTTGGCCCGGCGGCCCACGAGCGCGCTCATTCGCTCGCGCATCTCCCGTGCTGCCTTGTTGGTAAAGGTCACGCCCAGGATCTTCTCTCCGGGCACGCCGTCGAGGAGAAGACGCGCGATTCTATAGGTGATGACCCGTGTTTTTCCGCTCCCCGCACCGGCGAGCACGAGCAAAGGCGAGCCGCCATGCTCCACAGCCTCTCGCTGCGGCGGGTTGAGGGTCGTGAAATCGAGCTGGGTCCGAGGAGCGGCCATGAGCGCATCGTGGTAAACGAGTCGTCCTACCCTTGTCGAGTCCTCAGTGAGCGCCGGGCACGGAACAAAGGGCGGCTAGAAAAAAGGATGGGATTTGCGAAGCGCCCCTTCCTATGGCTCAGCTGCTCTCGAGGGTGCAAAACACCCGGGAGAAGTCGCATAGGGCCACGTCACTCTTGTGGGCCACAAAAAAGAGATCGCCCGCGTCGCCCCATTGGAAGTCACCGCACGACGTCACGTGGAACAGAATCGTCCACTCTTCCGGCGCGCCTTTGAGCACGAGTGACGCCTGGTGCTCCTGAGGGACCCGAAGTTGTGCACCGGAGACCAGACTCTCACGCGCGCCATCGTACCAGAGCACGCGGGCGGCACGTTCATCCCCGGAGCCGTAAAGATCGTGCAGGGTGCTCAGGAAGAAATAGAGAAAACCGGTTCGGGGCAGATAGTCCTGCGCTGTCGCCACTGCGGCGCAGTCGATCTGACAAAGAAACTCGTACGCATACGATTTCCCAGGCGCATCCGCCGAAGGAAAACGCGGATAGGGGATAGCGGGTGGAAGGTCCGGCATTCCTCCCACGCGGTGGTTTCCCAACAGGGAGTAGCTTTCACGGTCTTTGAGTGTAAGACCGACTCCCCGCTTCACCAGAAAGCGTAGGGCATCTGCATGAGGCTCAGTGTCTCTTTCGGCGCTGATCACCTCGTTCACCACCTGCTGCAAGAACGGACTGGACCGCACAAAGTAGGCCTCGTCGAGGGGGGTTCAGCCACTCGCGACATGTCGTTCGTGAGCATCTTTGTCGTCGCTGGTCTCCGAGACCGGGAGTTGCTCGACGTGCGCCACCTCGCGTTCGAGCCGCTCCGCCCGCATCCGCGCCAGATCCTTGCGCGTTCGGTAGAGCTCAAAGAGCGCAAAAGCGAGCACCGCCGCGACCAAACACACCTTGAAAATGATAAACGCCCACATGCGAAGAATGATAGCGCCCCCATCGCTTTTCGCAATCGACTCGCCACGACGCCGACTCGTCGGCACCCGCTCAGTGCCCCTCGGGCGATTCGACGTCAGCTGACCTCATTCGCGGTCCAGCGCGGCGATCGCGCGTTTGG
>CAYXVF010000041.1:0-37694 GCA_964468125.1 uncultured Bdellovibrionales bacterium | reverse complement strand
CCACCAGGTCGGGGCGCCGTGGGAGAGTTTCTCGTGTGTCTCCGGAAACGTCGCGATGAATCGCCGGATGCGCTCGAGGTGTTCCTTCATGGGCGCACAGACGCTACCACGAACCCGAACGAAAGGTACCCCGTGCACATTCGATTTTGCCTACTGCTGCTCGCCGTCGGCGCCTGCAAACGATCCGCTCCTCTTCGCGCCGGGCACGGACTTCAGCTACAGCACCTACGCCTTCACGCTGCTCTCCGCGGTGATGGCGGAGAGCGCGGGGTGCACCTTTTCCTCGCCTCGAGCCGTTTGAACTTCGCGTCTGGATCCTCGGCACGGATCACGACTGGCAGGTCTCCTAGGGCATCCACGATTGTCTCGATGCCGCTCTCACCGGCGACCGCGAGGCACACGTGATCTTCCGGGCAGAGCGCTTCAGCAAACTGCACCGGCAGTCTCGTGGTTCCGGTCGAGCGGGTAGAGCGAGACCGTTGTTCGCGAAGTGTCAGCGACCGATTCAATCGCGTCTAGGCGAGCATCGCGGTCATCGACTGCCGCGTTACGACCCCCGCATCGGTTTGGGCAGCGGCGAGGAGCTCCTGGGCGAGGGCACGAGCCTCGGCTTCCCCCGCTCCGGACTGAATGAGCTTTGCCATCGCCGCCTCCGAGAACTCGTCAGCGGGGACCTCGCGATTCGGTTCCGTGCCAAAGAGATCGACGGTCAGCTGGCCGAGCAGCTGTCGCATGGGGTCGCCACCTTCGCCAGGTCCTCGCGTGTCGCCGGGAGTTGCCGGCATGGGTGCGCTTCCGTTGAAATTGACCTGAACGGTCTGAAAGTTCTCCGCCCCATCACGCTGCATCATGTCCTGGTAGTCGGTCCGGACTTCGTCGCGGCTGATCACACCGTCGGCCGCATCCCCGCGCGCGTCGATGCGATCCGCGGTCCGCGCGGCAGCCTGTTCGCTCACGCCCTGCTGGGTGAGCTGCTCGATGAATTCCTGTCGAGACAATCCGCCCGCGTTTGGCACTGATACGCCGTTACTCATCGCTTCCTCTTCTCCTTGGCAGCCCGCCCAAACCTACACGAGCGCGGAGCACACGGTTAGCGGATCGGGGAAGGAATCCGGCGTGTAGGTGCTGCTCGCACTCCCCTAGTCACTCGCCCCGCGTGGAGCTGCCGCGCTTCAGCGAGTCGCTTCCAAACTTGTCCCACACGCGGTCGAGAGCTTGATCCAAGCGGTCGCGCTTGGCCTCGAGCTCCGGATCCACCCGCGAGAACATGTCGATCTGTCGATGAGAGCCGTCTTCGTCGACGAGAGAAAACGCGGCGGCCCCCACCAACCGGTAGTCCAGAGTGAGGTCGAGCTCGTGAAGCAACTCACTGGCTTTTTCGGCCATCGTGTCCGCGGAGTGCGTCGGCTTGTCGAGCACGCCCTGGCGGGTCAGCAAACGAAAATCGGCTGTCTTGAGCTTCACCCGAACGCCGCGCGCGAGCGTACCGCTCTTGCGCAAGCGGTGGGCGATGTCGTCGAGCGCAGAGAGGATGTGGGGCCAGATCGCGTCGCGCCCGGTGACGTCCGTCGCGAGGGTCCGCTCGCTTCCCACGGACTTCGCGGAACGCGAGCCGACGACCTCGCGCGGGTCGAGTCCATGGGAGAGGCGGTGAAAATGCCCACCGATGCTGCCACCGAGCTTTGCCTCGAGATACTCTTCACTGCACGCCGCAACGTCGCCGATGGTCTCGAGTCCGATCTCCCGGAGGCGACCCTGCACTTTCGGCCCGGCGCCCCAGAGGCGGGAGACCGGGAGCGGATGAAGGAAAGCGAGGGTCTGCTCCTCCGGGACGATCGTCACGCCGTCAGGCTTGTGAAAATCACTGGCCACCTTGGCCACGTATTTCGTCGCGGCCATTCCGACGGAGACCGTCAAACCGCCGGTCGCCTCGAAGACCGCATCCTTGAGCCGGCGGGCGACGGCCTCTGGCGGGCCGAAGAGACGCTCGCTGCCGGTCATGTCGAGAAACGCTTCGTCCAAACTCAGCGCCTCGACGCTCGGCGAAAAACGCTCGAAGGTCTCCATGACCTGGCGCGATGCTTCGAGGTAGCGCTCGAAGCGCGGTGGGACGATGATCGCGTCGGGACATTTCCGTTTGGCCACGGCCATCGGCATCGCGCTTCCGACGCCAAAGGGCCGGGCTTCGTAGCTTGCGGTGGTGACCACTCCGCGACCGCTCGGGCTCCCGACGAGAATGGGTTTGCCGCGCAGCGACGGGTCGTCGAGTTGCTCGATCGCCGCGTAGAATGCGTCCATGTCCGCATGCAGGATCCAGCGCCTCATCGACTACCCAGTCCGCTCGGCGAGCCACCGCTCGACCTCGGCGGTGAGTCCCCGGCGCTCCTCCCGCGCATCCACCACGCGGTGAGGGAGCTCAGCATAACCAAAGCGTGCCGGTTCTGTGGCAACGAATATGCCCAGCGTTGGCGTCCCAAGTGCCACGGAGAGGTGCATGGGTCCGGTGTCGCAGCTCACGACCGCCTTTGCACGTTGAAACACCGTGGAGAGCTCCTCGAGAGTGGTCGGCGGGGCGACGAGCGCGTCGGGACAACGCGCGGAGACCGCCTCCGCGATGGCTCGCTCCTTCGGTCCCCAGGTCAATACGACCGTGCCGAGCGCTCCCATCGCGAGGGCGACGTTGGCGTAGTCTTCCACCGAAAGCTGCTTCTCGGCGAGACGGGCTCCGAGGTTCAAAACCGAATAGGCGCCGGTTGAGCTCTCGTTCTCGAAGGCCTCCGCCATGCGCGCGGACGCTCGCGCGGTCGACAGACTCGGTGCTCGAATCACCGCATCGCCCGGCAGCGGCGAGAGGAGCTGAAGGCGCAGATCGATCTCGTGCTCCGCGTCCGCTGCAACACGGTGGGAAAAGAACGACCCATAGCCCCGCGCCTCCGAGCCGATGGTGAAGCGCGCGCCGGAGAGCGCGACCAAAATCGCTTGAGTGAGAGACGGATCGGTCGGGTTGCTCGCGTCGATGGCCACTGAGTAGCGCTGCCTTCGTAGCGCGAACGGGGTGAGCAAGGGCCCATCCGCCGCAAACAACGCGCGCTTTCGGAAACAGATGAACCCGTCCAAGTCCGGGTGGTCTCCGAGCAGCGCCTGTCCTCGGTCGTTGCCGAGGACGTCGATGTGGGCGGTGGGAAAGCGGGCGCGGAGAGTGCGCAGCATCGGGGTCAGCATGATCAGGTTGCCGACCCGTTCATCGAGACGCACGACCAAAAACCGCGGAGAATCGGGTAGCTCGAGCCGCCGGGGGGACTTGCCGATGATCCCCCCCAAGAGGAACATCAGCACACGACGGCCCCACAGCTCTAGGCGCTTCCAGAATGGCGGCGCTCCGGCCTCGTCTCTCGCCACTGCTCGGTCGGTCCTGTCGAAGGGCCCTCGGGTCCCGTACGTGGACCCGTTGTCCTAGGGCTTCGACCGGACCGCAAGCATACCCGTTTCCCCCGGTGCGAAACGCGCTTTGCTCGCCCCTCAGAGGCCGTCGGTCGCGTATCGGATCCAGGAGCGAAACGCCGAGATCCGGCTATAGCCCTGGGGCGCTTCGAGTGGGCACCCCTCCGCCGCAAAGCTCGCGATCCCCGCCTGCTCGCCGGTCGAGGCGATGTAGAGCGGACCTCCGGAATCTCCCTGGCAGGCGCTCTGCGCCGCCCCGACGTTGTCCTGAACGCAGATGTTTTTGTCGGTGATGATGGAATACCAATCGTCACAACGACCGGTGCTGATCACACGCGTGTAGGCCTGGAGCAGGGGCCCGGAGCTTCCTCGGCCAAAACCGACGATTTCGGCGATCTCCCCGCTGAAGCTGCCCGCGTTCCCGTCCACCAGCTCGACCTGGATCGCCCTCGACGGTCGCTCGGCGACCCGAAGCACCGCCACGTCGTTTTGAATCGTCTCCCGGTCGTAGCGCCCATGGAGGAGAATGCGATCCACGCGAGCGAGATCGCGCCGCCGGAAGGCATTGCGGTTGTCTGTGCCGAAACCGACGAAGAACGGGCCCGCTCCGTCATCGACGCAATGGGCGGCGGTCAACACCCAGTGCTCCCCGGCTCCATTCTCCCCGAGGTAGGTCGCACCGCACCGGTAGCGACGGAAGAGACCGTTCCCAAGAAAGAGCGCACCGTGCTTGCTGACTTGCGTGTCCGACGCCGGAGCGCCGTTGATGATTTCCTCGGCTTCCCGCGGCTGCTCTCCCTCGAGCTCCGCTCCATCGCCACAGGCCACCCCGAACGCGCAGGTGAGCGCGCCAAAAACACTGACTCTGATTCTCATGTCCATTCCCCTGCGGCCCGAGCAGGGATAGAACCACAATTGTTCGGAAGCGAGATCGAAAGATCTCCGAGATCAGGTTTTCGCCAATCCTCTAGCTCGCAGCGGCTCCGCGTTGCTCTTCGAGGGCCTTGGCGAAGCCGCGCACGTAGGACACCGCGCTAGTGAGCGAGTAGGCGACGGACAAGAAAGTCAGCCACAGACCCAAGCGGTGAAAGTCGAGGGTGACGGAGGTGAAGCCAAAGCTCACCAGGTAGGGGTAGTGAAGAATCAGGAGGATCATACCGATCGTGCCAAAGACCGTCTTCATCTTCCCGCCTTGTCCGGCGGCGATGACCACGCCCTCCGATGAAGCGATCGCGCGAAGGCCCGTGATCGAGAGCTCGCGGATCAACACCACCATCACCAACCAGAAGGGAATGCGCGGCGTGGGAAGCTGCAGCAGGGCGATCATCGTCACGAGGTAGAAGAGCTTGTCCGCCAGGGGGTCCAGGAATTTCCCGAAGACGCTCACCTGATTGAGCCGTCGGGCGAGGTAGCCGTCCACGAAATCCGTAGCCCCGGCGATGGTGTAGGCGACGGCCGCCCAGAACGAGGTCTCGCGGGTTTCAATTCCGGGCCAGATCAGGAACACGATGAGCGGCAGCACCGCTATGCGTGCCATGGTCACGATATTCGGTATGGTGAAGATGTTCATTTCCGGCCCGCGTCCCAGGTCTCAAGATAGTGCTCGTATAGCTGCAAGACCCGACGAACGTAAGTCTGGGTCTCTTCGATGGCGGGGACCCGTCGCCCGGCACGCTCTACCGCCTTCGGTCCGGCGTTGTAGCCCGCCAGGGTCAGGCGGACGTTTCCATCGAACTGATTGGCAAGAATCCGCAGATAGCGCGCACCTCCATAAACGTTCTGTTTGGGGTCAAAGCAATCGCGCACTTTCATGTCGCGAGCGGTGGACGGGATGAGCTGCATGAGACCTTGCGCCCCCGCGTGACTCGTCGCGGTTGGCTCGAAGCCGGACTCCGCGGCGACCACCGCCTTCACGAGCGCCGGGGGCAGGGTGTAGTAGCGGGCCGCTTCCAGAATGAGAGTGTCGTAGGTCGAGACGTCGACCCTGTGGAGCCTCCGGAGCCCACCGAGCTCATCGCGCCACTCATAGGTGTTCTCCTTGCCGGATACCGCGGATTCGCTCCCGGGCTTTACGTTCGTGAAGTGAATGACACCGTTCTGATCGGTCCAGGTGTAGAGCTCGGCGCGAGCGCTCAGGGGCCAAAGGAAGAGGGCGAGCGCGATGGACAGCGCACGCTTCATGCGGCGCTGCTCTCGAACGCGCCAGCCCTTCGCAGCACCGTGTCCCGGCCGACCTCCGCGGTTTCGGGGCAGTCGAGGTTGTAGTGCAGTCCGCGACTCTCACGCCGCGTTCGCGCCGAGTCGACAATCAGACGCGCGACGGTCGCGAGGTTTCGGAGCTCGATCAGATCGTGAGTGAGAATGAAGTCCCAGTAGTACTCCTGGATCTCCTCCTGGAGAAGATCGAGGCGAGCACTCGCACGCGCGAGACGTTTGTCGCTGCGCACGATCCCGACATAGTTCCACATGGTCCGTCGAAGCTCATCCCAGTTGTGCGAGACCACGACCATCTCGTCCGGGTCCGTTGCGTCCCCGGGATCCCACTCGTCCACCGGATCGAGTCTCGCGCTCCCGGCGTAGTCCACCATGTCCGCGGAGGCCCTCTCAGACACCACCGCCGCTTCGAGGAGCGAGTTGGACGCGAGTCGGTTTGCTCCATGAAGCCCCGTCGATGCGGATTCTCCTGCCACCCAGAGTCCAGGAAGGTCGGTTGCGCCACGCACGTCAGTCCGTACCCCGCCACAGCAGTAGTGCGCGGCGGGCACGACGGGGATCGGGGTTTTCGTCATGTCGACGCCGAGGGAGAGGCAGGCGCGGTGGATGTTCGGAAAGCGTTCGGTCACGTATGCGGGGCTGACCGAGGTCATGTCCAATTGAACGTGGTCCGCACCGGTGCGCTTCATCGCACTGTCGATCGCGCGGGCAACGATGTCACGAGGAGCCAGGTCACCCAGGGGGTGCACCCCTTTCATCAGCGGCGTCCCGTCCGTCATGCGAAGGGTTCCTCCCTCACCGCGGAGCGCCTCGCTGATGAGGAAGGACTTCGCCTGCGGGTGGTAGAGGCACGTCGGGTGAAACTGGAAGAACTCCATGTTCGCGACGGAGGCGCCGGCACGGTACGCCATCGCGATGCCGTCGCCGGTCGCAACGTCGGGATTCGAGGTGTAGAGGTAGACCTTTCCTGCTCCACCGGTCGCCAGGAGCGTCGCCTTCGCCCGCACGGTCTCGACCTGCCGCGTGCGCGAGTTCAGCACGTAGGCCCCGAGGCACCGATTGGAGCGAGACGCGCCGGAGCGCTCGGCGGTGATCAGGTCAACGGCGATCGCATCGGTCCAGAGGGTGACTCCGGGTGCTGCGTTCGCGCGCTCGTATAACGCCCGAGCGATCTCGCGACCGGTGACATCTTGCGAGTGGAGAATACGGCGCTTGCTGTGGCCGCCCTCCTTCGTGAGGTCGTATCCTGCGCCGTAGCGATCGAACTCGACGCCGAGCTCGATCAGGCGCTCGATCGCCTGCGGCCCCTCTTCGACAATCGAGCGCACGGCGGCTTCGTCGCATAGGCCCGCGCCGGCGGCGAGCGTGTCCCGGACGTGATTGTCGAAGCTGTCGTGCTCACCCATGACGCTGGCGATTCCGCCTTGCGCCCAGGAGGTGGCGCTGTCGTGGGGCTCACGTTTGGTCACCACGGTCACCGACCCGGCCGCGGCGAGACGCAAGGCTGCGTTCAGTCCGGCGAGGCCGCTGCCGATCACGAGAAAGTCCGTGTCGCGCATGGATTTGCTATAAGACGGCGAAGGCAAGTGCGCAAAGGTGAGCGAGAGAAGCGGCCAGGCTCAGCCTGCCCGCGCGGGGCCGGGGACGGGCTCCTGAAGCTCGATCCTCGAGGGGGACCCATCCCTTCCGAGGAAGCGAGCAACCTCGGCGGCCAGATAATCCGGACGCATGGGCATTGCGAGGATGTGGTCCGGCCCATGCGCCGTCGGGGGCTTCTTGAGGGCGGTCGCGAGACTCGCCAGGAGCACCACCGGCACGTCCCAGGTTTTCGGGTTCGTCTTGAGCTCAAAACACAGATCGAAACCACCGGAGTCCTCGTCGACGACAAATGCAGCCACGGTCTCCGCGCTCGCGACCGCCCCGGCGAGACTCCCATCGGAGAGAGCATGAACCCGGTGGCCGAGCGCGTTGAGCTCAATGGTACGCTCGAAGCGGCGGGCGCTGTCCGGATCGATCAAGACGATGGCGTCTGACGCGTGCGACATATTCTAGACCTCATTCAATTCGCGGGCGAAAACCCAATCCGCACCCTTTAACAGAACTCGCCGGCGGTGGAACCCACAAAAGTTTGGACCGCTTGACCGACCGCGCAGGAAATGGCGATGGTGCGCGCCGTCGTGGACATCGCCCTAAATATCGGCCTCGTCGCCGTCGCCATCGTCTTCCTCTGGAAGGGTGCCGACCTCTTCGTCGACTCTGCGGTTCGGGTCGCCAAGACCTTCAACATCAGCGATCTCGCGATCGGCCTGACACTGGTGGCCTTCGGTACCTCCGCACCGGAGTTCGCCGTCTCCGTCGGAGCAGCACTCACCGGTCGCGGCACGATGTCCATCGGCAACGTGATCGGCTCGAATGTCTTCAACCTCGGGATCGTCCTGGGGGGCTGCGCGGCGATCAAAGCGATCCCCACGTCACGGAAGCTCGTCACGCGTGACGGTCTCTTCCTCTTGGTGGTGGTCGTCATCCTCGGGCTGATGATGCAAGACGGTGACCTGTCCCGCATCGAAGGCGTGGTTCTCCTGGCGCTGCTCGGCTCCTACCTCGCGTTCATGTTCATCAAAAAGGAAGCGCCGGAAGACATTTCCAGTGATGGAGAGTCGGCCAGCTGGAAGGATGTGCCACTGGGGCTCCTGGGACTGACCGGGATCCTCGTGGGCGCTCATCTACTGGTGAACGGCGCCTCGGACCTCGCACGCGCCTTCGGCCTCAGCGAGTGGGCGATCTCGGTGACGATCGTCGCCGCCGGAACCTCCGCGCCGGAGCTCGTGACCTCGCTCAACGCGGCGTTGAAGGGACGGTTCGGGCTCTCCGCCGGCAACCTGATCGGGAGCGATCTCTTCAACATGCTCGGGGTTCTCGGGTTGAGCTCTTCACTTGCGCCGCTTCCGGTGGAGCCCGCTACCCGACTGAGCATGTGGATCACCGTGGGTGCGGTGGCGCTCGTTTTGCTCTTCCTGCGCACCGGCTGGCGACTGACCCGACTCGAGGGTGTGACGCTGGTCGCGGTGAACTTCGTGCGCTGGGGAATCGACGTCTTCGGCAGTCGCGTGTCGTGAACGCTCTCCCGATCGATTCTCTCCTGCCAGCGATTGTCGACACCGTCGTACAGACCGGCCGCCTCGTCCTCGAAGCGCCCCCCGGCGCCGGCAAGACCACCCGTGTGCCGCCGGCGTTGATGCGTGCGGTGAAGGGGAAGGTCCTGGTCCTCGAGCCCCGCCGCCTCGCCGCGCGCGCCTCCGCGGAACGCGTGGCGGAAGAGCTCGAAGAAGACGTCGGCCAGTCCGTCGGCTATCGGGTCCGCCTCGAATCGGTCCCCGGGACCCGCATCGAATATGTCACCGAGGGCCTCTTTCTGCGCATGCTCTCGAGCGGCCTCGAGGGCGTCGGCTGCGTCGTCTTGGACGAGTTTCACGAGCGGCACGTCGACGGCGACCTCGCCCTCGCCTTCCTGCGTGCGCGCGGCGATCTCCCCTTTGTCGTGATGTCGGCGACCCTCGACGCCGAAGCGATCGCCGGTGCGATCGAGGCACCTCGACTGCGTGCGGAAGGTCGCAGCTATCCGGTCGACGTGGAGCACGCGAGCGATAGGGACGAACGGCGACTCGAGCAACGGGTGGCCTCGGCCGTCCGACGCGTGCTCGGCCAGAACGGCGATGTGCTGGTATTTCTCCCCGGGGTGGGCGAAATCGAACGGGCCGCGAGCGCGCTCGGCGAGGGCTCCTTCGAGGTGCTGAAGCTTCACGGCAGCCTCTCACCCCGAGAGCAGGCGCGCGTCTTCTCGCGGGCAGAGAAGCAGCGGGTGATTCTTGCCACCAATGTCGCGGAGACCTCCGTAACGGTCGAAGGCGTGACCGTGGTCGTCGACAGCGGCCTCGCCAGGATACTCGAATGGGATCCCTCGTCCGGGATCTCCCGTCTTTCAGTGGCAAAAGTGAGCAAGGCATCGGCGATTCAGCGTGCCGGTCGCGCGGGCCGGACCGCACCAGGACGCTGCATTCGTCTCTACAGTCGCCCGGACTTCGACGCGCGACCAGAGCACACGGCCCCGGAGATACTCCGCGCGGATGCAGCCGAGGTCCTCCTCGCCACGCTTCAGCATGGACATAGGCCTGAGGATCTTCCCTGGCTCGATTCTCCGCCGAGTGCGGCACTGGACCGGGCCCGCCTGCTGCTCCTGCGTCTCGGCGCGCTCGAGCACGAACGCCTCACGGAAGCAGGGAAGCGTTTCGCGACCCTCCCGCTGCACCCGCGTCTGGCCGCCGTCGCGACCTATGCGGCGCAGTTCGGATCGAGGAGGGAGGGCGCGCTCGCAGCCTCGATCGCTGCCGAGCGCGACTTTGTGCCGCGAGGTCCAGCGACCGCCGTCGGCGTGAGCGATCTTCGCCATCGCATCGAGCTCTTGGGGCAGCCCACGGGCGATCTGGCGCGGCGCGGATTTCACGTCGCAACCATGCAGCGCATACGCCAAGGGACCAAACAGCTCGACGTCATGCTTCGGGACATCGCGCCCTCCGAACGAGGGGAGCTCGAGCGCGCGGTGTTTCGAGCCTTTTCCGATCGTCTCGCCCAACGCATGGGCGAACGCGACGGGCAGATCGAGGTTCTGCTCCGAGAAGGGGGGCGAGCCCTGCTGGCGGAAAACAGCGTGGTGCGCGACAGTGAATGGCTCGCAGCACTGAGCACGGAGATGCGAGGTCCGCGCGGTCGAGAACGAGTGACCATCGGCCTCGCGAGCGCGGTTGAGCCCGCGTGGATCGAAGAAGACCTCGCAGACGAGCTTCGGGCCGTCGAGGAGCTCGCGCTGGAGGGCGGCAGGGTCATGCGCACCGAGGGATTCAAGATCGGCGAGCTTTGGCTCGACTCCGACCGACGCCCCGCCCTCCCAGACGACGCCGTTCGTGACTTGCTCGTCGCCGAGCTCAGCAGGCGGGAGCTGACCGCTGTGTTTCCGGAGCAAGAGGTCGAGCGGGTTCTGGGTCGGCTCGAAGCAGCGCAGAAGGCGGGCCTTTCGGTCCCCGGCGATGTCCCACGTGCCCTCTTGCGAGCCGCCTGTACCGGCGTGAACACCATCGACGAGGCCCGCGGAACACCGTTGGAGCAGCTCGCATCCTCCGTGCTCGCCCCCGAGTCGCTCGGCGACTTTGAGCGCCTCGCACCTCGTACGCTCACCCTTCCCTCGGGCCGTGCGCTTCCCGTCCGATATGCCCGGAGCCGCTCTCCCTGGGTCGAGAGCTACCTGCAGGATTTTTTTGGGATGAAAGAAACTCCGAGGTTCGGCGGTGCACCACTCACCGTCCACCTCTGGGCTCCTAACCGGAGACCGATCCAAGTCACCACGGACCTCGAGAGCTTCTGGCGCAACACGTACCCGGAGCTGTCGAGAAGTCTATCACGGCGCTACCCGAAACACGTCTGGCCTGACGACCCCGCGAGCGCCGATCCGGCTCGCCTGAAGCGTCACCTAAAGCGCTGATCGCTTTTTCGCGCGAACGCCTTGCACGACGAGACATGGGAGCGATTTCTCTACGTTGCCTCCATGAACTGCGCTCAGTTTATGAGCGCCGATTGGCATCTCTGCCCGGGCGCGGTCTCTGAAAGAACATGGCACGGTCGAGCCGGTAGTTCTGCCTACGAGTGGCGAAAGCACTGCTGTGAGGACTGAGTGTCGCTGCACGTCATGAGCGAGCCTTTGGAAACTCTCAGTGCAAAGTCGGACCGCCGGGGGATATCGGCCGGCTTTGCGCTCCCAGATCGAGGCGCGCGTCGTCGCAACGCTGAATCACCCGCACATCGTCAAAGTGTTCGATGTCGGCCGGATCAACGACGACATCGCGATGGCCATGGAGTACGTGGACGGCGAGAGCCTGCATTTTCGCCGCGGTGCACGGAATCGCCGAGCGACATGGCGCGGCGATTCGGGTCGACTCGGAGCCAGGAAGTGGCACGACGACACGGTGACGAAGCGTTGCGGCAGTACGAGCGCTACGGCGCCGAGATCGACGTCGTGCTCCTCGATCTCACGATGCCAGGAAAACCAGGGGACGAAGTATATCGGGAGTTGCTGCAACGTGACCCGAGCGTCCGCGTGCTCATCATGAGCGGCTACGCGCGCGGCGAGAGTCTCGGCGATCTGCCCGAGACGGGCGTGCGTTTCCTGCAGAAGCCATTCACCGTCACAGTGCTGCTCAACGCGATCGCCGAGGTGATGGATAACGTCACCGGCTCACCCCCGTGAGCCCAACCCCGGTGAGCCCATCGCCTCAGCGGGCGTGCGCGGAGCCGATCCATTGGATCTGCAACACCGCCACCGCCGGGATGACCAGGCTCAAGACGAACGTACCGAACAGAATCCCGAATCCGAGCGACACCGACGATCCGCCCGCCTCCGTGCGGCCCGTCGAGCGCGCGCAACCGCGGTTTCCCAAAGGGTCGATGCCACCCGCGCCGCCACTCGCCTCCGCCTCCAAGACGCGGTCGACGATCCCCCCGCTCTTTCCTCCCGGCGCGACGAGGACGTGTTCGAGCTCGGCGTAACGCTTCTTGCTGAGATGACCGTCCGCGTAGGTGTGGTCGGCTCGCAGAAGACAGGAGAAGTCTTCTTCGAGCAAAGGGGTCCGAGCGAGATCGGGGTGGGAGACCCTCCCAGCGACGTCGATCACGAAATCGATTTCGCCACTCAGGAGTGAATCGACGCCTTGCGCCGGCGGGAGCACCGCGAGGTCGAGAGCGGGAGCGAGTGAGCTGACTTCGGCGAGGAGAGGCGGGAGAAGGACGTGGACCGCGAAGATCGCCGTGCAGCACGCGCAGGGGACCGGACCCATTCGCGCCCTGCGCCCTCTCGAATCCGGCCTCGCTGGGCGCGCCAATACCACGCGGTTGCGCGCCGCCTACTTTCAGGAAAACTTGGCGGCGAGTCTCCCGGCGGTCACAAGGGGACGGGACCCTCCCGGCGTTTTTCGATCCGGAGTATTCGTTCGAGATGGTGGCCACCCGTGACATCGGAGCGAAAGCGGTGGAGCTCCTCGAGGGGGGCGCGACCCGAACGGTGGTCAATCTCGCGGGCCCCGAGCTTCGGACGCTGAATGACGCCGCGGCGATCTTCAGCGACCTGCTCGGTCGTGCGGAGCGAAAGGGCTGATGCCCGGCAGAGTCACGATTCGGGCAGCGTGCGTTCGTGGCACGCGGCACAGGTCGTCAGCAGCTCGCCGTAGACGGCGGCCTGATCCTCACCTTCGCTGTCACGGGCGCGTGCACCGAGCGCATGCACCTGCTGACTCCACCGCTCGACGTCCGGATCGGAAGCGTCGCCGAGCGCCTCAGCCTTCAACGGGGCTTCGGCGAAGGACACGGTGGCTCCGACCGCCTCATGGCAAGCGCCGCAGCTCCTCGCGGTCTGCGCGACGCCGAGCGCAGCGTCAGAAAGAGTGCTCGCCTGCGTCACCGTCCCGGCGGCGCTCAAAAAAGCCTGAACGAAGGGATCCCAGTGCTCCGGCGCACCAGAAAAATCCGCATCCAGCAGGGTCTGGGCGTAACCTCGCGCCGTCCGAGACGCCGAGAAACAGAACGACGCGTTTCATGGTGACCTCCCTTACGCCGATGATAACGCGATTTTGTAGAGAACATGGAGCGTGTGTGTGACTTTGCTGCGGGTGTGGGCCACCCGATTTCCTTCTCGGTCCGAAGGCGAGTAAGGTTCGGGTCGTGCTCTACTCGACTTTGGTCGTGGCCACGCTCCTCGGCTGGTCGCCCTTTGCAGGGCGGGACATGCAACGCACCAGCGCCTCCCTCGTCGACCTCCGTGAGGACGGTCCTGTGGTGCGCGTCTACGTCGGCCCTGGAGTGCTGAACCAAACCTCCCTCGCGCCCCTGCCCTTCGACGACTCGACCTTTCGGATCGACATCGGCGAGTTCGAGGACGACATCGCGGAGATCGGCAGGTTCATTCGTCGCGGCTACATCATTCGGCGCAACTACCGGCCCTGCAGGGCGACGGTGGATTCGGTTAAACCGATCGGTCCGCCCATTTACTTCCAGATCACCCTCGACTTCGACTGCCAGGAAGACGGCTTCACCTACATCAATGTGCCCTTCGCGGACGAGCTACCGACGAGCCACGTTCACGCGATGACCTTGATCGACAAACAGGGTCGCCAGCGCACCGTTGAGCTCCGCCCGCCCTATGACCGTCAGCTCGGTCGGGGCACCGTCGAAGCGCTCCTGTGGGTCTTCGGCTCGGCGGGGATTCGCGGCGTGTTCGGGTCCGCGCCCGTACTCGCGTTCTTTGTGCTCTTGTCCCTGAGCGGTCTGATGGCGCGACCGGACATGGACGTACGCTTTCCCTTCATCGCGGGAGCGTTCGTCATCGCGGGGCTGCTCCGGCCGCTCTATTGGCCCGAGCCCAGTCCGCTCGGAGACCTCATTGGGATTCTGCCGGTGGCCCTGGCCGCGATCTTCTATCTCTACTTCCCGATGTGGGCCGCCCACAGCGCCTTCTGGCTCGCTCCGATCGTTGGCACCATCGCGGGTGCGCAATGGCTCAACTACGGTTGGCCCGGGAGCTTCGGCATTCTCGCCTGGCTCGCCTTGAGCATCGGCGCCGCGGGCTCCTTCGTGGCGCTGGCCTACCTCACCTCGTTCATGGCGGAAGGCGCCTTCGACCGACTTCGCTCGACGTCCCACACGATGGTCATCGTCGCGCTCGGAGCCGTTGTCGCCCTCGCCAACCTGGCTGCTGGAGCCCCCCACGCATCGCTCTACCTCGTGGCCTATTTCATCACCGCTGCCGCTGTACTGAACCGCAAGGGCGTGCGTGCGGCCCTCGTCTCCCGCGTCTCGGTCTTGACGGTCATCGGCTGCTCGGCTTTCGTGCTTCTCGCCGGACTGCGCTAGAGATGTGGATTGTGATTGCGACTGTCGCCGGGGGTATTCTCCTCTGGCTCATGCTCGAAGGCATGCGGGCCGATCCGGCCCAACAGCGTCTGCGCGAAGACGCCTTTCACCACGCCTTCATCAAGAATCCAACGACCGACCGGCACGCGCTCGTCGAGCCCGCGCTGCGCTACATGCAAAGTCAGAGCACCGTACGCAACGAGAACAAGGTGCGGAGGGTCCTGGACGACGAGATCGAGCTTTGGCTCGGCGCATACCTGCTGGTCTTGCACCGCCACATGGTAGGCGCGTGGCAAAAGCACGGCAACGACTGGCGACGCTTCAGCATCGTGTCGGTCGACGGACACCTTTTGGCCCAGATCACGTTGATCACCGATGAGCAATTCCGCCGCGGTGAAGAGACAGTCGAGGCCCTTCGAGCGCTCGTGAAGACTCTGTCCCGCAAACCGATCGCCGAGATCCGCAACAGCCTGCGGGTCATGGAAGGCGACGAAGACGCCTGATTCAGCGAAGGATCGGGAAGTGCCGGACTAGGGACGCTCGGCTGAGCGTTTCGCGCGCGGGCTCACTGTTCTCGAGCGGCACGACGGTCTTTTCGATACCCCGTCGCAGCTCCGACTCGAGCCCTGGATGCACGTTCGACGGCGAATCGATGGTCAAGCGCCCGGCCAGCTGCATTCCGCCGAGACGCACCTCCCCCCAGGGACTCAGCTGAACGCTCGGGTCCGCCGCGACCCGAGGAAAGAGTCCCCAACGAAACCGTCCGTTGCGGGGCGGTAGGGCGAAGACCTCGACGGTGCCCTTGACCACGTCGTCTCGACCCCAGGCATCGATCAAGCGCTCGACCCAGCTCGCGACAAATGCGTGGTCTCCGCTGACGAGCACGCCGCGGTAGGCGCCGCCGAGCTCCTCGACGCTGTTCCCCTCCCGGCGAAGTACGGTCCTGCGCGGTGCGCGACCGGAATCGAGCGCACGTTCGAGGGGCGTGGTTTCACGGGTGGCGTGCCAGTGACGGTGAAACTGACTGTTGGCCGTCGCGTTGTAGTGCAGAGCAAAGGGTCTCGCCTGAGTCAGCCACTGAAAGCGAATGAGATCGTCCACGTGTTCGGAACGCAAAGACTGCTCTTCGTGAGCACCGGCTATCAGCAGGAGGTGCGGCCCCTCCAGCGCGTAGGGATAGGCGTTCGTAGCAACACGAAGCGAACGCCACTGAATTCGGCGATCGTCCTCAAAGTTCGAGTTGCACATCACGCAGGCGGCATCCGGATTGTCGATCGGTCTGTCACTCGGACGATGGGCAACCACGGTCTCGAAGTACTTCGAGAGCACGGGCCCCCGTCGAAGCAGAGAGAGGGGGTCCTCGAGAAAACCGCCATCGTGATGCCGCGCCCAGAGCTGATCGACCGCGGCGGCGAGCTCGGCGTCGGGCACGCCAACGACCCGGACGTCTCGCCAGGCGGCTTCGAGCCGCTCCCAAGCCGAGCGCGAATCGTTGGGGAGCTCCCGTGCCGGCTGGGGCTGCTTCTTCGGGGGCGCGTCGAGCCGTTGCTCACGGCTGAGCGTTGGGGCGCGAGTTTCGGTCGCGACAGTGGCGCGGACCCCGTGGAGCATGCAGTCCTCGTAGAGAGCCTCCTGAGTATCGGCGTCTTTTCGCGACGGTTGCGGCGCGGAACCGCAACGATTCTGTGCCGATCCAATGAAACGTACGCGGGAAGTGCCAGGAGCGTTGTAGCGCCCTACTGCTGCAGCTGCTGGCGGTAGCGTTCGAGCTGATCGTGAGCGGCGGCCGCGGCGGGATCCTCTTCGCCCGGCCCCAGGAGGCCGATGATGTCGATGAGGCCGATGCCACCCCCCTCGGGAACGACGAGCTCGCGAAGCGGCGGCAGCCCCTCTGTATCGAAGGCCAGCAGCTGGCTCGCAGCCGCGGGGATCCAAATCGCCCCGTAACCCTCCTCGTGGTCGAGGTCGCCATCGTCAACGGCGGTGGCGCGCAGTGCGTCGGTGAACACACCTTGGGCCGCGAGATCGAACGGACTCTCGTTTAGCTCGCCGGAGCGGTAGGACTTCCGGGCGAGTTCGAGGAGTAGGGCGAGCGCTCCGACGTTTGCGGGCTGCGCCATCGAAGTCCCGGAAAATGACGCGTAGGCGTCGCCGGGGATTGTCGAGCGCACGAGCACGCCGTCCGCCTCCACGTCCGGCATGCCGGCTTTCCCACCCCGGGACGAGAAATCGGCAGTGGCGCAGGAATAGCGATCGCCCGAGCTCGCGCTGCAGCTTCCGGCCGTGACGGCCATCACATTCACGCCCTCCGCATCTGCAGGAGAGGTTAGCGTGTTCACGCCGGGGCCGCTGTTCCCCGCCGAAATGGAGAAGATGATCGGAAGCTCGCGCTGTAGCTGCTCGACCCGATCTGTGAGGGGGTCAAAGGCAAACCGAGGCCCCCCCAGTGACATCGCCACCAACACGGGGGTGTCGAGCTCACCGCGCGCTTCCATGGCGCGCACTTCTGCCGCGATGTAGTTCAGAGCCTCGAGCAAGGTCGCCTGGTCGCCGGAGCCCTCGCCATCGAGGACGCGTACGTTGTGAATCGTCGCACCCGGGGCCACGGCGTTTACGATGCCGGCCACGTGGGTCTCGTGCCCGTTCGGATCGTAGAACTGTCCGTCAAACTCGGGCTCGGCGAAGTCGCGACTCGTTCCGAGCTGGCCTTCGAGCTGCACATGGTCATCGATGCCGGTCCCCACGACGAATACATGCACGCCCTCTCCGGTGATCCCCCGGGCGTGCAGCTGATCCGCACCGTGCGCTTCGCGCGTTTTCGCCATCGGGTCCGCAGCCGAGCTCTGGGGCTGAAGCGTAAAAGAGCGTGCTCGTTCCGGTCGCGTCAGCGGTCCATCGATCACACGGCCATCGGCGCCGCGGACCGGAGGAATCGAGTAGACCGGGTTATCACTGACCTCCATGCCACTGCGTCCGAGGCGCCGGCGCATGCGACGCGCTTGGTTGTCGGGCACAGTGACGACGAAGAGATCGGGGCTTCCGGGAATCGAGCGCACCTCCGCCCCTTCGACGAGCTCCGGGTCTAGAGCGGGACTGCGGGCAAGACCCTGGCGGGAAGAAGACGCAGGAGCGCGCACGATCAGCGAGACATCGGACATTCTATTCAACTCCAGTGGAAGCAAACCGGAGACCGCCGGTTCACGAAACATATCGGCGACAAAGCTGAGCCGTTGTCTCTCCCCCGGAAAAACTTGGGACACGCTCCCACCCCGCACCGTCCGCGAAGATCTGCCGATGACGGTCCATGGCCCTTCCGCCCCTCGACGGTCTCGACCTCGCAGGCTTGAACGACGTCGACGGAGACGGCGAAGTCAGCGCCGAGGAGCGCGAGGCCGGTTGGGCGCTCGTGGACGCGGTCGACCAGGACGGCGATGGCTGGGTCAGCGACCGGGAGCTCTCAACCGCGAGCGCAGCGGATCGCCACTCGATCGCAGATCTCTTGGTCCGAAGCGCGGAAGCGGGCCTGCGCTACAGCCAGACGCCATCGGGCTTGGAGCCACGGCGCTACGCCCAGTCCGCCCTCGGCGCAGCCGACCGCGTAGGCCCCCTCGACCCGGCAACCCTGCCAGTAGCGCTCCACTCCCATCTGCCCCGGGGACTCGAGCGCAGCCCGCGCGCCGACGCCCGTCGCGCGATCGCTCTCGGCTCGAGCAAAGAGCTCGCGAATGTTCTCTACTCGCACCCAGAGCTCGCGGGAGATGTCGGTTTGATCCAACTCGCCCATCAGCGTCAGCCCCACTTGGTGGTGCTCTTCGACCCCGGCACGGTGCAGTCGCTCCCGCGCATTGACGCCGCTCAACGTGACTTCTGGATCGAGCACCTGGAAGCGGGCATTCAGTTTCCGGGGCGCCTGGGCCCGCACCGAGCGGAAGTGCTGCACAACCGCCGACAGGCCTCCCTCGCACCAGAGGAGCGAACGCGCTTCGACACCGGAGGCCATGACCGACGGCCGGTGGCGGTGGTGCTCTATGCAGAAGACGACCCCAACTTCGACCTCGAGCACCGCACCTGGGAGCCACTCCTGCGCAGCCACCGAGTGCTCTACTACGAATGGTCAGGCGAGCAGGACATTTTGAGTGCGCTCGAGGAAGCTACCGCGTCCGGCGCGACCCCAGCCCAGACGCTGGTCATTGGAGGCCACGGCTGGCGCTCGGCGATGCGCGGCTCCGGCGGGGTGAGCGCCCTCCTGTTCGAGGAGGGACGTTTTTTTGACCGCGGCGACGAAGCCCAGTTCATTCGTTCCGGTGCGCGGAAGTGGCTCGCGGCCGATGCGGCGATCGTCCTCGAAACCTGCAACGCCGACGATGGCGGATCCCCGTGGCACGCAGCACCGCTCCCCTCCCATTTTCGCGACCCGAGCTTGCTCCTCTCGATGAACGGGACATTGGCCGAGACCGTGCAACGGATCTGGCCTCAGGCACGGGTCATCGCGGCTCAGACGAGTGCGCGGTCGAGCGAGCTCCGCCTCGACTCGGCGGGACGTGTGTCCGGCATGACCTACCGCGACGACGAAGGGGAACGTCGCGTAGCCCGGGTGCGACCTTCGCTCGGAGACTCCCCGGAGCCGCCGCCACGCGGTTTCTTGGGCGCCCTGCGTTGGCTCGGCTCGCTGCTGCTCGGGCTCTTGCTCCTGCCCTTCACCCTCGTCTCGAACATCTTCCGCTCGATCCTCGGCACTGACGATTCTCGGCGGAGCGCAAAAGAGCCGCGGGAGCTCGAATCCCTCGATCTGCCCTCAGACTGAAACTTTACGCTCAGTGTCCTTGTCGCGCGCGGACATCAACATGGCGAGACGTTTGCCGAATTTCGGCGCCGCCTCCGCGATGGCGCGCACGGTAGGACCAGGGACACGCACCAAGCGGCAATCGGTCGTGCTGATCACCGCCGCGGCTCGAGGCTGCTCGGTCAACGCAGCGACCTCACCCACGACGGCGGGGCGCTCCAGATCCGCCAGGTGCACCCATCCCCCCTTGACGAGCTTCTGCACTGCCACGTTGCCCTCGAAAATCACGAAGAGGTCCGTATCCGTGGCATCCTGGGCGATCACGATATCCGTGGGGCCATAGTCGACCACCTCGGCCTTCTCATAGAGCAGATTCATGACCGCGTCCGGCATGTCCTTGAAGAGCGAGGTCGATTGAATGAACGCAACCGCCGCTACGGAGTTTCCGAGCGTTTCGGTTGAAGTCGGACGAGAGGCCTCCATGGGAAGAGTGTAGCGGAGGGCTCCGACCGTCGCCAAACGCTCGGGATAATGTCGGTCTGCGCCCTACCCCTCGTCGTAGCTGAAGCGCTCACCTCGGTAGTTCTCGAAAGTCAGCGTCTTCCCGTCCTGGGCCACGAGATAGTCCGGTTGGAGCGAGACTTTTCCACCTCCCCGGGGGAGATCCACCACGTAGTGCGGAACTGCGAGACCGCTGGTCCAGCCGCGAAGCTGCCGAATGATTTCGATCCCCGCTTCCGTCGCTGTCCGAAAATGCGACGTGCCCATCACCGCGTCCGCCTGAAAGATGTAGTAGGGCCGACAGCGCTGGCGGAGCAGCCAGTGATTCAGGGTCCGTACGGTCTGCGCATCGTCATTGATGCCTTTGAGCAGGACCATCTGGTTGTTGAGCACGCAACCGGCGTCGGCGAGCAGGCGAAGGGCGCGGGCGGCTTCCGGCGTGCACTCTTTCGGGTGATTGAAGTGCGTGCTGACGTAGATCGGATGGTGGGCGCGCAAAAGGGCGGCGAGCTCGGGGGTGATGCGCTGGGGGAGCGTTACCGGGTTTCGGGTGGCCAAGCGAATGATCTCGAGATGCGGGATCGAGCGCAGGTCGGCCAAAACCGCACCGAGCCTCGCATCGGAAAGGCTCAACGGGTCGCCGCCGGAAACGAGTACGTCCCGAATGGCGGGTTGCTCGCGCACATAGTCGATCGCCTCGGTGAGCGCGTGCCGCGACGGCGCCGAGGTGGGGTCCGCCACCTTGCGTTTGCGATTGCAGTGCCGGCAGTAAACCGGGCAGTTGTGCGACGCGTAGAGCAGAGCGCGATCGGGATAGCGGTGGGTCAGGTTCGGCACGGGCATGTGCGCTTCTTCGGCGAGCGGGTCCTCGAGCTCGGAGGGGTCCACCTCCAGCTCGGCCATCGTGGGCACCGCCTGCCGGCGAATCGGGCAGCTCGGATCGCTGCGGGCCATCAACGAGGCGTAATAAGGCGTGACGGCGAAGGCGAACTTCGCAGCCGCCGCGTCGAGGGCGCAGCGCTCGTCGTCGGTCAGCTCCAGCACCTCCTCCAACGCCTCGCGGCTACGGATTCGATTGGCTTGCTGCCATTGCCAGTCGTCCCACTGGGACGCGCTCACCCGGTCAAAGGGCGCGGTCTTGCTCTCGAGCTCCATGTCCTCCTCGGATTGGACGTTCAACGCCATCCCGCCTACGATGGGATGGCCCACGTGTCTAGTCTGGTGGAGAATCGAATGATCTCGCGTTTCCCTCATCGGCTGCCGCTCCCGGCGAGCGCTGCGCTCCTCTTCGCGCTGGTTGCGGCGTGCGGCGACGGCGATGAAACGCCCGAGCCCGAGCCGTTCCCGGTCGTCGGCAGCCCCACCGCCGTCGCTCTAGCGAGCCCGAGCGCCGTACCCGAGAACGGGAGTTTGAGCTTGAACGGCTCCGCGTCGAACGACAGCGCCGGCGAAGCGCTGACGTATCTTTGGGAGCAAGTGATGGGGCCCACGGTGACCATCGCGGATGCCGGCGCCGCCAACACGAGCGCCACCGTTCCCGAGGTGAACGAGAACCGCGCCGTCACCCTTCGACTCACGGTCACCAATCGCAGCGGGGTCGAGAGCACGGATCTGGTCTTTGTCACGATCATCGACGGCGGTATCAGCCCTGTTGCGAATGCAGGCGCTGACCAATCGGTAAACGCGCTGGAAACGGTGACACTCGATGGCACCGCGTCCTCCGATGACGACGGCACCCTTGCGAGCTACCTGTGGGAGCGCGTGAGCGGTCCGGACGCATCGCTCACGAATCCTGCCAGCGCGAACCCAACCTTCGAGGCACCGGATGTCAGCGCGCCGAGCTCGATCCTCTTCCGGCTCACGGTCACCGACACAGATGGGCTGAGCGCGAGCGACACGGTGGTGGTCACGGTCAACCCGGTCCCCACGCAGCTCGCCTTCGTCGGCGAGCCCATGAGCCTCCTGCGAAACACGCCGCTCACGCCTCTGGTGATTGAGGTTCAAAACTCGAGCGGTGCGAGAATCACCCAGGGCGCCGGTTCCAGTGCACCCGTTGACCTCGCTGTGACCGCGGGCGGCGCGGCGCTCGAAGGGGTGACGAGCTTCACCGCGGTCGAAGGCCAAGTGCTCCTCGATGCTACGCGCTATCCGGCGGTGGAGAGCGGCGTCGAGCTCACGGCCACATCCAACACGCTCACACCCGCGATCAGGACGATCGACGTGAGCTGGCCGAGCGTCTTTCCGGCTATTCTCGCAGGCGAGCTCGCTCCGGCCAGCGCTGCGCAGCTCACCAACGGCGACGATCCCGCGAGCCCCTTCGATGATGTCGTGATGGCGTTCACCGCGAGCGGCACCGTCGACCTTGACCTGAGCGGCACGGCAACGGAAACGATCAACGCGAGCGGCGAAGATCTCGTCCTCTGCCGCTACCGCACCGATGGCACGCTGGTTTGGTTCCGCCATTTCGACGCCGCGGACGATCAGTCCGCCGTGGCCATGGTGCAAACGGCCGACGGCGACCTCGTGGTGGCCTTTGCCCTCGAAGGCACCGTCGACTTTGCGCGCGCGCCACCGGCGCTCGAGCTCTCGAACGAAGGTGTCCGCAACGTGGGTGTCATCCGTGTCGATGGAACGAGCGGAGACGTCGAATGGGTCAGCCGCTTCGGCGGCGCCGCGGACGTGACCGCGACTGACCTCGCCCTCGCGAGCAACGGTGACCCGGTGCTGACAGGCTTTTTCACCGGGACGCTCGACCCCGACCCGACAGAAAACAGTGACCCCCGAATCGCGGACGGCATCGATGCGTTCGTTCTTCGCCTGCGCGAGACCGTACTCGCTGGTGCAGACGGCGAGCCCCTCGCGTTTGCCAACACACCGAGCGCGGCCGGCGATGAGCGTTTCTACGCCCTCGCCCTTTCAGCCGACGACCGCATTCACGCCGCCGGCGCTCAGAATGACGACGGACTCGCCTGGATCTACCGAATCACCGGCGACGGCCTGACGCCCGGCACGATCACCTTTGCGGGAACCGGCGCGACCAACGCGATCTTCGACCTCGAGGCGCGCGGGGCGAGCCTGCAGGCGGTGGGCGTGGTGAGCGGTGATTCGGATTTCGCCGGTGACGAGCTCGTCCTCGGAGCCGGCGGTACAGACGGCTTCTTCGCGGTCTTCGCCGCCGCCGACGATTCGCTCGCCTTCGTGCGCAGGGTTGCCGGTGCCGGTGACGACGCGGTGACGCACCTCGCACGCACCGACGCTTTCGACGCGAGCTTCATTCTCGCCGGAACCGTAGACGGAAGCGCCACCCTCGACTTTGGTCTGAGCCAAGAAACCTTTGACGTGGACGGTGGCGGCCTCGGCACCTTCCTGCTCAGTTTGGGCTTCGACGGCCGGATCAAATGGACGAGCGAGCTCGCGCCCACGATAGGGGTAAACCTGCGCGCGCTTCGGCCGCAGAACGATGACACCCTGTGGATGTTCGCGACCCTGCAGAGCAATGGGACTGTCGATCTCGATCCCTTCGAGAGCGTCGTTAACGCGGGTGGTGCGGCCAACGAGTTTTGGACCGTTCACCTCGACCCGGCGTTGCCGCTGGTGATTCCCTGAGGGCGCTCCGCCCACTCGGCGATACCGCGCGCCCACACGCGCTTCCCTATTGTTGCACAAACGTCGCGCAAAGACGTTGAGTGTCTTGCGCAAAGTCAAGTCGGCGCCCAAAAAATCCGCCGAATCAGTGAAAGATACTGGCGCCTGTGTACACTCCCATCACGATCATCAGACGACGCGTTTCCGATTCGACTCGCGTCGCCGAGGTCTGACGGAGGTGTCCAATGCTACGCACTTTCTTGGTTCTCGCGCTGATGGCTTTCGCCACTCCCGTGCTCGCGTCTGAGGGAACATCCGACGCCGAGTCCATCGAGGTGAGCTACCGAAGCGCATACGTCACGGTCTTCATCGCGAAGATGCAGGAGCGACAGGCGGCTCGACAGACCGAGCTGAGTCGCCTGATGCAGCAAAAAGCCGCGCTCACCGCCAGAGTTGCGGTGCGGCGTGCGCTTTTTGCTGACGCGCTCTACATGCCAAACGGCGAGCGAGACGCGCCCGCCGTGGCGAACAACTGAGGTTCAACCGCCGCCGTCGAAGCAGCTGAGTCCCGACACGCTGGCGCTGTTGTTGTCTCCGTCGCATTCGAAGACCGGCTCGAACCCTTCCGGCGGGTTCGCGACCACCACGAATGCGGAGCTGATCGGCGAGATACCGAAATCCCCCAGAGTGACGTCGAGGGTCACATCCGCGCCCTGACCCGGGAGGATGGAGATCGGAAGGCCAACCGTGCCAACCTCCACCGGAGTGCCCCCGTCGAGCCAGAAGAAGACCACGGGGGTGCCTTCGGCGACTCCAGCGCGTCCGCGGTTCACGACGCGCGCTGCGAGGCGCACCGAGGTGGGGCACTGAGCGAGGCCCGCGGCGAAGGAGAAGATCTGCAGGTCCGGGGCGTTCAGCGGCACGAAGCCCTGCACGTTCTGACGGTAGTTGTTGTACACGTCCCAGTTGTTCGGATTGGCTCCCCAGTCCGCAACCGGCTGCCCGGTTCGGTCGATCTCGGTCACGTGATAGCTGTGCTGATGCCAGTAAGGCAGCGTGCGCACCCACTGATCGCGCGTGTCGCCGATCGCGGTCACGCCCCAGGTCGCGTTCTGGCAGATGTAGGCCGGGTGTCGCGGACTCTGACGGCAGTCGCTCCCGGTCCACTCGCATGCCACGTCTGCCGTGCAGGCGGCTTCGTCTCCATCGAACCCGTCACAGTTCAAGGGCTCACAGCTGGCTGCGCCTTCATCGAACCGGCAGCCGTCGCCCAGATTGCACTGCACAGCGGGGTGCAAGGTCGTGCGCTCGCACAGCATCGCGTCCGAATCGAAGGAGCAGGCTTCGGTCGCGTTGCAGTCGACCGAGTCCGTGATGGTCGAGCACTCGATGGGCGCGCATTGGCCCCCGTCGCTGTCGAATGCGCACCCGAGCGTGTCGTTGCAGTCGATCTCCACGAGTCCGTCGCAGATGTCGTAGTTGCCGCAGCTGCAATACGCGGTCGTGAAGAGCTCATAGGGATCGCCGTCGCGCGTGGTCCCGGTGAGGTACGCATTGCCGCTGCCGCCACAATCGTCGCGGTTGTTCTGGTCGTTGTTCGACGCCACGATGATCTCCGATTGCGAGTCCCCATCGACATCCACCACGATCGGGTACTCGGTGGCGGTGCGGTGCGAGTTTGGGCGCTCGAAGATCAGGTCTCCGGTCTCCCCGTTGTAGACCCGGAAGAAGCACTCATCGCCGTAGAGCACCTCCGCTTTGCCGTCGCCCTGGAAGTCGAACACGCTGGTGCCGGTTGCGGCGGAAGAGGCGTCTTGGCTTTCTCGCATCCACAAGGCGCCGATCATGTCCCGTACCGCCTCGGGCTCCGTATTCACCCGGCAGGCGAGCGCACCGTCGCTGGTCTCGAAACCGGCGTCGTGACTGGCCCTGGGCGAACGACCGCAACCGTCCGGCAACGCGACACACTCAGCGGGGCAGCCGTCGCTCACCGTGCCGTAGTTCTCGCATTCGGTCGGGCAGGTTGAGCACCGCGGGTCGCCCGGATCATTCGCGCAGACCTCGCACAGCGGGTGTTGCCACGCGGTCGGGGCGCCACAGTTCGCCTCGACCGCGGCGGTGTATTCCCCGAGTCGCTGCTCGGGCGAGCCGACGGCGCAATCAGCATCGAAGACCGCCATACAGCCCGTGCCCGCGTAGCTGAACTCGACCCGGCCGTCGCCGTCGAAATCGGCGACATTGGGCGTACCGCCTCGCTGGGTGAAGAGGCGGAACTCGAGCAGCGTTTGCCCGTCCGCCGGCGAGCGCATCACCGTTCCGGTGGCCCCGTGAAGGATGAACACGCGCCCCCGGTCCGTGACCGCGATCTCTGGATAGTCCCGGTCTACGGGGAACAACGTGGTTTGGGCCATATCCTCGATGCACGTGTCCGTTTCGTAGGTGCAGGCGATGTAGCCGTTGCACTCGTCTTCGTCCGTGATCGTCGCGCACCCATTCGCCGCGGAGTAGAGGCACTCACTTCCGTCCCACGCACAGGGCTCGGTGCATTCCGGTTCTGCGAGCCCTTCGCACTCCGTTGCCGGCCGAGGCGCGTAAGGCCAACGCTGATTATTGATGAAGTTTCCGGTCCCGGGAAAGCCAGCACCGAGATTTCCCGTGCTCCCGTCCGGCCGCGCCGCGACCCAATCCGCCGTGCAACTCCAATTGGAACCGTCGAACGTGATCTCGTAGTTGCGATTCCCGCCGACGATTTCCGGTACGCCGTCGAGGTCCGTGTCCGCCACCACGCTGATGTACCAGGATTCACCCTCGTTCGCGGTGCCTCCCACGTTCTGCGGACACTGCACCAGGCCTTCGCCGGTTTGCGCGTCGATCACGGCGCCACTCACCACCACCTCTGGATTTCCGTCCGCATCGAAGTCCGTGATCGTCGGCGCTCCTCCGGAGAACCCGCCGTTCAGATTGAAGTTGGAATCGTTGGTGAACCACTTGCGTCCCTGACGCCGCACGCACGCGCTGTCGCGCCACCGACATTGATTGTCTCCATTGCAGCTGCTCTCGTCGGAGTAGGTCGGGCACGGGGCAAAACACGCGCTCCCGTCCCACTCGCACTGCAGATCCGCTTCGCACGCGGTTTGATCGGCGTAGGCACCGCAGGTCGCGGAATTAGGGAAGGGCTCGTAGGCGCGAAGCCCCTGGCCGATGCTCACGATCTCGAGCTCCGGATCGTTGTCGATGTTGGCGAGCGCCATCTGACCCCGGCGATCCTGAGCGAACACGATCACGTTGTCACCGGTGCGTCCATCGACCACCACGACGATGTTGTTGCCGCCGAAGGTGTCATCGGCGTAGGCCTTGAGCACCGCCTCCGGAACCGCGCTTCCATCGGGCTCCAGCACCCGGTTGAGATCGAACACCACCGGGTTGGCCTCGACATTGTTGTAGCAGTTGGCTCCATCCGTGTAATTCGGACACGGATAGACATAACAATCCGTGTCGGAGGGCCCGTCGCACTCAGGGATGATTTCCCCCGCAGCGAAGCTTCCTCGCAGCTCCATCCCGAGCCAGCGCCACTCGGTCTGCGGCAGGAGGATGTCGTCGGGACGGGCCTGGCAGATCGGCACGTCGTCCGGGAAGTCGTCGGGCAAGCAAAGGCCCCGATTCGGGTCGGGGTTGCCCGGGTCGCCGTCGAGGACGAGCTCGCAGTACTCGCCGTTTTCGCAGTCGAGGAATGAGGCGCACTCCTGACCGGGCGTGACGCAGGCGTCGAAGATGCACTGGTCGCCGGCGTCGCAGCACGCGGTGCCAAAACTCCCCGCCGTTCCATCACCGCAGAGCGCCTCGCCTGGCGCGCACTCCCGCACGCAGGTCAATGAGTCCCCGCACACGAAACCGGCATCGCAGCAGATCTCTCCGTTGGCCCCGCAGCGCTCCGCATCCGGCGAGGGACACGCGGCCTGACAGAACTGACCGAAGACGCAGACCGGCGCCGCATCGGGGCAACAGCGCGGAGTCGGCCCGGCCGCGCCGCAAACGTCGGTCGTCCCGCAGTCGTCGGGAAGGCGGCACTCGCCGGCGATGCACTGCTCGCCGGCTTCACAACACACGTTGTTGCACACGAGAGTGGTACATCCCTCGAAGCCATTGTTGTTGTTGCTGTTGTTGCCGTTGTTGTTGTTGTTGTTGTTGTTGTTGCCCGAGCCGTTCTCGTTTTCGTTGCCGTTTTCGTTGCCCGAGCCGTTCTCGTTCTCGTTTTCGTTTTCGTTGCCGTTGCCGTTGCCGTTCGTGTTGTTTCCGTTGGCATTGCCATTGCCGTTCGCGTTGCCGCTACGGTTCTGGTTTCCGATCCCGCCTCCAAAAGCGGGATCGTCGAGGTCGACGGTGAGGTTGCCGCCGCAGGCGAGTAACGCGGTGCATCCTGCTACGACAATCGACGCGCGCAGCATGTTCACGAATCCTCTCATCACCTTGTCACCCGTCCCTTGCCATGTCATTCGGCACACTGAAGACCGCCATGGACCCTTTGACCCAGCTGAGTCAGCACCGCAAACAGCACCCTCGCGTCGTTGAAGCGCTCGGGCATGCCTTGAAGTCCGAGCGTCTCCACCACGCGTATATTCTGGCGAGCGCGGATCTCGCTGCCAGCCGAGGACTCGCACAGTCTATCGGACAAAGCCTCGTGTGCGAAACGAGGCGCATGGAGGGGGGCATCGACGCCTGTGGGTCCTGCTCCCCCTGTCGTACCTATGCCCACCACAACCATCCGGATGTCCTCACTATCGAGCCGAACGAAAAAGGCACGATCCCGATCGATTCTGTGCGAGCTCTGAGCGCGCGGCTCGCCCTCAAATCCAGCACCGGTCAAATCAAAGTCGTCCGGATTTTTCAGGCGGACCGGATGAACCCCGCCGCGCAAAACGCTCTCCTCAAAACACTCGAAGAGCCGAGCGGTGACACCTGCTTTTTGCTGACTGCGGCGCGCCCGCGCTCGCTTCTCATCACCGTGCGTTCCCGCTGCCAGAAGCTGCAGCTCGGCGCGGGTGACCGCGAGTCGGCGATCGAGGCGTTGGTCGCGGGTGGGATCGAAGCAGAGCTCGCTCCTCTCCTCTACCCGCTCGTCGGCTCTGACCTGAGCCGGGCGAGCGCCCTTCAGGAGAGCGGGGCTGGGGAAATCGCCCGCCAGGTGGACGAGGTCCTGAGCCGTCCGGACGACCAGAGCATGGCGCTCAAAGTCGCAAAGGATCTGGGCGCGGACCGGGACCGCGCGGATCTCGCCCTCTGCTTCATCGAGCTGCGCGTACGAGACGCGCTCGCTCGACGGCACGGGGCCGAAGCGCTCGATGGCGAGCGGGCTCCAGAGCTCGCAGCGCCGGTGCTCGCCGACTTGGTGGGTCGCCTGCAGCGCCTCCGTGCCTTCGGCAATCGCTCCCTCAACCGAACGCTCGCCCTCGAGGCGCTTTTTCTCGGATTGGATCGCTGATGCGACGCGCCCGCCGAAACCCGAGCCTCCTTCGAGGTCCGCTCCTCGGTGGGCAGGTGAACGAAGCGCAGCTGCGTCGAGAGCTCGGGCCCCCCCAAACGACGCCGGACACGCTCGACGAACCGCTCCTGCGCGAATGCCTCGTACGGCTGCGGGTTCCCGGAACCGCCGCGTGCTTCACCAGCGATGACCCGTCCCTACGCGTTGGGGACGAGGTGGTGGTGGAGGCCGAGGGCGGCGCGGACGTGGGCGTGATCTTACGCTTCGACCCCGCGGAGGACATGTCGCCGCGACGCGTCCTGCGCCGGCTCGGCGAAGCGGACCGAGAAAACCGCAAAAGACTCGTCCAACGGGAGAAAGAGGCACTCCAGTACTGTCGCACGAAGGTGAAAGAGCGTGACCTTCCGATGAAGATGGTGGGCTCGGAGATCACCCTCGCGGGAACCCGGTTGACCCTCTACTTCACGAGCGAGGACCGTGTGAATTTTCGCGAGCTCGTTCGCGATCTGGCTGCGCGCTTTCACACCCGCATCGAGCTACGGCAGATCGGGGTGCGCGACGCCGCGCGCCACACGGGGGGTACAGGCATCTGCGGGCGGGAGCTGTGCTGCTCGACGTTTCTTCCGAAATTCGAGCCGATTTCGATTCGCATGGCCAAAGATCAGAACCTCGCCCTCCAGCACGAAAAGCTCGCCGGCTATTGCGGCCGCCTGCGCTGCTGCCTGCAGTACGAACACGAGCTCTACCGCGAAGGGAGGAAGAATCTGCCGAAGCTCGGCAAACGGGTGATGACCGCCGAGGGCGAAGGGAGGGTGAAAGACGTCAACGTGTTGAAGGGAATCGTGCGCGTGCAACTCGGCAGGGGTCGTTTTGTCGAAGTCACCGCCGATTCGCTCGAGCTTCCCGCCGACGTCGTCGAGCAGCAAAAGCGACAGCGCGATGCCGAGCAGCGGCGTCAGGACGGCGGCGGCGAATCGAAATCCGCCAAACGACGCCGGCGGCGCAAGAAGAAAAAGGCCGAAGATGAATGAGCGGCGTCGGCTGCGACTGACCCGTGCGAGCAGGCGCCGTTTTTTTGACGGGGCGTGCGCGGGCGACTATTTCCCCGCGCCATGAATAGAATCTTGGTGCCGGTCAGTGTCTCTCTCGTGATGTCCCTCGGCTGCGGAGGAGAGCTTGCCTCCCCGGAGAAACGCGACTTCGACTCGGACGTGCGCTCGCCCTTTCGTTATCAGTTCTTTGATGACGAAGCAGAATGCGACACGGGGCTCCAAACGTTCGAGACGCTCGTCGCGATGTGCATGCACGTTCAAGACCCGCTTCGCAATCGTGATTGCGCCGAGGACGCGCGCCGAATGCACTTTGAGACCCACTGCGCGGAGAGCGGCTACAGTTGGTTCGAATCCTTCGCCTGCGACATTCGCCTCGTCAGCCAGGACACCCCTCTCGAATACGTCTTCTCGGAGACCGAGGTCCGCTCGCGCACGCGGGTTTGTGCGGGCTACACGACGGACGCCCCAGACTCGGCGATCGCCGCATCGGAGCGCTCTGTGCAGGTGTCAGACCGAACGCGCATGAGCATCCTCAGCCGCTTCACCGCTCGCGTGGACGATCCCACGCGGAGCGCGACCGACATCACGGTTCGCTTGCACGACGACGAGCAAGATCTGGTCGGGCCGCTCACCCTGCGACCTTCGACGGTCGGCGGCTACTGGCACGTCCCCGTCGAATCCGCCTTCTTGACCTACCAATGCAAAGAAACCTGGGCCTGCGACGACGGGCGTTAGGCGACAAACGACTAGGCGTTGAACGAGTCGTGCACCCGGCAACCCACCTGCTGAAGCACGTGCTCCGCAACCGGTCGCCAGTCGTCGACCTGGATCTTCGTGCCCATCGCGCCTTGGATCCATAGACTCGCGAAGCCGTGCACCGTGCTCCAGCACAGCACCGCCTGCTGGCGCACGCGCGGGTCCTCGACGCTTCCGCCGCCGGGCACCATTGCGGCGACGCGCTCCATCAGGAACTCGAAGGTTCCCATCGCCCGCTGCTCCAGCACCTCGTCCGGCTCACCCCCGCCGTGCAGGTCGGTGCGAAACATCACCTGGTAGTGAGCGGGATGAGAGATCGCGAAGGTGATATAGGCCATCCCGAGCTGCTCGAGCTGTTCCTCCGGCGTCGCGTTTGCCACCTCCGCGTGCGCAGCGAGCACCGCGTCTTGCAAGACCCGAAACCCCTCTGCCGCCACCGCCGCGAGGAGAGCCCGTTTGTCCTTGAAGTGATGGTAGGGGGCAGCGTTCGTGACCCCCGCGCGCCGGGCGACCGCGCGTAGGGACACCGCGCCGATATCCTGTTCAGCGACGAGGTCGACCGCCGCCTCGATCAGCGCTTCGCGCAGATGGCCGTGGTGGTAGCCGCGTTTGAGGTCTGTCGTTTCCATGTAAACGGCCTGCCCTTGACGTTCGCCCATACCTCCGACGTTCTGCCAGCAATCTAAACAGCGTTTAGAATCTTGACGATGTTTAAATCGATCTCTACATGATCTGAGCGCCGGTAAGATTGAAGCGAGGAACCGGCGGAGAGAGGCCACCATGGCGGAAAAAGTCGCTCGCGGGTGTGGTGCGTCAGCTCGTTGCGTCGCGTGGTTTTTCATGGCGCGCGAGGAAGATCCTCGCCTGGCCGATCACAACGGCATCCTCGTCACGCCGTTCCCGGGCGCGAGCGCGACCACCATAGAGCGCCTGGTGGTGGAGCCACTCGAGGAAGAGCTCGCGCAGGTCGACAAAGTGAAGCTCGTCCGTGCCACCGCTTGCGCAGGGGTCGCGATTCTTCGCATCGAGCTCAAAGGCGCGGTCACCGACACCGACGCGGCCTGGGACGAGGTGGAGGACGCGATCGCGGAGGCATTAAAAACCTTACCGAGCGGAGTGCTCCCCTCCGAGCTCACCAAGCGAATCATCGTCGACCAGGACGCGATGGTCTACGCCGTCACCGGAAACGCGGACCCGATCGCACTCCGCGACGCCGCCCTGACGTTGAATGAAGCGCTCATTCACGTTCCCGGAGTCTCCGAGGTCAATCTCGAGGCAGACCCCGGCGAGCAGATCACCCTTCAGTACGACGACATGCTGGCGAAGCGGCTGGGCATCTCAGCCGGCGAGCTGGCGCGGCAATTGGGTCAGCGCACCCAGACCATTCCCGGCGGCTCCGCACGACACGCAGGGCGTGCCTTCACGATCGATCCCAACGCCGAGCTCGATTCGCTCGAGGAGCTCGCGGGTACGCCGGTCGCGCTGCCGAGCGGTGCCTTCGTTCCCCTCGCGCAGATCGCCTCGGTCCGCTACGGCGCGGTCGAGCCGCAAACCGAGCTGATGCGCCTGAACGGCCTGCGCGCGGTCGCCGTGTCGGTCGTACCGGAAGAGTCGCTCGACATCGTGCGTCTTGGTCGCGAGGTCCTCGTGACGCCGACCCTGAGCGAGGTGACGCTACGACCCGCGCGCAGTGGCTCGAGATTGCGAGTGAGCGGTCTTGCGCGCCGTGCGGCGGACGTGGCCACGCGCTCCCCCTGGCGGGTCGGGCTCTTCGCGCTCGTCGGCATCGTCGTGAACAACGCGATCGATTCCTAACCCATTCATTTGTCTTTCAGTGTCAAAAAGGAGAAGTCCCATGATGAATAATTCGAATGCCATCGCGCGTGTTGCGATGCTCGCTGTCTTTGTCTCTCTGCCATCCGTCGCCCTCTCCGCGAGCAAGGCTCCGGTGGAAGGGCTTTGGATCAACGAAGAGGGCGACGGCGCCATCGACGTCCGCGTTGGAAAGGACGGTAAGCTCTTCGGCGTGGGGGCGGCGGTCCCGGGACAGCCGGTGGTCGAGCGCCTCGACGTGAACAATCCCGATCCCAAGAAGCGCAGCCGGAGCCTCGCCGGTGCGAAGATTCTCTGGGGCTTCGAGGCCGACAACGACGAGCGCACGAAGTGGAGCGACGGCTACATCTACGACCCCGCCAACGGAAAGACCTATTCCTGCAAGATGAAGCTCGAAGACGGCGAGCTCAGCATACGCGGCTACGTCGGCATTTCACTCTTCGGCCGCACCACGGTCTGGACGCGGGCGAAGAGATGACCCGTACGCGTCTCGTGCTCACCGTCGCGGTCGTGCTCGTGCTCCTGCCGTCCGGTGCGCGGGCACAGGCCGAGGAGATGTTCACATACCCTCTGAGGGTGCGCCTGCACGGAGGGATTGGCCTCAACCCAGACGCAAACGACATCGGCTATACCGGTGGTGCTCAGCTCGCGATCGCGGCCAACGCGACTCAGAGCTGGGGCCCCGCGGTGGCTTACGTACAGACCCAGGACGGCGACAACGGGCGCTTTCTCGCGGTCGGTTTGTTCGTTGAAGAGCGACTCTTCAACGCGTTCCTGTTGAGCATTGGCGGCGTCGGCTACTTTCCCACGGCCGACGAACGGCCCGTGCCCTTTGGGATCGCGAGCAAGTTCGCCTACGCACCGACCTGGGGCGTCCTCTCCCCCTATGCAGGGATACGGATCGATCAGATCTTCGGTGTGGAAACGCAGTCGCTCTTCAGCGCAGATCTGGGCGTGACCCTGGCCTTCGGCGGTGAGGATCGCTGAAGTCGGGACGTCGCGTTCGTCTGACACCCTTGATTTGGCGCCATGGGTACGCCATTGCAGGCGTCTCGAAGGACTGTAACGAGAGGCGACCCATGCGCATCATCGTCACCGCCGCGCTGCCCTACGCCAACGGCAGCATCCACATCGGGCATCTGGTCGAATACACCCAGACGGACATGTACGTACGCGCCCTCAAAGGGCTCGGCGAAGATGCCCTTTTCATCTGCGCGGCGGATACGCACGGCACACCGATCGAGCTGAACGCGGAGAAGCAGGGGATCACCCCCTTTGAGCTCGCCATGCGCTACTTCGAGGAGCAGCAAAAGGACTTCGCCCGCTACGACATCCACTTCGACCACTATTCGCACACGCACTCGGACACCAATCGCGAGGTCGTGAGCGAGGTCTACGAGAAGCTCAAGGACGGCGGCCACATCTACACCCGCGAGGTCGACGGGATGTGGGACGAGAAGGCGCAGCGCTTTCTCCCAGACCGCTTCGTTCGCGGCACATGCCCGGTCTGTCACACGCCGGACCAGTACGGCGACGTCTGTGAGAACTGCAAGTCGACCTACACCCCGCGCGACCTCATCGAGCCCAAGTCCGTGATCAGCGGAACGACCCCGGTGGTGAAGGCCACCGAGCACGTCTTCTTCCGTCTCTCTAGCGAAGAGCACGTCTCTTTCCTGCGCGAGTGGACTCGAAGCGGCGCGATTCAGTCGGACCAGGCGAACTACGTCGGCGACTGGATCGACAAGGGTCTCAAAGACTGGGACATCTCGCGGGACGCACCCTATTTCGGCTTTGAGATCCCCGACAAGCCGGAGCAGTTCTTCTACGTCTGGTTCGACGCCCCCCTTTGCTACGTCTCCACCAGCAAAGACTGGGGCAACGAAAACGGCGTACCCTTTGACACTCTTTGGCGTGACGAAGACGAGACGGTGATCGAGCACGTGATCGGCAAGGACATCGTCTATTTTCACACGCTCTTTTGGCCCGCGGTCCTGAAAGCGGCGGGCCTCACCGTGCCCCGTAAGGTCCACGTGCACGGCATGCTGACCGTGGACGGCGTGAAAATGTCCAAGTCACGAGGGACCTTCATCAAGGGCTCGGTTTTCGCAGACCACGTCGACCCGCAAGCCCTGCGCTTTTACCTGGCGAGCAAATTCGGAAGTGGGTCCGAAGACCTCGATCTCTCCCTCGACGACTTCGTCACCCGCATCAACGCGGAGCTCGTAAACAAACACGCGAACCTGTTCTCGCGCGCAGCGCAGTTTCTGAATCGCAACCTCGAAGGCCGGCTGAGCGATCTGCCCTTTGCGCAGAGCGCCGCGCAGGAGAGCGGCGAGAGCGAGGACGAGCTCCTCGGCCTGGCCCGGCAAGTGGTGCAACGGGGCCGTGCGATCGAGGAGCACTACCGAAACCGCGAGTTTGCCCTGGCCCTCCGGGCCCTCGGTGAAATCGCTGACATCGGAAACGAGTACATGCAGGGGCAAAAGCCCTGGGACCAGGTGAAGAGCGACCCGGAGGCAGCGCGTCTGACGCTCACCTTCGCCCTCAACGTGTGCCACGCGATCGCGATGTACCTGCACCCGATCGTTCCGCGCTTCGCAGAGGCAGGGGCCCGGGTGCTGGGGATCGCCCTCGACCGGATTGATGCGTCCAAGCTCTTCAGTCTGCGCGATCAGAAGATCGGCGAGATGGAGCGCCTCTTCGAGCGCATCGACCGAAAGGCCGTCGACAAGATCGTAGACGCGTCCAAAGACAGCCTCGCCGCCAAGGACGAAGAGAAGAAAAAGCCAAGCGACAAAGGCAAAGCAAAAGGCAAAGCAAAGGGCAAAGCCGAGAAGAGCCCGCCGGGCGTCATCACAATCGAAGACTTTGCGAAGGTTCAGCTGCGCGTGGGCCTCGTGCAATCGGTGGAGCCGGTGCCGAAGAGCAACAAGCTGTTGAAGCTCATGGTCGACGTCGGCGAGGATACCCCCCGCCAGATCGTGAGCGGCATCGCCGAGTTCTACGCCCCGAACGATCTCGTGGGCAGTCGTGTGGTTGTGGTGTGCAACCTCGCCCCAGCGAAGCTGCGCGGGGTGGAGAGCCAGGGAATGATCCTGGCGGCGGAAGCGGGCGAGCAGCTCGAACTGATCCGCCTCGCCGCCGAGTTGCCCCCGGGGGCCGTCGTTCGATAGGCATGGAAGCTCGATGAGCGAGCCAGCGTTGAACTACGACGGAGCTTCGATGCCCGAGCTCCTGTCTCTGATGAACAGCGACGATCCGGGCGCACGTGCGGACGCCGCCTGTGCCATCGGAGACCGGCTGAGGACTCGGGAGATCCTCTTTATCGAAGCCCCCGTGCGTGATCGCCTCGCCGCGCTCCTGGACGATCCGGTCCCGATGGTGAAGCTCGAGGCCGCGATTGCGCTCGCGGAAGCCCGGGATCAGCGGGCAACGGCTCTGCTCCTCGAAGCGGTAGCCCATCGCCGTTTTCGCCTCGATGCGATCCGCTCCCTCGGCACCCTCGGCGACCCAGCGGCGATCCCCGCCCTGACGCGCGTGATGGAGCGCCTGCTCATGCCCTGGGCCGACAAACTCCAGGCCGCGGCGGCACTCTGCGCCCTCGGCCACGCACCCGGCGCTGACTACCTGGAAGAGCGGCTGGCCTCCCGGCGCTTCGCCGAGCGAGCCGCGGCCGTGCATTTCCTCGGAGAATCGAAGCACCCGCGAGCCTTCGAGCTCCTTTCGGCCATCCTCGAAGACCACCAGCACGAGTTTCGTGACGTGGCGGCGCGGGCCCTCGGGCTCCTGGGCGACGAGCGCGCCCAGCCACTCCTGGAAGCGGCGCGAAGGAACGCGGATGAAGGGCTCGTCGAAGACATCGAACAGGCACTTCGACGGCTCGAGCTCGGAGCAGCCCACGGATGAATCGTTCTGCGCTTCACCACCTCGCGGTGGTCGTGCGCGACGTGAGCCGCTCCGAGCGATTCTACCGTGATGTCTTGGGTCTGCCGGAGATAGAGCGCTGGCACGACGAGCGCGGACTTCGTGCGGTCTGGTACTCGTTAGGAGACGGCACCGCGGGCGACCCGTTTCTAGCGGTCGAACGAGGCGATCCGGCGCAGGAACGTTTGGACACAGGTTGGCACTGCGTCGCCCTCCGAATCGCGCCGGAAGACCGACTCCCTTGGGAGCGAGCTCTCGAGGCGGCAGGCCATCCGGTCACACGCCGCACGGGCTACACGATCTACTGCCGTGACCCGGACGGGAACTGGGTCGGCCTCAGCCAC
Source organism: uncultured Bdellovibrionales bacterium (assembly GCA_964468125.1). Taxonomy (GTDB): domain Bacteria; phylum Myxococcota; class XYA12-FULL-58-9; order XYA12-FULL-58-9; family CAYXVF01; genus CAYXVF01. Next base: position 833 of record CAYXVF010000041.1, on the reverse strand, counting down.
TACCCGCTCACTGCGGACTGATGGGCTTCTTTCGGCGCCGACGTTTCTTCTTCATCGCCGCTCGCTTGTCGTCAAAGCTGTCTTCACTCTCGAGGGGCACCGCTCGGCCTTCGGGGGTCACCGGCGGCTCGCCTTCGAGTGGCTCGACGGGCTCGAGCGGCGGCTCAGCGATGATCTCGTCGAGAGGATCGGGCTCCACCCGCGGTTGAACCGCCCGCGCTGGGGCTTCGTCAACTGCGGGGACTTGAGTGGGCGTACGCGGAGTGCGCAGTATCAACATCGCCAGCGCGATCAATACGACCAGCATCAAGATCACCTGCACCGTTTGGAACATGCTCTGGCGCTTGAGTTTCTGTGCAGTCTCCGCCTCCAAGAGGTCGAGGCGTTGGTTGAACAGGTCGCGTAGCCGTTCCACGTCTGAGACCGCGCTTTGACCACTCACCGTCACCGGTCGCGCGCTCGTTGCCTGCAAGGCCTGAATGCTCGAGTTGACGTCGTTGAGAGCACTTGCCATCTGATTCCGAAGCGTGTCGAAGTTTCCTCCGAGCTTCTCCACGTCATCGACGACATTGGCGAGACGCAGAGCCTGCTCAGTGGATTGATGTAAGACCTCGTCTATCTCGGACATCACGTCGTCGGTTTTAGCCGTAATGTCATGGTGCGTGTCGCGAACGATCTCGACGGTACGCCCTCCGAGCTCTGCGGAGGATGCGTCGGCGAGCCCCTGATCAGGCAAGGCGCTGCCGACATCGAGCATCGTATCGCCGAACCCCACGCCCGCTGGCGCACTTCGCTCGTTTTGCGACTGGCCCCGTACCGCGGGAGTTCCGACC
>CAYXVF010000040.1:4284-50635 GCA_964468125.1 uncultured Bdellovibrionales bacterium | reverse complement strand
CACCGCGCCCCCCACCTGCCGCGGCGACGGACCAGATGGCGCCATCGACGTGCCGAATACCAGCGCGGCGGGCTTCCGACCGGTCCCCACGAGCTATCAGAGCCTCGACTTCGAGAGCTGCGATGGCGACGACGAGGTCGGACTTCGCGCGCAGACCTGTGCGTCCCTCGGATTCGCCTCCGGCGAGCTCTCCTGTCGACGCGACTGCAACTGGAATACCAGCGAGTGCGTGGCGCCGATTTGTGGCGACGGTTTGGTGCAGGGTCGCGAGGCGTGTGACTTTGGCACCGACTCGATGGACATGGTGATCGAGTCGATCGATTGCAGCGAACTCGGGCTCGGCGCGGGCACGGCAACGTGCACGCAGACGTGCCTGACACTGAACACCAGTGGGTGCAGCGGTTGATGGGACGGAAAATGCGATACGTGGCCGTAGCGGTGTTTGTGGCGCTGGGTTCGGGGTGCGTGGATCCCCCGCCTCACGTATTCCTGACCGTCCGAGACAGCGCGAATCTCGCGGCGGACGCAGACGCATTGGCGCTCGGTCGCGAGCGTGGTGGTGAGTTTCGTAGCGTGCCGCTCAACGGCCGTTCGTTCCCGGTGAGCCTCACCATCGACGGCTTCGCGGCGGGCGAAGTGATTCTGCTCTGGGTGGATGCGAAGCGGGGCGACGAGATTCTCGCGAGCGGCCGCGTGCGCCTCGAGTTTCCGGAGGGAATCACCCGGAACGCGGAGGTTTACCTCGCCCCTCCCTGCGGGGACGGCCCTTCTGTAGGCTGCGCACTTCCCGATGGTCGCGACGCGGGAACCAGCGAGGGTAGAGGGGTCTGCCTCAATGGGCGATGCGCCGAAAGCTTTTGTGGGGATGGCGTCGTGAACCCGCAGACCTTTGAGACCTGCGACGATGGCAACGAGGACACGCAGGATGCCTGCCCGGACGGGCCGACCGGGAGCTGCGAGATCGCACGCTGCGGCGACGGCTTTCTTTACAGTCGGGTCGATTGCGAAGAGGAACAGAACGAGTGTCCGCCCGGGCTCGAGAGCCCCGAGCCCTGTGACGATGGGAACGACGTGAACGAGGACGGCTGCCGAAGCGTGATCGAGGGCGGTATTCGCCGGTGCGTCGTCAATGTCTGCGGCGATGGCGTCGTGAATCGCGAGCCCGGCGACGACGGCCAGCCGGTCGAGGAATGCGACGACGGCAACGAGATCGACGAAGACGCCTGTCGAATCGTGGTCTCGGGCAACCGAGTCTCCTGCATCGCCAACGTGTGCGGCGATGGCATTGTGAACGGAAGCGTCGATCCAGCCACCGGCGCTCCGGTCGAAGCGTGTGATGACCGCAACGCCAATCCAAACGATGCATGCAACGCGTGCTCGCGACCGGATTGGACCTCCCGGGTGCTGATCGGTGAAGGCGACAATGTCGGTCTCCCCACACTTCGCAGCGGCGATCCCGCCTCCTTGAGTCTCGACTTGATCGGCGGCGTGACGACCGGGCCGGATGGAGAGCTCTACATCGCCGACCAAGACGGCAACCTCGTTTGGCTCTTGGACCCGCAGTCCGAACGGGTTACCCGGATTGCCGGCACGGGGATCGAAACCGGCTTTCCTGCGGGACCAGACACTGAGTTTGGAAGCGGAGGGGACGCCTTGCGCGCGACGATTCGCCCCCGCGGTCTCGACACGGACGGTCGTTTCCTCTACTTCGCAAATTTCACGAACCAACCCGCATCGTTCTTCAACGCTACCGCGCTGCACGGCGTCTTCCAGGTCAACCTCAGTACGGGCCGGATCGATCTGATCGCCGGGCGTCCGCAGGACGCGTTCAACCAGAACGACCCGAACTTCGCCGGGGACGGCGGGCCGGCGATCGCGGCCCTGCTTCACACCCCGAGCGACGTCGCCGTCGATTCGGATCGGAATGTGTTCGTCGCGGATACGCGGAACAATCGCCTGCGCGTCATTGTCGACGATCAGATCTATACCGTCGCCGGCACCGGGACCTGCGCGGAGATCACCCAAACGTCGCTGAACGCGACGGCGGCCGATCTCTGCTGGGTACGTGGCGTCGAAGTAGGACCCGAGCTCGGCAACGGCATCCGCACGATCTATCTCTCCGAAGAAGAGCCTCCGAATGCTGCCGAGGACGCCCCCGACGCCTGCGACGACGGCCAACGAGACACCGCGGCCGGGGACCGGGTGTGGGCGCTCACTGGGACTGTCCCGGAGCTCATCGCGGGCAACGGTACGCTCGAGCTCGTTGCGGGCACCGGGTTCGACGGGAGCTGCGATGGAATGGTCGAAGACGGAATCTCGGCGACGAGCTCGGCCCTTAGCGCACCCTACGGCCTCGCGTTTGACGGACAAAACAACCTCTACATCGGCGACCTTGACCACCACCAAGTGCGTCGGGTCGACCTTCAGACCGGCGTGATCACCACCGTCGCCGGTACGGGAATCCGCGGTCGCGCATTCGGCAACACCGCGATTTCCAGCCAGCTCGATCGGCCTCTCGCGGTGGCGGTCCATGGTAACCGACTCTTCGTCGGAGAGATCGACGAGCGCCTCCTCGCCGTCGATCTTCAGACCGGCACCCTCGAGGTGCTAACCGGCCTTCCGTCGAATGGAATACTGAATGACCTCGACGCCCGGGCACTGCTGCTCGACCGGCCGCGCGGGGTCGACTTCGACTCGAGTGGGAATCTCTACCTCGCCGAGCAGAACTATGCGCGCGTGCTCCGCGTGCGCTCCCCGAGCGGCACCTATCCCCCGTCGGAGGTCGAGGTCGTCGCGGGGTCAGGGGGCTTCTCGTTCTTCGTACAGGGATTCAGCGGTGACGGTGACCCCGCGGTGAACGCCGAGCTGAACCAACCGCACGACGTCGCGGTGTTCGAAGATGAAATGGGAGCCCGAACGATCTTCATCGCCGACACGGGCAATCACCGGATACGACGCGTCTCGCCCAATGGCACGATCTCCTCACTCGCCGGAAGTGGCGCGGGCGAAGATCCCTTCGACATCGGCGAGCTCGTGCTCGTTCCGGACGTGTCCTTTCCAATCCCCGCCACCGTTCGGGGCGGCTATGAACCGACCGACGAGGGCCAACCCGCCACCGGGGCCCTCCTCAATCTCCCGACTCAAGTGGAGGCCGCGCCGAGCCCAGGAGACCCCAACGTCCCCGAGGTTTACTTCGCGGACTTCGCTAACCAGCGGATCCGGCGAGTCAACGCGGCCGGCGAGCTCGACACCGTTGCGGGCGACGGCGACGATCAGTACGACGGGCCCAACGGCCCTTCGATTGGCCGGGTGGGGGGCATGGCCTTCGCGGCCGGTCGATTGTATTTCGTGAGCTCCACCAACGACGGCGGGGCACGCTTCAGTCTTTGGCGCTACGACCCGGTAGGCGACACACTCGAGGAGCTCCGCGTGCTACAGCTCGAGTCTGGATTGCGCCTCGCCGGCCTCGCCGCGTCGACGACCCGCGGATTTCTCGAGCTCTTCGTCTCCGTCGACGATGACGACGACATCGAGGATGAACACGTCCTCTCGATTCAACCGGGTGCCAACGATGCTGGCGGCTCGATCGAGCTCTACGCCGGGTACTTGGGTCGAAATCCGGGTTCGGCGCAGGAGCCGCCGCAGGTCACCGTCGACGGCGTACCGGCCACGCAGTCTCGACTCTTTTCGCCGACCTACTTGGCGGTGGACCCGAACGGAAACCTCGCGATCAGTGATCCGACCCGCTTGCGAGTGCGCGGAGTGGAGCGGGCCACGGGCATCATCCAAACTCTCGTCGGCCGCGCGTTCCCTGGCGACGGCAATGGCGAGACCGCTCGTCTAGGCTCTCCCAGCGCTCTCCTCTACGACGGCGACAATCGCTGGCTCATCGCCGACAACCTCGGTCAACCGGTGCTCTTTCCATTCGTGGCCACCTTGCGCGAGGTGAACCTAGGCGTCGACGCCGCGAGCACGACCCTGCGAACGCTCGTCGGGCAGCAAAACGGGTACAAGCTTTCCTTCTTTGGTGCCATTCTCGGGGAGCGTACGATGAGCGCGACCTGGCAGGAGTCCTTCCGACAGATCGGTGGTCTCGATCAGAATCCCGCAGACGCCTCCGTCTACTTCACCGATCCGGTGCAGCATTACCTCTATCGGCTGAATCGGCCGTCGGACACCCCGAGCGATTGGAGCCTCGAGTTCTACACCGGCTACAACGTCGCTACCACCGTGGCGTTCCCCTCCGGCTCAGCGAGCGGCCCCCTCGACGATGCGACGTTCAACGCGCCCACGGGTCTCGCCTTCGATGCGGCCAATCAATTGCTCTACGTCGCGGACACCGGCAACCACACCATTCGCGTGATCGATGTCGCCTTGGAGACCGTCAGCGACGCGCTGGTCGGCGCCACGGGGCAAGCGGGTTTCGCGGGGGATGATGTGCCGGGTGGCTTCGCCGAAGTACGGTTCAATCGGCCGAGCCACCTCGCCCTCGCCTGCGACGGCTCACTTTATGTCTCCGACGTTGGAAACCGACGCGTTAGACGCATCGACTTCTCCACGTCGACGGTGACGACGGTCCTTGGAACCGGGCTGCGCGACAATTCCGGACAATTCGGTCCGGCTGTCACGCTTCCGGTGAGCTCACCCGGAAAACTGACAGTCGATCGCTATGGTAATCTCTTTGTCGCGGCCGAGGACACGGTGCGCGTGGTCTCGGCGGGCACCGACGCGGGCTGCGCCAACGGTGCGCGAGTCGCCACCGGAGACGACATAGGCTACAGCGTCTTCGGCGCTCCGCCGCGGGTCGAGTACCCAGAAACCGTCGCCCGTTGCATCGACTCCGTCGCGACCGATCCCACCCGCGATGACCGCATCTTTCTCCAGGACGCCTGCCAAGGCCTCTTCGTCGAGCTGACCCGATGAGTCGTCGCACGCCACTCGTCTTCGCGGCCTTAGCCGTCTTTGTTGGCTGTGTTGAGCCAGCTCCCCACGCGCTGATCACGCTACTCGACCCAGATGGCCTTGCGACCGACGCAACGACGATCGCGGTCGCGAACGAAGCCGGTGTATTTCGCCGCATCGAGATTCAAAACGCATCGTCGTTGAGCTTCACCGTAGTGTCTCCTCGAGCCGAGAACGAAGAGTTGCTCACGTTCGAGGCACTCTCCGGTGCCGGGCTGCCGTTGGCGCGAACGCGCGCTCGCGTCTTCTTTCCCGACGGACAAACGGAGAGCTACGAACTCAAGCTGCGCGGCGTCTGTGAGACGGACGGGAGCGCTGGTCGTGGGTGCAGGCTCGACGATGGCTCCGGCGATGGGGTGTGCGTCGCGGGTCGATGCCGCGAAACCGGTTGCGGTGATGGGATCGTCGACCCGGATGCGGAGAGTGGGCCGGAGGAATGCGACGACGGCAACCTACTGTCGGATGACGACTGTACGCCCTTGTGCCGGTTCAACGTCTGTGGCGACGGCTTTGTGAACTCGTTCCTCGAAGAGTGCGACGATGGATCCGAATCGGGCAACGAAGACAACTGCGTCATCGCATGCACCGATATCGAGTGCGTCTGTCGCCTCAACGTGTGCGGCGATGGCTTCGTAAACCGCACCGAGCTGGCCCCCGGGATCCCCGCCGAAGAGTGTGACGACGCGAACCTGACCGAGACGGACGGGTGCCTGTCCACCTGCCGACTCAACGTGTGCGGCGACGGCGTCGTGCACCAAGGTGTCGAGCAGTGCGACGATGCGAACGACAACCCGAACGATGGCTGTGACGCGTGCACGGTGACCACATGGACCTCCGATCTTCTCTTCGGGCTCGCATCGCCTGCGGTCTTCGACGGTCCCACGCCGACCGGTGGACGCCGCGGGCGGCTCACCAACCCGGTCGACATCGCCTGGGCTCCACCCGACGGCTTAGTCATCGTGGAGCGGGGAGGCGCGCAGCTCTATCGCATCGATTTCGCCTCCGGCCGGCTCACTGCGCTCAGCACCCGCGGCAGCACGACGAGCGGCGACCGAGGCCCGGTCGCGTTCGCGACCTTTCAATCGATCGGCCGCGTGGCGGTGGGGCTCGACGGAACGATCGCCCTCTCGGATCGCGCGGCTCATCGCGTCCGGCAGATCGACGCAGGCACGGGCGCGATCGATACCGCCTACGGGATCGGTGTCGCGGGCGCCCCGGGAGGTCCTTTCGGCGAGAACGTGATGGACACTCCAATCGGAGTGAGCCTGACCCCGGAGGGCGGGCTGCTCTTCGTCGATTCGGGGAACAACCGAGTGCGAGCTGTTCCACCTTTGTCTTCACCATTTGGCTCGACCGCGATCAGTGGCGGCGACGGACTTGCAATCGGCGCCAACGGGCTGGTTTATGTCGCCGACAGCGGCGCGGGGGTGGTCCGCGTCTCGGATGGTGCGACGGTGAGTGACTTCTTCACCTCGCCCTCGGACCTAGCCGCCCATCCCGACGGCCGAATCCTGGTGGTGGATTCAAACCGACTCTTTTCGATCGACCCAAGCGCCGGCAATGCGGTCGCGCCAGTCGCAGGCACCGGCGGCAACGGGTTCTCGCCGGACGGGACGGCGGCAACGATCGCAACCTTCTCGGATCTGGTCGCCGTCGCGGCAGATGCTCGGGCGGGGCAGGATCGCATCTATCTCGCCGAGCGCGGTGCCGGACTCATCCGCGTGATCGTCGAAGGAACGCTCCAGACCGCGTGGGGTGACGTCTCCGAGGAACGGCTTCCCGAGCTCAGCGCCGAGGCGTTGGTCTTCGCCTCACTCGGCTCAATCGACAGTGACGGGAACGGCGGCTTCTTCGTCACCGACCCAGGGGACGGTCTCGTCTACCGGATCAACGCCGCCGGCGATGTCGCGGTGTTCGCAGGCCGTGCACCGAGCCTCGTCCCACCGACCGGCAACGGGGACGGGGGACTGGCGACTGATGCGACACTGCAGTGCCCGGTTCGAGTCAGCCTCGCCGTCGACGGCAGCGCCTACGTGCCGGATCGATGCAGCGACGAGATTCGCGTTGTCGCGCCCGATGGCACGATCTCGACCGCGGCCACCGGAGCGCTCAGCAACCTCGAGGACGCAGTGGTGGACGCATCCGGTCGACTTCTCGTAGCCGACGACGCGGGCCTGAGGCTCTTCGATGGTGGTCCCAGCAATCTCACTTTACCGCTGAACGATCGCATCGAGCAACTGACTCTCGTTGGCAGCACCCTCTACTTCCTAGACGTAAGCGAGGACACCGGAGGAAATGCAGTCTCGGCGACCCTTCGGACCGCCTCCGGGGCAGCGTTTGACAGTCTTGCTACCCTCACCAGCGCCGCGGGCCTCACCGCGTATGCGGTGAGTGCGTCGGGAACGGTGCACTACGTGACCGCCGGGGGCGAGCTCTACCGCTACGTCGACGGAAGCCCGGACGTTCTGCTGAACCCTTCGCCTTCGGGGCGAGGTGACGGCGGCCCGGTCGCGGAGGCGGGCTTTGGTGAGCTCGCACCTCTCCCCCGAGGAACCACGTCGATGCGCGCCTTGGGCAACGCGGTGTACATCGCGGACCACGGGTTCGGCGTTTTTCGACGCATCGTGAACGAAACGATCGACAGCGCCATCGGCCGGGTTCAAAGCACCGACGGCCGCTTTCCCTACGCCTCGCTCGCCGACCCAACGGCGGTGGCTTCGCTTTCGGATGGCAGCTGGCTCGTGGCCGATGGTCCACGCGTATTGCTCGTCAGCGATGGTCGCGTCATGACCATCCTCGGCTATCCCGATGGTACGCCGCTCCACGACAGCGCCCAGCCTGCGCGGTACTCCGCCTATCTCGGCGCTGCGACCGGGATCGCGGTGGTTTCGGACACGCTCGCCTACGTGGTCGATGGACCGCGCGGGCACCTGATCGAGCTGGCGCGTCCCGACGCGAGCGCGGAGTGGAGTGCGAGGGTCGCGTCGTCCGGCCTTGATGAGCCGAGTGCCCTTGCCTACGGCGCCTCGCCGAACGGCACGCCGAGCCTTTTCGTCTCCGAGGAGGGCCCACACACGGTGTCGCGGCTGGCGCTCGACACCTTCAACACGACGCTCCTCGCTGGCGGAGGTGCGGGCTTCGCGGATGCCGAGGCCGGTGTTGCAGCCCGGTTCGATCAGCCGCGAGCGCTCGCGGTCGGTGACGACGGCACGATCTTCGTCGCGGACCGAGGCAACAACCGCGTTCGAGCGATCCGCTGCAACGAGAGCGACGCGTGCGCGGTCAGCACCATTCTCGGCGCGAGCTTGCCGGGCCGTCTCGCCGCGGAGGACTTTGCTCGCGAAGCGCGAACCGAGCTCCCTGCGACGCTAGCCTTCGACGACTTCGGCAATCTCCTCGTCGGCTCGGACCAGGAGCTGGCACTGCTGCTCCCTGAGACTAACGGGAGAATCGGCTCAAGCTCGCGAGTGGTTCCAGTGAGCCAGTCCTCCGACCAGCTCCGAGTCGGGTGTTTCGCCGGGGCTGCTTGGACAGACGCCTATGGGTCTTTCCTAGTGCTCGACCGTTGTACGCGTGCCGCAATCCAGGTCGCCGCAGATGAGTGAGAGAAAGGCACACGTGGTCGCGGAGCTCGACGCAGTCTACGAGCGCAGCGCGGACACGGTCACCCGCCGCATCGCGGGTGAGACGTTTATCGTGACGATCAAGCGCGAGATCGCCAACATGGATCGCCTCTATGTGCTGGACGAAGTCAGCGACTTCATCTGGTCGCTCCTCGACGGAGAGCGGACGCTTGCCGAGATCGTTGCGAAGGTGACCGAAGAATTCGAAGTCGAAGCCGAGCGCGCGGCAAGCGACCTGCGAGAGTTCGTTGAAGAGCTCGAGTCGGTGAAATTGATTCGACAAAAACGGTGAGTGCCCCGGCGCATATTTGTTTCGGAGTCAAAAAAAAACTGATAACTCTGAGGAGAGGGAAGGAACGGACCATGGGGTGCATCGTATACGACGGCGACGCCGGATTTGATCAAGGGACCTGGGCCGAGTCCCTCTTTCGACAGGCGCACCACAACCGCATTCCCCTCTCGGGCATGCTCGAGCTGACGAGCCGCTGTAACCTCCGCTGCATTCACTGCTACCTCGGAAACCAAGACGCCCAACACGCCAAGCGGGCCATGGAGATGGACACCGAGCAGCTGAAGTCATTGCTCGACGAGTTGGCCGAGGCGGGCACCCTGTTTCTCACCATCACCGGCGGCGACCCGATGATGCGGAAGGACTTCGTGGAGATTTACGCCCACGGCGTTCGCCTCGGGATGCTCGTGATCGTGTTCTGCGACGGCGTCTTGGTGAGTGACAAAATCATCAGCGCCTTTCAGGAGCTCCCTCCCCGGCGAGTCGAGATCAGCATCTACGGTGCTACTGAGGAGACCTACGAAAAGGTCACTCGGATCAAGGGCAGCTACCGCAAGTGCATTCGCGGAATCGAGCGCTTGCTCAACGCGGGCATCACGGTCGCTCTCAAGACCATCCTGATGAGCACGAACGAGCACGAGTTCGAGCACATGCGTCAGATGGCCGAAGACTACGGCGTGCCCTTTCGGTTCGACGCAGCCATCTTTCCCTGCTTACCGGACTCGAGCCAGGAGCCGTTGGCCCTTCGCATCTCCAAGGAGACTGCGATTTCGCACGAGCTCGCGAGCGAGACTGCGCGGCGCGGATGGATCGACCACTATGAAGAGCGCAAAGCGCCGAAGCAGCGAGATGACCGGTTGTTCAAGTGCGGAGCGGGGGCGCGCGCATTCTACGTCGGGCCCTTTGGTGAAATTTCACCCTGCGTCCTGACGACCAAGCATCGATTCGATCGTGGCTCCCGCAGCTTCATGGACGTCTGGAACGACGAGATGCTCGCGGTCCGCCAGCTCAAGGTAACGCGCACCGACACGAGCTGCGGCACGTGTGAGAAACGGTCGATGTGCAACAACTGCCCAGCGTTCAGCTTTCTCGAAACCGGCGAAGAAGATCTGAAGTCCGAATACCAGTGCGAGCTCACCCACGAGCGCTGGCGCCAGGTCTTCGGCGAAACCGAAGAAGCTCGAGCAGGACACCCCCGACTGCCCATCATCAAAGGAGTGTGACATGAGCAACGAAGATTCGGCTCGGAAGAAGCCCTACAACAAGCCCAAGGCACGCGTAGTCGAGATGAACGCGGAGGAGACCCTTGCGTCGTCTTGCGTAGCCACCGGCCAACAGGTTGGGGGACGCAGCGGCTTCGCCTGCGACCCTTCCGGCGGTTGTTTTGATTCGGGCTCGTGACGACGGTCGGGCCGTCGGACCTTTACACGATCACAATTGCAGGCATTTCGTTCGTGGTCCATGCGAGCGGGCTCGACCCCACTCCGCGCGTCCCCCGCACCTATGCCCCCTTCTTTAGCCGGGAACCTGCAATAGGTATCGGGGTCGACTGCACTCTCGGCCTGCTCCCACGCTTTGCTGCTCCCCCGCAGCTCGACGCCGGTCCCTGGCGCGTTTACCCGAGCACCGACGGCCCGTGCTTCATCAGCCGCACCGGCGCTCCCGACGAGCTCGCCGCCCTGACTTGGATCAGTGCCGAGCGGCGGCTCTCGCTCACCGTTGCGTCACAATCGCCGCCGCCGTCCCGCCACGCTCCGCTGTTCTCCTACCCCCTCGATTTTCTTGGCACCTTGCTCGCGCTGGACGACGGCGTGGTGCTGCATGCGGCTGCCGCGGTGATCGACGGCGCTGCGCACGTGTTTGTGGGTAGGTCAGGCGTTGGCAAGTCGACGGTTGCGCGCAAGCTCGAGCGCCATGGCGCGATTCTCAGCGACGAGCGGGTGATCATGCGGCGGAGCGCGTCGGGCTACCAGGCTTGGGGGACTCCGTGGGCCAGCAGCCTGGGCGCTGCACTCAACGAGAGCGCCCCTCTCGTCGCACTCTATCTCATCGCGCAGAGCAAAGAGAATCGGATCACGCGATTGTCCCCTGAGGCGTTGCGCGACGAGCTCGTTGCTTGCACCTCGATCCCGGTTTTCCACACTCCGGCGATGGATTGTCACCTCAGCGCGTTGACCGAGCTGAGTCACTCAGTGCCAGGCTTTCGATTCGCAATGACCCTCGGTTGCCCTATCCTAGAGATGGTGAGAGGGAACAACTAGGGAGGGAAATCATGGACGTAACCAAGCTGTTTCAATCCGCGGTGGAGGAGCTCGAGAAGATGTTGAGCTCCAAGTCGGTGGTGGGTGAGCCGATCGAGCTCGGCAAGACGACGGTGGTGCCCCTCGTGAGCCTGGGCTTTGGCTTTGGTGTCGGCACCAGCCAAGAGAGCGGCGGCATGGGCGGCGGCGGCGGGGTGAAGCCGGTCGCGGTGGTGATCCTCGACGAGCGCGGCGCTCGTATGGAGACGGTCAAGATGTCGAGCTCCGCCCTCGGCAAGGTCGCCGACACGGTCGGTGAGCTCGCCCGGGCCAAGCTCATCGGCCCCAACAAGGACGACAAGAAGCTCGCCGAAAAGAGCGAGAACGAAGGCGAGTGATCGCGGCTCTGGCGGTACTGGCCGCCCTCGCTGCGCTCGTCCTCCTGGTGCTCGCGCTGCGGATCGAGCTCGTCGCCACGGTCCATCACGACGGCGGCACCGCCGCTCAGGTCGAAGCACGTGCCCTTTTCGGCTGGGTCCGCGTTCGCTTTGATCGCGACGGCGACGAGGACGAAGAAGAAGACGAAGAAGAGGAGGAACGCGCCGGAGGATTCCGCGCGCCCTCCTTCGACGATGGCCGACGCCTCCTGGATCTGGTCCTCGAGCTCCTCGGCCGCCTCGCCCGTCAGGTGCACCTCTCGCGCCTGAGCGGCGACGTCTTGGTTGGCCTCGACGACCCGGCGGATACGGGCATGCTCTGGGGCGCCATTGGCCCGCCGGCGGTCCTCGCCAGTGAGCGGCATCCGGACTTTCGCATGCGCCCGAGCTTCGCCGAGTCGATGCTCTTTGTCGACCTCGTCGCGGCCCTCGCGTTTCGACCGCTCTTTCTCCTGGGGACGGTGCTCGTGCCCGTCCTTCGACCGCGCACCGTGCGCCTTCTGTTTCGGGTCGCGAGGCGACGGAAATGACCGGAGCACTGACGATCGAGGGACCCATTCGCACCGCCCGCGGTGCCTTCGCCGTGGTCGTGGAGCAAGAGCGGTGGGTCGGAAAAGCTCACGCGACCTACCGACGCTCGCCCGCAGCGGTGGTCTTCCTCGAGCCCGGGGGCCCGCGCGCCGTCGACCTTCAGGGACGTGACGTCGATCTCGACGCGCTGGCTCGTGAGCTCCCGGAGCTCAGTGCGTGGCTCCGGGAGCTCGAGCCCGGCTGAAGTCCGGGGGTGTGAGATGCGCCCTAGACCGAAGAGCCGAGCGGTGGCGCCTTAGGAATCTGGAGGGTGAAGGTACTGCCCCGCCCCTCCTCGCTCTCGAGACGCAAGCGGCCCCCATGGGCCTTGACCACGCGGCGGGCGAGGGTCAGGCCGAGGCCAAAGCCGCCGCGCCGACCGCCGCTGCCTTCGCCGACGCGATAGAACGCCGCGAAGATCCGCTCCCGCTCCGCCTCGGGAATCCCGATCCCCCTGTCCCGCACCGTGATCGCGAGCCCATCCTCTTCCTGGACCGAAACCGTCACCTCGTCCTCGGAGTACTTCAGGGCGTTTTCCACCACGTTCGCGACGGCGCGCCCGAGCCACTTGGCGTCGAAACGGGCGCGCCCGGCTCCACCCGCGAGAACGAGCGAGCGTCCGGGCCAGGAGCGTCGAGCGCCTTCGAGGATCGACTCGATCCAGGGCCCGACCTCGTGCTCCTCCGGAACGAGCGCCCCCCCGCGCTCGAGCCGCGCGGACATCAGAATGTCTTCGGTGAGGGCGTCGACCTCGTCCACATCGCGCAAAGCGTCCGCGAGAAGCTCGGCGCGACGATCGTCCCCCACTTCTCCCGCGAGCTCGAGCGCCACCCGGAGACGTGCCATCGGGGTACGGAGCTCGTGTGAAACATTCGCGAGAAGCTCGCGCTCGATCTTCGAGGAACGCTCGAGACTCTCCGCCATGTCGTCGACCTGGCGGGCGAGCTGGCCGATCTCGTCGCGCCGGTCGAGGCCGGTGCGGGCGGACAGGTCCCCCTCGCCGAGGGTCCGGGTCGTATCGCCGATCACGCGCAAGGGTCGAACGATGCGCTTCACGAGCGGGATCGAAACGAGCGCAAGGACGGACGCGATGGTGGCGATCACCGCGACGGCGCGAAGGGGCCTCCGGTCGTCCGCAAAGGGACTACGCCCGACCGCGTATCCCACCACTCGCTCACCCCTTCGGATCGGAGCGGCCATGGAGTGCGGCCGAAGCCAGAGCACCTCTCCATCCTCGAACAGGCGCGTGAGGTCCTCGTCACTCAGCAGTGGCAACTGACTGTCTCCGGCGCTCCCGAGAAGCGCTCCCGTTCGGTCGTAGGCGGCGATCGAATGGCCGAAGCTGCGGTGCTGGCGTTCGAGCTCCGCCAGAAGTGCGTCCCGGTCCTCCCAGCGGTCACCGAGCTGCGCAGCGACGTAGCGCGCGGCCCGTCCGAGCTCGCCGCGACGCTCTCCTCCGCTCGTCAGAAAGCCGACGACGAACGTGCTGAGCACGACGGTCGCCAGCAGCAGCAATCCATGCAGGTAGACCTGCGCGAAGAGCCCACGCATCAGCTCTCCTCCACCAGGACGTATCCGACGCCGCGCACCGTCTTGATCAGCCCCTTGGGGGCTCCGGCCGCATCGAGTTTGTGGCGCAAGCGCGAAACGTGCACATCGACGGTGCGGTCGTAGCTCTCGTCGGCGTTCCCTCGGACCGACTCCATCAGAGCCTCCCGCGACTGCACGCGACCGGCTCGCTCCACGAGAACCCGCAGGAGGTCGAGCTCGTAGCCCGTGAGATCGAGGAGCTCGCAGCCATAGCGCGCTTCCCGACGCGCCGGATCCACCTGAACCCCAGCGCTCTGCACCGCCCGCACGGCCGGTCCCGCTTGCCCTCGGGCCCGACGCAGGAGTGCCCGGATTCGCGCGAGGAGCTCGCGAGGTGAGAAGGGTTTGCTCAGGTAGTCGTCGGCGCCGAGCTCGAGGCCCATCACCCGGTCCGCCTCTTCGCCTCGGGCGGTGAGCACGATGATCGGCACATCCGAGATCTCTCGGATACGCCGGCAGGCTTCGAGTCCGTCCATCCCCGGGAGCATCAGGTCGAGCAGTACCACGTCGTATCGCACCTCCCGCAACTCGCCGAGTCCCTCCTCCGCGTTCGGCCGATGGGTCACTGCAACTCCGTTGCCACCGAGGTACTCAGTGGTCAAAGCAGCGAGTCGCTCGTCATCCTCGATGAGGAGGGCCATCGTGGTCGATCCGTCGCTCATGGCCGAAACGCTAGCAAAAATCCCAGGGATAGACTTCTTTTCGCATGGGAGCGACACGAGCCGCTCTCTCGCACCTCGAAGGCCTCGAGAGAGCGTTTGTGTCGCCATTCTTGCCAGGCCCATCAGTGACGGTAAGGCCGTTCGGGCAGAAGCTCCTTCAGCTCGTCGAGCTGCTCGGGGGTCAAAGTCCCGCGCACTTCCAGGGCGGCGTCGGCAGCCTTGTGGGCGAGCTCACTGAACTTCGCCATCCGCTGGTCGATCGCCGCGTGGACCTGCTCAGGATCGGTGTCGGAGAAGAACATCTCCTTGAACTCACCGCGGGCTCGGCGATGCTCCTCGATCATCGGAATCGCGTCCCGGATGAGTCCGTCGACGACCGCGTTCACCCTCTCGGACTGTTCGTCGGTGGCGTCGATTTCGTCGAGCATGTCGTTGACGCGCCACTTGATGAACCTCTGCGCCCGCTCCACGTGGCGATCCTTGCCCCAATGGGCGTAGGCCATGCCCGAGCCGACCGCGACGAGGGGAACCGCTGCGAGCAATGCGATGGTGATGGTCTTCTTCATGATCTTCTCCGTTCTCTTCGCACCGAACCGCGTGTCCGGGTGCGGTGACCGCCATCGGCCACAGTTTGACGGTGCCCCCCGGGCGTTGAGGAAGTTTTTTGCGAGTGTGAAGAACTGTGAAGCGGCCCCAGGGTCCCGCTGGGGATTTACCTCTCTTCGACAACCTGCGCTATGAAGGAGCCGTGATTGTTCCGTCCATCAAGCTCCTCCGCCGAACGGGCCACCCACTGTCGCGGGCCGCGGGGCTCCTGAGCGTCGTCGTGCTCGTCCGGATCATCGGCTTCAAGATCATCGGAGGGGCGGAAGTCAGCGTTCTCGACGCAGCCTATATGACGGTGGTGACCCTGACGACCGTTGGCGACGGCGAGATCGTCCCGGTGAGCGGCAATCCCCCCGCACAGGCGTTCGCGATCGTCCTGATGATGGCGGGGATCGGGTCGTTCATTTTCTTCTTCTCGAATTTCACCGCCTTTCTCTTAACCGCCGCGAGGATCGCGCGCGCGGCATCGTCGCGTGTACGCAAAGCGACAAGGACAACCTGATCATCGCAATGTCCGCGAGAATGCAGACCCCAAGCTCCGCATCATCGTTCGTTGCCTCGACAACGCGCTCGACAAGAAGATGCGCCGGGCCGGGGCCGATGCGGTCGCGTCGCCGGAGTCGTTCGGCGGGCTCAATGGTCGCGATCGCCACCGGCGAGGAAACCAACCTGGTGCTACGCGCCCCGGGACGAGCAACGGATCGAGCCGGGCTACGAGCTGATGGTGATCAGCACGCCGGAGGCACGCAAGACGCTCGAAGCGCTCTGCGGCGCAACCTGAAGAGTTCACACCGCGAACACTCAGATGCAACACGGGGAAGGGAAGGTGGTCGGATGCAGATCGATTTCCACCACCCGGTGACCTACATCTGCGCGCGGGCAGCGGGATTCGATCCGGACGAAGCGGACATCATCGCCCACTGTGCCCAGTACGTCGACGACGCCACCACCGAAGGTATCGTCCGTTTCGACAACGGCGCACTCTATTCCCGCCGGGCCACCGCCCACCGTATGCTCAACTACAAGAACTTCCAGGATCTCCCGAGCCGGCTCGTTTGGGTGCCTTTTCATTTCATTCCCGGGAACGGAGGACTTCCCGCGGGCAAGTACCCGGAGGGATCCTTCATCGAGCGCATGATCACCCGACCGGGCAGTCCGGTCGCCTGGGACATGGTGCGCGCCGCGATCGGCTCGAAAGACCGCGCCTATGGCATCTACCGTCTCGGTGTCGTGGCCCATGTCTTCGCTGATACCTGGGCGCACCAAGGGTTCGCTGGGGTACCCCACGAAGTGAACTATGTGAACCGGGTCGAACGCGACGGTGCGCCAGACCCCTTCTTCGAGCGAAAAGTCACTAAGTTCTTTGAAGGGATGGTTCGACGCACGGTCCTGCCCCTGGGACACGGCGAGGCGCTCTCCTATCCGGACCTTCCCTATCTGAATTGGAGCTACACGGACGGCATCGGACGCCGCATCGAGCGAGACAACGCCGCTCTCTTCATCGAGGCTGCTGACAGTCTGTGTCGGGTTTTCCAGGCCTACCAAGCGGGGGACGCGGACGCGAAAACCAGCGGGCTTCCAGACCGAGCGCGGGGAGAGATGGAGCAGCTCTTTCGCTCACTGGAAGAGCCAAAGGCGAGGCCCCGCTATCTCGAGTGGCTGCGCGCGATCCGCGACGATCTCTTTGGGATCGGCGCGGCGGAGCTTCCGGTCCTCGCCAAGGGCGACAAAGCCTGGCGCGATCAGGCGCTGATCCCCGCCAACGGTGACGGCCGAGTGTTCAAATACAGCGACGAGTTTCTGAGCAGCCACTGGAAGCGCTTTCACGACGCCGCAAAAGCCCATCGGCGAAGCGTCGTAGACGACATCTTGCCGCGCTACGGCATCCTCGCCGCCTGATCGCGCCCACCTAGACCTACAGTAAAATTGAAGGGTTACAACGACCTGGATTTTCCGTTACAGTCTCAGTGCCACCGTCCCTGCGATCACCCAAATAGGGTGAGGAGCACGAGAGCCATGGAGCAGGAGTCCAAGAGGCCTGCAGAGAGGCGTGGCGCACGGCGCATTCGTCTGCGGCAACCTATGCACATTCAGGCCCGCGAGCGCACTTGGGTCGCCTTCTGTTTGGACCTCTCTGTGTCAGGGATTGGCGCCTGGTCTGCGGAGCCTCTCGACGAAGGCGAGTCGATTTCGGCGAGATTCAAGGTCGACGATCTCGAGTTCGACGTGGATGCGGAGGTGGTGCGCTGCGAGCCCACGACTCCCGCCCGCCTGGGGATGCGCATTACCCGGCTCGACCCGCGCTTGTTCACCCTCCTCGAGGCAGCCTGAACAGCGTCCACCGGCCTCGATGGGGCCGTGCGTCGCCTTGCCATCCATTACGCACGACGTCATATTAACGCCTCACGCGTCGCGGGATCCTGCCTAGCGATAGCGCAAGCACACTAAAGCGTGAGGAAGCATGACGTCATTCTTTGCGACCGACGAAGAGCGGTCTGCATGCGGTACTGGTTTCATCGTCAGCCGAACCGGTGAATGCGACCACTGGGTCCTGGAGAAGGCCCTCACCGCCCTGTCCTGCGTCGAGCACCGCGGTGCCTGCGGCGCGGACCGCGTCACCGGCGATGGCTCCGGGGTGATGACCGACATTCCCTTCGAGATGCTGGGCTATCGGCCCGGCGAGATCGCCGTCGCGACCCTGTTCTTCACGATCGATCCGCAGCAACGTCGACGCGCCGTCGAGCTCATGGATGAGGTCTTTCACTTTTTCGACATCGAGGTCCTCGAAAAGCGCCGGGTCCCCACGCGCCCTGAAGTCCTCGGGCCACAGGCCCGGGCCGCGATGCCTCACATTCTGCAGTTCATCCTCTCGCGACCGCCTCAGTGTCGAACGGACAAGTCCTTCAACGAGCTCCTCTACCTGGTGAAGCAGCGCACGCGCTCGCGCATGAAAGACGAAGGCCTTTACCAGACGGTCAGCTACGCCTCCCTGTCCACGACGACGATCATCTACAAAGCGCTCACGCAGGCGCACATGCTCGCGGAGTTCTATCCGGATCTCCGCGACCCAAAATACGCCACCCGCTTCGCGCTATTTCATCGGCGCTTCAGCACGAACACGCGCACCGGTTGGGAGAAAGCTCAGCCGTTCCGCCTGATCGCTCACAACGGTGAGATCAACACGATCGCGAGCAACCGCTCCTGGGCCTACTCGCGCGAGCAGGCGCTCGGGATCCGGCGCGACGAGCTCCTCACCCACGACAACATGAGCGACTCCGGCAGCCTGAACGAGATGGTTGAGGCGCTGAAATACCGCAGCTCGATTCCCCACGTGGAAGACATTCTCGCGATCATGATGCCGCCCGCGACTGGACACTCAGGGTATTACAGCTTCTGGGGCCGCGCGATGGAGCCTTGGGACGGGCCGGCGTTCATCACCTACTGCGATGGCAACTCGATCGGCGCACGCCTCGACCGCAACGGCTTTCGGCCGTGCCGATGGACGATGACCGAGGGCGCGTTCTATCTCGCTTCCGAGGCGGGCATTTTCGATCTCGACCCGAAGATCATCCTCGGAAAAGGGACGCTCGCCGCCGGCAGCGGTGTGAAGGTCGAACTCGACAACGGACAGGTGCACCTGCGCGACCCGAGCGAATCTCGAGAGAATTTCAACGCGGAGTTCGACCCCCGTCTCTTGCCGATCAGCTCGCGGGCAGAACGCAGTGAGCCCCAGCTCCTCAGCCATGCGGCGGCGTTTGGTCTGACCCAAGACGAGCTCGACCGCGTCCTCGTGCCGATGATCACCGACGGCAAGGAGCCGATCAGCTCAATGGGCGATACGGCGCGCCTCGCGGTGTTGAGCGACGAGCCACGCACCCTCTTCGACTTCTTCGTGCAGGACTTTGCCCAGGTCACAAACCCCCCGCTCGACTACATGCGCGAGTCGATGGTCACGGACCTGACGACGCACCTCGGTCGCCGGCCGAATATCTTCGCCCCCAAGGAGCTGATCCCTCCGACACAGGCGCTCGTCTCGGACACGCCGGTGTTGAGCCTCGGCGAGATGGCATTCCTCGACGAGCTCACGGAGCGCAACCTCGCTCCGGGGCTCAAGGCGGCCGTGATCGATTGCAGCTTCGTACCCACCGGCAGCGGACGCGCACTTCGTGACGCCCTCGATCGACTCGCGGGGCGGGCACGCGACGCGGTGGACCGCGGCTACTCGATCCTCATCCTTTCGCACCGCATGGTGGACCTCGAACGCATGCCCGTTCCGAGCGTGCTCGCCGTGCGTGCGGTCGTCACCGAGCTGAACCGATGGGGCAAACGCCTCGAAACCTCGATCGTCCTCGAGGCGGGAGACGTCTTCACCACCCACCACCTCGCCTGCTGCATATCCTTTGGCGCGACCGCCGTATGCCCCTCATTGGCGCTCGAGGTCGCGCGCTTTGACCAACACAAAGCACTCAAGAACGGTGACCCGGCCGAGCGCGAGGGCAAACTCATCAGCGCCTTCGAGCAGGGTTTGCTCAAGATCATGAGCAAAATGGGGATCTCGGTGGTCCGCAGCTATCAGAGCTCGCGCCTGTTCACCGCGGTGGGGATCGGCTTCGACATCATCAACCGCTACTTCCCAGGCTTGAAGAGCGTGATCGGCGGCATCGACTTCGGGCACGTGGAACGCACGGTGCTCGCAGCTGCTGAGCGCGCACGCAACGACTCGAAACTCGCCCAGACCTATGTCTTCAAAGAGCATCCGAAGGGTCGCGAGGGTGAGAAACACTCGATGACCGCGGCGCTCTCAAAGCAGATTCACCGCGCGGTGCGCGCGGAAAACGAAGACGGAACCCGCGAAGCCTACCAGGAGTATCGCGAGGGTATCGCCGAGCAAGAGCCCGTCTGCCTCCGTCACCTCTTCCGGTTCCGCCCCGGGGAAGCAGAGGTCCCGCTGAACGACGTCGAATCGCGCGAAGCGATCATGATGCGCTTCGGGAGCGGCGCGATGAGTTTCGGAGCGATCTCCGCGGAGAGTCAGCGCGACATTTTCAAGGCGATGCGCTCGATCGGCGGCCGTTGCAACAGTGGTGAAGGGGGCGAAAACCCCTACTACTTCGAGGACGGAACCACCGCCTCCACGAAGCAGATCGCCTCGGGCCGCTTTGGTGTCACCGCCGAGTACCTGGTCTCCGGTGAGGAAATCGAAATCAAGATCGCCCAAGGGGCCAAGCCCGGTGAGGGGGGTCAGCTGATGGGCGTGAAGGTCAATGAGGACATCGCTCATGCGCGATTCGCCTCGCCTGGCGTCGACCTGATCTCTCCCCCCCCTCTCCACGACATCTACTCGATCGAAGACCTGCGCCAGCTGATCTACGAGCTCAAGCAGCTCAAACCCAGCGTGCCGGTTTGTGTGAAGCTCGTCGCCGGCAAGAACATCGGGACCATCGCGGTTGGCGTCGTCAAAGCCGGCGCGGATGTGATCCAGGTCTCCGGTGGCGATGGCGGAACAGGCGCGGCCACGGTCACCTCGATGCGCCATGCGGGCCTTCCCTGGGAGCTCGGTCTCACCGAGGTCCACAACGCGCTCGTCGAGCAGGGTCTGCGCCACCACGTCGTGCTCCGGGTGGACGGTGGGCTCTCGACCGGACGGGATATCGTTCTCGCGGCGACGCTCGGCGCGGAAGAATACGGCTTTGGAAAGCTCCTGCTCGTTGCCGAAGGCTGCATCATGGCGCGGGTCTGCGAAAAGAACCGCTGCCCGACGGGCATCGCGACGCACGATCCGAAGTTCAAGAAGAAGTACAAGGGCACCCCCGAGCACGTGATCCTGATGCTGCAGCAGCTCGCCGAAGAGGCGCGGCACATGCTGAGCAAGATGGGCGTGAAGTCACTGACCGAGATCGTCGGTCGCGGCGACCTGTTGGAGATCGATCCACGCTACCACACGCTCGTCGCGGACCGGGGCCTCGAGCTCTCCGTGCTCCACGTCAACCGCGCCTATACGCCGCCGGATGATCACGAGAATTTGATCGACGAGGACGTGAACCCACTGAACGCTCGCATTGCTGCGGACGCGCAGGAGGCCGTTGCTTCGCTCGTGCCCATGCAGGGCGTCTATCAGATCCATTCCACGGACCGGGCGGTACTCGCGCGCCTCGCCGGGATGATCGGCAAGCGAACCAATCGCGAACGCCTGGAAGCGATCGCGAGCGGGCGAGGACGAGACCTTCCGCGCACCAAAGGCTTGCCGCCAGGTACCATTCAGCTCCGCTTCAACGGCTCCGCTGGCCAGGGGTTTGCCGCCTTCCTCACCGAGGGGATCGAGGTGACACTCTATGGCGAAGCCAATGATGCTGTAGCCAAGTCGATGTCCGGCGGGCGCGTGGTGATCCGACCACCGGAGGATGCGGCCTACGAAGCGGCATCGAACGTCATCGCCGGAAACTGCGTGCTCTACGGCGCGACCGGCGGACAGGTGTTCATCTCCGGTCTCACGGGCGACCGCTTCGCGGTGCGCAACTCCGGCGCTCTCGCGGTGGTAGAAGGCGCAGGCCTTCACGCCTGCGAATACATGACCGGCGGTGCGGTCGCGATCCTGGGCCCCGTCTCCTTCAACGTGGGTGCGGGCATGACCGGCGGTCGCCTCTACCTCGACGAGCGTCAGGTTCCGATGGTCAATCGCGACTACGTCGCCATCGCCGAATGGAACGATGAGCGCATGGGCGAGCTGCGCTTTCTTCTCGAGCAGCACCTACTCGCGACGGAAAGCAAGGCCGCCCGCGAGCTCCTCGATGCGGACCCCGAACAACTCGCCGCCCGGTTCCGTTGCTTTCTGCCGCTAAAAGAGCTCGAACGCGAAGCGCGGGCCAAGACGCCCAACGAAGCCTCAACGGAAGCGGCCGCACCGGCGGCCCCTGCGGGATGACGACAACCCCGATCTATGCATGGGGTTTGAATTTGCCTCGTTCCCCTCATACTCAGTGGGGAGCTTTCACACGAAACAGGAGAGTGGCATGGGCGATCGTACGGGTTTGGTGGCTTTTCAGGGCAACCCGCTGACTTTGAGCGGCAACGCAGTCGAGGTGGGGCAAAAAGCTCCAGCAGCGACCCTGACCGCGGGCGACATGTCGCCAAAGTCCCTGGAGGACTGGAGCGGTAAGGTCCGCATCGTTAACGTCGTCCCCTCCTTGGACACACCCGTGTGCGATACGCAGACCCGAAAGTTCAATGAGCACGCGAGTGGGCTCGGTGACGAAGCCGTCGTCCTCACAGTCAGCCGAGACCTGCCCTTCGCCCAGAATCGCTGGTGTGGGGCGGCGGGGATCGAGCGGGTGCACGTGCTCTCCGACTACAACTCGCGTGCCTTCGGAGAAGCGTACGGTCTCACCATGAAGGAGCTCGGTCTGCTGGCCCGCGCGGTTCTGGTCCTCGATAAGGACGGGACAATCCAGTACCAGGAAATCGTCCCCGAGATGAGCGAAGAGCCGAACTACGACTCAGCGCTGGCGGCCGCAAAAAATCTGCTCTGAGCTCGAAGCTAGGGGGTGTCCCGGTCAATCTTTCTCGGTGCTTCAACGGAGCCGGCGGCCCCGTCGCAGCTTTATTTTGCCGCACGTGACAGGGAACGCGCCCGAGGCGATGCCGACGTTGATCAGTCTGATATCCGCGGGCCGAAACCGCATGCTCAAGATCCGTCGGGAGCTGCCTCTGACTAGTTCCGCGGGCCGAAGCACAATGTGCTCCGCCGCATAGGGGGTGCGAGGATTCTCCGTCCACCGGGTCCCCGAGCACGTTCCCTGTCACGTGTGGCGTCGTGTTCATCGATCTACGCTAGGCTGCTGTGGCAATGCGGTTGCGGTCGTATTCGCGCTCGGCTTCGAGTCCGATCTGCCAAATGAATGCCAGGAGTTCTCTCGCCACGGCACCCATCAGGTCTCTGAATGTCGCGTCATGAGCGGGGTGTTCGAACTCTTGGCGGCTCAACCATGTGAAGTGTTTGAGCGTCCAACTCTTCTTGATGTCCTTGGGTTTCTGTCGACCCTGACGGAGAAGAAATTTCGAGAGCCGATGACGTGCACGTAACTCGTCAGACTTCGCCGCTTCACGGCAACGGACGAGATCTCGAAGTGCCTCTATTCCGTCATCCGGCATGTATACGGCCGTGAGCAATCCCGCCCGACTCAGCCGGGCCAGCTTGGCCGCATCCCGACGATCGGTTTTGACTCGATCGCCCGACATTTCTGGCACGAGGCTCGGTGCGATGACATCGCACCGCACCTCGTGTGCGCGAAGAAACCGGCACAGCGCATACCCCGTAGGACCTGCCTCATACACGACATGCAAGTCTTCGAGAGCGCCGACCTTCTTCAGGAGTTTCAGGACCTTCGAACTGGACCACGAGGTTAACCGCTTCGCAGTCTAATCCACGGATCTGCGAAACGGAGTCGGTCGCTCCATTCTGACTAGTAAGCGAGCAATCTGCGCAGACTCTCCGGGAACCGCTCGCGCGGCAAGAAGGACTCCTCGAGGGGCTTTGCGAAGGGAACGGGCGTGTCCAGAGCGCCCACGCGCATGATCGGCGCGTCGAGCGCGTCGAAGCAGTGCTGGCCGATCTCGGCGGCGATCTCGCCACCGATCCCGCCGAAGAGCGTATCCTCGTGTAGCACCAGACAGCGGCTGGTCTTCCTTACCGACGCGAATACCGTATCCCGATCCCAGGGCAAGAGGCTGCGAAGGTCGATCAGCTCGAGGCCCGGCGTCCGCTCCGCTTCGGCGAGGGCCCAACCCACGCCACTGCCGTACGTGACCACCGTGGCTCGATCCCCCTCGCGGGCGATCCGGGCCTGGCCCAACGGAACCTCGTAGTCCGCCTCCGGAACCTCACCCTGTACGCTGCGGTAGAGCCCTTTGTGCTCGAAGAAGAGCACGGGGTTCGGATCGCGAATGCTCGCGAGCAAGAGCCCCTTCGCATCCTCGGCGCTCGCCGGATAAACCACCTTCAAACCGGCGACGTGCGTGAACCACGCCTCATTCGACTGCGAATGAAACGGCCCAGCCTGCGATCCCGCGCCCGTGGGCATCCGAATCGTGACGTTCACCGGCGCGCCCCAGCGATAATGGGTCTTCGCGAGGTTGTTGACGATTTGATTGAAGCCGCAGCTCACGAAATCAGCAAACTGCATTTCGACCACTGAGGGTCTTCCTGCAAGAGCGAGGCCCAGGGAACAGCCGATGATCGCGGACTCGCACAGGGGCGTATTGCGTACGCGCTCCCGCCCGTAGCGCTCGACAAAGCCTTGGGTGACCTTGAACACGCCGCCGTACTCCGCAACGTCCTGACCCATCAGGACGAGGCGTTCGTCGTGCTCCATGGCGAGATCGAGGGCGTTCGAGATCGCATCCACGAACCGCATGGTCCGAGTCACGCCGTTGCCCCGTCGAGACGGAGGCTCGGAGCGCTGCGCGTAGACATCGACGAGCTCCGCCGAGGCACTCGAAGCGACAGGTGGGAGCTCGAATACGCGCTCCCACGCTGTATCGATCCGCTCCTGCATCGCTTCGCGCGTACGCTGCACCCCGGCCTCGTCTAGGATTCCAGTCTCGAGAAGGTGTCGCTCCAAGCGCACGACGGGATCACGCGCGCGCCAGAGCTCGAAGAGCTCGTCGGGAACGTATTTGGTCCCCGACGCCTCTTCGTGTCCGCGCATGCGAAAGGTCATCGCCTCGAGCAAGACCGGACGTGGCCGTTCCCGGAGTGATTCGGCGAGCCCGCGAACCGTGCGAAACACCTCGAAGACGTCGTTGCCATCGATTCTCACTCCCTCAATCCCGTATCCGACCGCCTTGTCGACAAAACGCGCGCAGCGGTACTGCTCCTCCGACGGCGTGGACAGGCCGTAGCCGTTGTTCTCGATCACGAAGATCACCGGCAGGTCCCAAACCGCCGCCACGTTCACCGCCTCGTGAAAGTCACCTTCACTCGTTCCGCCGTCGCCGGAGAAGACCGCCGCAATGTCCCGCGCGCCGCGCAAGCGCGCGTCGAGAGCAAAGCCGTCCGCGACGCCGAGCATGGCTCCGAGGTGGCTGATCATTCCCACGACACGGTGCTCGAGCGTCCCAAAATGAAAGCTTCGGTCCCGCCCTTTCGTGAATCCCTCCAACTTGCCCTGCCACTGGGCGAAGAGCTTCTCGAGGGGGATCTCGCGGGTGGTGAAGACCCCGAGATTGCGGTGCAGGGGTAGAATCGTATCGTTAGGCGCTAAAGCGTGGGTCAGGCCGACCGCCACCGCTTCCTGACCGATGCCCGAAAACCACTTGCTGATCCGCCCCTGACGCAGGAGCTTCAGGGACTTCTCCTCGATCAGCCGCGGCAGGAGCATGCGTTCGTAGAGCGCGATCCGCTCCACTGGAGTGATGGCCGTGGGATCCAGCGACAAGGCGCTCGGCGTGTAGTGATCTTCGGAGCACCGCATGGCACTCGTCCTCCTCCCAAAAACGGCCCCTTCTCTAGCACCCCACGCAGGGACTTAGAAGCGTTGGACCGCGCGGCCGAGAAGCCGCCAACGCACCGCGGCGATCGCCGTGCTGCGCCACAGGTTCCGGGGAGAGTGGAGCGCAACCGCCGGGTCGAGGACGATCAGATCCACGGGAGAACCGGGAGAAAGGTCGGGTGTGGCGTTGTAGGCCTCGAGCGCTTCTTCGAGGCGGATGCGCTGCTCCGGAATCCAGCCCCCTTCGGGTTGCCCCATGCGATCCTGACGCGACAGCGCGACCGCGATCCCCGGGAGCGGATTCGCGCTCACCACCGGCCAGTCCGAGCCAAAACGCAGAAACGCACCCGCGTCGAGCAGATCGCGCCAAGGGAAAGTGAGAGGCAGTCGCGCCACCCCGAGGTTCTCGGACCACACACCCTCCTCTGGATTGGGCCCTCCCGGATCGGCGTGTAGCGGTTGCATCGACGCCTCGACCCCGAGCGCGGCAAAACGGGTCCTGTCCTCGGGACTGAGAAGCTCGATGTGCTCGAGGCGCAGGAGCGGCGGACGTGCCTTTCCCAACGCTTCGACGGCGTCGAGGGCCATCGATGCGGCCGCGTCACCGATCGTGTGCATCACCACCGCGAGCTCTCTCTCTGCGGCGCGGGCGAGGATGGAACCAAGCTGCTCGCCACTCAGTCGCGGAGCCCCAGTGCCGCCGCCGGTGGCGTAAGGTGCCTTCAGGTAGGCCGTCTTCGACTCGATCACCCCGTCCACGAAGAGCTTGATCCCAGGAACGGACAGCCGCGGGTGGTCCGCGAGGGAGAGTTTCAGCCGTTTGATCGCATCGAGAGTCTCGTCTTCCACATCCGCAGGGACGACCGGGAACACCCGCACGCGAATCGGAAGCTCCCCTGCGTCGTGAAGCGCGCGCAGCAGCTCGATCCGTTCCGTCGCGTCGCTGTAGACCATGTCGTCGACGGTGCTGATTCCGAGGCTCGCAACGTAACGTGCGGCGCGGGCGAGGATCTCCCGCTGTTGCTCGCGAGTGAGTGCGGGCACGGCCCCTTCGACGAGCTTCTGCGCCGCTTCGAGAAACACGCCCGTCGCCGCGCCGCTCCCGTCCCGGACGATAGTGCCTTCCGGCGGGTTCGGGGTGTTGGGAGTGATCCCCGCCTTCGCGAGGGCCGCGCTGTTCGTCCACTGGGCATGCCCGTCAAAGGACTCGAGCATCACCGGCTTCTCCGGGACCCAACGATCGAGCAGCGCGCGGGTGGGGAGGCCATCGGGAAAGAGCGAGTAGTGCCAGCCGCGACCGATGATCCACGGATCACCCGCGTGCGCCTCTGACCAAGCGCGGACGGCCTCTTCGAGCGCTTCGAGCGTGTCCGGTTCTCCGAGCTGCAGCTCCTCGAGACTCTTCCCGCCGGAGAAGAGGTGCGTATGGTGATCGTGCACACCCCCGAGGAGTACGCCTCCCTGTCCATCCAGGGTCTGCACCGCGTCGAACTCTTGCCGAAACCTCGGCGTATAGCCAACTTCAACGACCCTGCCGTCGTCGATCGCGATGCTCGCGAGCTTGCCGCTCGGAAGACGGACCATGTCTAGAAACAGATCGACCGTCCGCTTCCTCGGCGAGTCGTCGCGCAAGAAGAAAAAACCGACGGCCCCCGCTACGAGGACCGTGGCCATGACGAGCAGTGGACCCCGAACGCGTCCCATGGGCCGAAGCCTAGCGTCGACGGCGGAGCCAAAAAAGGGCGATGAGGCCGAGGAGACTCGGCGGCGTCGCCGTGCACCCCAACGTCCCGACGCTTCGGGCATTTAAGGGCGGCTCGGAAGCTCGTTCTTCGCCGGTGAGCACAGCGCTCTCACCCGATTCTGCGTCCGCCGGGGCTTCAGGCGCCGGATCGGCGCTCTCCTGACCCGGGTCGTGTTCGTGCTGATGCTCTTCCTCCAAGTCGTGGTCCGCGTCATGTCCTGGAGCGGGTGGCTCCGGCGGCGGCTCCGGCGGCGGCTCCGGCGGTTCTTCCGGCGGCGGTGCTACCGATCCGAGCTCGACGATGGCGATGTCGGCGCACTGGTAGTAGAGGTCGTTGTCGCCGTAGACGCAGCGCTCGCAGCGCGGCGGAGCTTTGTCGTACATCACCTGGATCAACTGCAGAGTGCAGCGCTCGCAGGTCACGCCTTCGGGCAAGGTGACCTCGTATTCGTAGCGGCCACCGTCGGCGTCGGCTAACCCGTCCGCCAGCACCGCCTCGTTGCTATAGAGCTCATCCAAAGAGGCCGGATCGACGAGCTCATCCACGCTCTCGAGTGCCAATGCCACCCGGTAGTGCGCCGGGTGGTTGATCGTCTCGTCAAAGATGACCGTGATGGTTTGACCGGCTTCATAGACCGCCACCACCGGTCCTGGTGTCCCCTTGCCATCGCCGCAGGGTCCGGTCTTTTGAGCGGTGGTCCGCGCGAGGGGCGCGACCAGGTGAACGTGCGCGTGTACGCTCGGGGGCAGCACGAGCAGCGGCAGCAACACTGCAAAAAGTCGAGCCATGACAGGGGTTAAGCAAGTCGCGTGCCCCCCGTAAGTCACTGATTTCCGGTACCTCCGCGGGCGCCATGTAGTCAAACAACCACATCCACTCTCCTGTCGGTGGGGAGTTCTGACCCCGTGATCATCCGGTTCGGCCGATCGCTCGCGTCTCGCTCGCGTCAAGGGCGCCCGAGCTCCGCCTTGGAGATCACCTCGTTCATGATCTCGCGAGTGCCGCCGCCGATCGGATAGAGGCGCGCATCGCGATAGAGGCGCTCACCGGTGAAGTTCATCATCGTGTAAACGAATCCTGCGCCCTCGTCGCCGATCCGGTTCGCTACCGGAACACGCAAATCCTCGAAGAAGAGCTCCGCCGTGTCCGAGGCCCACCAGCCGGTCTTGTGGGCGTGGGTGAAGTCTCCGCCTGTGCCGCCGAGCGCCTCGGGGTAGCCGAGCCCCAAGAGTCCCGCTTCAGCAGCGCAACGATAGAGCTCGAGGGGAAACGCGCCTGCCTCTTCCCATGCGTGGGCATGGGGGCGGATCTCGCGTTCGGCGAAGCGGCGCGCCTGCTCACGAATTGCGGCGTGCTCATCGGTTTCAAACAGGAAGGCGTGGCTCATGGGGAGGTTCTAGCGCGAACGGGTGCGTCCTTCGAGACGCCTCCGCCTTGGCAGGAGGAACGGGGGGCAAACGCGACGCGCCAGGATGGTGTCAGGGTGCGACCTCGGCCACGTGGATCAGGGCGTCGCCGCGATTGACGAGCCCATCCTTGGAGACCCCGATCACGATCCCTTCGTGCTGAGACTTCAGCTGAACATCCGGTGACCCAGCCGCATCGAAGAGCCGTGCCACAACCTGCCCCTTCGTCACCGACTCGCCTGGTTCAACGAGAATTTCACAGAAGCCACCGCGGCGGGCGCGCTCCCACCCCGTCGAGCGACTGAGTCTGGGCTCTCGCTCCGGATCCTCCACGCCGTTTTCGATCATTCCGAGATGGCGCATGACCCTCAGGACGCCATTCACGCCTTGGTCGATCGCGTCCCGATCGAAGCGATTCGCCTCGCCCGCTTCGTAGACCAACACCCTCCGGCCCTCCTTCAGCGCTGCCGCTCGCAGGGAACCATCGCGCATGGAGGAGTGCACGATGATCGACGTTCCAAAGCACCGGGCGAGCTCGAGGGTTTTCGAGTCGTCTACATCCGCCCGCACCTGCGGAAAATTGAAACGCCCCCCAGACCCCGTGTGGAGGTCGAGGCCTACCTCGCTCCGGGCCACCACCTCGGTCATGAAGAGGTGGGCGAGTTGCGAGGCGAGTGAGCCGCGTTTGGATCCCGGAAAGCTCCGATTCAAATCGCGCCGGTCGGGCAGGTAGCGCGACTCGTTCAAGAGGCCAAACACGTTGACGATCGGGACCGCGATCACGGTCCCCGCGAGCTCCTTCGGCGAAAGTCTCCGGCTCACCAGACGAGCGATCGCGATCCCGTTGAGCTCATCGCCATGGATCGCAGCGTTCAACCAAAGCGTCGGCCCCGGGCGCTTGCCGTTGATGACCGTGATCGGGAGGCTCAAGGAAGTACCGGTGGGGAGCCGGCCGACCGGGATCTCGATCCGCTCCTTCTTTCCGCGACTGACCACCCGGTCTGCGATGACAAAGGGTGGCTCAGCCTTTGATGCGGTCTTTCGTGCTCCCTCGGTCGGCATTCTTCTCGACAAATTCAATGATTGCAGTCGCGACGTCTTTGCCGCTGGCTTTTTCGATTCCTTCGAGCCCCGGCGAGCTGTTCACCTCCATCACCAGAGGCCCGTGGTTCGAGCGGAGCATATCGACCCCAGCGATGCGAAGTCCGAGCTTCTTCGCCGAGCGGAGCGCCGTGCTGCGCTCTTCCGGAGTGAGCTTGATCTTCATCGCCGATCCGCCCCGGTGCAAGTTCGAACGGAACTCCCCGTCTGGGCCCTTGCGCTTCATCGCCGCCACGACCTTGTCACCCACGACGAAGGCACGAATGTCTTCACCGTTCGCCTCCTTGATGAACTCTTGCACCAAGATGTTGGCGTTGAGCTGTTTGAACGCCGCGATGACCGACTCGGCTGCTTTTCGCGTTTCGGCGAGGACGACGCCTACCCCTTGTGTACCCTCGAGCAGCTTGATCACTAGGGGCGCCCCCCCCACAATATTGACGAGACTCTCGATGTCTTTCGGCGAACGCGCGAAGCTCGTGACCGGCAGGCCGATGCCTTCGCGCGCGAGCAGCTGGACCGAACGTAGCTTGTCTCGCGAGCGCGATATCGCTTGCGACGTGCTCGAGCTGTAGACCCCCATCATCTCGAACTGGCGCACCACCGCGGCGCCGTAATAGGTCATGGAAGCGCCGATGCGCGGAATCACCGCGTCAAAATCGAGGCGCTCATCACCATAGAGCACGTGCGGATTGTGCGAGGTGATGTTCATGTAGCATCGAGAATAATCAACGACGCGCACGTCGTGACCACGGGCCACCGCTGCTTCCTTGAGCCGGCGAGTCGAGTAGAGCGAGGCCTTTCTCGACAGAATTCCGAGCTTCATCAAGTAGCGTCCTCGTCGCTCAGCAGGAAAGAATGACCGGCGTCGACCAGGAAACGACGCCTCACAGCTTCGCGGCCCAATAACATGCGAAAGCCCATCATGTCTCGCGACGCCAGAGTCAGATCGATCCGAAAGCGTCGTCCTCCTAGGCGGATGAGCGGCCGGATCACCGGGCGAAGCTGCTCGTGCCCCGTAGAGCTGCGCACCATGCGCTCGTCGTGCAGCGGGGCCTCGCACTCGATCACGAGGTCATCATCGCGCTGCACCGGGTGGACCGCGAAACGAACCCATTCCTGCCCATCGCGTTTCTGGCGCCGAATATCGAAGGCATGCAGGGCGGAGCTGCGGGCACCCGTGTCGATCTTCGCCTTTACGCGCGGGACCGCGAGCTCAGGAAATTCGATGTACTCCCGCCAGCCGATGATCGTGATTTTCGTCACAGGACGGAACGTATCGCGATTCCCGGTCACGAGCGAGGGGCGCGGTTGCGGCAGAGGCACGCGGTTCGCACTTTCCCTTACAATGGAATGGACTATCGAAGACCCCGCAGCCCTGCGCTCGGAGCTGTGGCGCACCCTCGGTCGCGCCACGGTGGACCGTCGCTCGCCCTGGCGAGCTCCGGTGGTCGCAACGCAGAGCGCGTGGGGACCCGAGGCCCGGACCGTGATCCTGCGTCGCGCCGATCCTTCCGAGCGTCGTCTGTGTTTTCACACGGACGCGCGCTCGGACAAAGCAGGCCAGCTCGAGTCCAATCCGCGCATCCTCTGGGTGTTCTGGGACCCGAGAGCACAGGTCCAGCTTCGGGTCCGTGCGACGGCAACGCTCCACCGGGGCGATGCGGTGGCCCGCGCCGAGTGGGAGAAGCAAAGCCCCGCCGCACGCGCGCTCTTTGAAGGCACAGGCCGCCCGGGCGCCCCGCTGAGCGATTCGTGCACGGTCCCAGACCCCTTCATTTGGGTGGAAACCATCGCCCATCACTTCGATTGGCTCTGGCTCACGCGCCCCGAGCACATGCGCTTTCGCTTTGACCTCGACGCCGGGGAGGGTCAAAGAGTCGTACCGTGAACGAGACCTACCGAAATGACGGCTTCGTCGTCCTAGACGATTTCCTCGACGAGGACGGCTGGTCCGCGGCTTGGACCCACTTCCAGTTCGAGCAGCTCCTACCCGTGACCACCACTGAGGGCGCCTGGAAGCTCGAAGATGGCCAGCCCCTCGCCGGACCGGAGTTTCACTCGCCCCCGCGGGTCGACGGTCACCAGATCCCCGAGGGGACCTATCCTACCGAGACGGGTCTCGACCCGTTCATCGAAGCGCTGTTGGAGCAGCAAGATCAACTCACGCCCTGGGTAGGAGAAGATTGGTTCCGCATCAGCGGTCGTCCCTATGTGTACGGGTCGGGCTCGGCCTTGACCTGGCACCGCGACGACCATGAGTTCTACAGTGGAGCCTTTATCTTTTACGCGCATCCCGAATGGAACGTGCAGTGGGGGGGTGAGCTGTTGATCGCCGACAGCGAGGGGCTGGACGATCTTCCAGTGATGCCCTTCCGTTTCGACAACATGGAGTACAGCGAACGCCTCCTCGAGCGAGGAGTGGGGCACTACGTGCTGCCGCGACCGAATCGTCTCGTCGTCCTCGGAGACCGTGCTCACATGGTCACGCCGGTCACCCGCGCCGCTGGTAGGAACATTCGCGCGAGCCTCGCCGGCTTCTTCCTGAGGAAGGATCCCGCGGAGGAGGAGTGAGCATGGGTGCCCATCTCCTGATCGGCGACGGCCACTACCGCGGCCTCGACGATGAACGCGCGCGTTGGTTCCGCCTGGTCGAGGCAGTCGAGCGCGCGGGCATCGAAGAATTCTCGATCCTCGGCGATTTCTTCGAGCTCTGGCTCGCCGTCGACGGCGCCATGCCGCGCTGGCAACACGACATGCTCGCTCCGTTGCAGAGGCTCAAGGAGCGCGGCGTCTCGCTGCGCTACGTCGTCGGCAACAAGGATTACTTCGTCGACGAGTGGAACCGCAAACACGGGCTCTTCGATCGCGTGATCGGCGGGGTCGAGACGGTGCCCTCGGCGCAGGGCCCGCTCCATTTGGCCCACGGCGATCTCGTGAACCACGCCGATCGCCAATACCGAGCGTGGCGGGCTTTTTCCCGCTCGCTCCCCCTTCGGCTCCTCGCGCGGTCGCTCCCGAAACGCACGCTCCGGCGGATTGGAGAGCGCATCGCCAAGCGCCTCGAGAGTACGAATCTCTCGCACAAGTCCTACTATCCCGAGGAGCAGCTCGCCGCGCGCGCGAGGGAGCTAGGGGAGACGCCCGGGACGCAGATCTACGGCCATTTTCACGTGTATCGCGAGCTCGAGGTCGGCCCCGTTCGGGTGATCACCCTGCCCTTTTTGGCCACGGAAAACGCTGGCGTCCTGGTGGACGAGCGCGGCTTTCACCGCTGGGAAGCCTGAAAAAATCCGCCGCCCCCCGCAACCGATTTTGACCTCGCCGGTTTGCTCCCATGAACGAGGCACGAACCAGCCGCCTCAAAGGAGCAACTCATGAAATACAAAGCACTCATCATCGGCGCAGCGGCTGTCGGGCTCATCGCCTGCGGCTCGAGCGATTCCACGGACAGCACCGAATTCGACGCCGCGGTCCCCACCGCCGACGCGCTCGAAGTGAGCCTCGATGACGAAGGCGAACAGACAGACGGCTATAGCCCCACTTCATTCCAAGAACAGGCGCGCGAGGTGGCCGCGAACATCAATGCCGCCCTCGACCGGCTGCAAACCCACATCGATAGCATCAAGGCCACCGGCGAGCCGGTCGCCGTCAGCTCGGGCAATCGCAGCTGCGTACGCTACGAGCAAGACCGGGAGCGCTACCATGCGCGTCTCACCATCTGCGAAGCGGACCTCCGCGCGCAGCGCTACGCCTTCGAGCTTCAGGGCCGCGCCCTCGATGGCTCGGACGAGGACCTGGTGCTCCTCGCCGCTGGCAACGGCCGTGTGCTGGAGCGCCGCAACGGAGTCATCTCCCGCGCCGGTCAGGTCGGCTACAACTTCGACAATGCGCGTGCACTCTTCGACACTGAAGGTCCCACTGGACGTATCGCAATCGGCTATCGGCACACCGGTGACACACGACGCCTGCGCATCGCCGTCGACGAGTTTCAGCCGAGCGTGGATTCCCCCGTGCGCTCCGCCTTCCACAACTACCTCTGGTCCCAGGGCCGAGGCGGCCGCTTCACCTATACGCGCCGCAGCGACTTCCTCGCACCCGACGGTGAAGGTGGGTTCGAAGCTGGCCAGGACGGCATCGAGGAAGCGGGTCGCATCTCCTTCGCATGGGCCCGCGCGAACCGAGCGCGAGCGGCAGCGACGGTGTGTGGCGGTACTCTGGGCGAGGCCTGCTATCGCGTAGCACGCTGCTACGCTGCGGAAGGCGCACGCGTCTCCTGGGAAGAGATTCGCGAGAACATGAGCACCGGCGTGAGCTGGAACGAAGTGAATTGCCCCGCGGTGGATTTCGAGCCTGAGGATACGGGCGAGGACCTCAGCGATGAAGGCCCCACCGAAGACAACGATGGAATCCCCGGCCCGGATGTTCAGGAGCCGCCCGAGGACGACCTCGGTTGACCGAAGCATCGTAGAGAATCGCGCTGACTTCCCCGGATGGCGCGATAAAAAAACCCCGGAGGTGAGCGTGTTTCACCTCCGGGGTTTCATCGTTTGCCCGGCGTGAGGTTCACACGCCGCTTTGCACTCTCTAGCTGTCGCTAAACGTGCTCGAGAAGATCTCCTTCATCTTCTCCCAAGAATCTTCGTCCGCTCCTTTGTTGTACTCGAGGGGCAACTCGAATTTCTCACCCTTTTCCGTGGCCCCCGGATTCGTGAAGGCGTGCTTCGCACCTTCGTACTCGACAAACGTGAGGTTCGCGTCGGCGGCCTTCATCTCCTTCTTGAAGGCCTCGACCGCCTCGGGCTTCACGAAGGGATCTGCCGCGCCGTGGGCCACGAAGATGGCCGTCTCATCGTCCTTCTGCATTTCAATTCCGGTCTGCAGCGCCCCGGCGTGAAACGCCGCAACCGCGTCGAGGTCCATGTCCGTGCGCGCCATGTGCAGGACCACCGCACCACCGAAGCAATAGCCGATGGCCGCGGTCTTATCCGCGTCGACGGTCGGGTGCTCGTTGAGAAGCTTTAAGGCAGCTTCGAAGCGCGCCACACCCTCATCCATGTTGGTCATGACCTCCATCATGAACTTTTGCGCGTCGTCCGGGTGGTCCGCTTGCTTGCCGTCGCCGTACATGTCGACGGCGAGTGCCGTGTAGCCGAGCTCGGCGAGCTGCTTGGCACGCTCGCGGGTGTACTCATTGTGGCCCCACCACTCGTGGACCACCAAGACCCCAGGACGCTTGCCTTCAACACCCGCATCGTAGGCGATGAAGCCTTTGAGCTCGGTTTCGCCGGATTTGTAGGTGACCTCTTCGCCCTTCACGCCCTCTTCTTCGGCGGGCTCTTCGGCCTTCTCTTCGGGCTTGATCAGTGGAACCGGCTCTTTCTCTTCCTTCGGCGCCCGCCGGGCGTTCGGAGTGCATGCGTAGGCAGTGCTCAACGCGATTCCGATCACGATCGCTCGTTTCATCGTCTCTCTCTCCTTGCTGTCGGGATGTGACGCCCTGAACTAAACGACGATCGCTTCGGAGCCAAGGGGCTGCTGTCAAAAAGCCTTCGCGGGAAAAAAGTACGTGAGACGACGATTTTGTCGCTCCGGTGAACGGTTTTCGGTGGAGTCACGATCGCGGATGCGTTTAGTTCTTCGAATGTGGTTGCGACAGCGTGCGCGCGCTGTGCAGCCCGCCTGACGGAACGAGGAACAACCGAAGCGACTATGACGTCGATGGCGAGTCCGGCCCCCCGGCCTGAGGTCGAGGTGCGCGTGCAGGAGCATGCGCCCCGGCCCTTCACCCCGCACTTGCGGCTCTTTGCAGCCCCGGTGCTCGTGAACCGCGGAACGGTTTACCAAGAGAGCTACGAAGAGGTTGAGGCCCCCCTTGCCGCGGTGACGTTCGACTACTCGGGGACCCGCGTTCGTGCCTCCGATTCGCGGTCGCAGTTTTATCGCAGTCAGCAGGGTCAGCTCGTCGCGGTGAAGCGCGCGGCTCAAGCGGAGGCCTCGGCCCGGGCCGAGCTCGAACGCTACGGCCTCGTCGACCTCGAATGCCTGGAGGACCTCGGGGAGACCAGCGGCAAGGCGGACTATGTCGTGGATCTCGAGGGCGATGTGGATGCGCTCGCGACCTTCGGCGCAGAAGTGGTGCCAAAGCTCGAAGCGCGAGGGTGGGTGGTTCAGATCGACCAGAGCTATCCCTGCCATCTCGCGAGCACGGACAGCGAGTGGTACGGCGACGTGCAACGGGAGGAAGACGGCGACTGGTTCAGTCTCGAGCTCGGGGTGGTGATCGACGGAGAGCGAATGAATCTCCTTCCTACGCTCCTGGATCTCCTCGACAGCGCGAGCTCCTTGGAAGCCCTGGATCGACTGAGCACCAGCCGACGCAAATTCATGGCGTTGCCGCTCGGTGGCAATCGTTACCTTCCTGTTCCTCCGGAGCGACTGCGAAACATCTTGAAGACCGTAGTCGAGCTCTACGACCGGGACCGACGTGACGAAACGGTGCTGATACCCAGCGAGCAGGAGCCATTGATTGGCCAGATCGACTCGGTTCTCGAGCTGAGCTGGAGCGGACACATGCGCACGGTACGCCGCGCGCGCGACGTCGTCGGGCGAAAGACCGCCATCGAGCCCCCGCAGGGTCTTCGCGCCACCCTGCGGGACTACCAGGTCGAGGGGGTTGCCTGGATGCAGCACCTGCGCGAGCAAGGACTCGGCGGGGTCATGGCCGACGACATGGGTCTCGGCAAAACCATTCAGACGATCGCCCACCTACTCCTCGAAAAGGAGTCCGGTCGCATGGACCGCCCGAGCCTCGTGCTCGCGCCGACGAGCCTCGTGGGCAACTGGGAGCGCGAAATCGCGAAATTCGCACCGAGCCTGAAGGTCGTCACCTATCACGGACCCAAACGACAAAACCGCCTGAAGGAGTTCTGCGTCGCCGACGTGATCCTGAGCACCTACCCGCTCCTGGTGCGCGATGAAGACGTCTTCACGGAGCGTGATTTTCACCTGGCCGTGTTGGATGAAGCACAAGCGATCAAGAACCCGGGCAGCCGCGTCAGTGCCGCCGCCGCGCACCTTCACGCGCGCCACCGGCTCTGCCTCACGGGCACACCGGTCGAGAACAGCCTGCAGGAGCTCTGGGCGCTCTTTGACTTCGCGAGCCCTGGCTATCTCGGCTCCGCCGAGCGTTTCCGCGAGCTCTACCGCGATCCGATCGAGAAGGACGGCAGTACTGGTCGCCTCGAAGCACTCCGCGACAGGGTCGCGCCTTTCATCCTGCGACGGATGAAGCACACGGTCGCGCGCGAGCTGCCGCCCAAGACCGAAATCGTACGCGAGGTTGAGCTCGAAGACGCCCAGCGCGACCTCTACGAGAGCATTCGCCTCGCCGCCCACGAACGGGTGCGCAAGGCAGTGAAGGAGAACGGTGTCGCCGGCTCAGCGATCCAGATCCTGGATGCACTGATGAAGCTGCGCCAGGTCTGCTGCGATCCACGCCTGGTGAAACTCGACGCAGCCCGGCGCGTCGCTCGCTCCGCCAAGTACGAAGAATTCTTTGAGATGGTCGTTCCTCAGCTCGCAAACGGCCACCGGGTGATCGTCTTCTCCCAGTTTACGAGCATGCTCGACCTCCTCTCCCGCGGCCTTCGCGAGCATGATGTTCGCCATGTAACACTCACCGGCAACACCAAAAACCGCCAAAGCCTGGTTGAAGCTTTTCAAAACGGCTACGCCGAGGTCTTTCTCGTGAGCCTAAAGGCGGGCGGTACCGGTCTCACCCTGACCCGCGCGGACACGGTGATTCACTACGATCCGTGGTGGAACCCCGCGATCCAGGCGCAGGCAACGGACCGTGCCTATCGCATCGGCCAGACACGACCGGTCTTCGCCTACAATTTGGTGGTGGCGGGGAGTGTGGAGGAGCGGATCATGCGCCTTCAGAAGCGCAAGCGTCACCTCGCCGACAGCATTCTCACCCCCACCGGCTCGTCGCTTCGAGGCCTGTCGGAGACCGACGTCGATGACCTCTTGGGTCCGC
Organism: uncultured Bdellovibrionales bacterium; assembly: GCA_964468125.1. Taxonomy (GTDB): domain Bacteria; phylum Myxococcota; class XYA12-FULL-58-9; order XYA12-FULL-58-9; family CAYXVF01; genus CAYXVF01. The sequence goes on along the minus strand of CAYXVF010000040.1, from coordinate 12,879 downwards.
TCGAATAGGGCGCCGTTGAGCTCCGGGGCATCTCACGCCGACCGGACACTCCCTTCCGAGTCCGCAGATGAGGAGGGTCGATCTGTTTCCGATGCAGTTGGACCCGGGTCGTAGAGCTCGCGGGCGCGGTCAATGAGCCATTCGGGTGCGTGACACAGAGTACCGTTGGCGCGCTGAAGGATCATCGCATCCACGACCCTTTCGTCGAGCTCCTCGCAGGGCTCTTCGATTCGCTCGTCTTCGACCTCGAAGCTGCAGAGCATGCGGTCCTGGAACCGGTGGTGCACCTCGCCGTCCCACCACTCTTCGTGAAACCAGACCTCGACCCGGAGTGCCTTCTCCTGCCCTCGGAAGCGCGGCCGCTCTCCCCAGTAATAGAACTGCCCGCCCGCCGCCTTGAGGAAGCGCAAAGGCTTCGGGAAGACGAACTTGCGCGCGCCACGGTTAAGCTCCTGCAGGAACTTCTTGAGGTAGCGAACGTGCTTCTCGGCCATCTCAGGCTCATAGATGCTGATCCCCCACTTCTCCCGCAACGCTTCGATGTTTTCTGGGTGGTCCCGCAGCGCCCAGATCTCGTCCCGAAGCTCTCGGATCCAAACCTCGCCCAGGTGATAGGTGAAGACAGGACCCTGAATCATGAAGCAGCCCTGCACGCGCCCGTAGGTGCGCTCGTGCGGGCACATGAAGTCATTCGTGAGGTCGTAGACCGTTCCGCTCTCGCCGACGATGCGCCACGTCACTCGCTGGCACAGGGGCGTATCCCACCACCCCAATGGGTTCGGATCCCAGAGTTTGCCCCGGAAAGGCAGGAGGACCATGACGATGACACTCAGAAGCCAGGGCAGGGGACCGAAGGCCACAGCCAAGGTCTCTGGGTTCATTTGGAGCAGCAAGTTTACAATCAGAAGATTTGTGACTGTCCACTCCCAGAAGAAAATCCCGGTACTGATGAAGACTACCACGTGGAAGAAACCCGTGGCGAAACACCAGGCGATGGCGAAGAACGGGTGGAGGAGCAAGATCGGTGAGGTAGCCTCGATGATCCAAGCGCCGATTTGCATCGGGCGATTCCCGAGGCGCAGCAGCCGCAGAAACGCCGAGTAAACCGGCCGCGGCAGGAAACGCGCCCAGCCCCAGGTGTAAGAAGACGCCGCCACGTAGTAGAGGCGATTGTCGAGCATCCACGAGTACCATTGGGGCCCGAGGATCCCCTTCGCGACCGCGGTGGGGAGGTAATGCGATCCGTGCATCATCAACAGAGCGACGAGGAACACGGAGAGTCCCTGATCGCCCAATTCTGCGCTCCAAATGCCGAGCTGCGGAATGCCGTCCACCGCGCCGAGAAATAGGGCCTGCGCAAAGGACAGCTGAAGGACTCTGAGCGGCAGACTCCCGTGGTGTTTCCATCCGAAAAAGGGTCGGGTAACCACGTGGAGATGCAGCGGGATGAAGGCGGGCGACCACCAAACGCCGATGGCGCACAGGAGCATCACCCCGCGCTCGAGCCACCAGGCCTGCCCGCGGGCCACGTCGATGTCGTCCGTCCCGCCTTTCCATGCCATCAGGGTGCCGTGGACCGAGGCAAATAGCGCAAAAGCGGTCCGCTCGTCGGTCGTCCCTGGCCAGGAGAAGAACCAAGCCGCCGGCAGCACGAGGGCAGCGAGAAGAAAGGTCGAACCGCGGTGGGTGATCCCGACGCGCCCCAACAGCTTTGGCCAGCCCTCCCGGCGGATCACGACGTCGCTCGCCCAGTAGAGCAGGAGCAGCGCCGCGAGCTGGAGGGTCACGATCAGGATCTGGGCGGCCATGGGGGCGGCACTGTACCCTCCGCGAAAGAGGGGCGAGAGAGGTGAAAACTGCACTCAATCTGTTGGCAAACTCGACAGCTCGGCCCCTCTGTCCAACAGGGAGGCGAGCAGCGGATTGGGAAAACGCCGGACCGTGGTGATGGCGAAGAACGTCTCAGTGAGGTCTGGGAGGCGTGCGATCTCCACGAGCTCCCCGACTTCGAGCTCGTCGTTGACCACGATCGGAGGCACCACGGCGAGCGCCCGGTGCTCGCGCGCAAAGAGCCGCAGCATCGCCATGTCGTCGATCTCCGCGGCGATCCTCGGCGCGACCCCGAGACGCAGCGTGAGAGCGTCAAAGCCCGTGCGAATGCTCGACTCGGCGGTCGGGAGAACCAGCGGGTGGTCTTCGAGAATCTGTGCGAGCTCTCGGCCTCTCACGAGGCCCGGGTGACCGACGAGGCTGACCGGCTGCTCGTCGATCGCGTGGGGTACCCAGCGCGTCGCGGCGTCCCGCGCGGGAGCGACGTTCGTCAAGACGACATCGAGCTGAAAGGCTTCGAGGCTTTGGAGCAGGTCGCCGAGGGTCCCAGAGCGTATCACGACCTCGACGTCGTCTCGGCCGAGCAGGGGCGCAACGAACTGGATCTGAAAATTACGCGACAGGGTGGCGATCGCTCCGATTCGCACGACCTCGCGCTGGACCCCCTCTTCCAGACCGCTCAACGTACGCATGAGATCGTCCCCGATCCCGAATATCGAGTCGGCGTGGTCGAGGGCTACGCGTCCGGCCTCGGTCAGAACCAGGCTCTTGCCCCGGCGCTCGAACAACGCGTGGCCGAGCTCGCTTTCGAGCTTTTGGATCTGGACCGAAAGCGCCGACTGGGAGACGTGCAGCTGTCTCGCCGCCCGCGTGAGATTGCCCTCGTGCGCCACCGCCCAGAAATAGCGCAAATAGTGGTAGTTCAGCTGCATCTTCGTTCTCTCTGACAGAACGACACGTTCCAAACAATGAATTTTATATATGGAAAGGAAATCCGTAAAGACGACTCCTGAAAGGTGGGAGTCATGCACAGCTCGATTCCGTTGATACTGTACGCCGCCCCGGCGGCACTGCTCCTGGCGGCGCTCGTTCCTTTGGGCCCCCGGGGCGCCCATCGCGCCACGATGGGGGCGGGGCTGGTCGCCTTCACGCTCGCGCTCTTCGCCTGGCTGGCGGTGCAAATCGTCGGTCCCGGGATGAGCCCCGTTCTCGGATGGGGCTCTCTCGGTTTTGCCATCGCGCTCGACCCCCTCAGCACCACCCTCGCGTTTCTGGTGACCTTCGTCGGCCTCCTGGTGGTGCGCTACAGCCGCCAATACCTGGACGGCGATCCCGGTCAGGCGCGCTTCTTTCGCGGCCTCACGCTCACCCTCGCGGCCGTGCTCTTTCTGGTGCTCTCGGGCAACCTCGTTCAGCTCTTTGCGGGCTGGATGGCCACGAGCCTCGCCCTTCACCGTTTGCTGCTCTTCTACCCGGAGCGCCCAGGTGCCCGTCGGGCCGCCTTCAAGAAATTCGTCGTCGCCCGCCTCGGCGATGCGGCGCTCCTCTCGGCCCTGCTCGTGCTCTACTCGGTCTACGGTGAAGCCGACATTCATCGTCTCGCCGAGCTCGCCGCGGGGTCCCCGAGAAACCTCGGAGTCGTCGGGATCCTCCTGGCACTCGCGGCGATGCTGAAGTCCGCGCAGTTCCCCACCCACGGGTGGCTGCTGGAAGTCATGGAGACGCCAACTCCCGTATCCGCGCTTCTGCATGCGGGGATCATCAATGCCGGTGGCTTTCTCATCGTGCGCTTTGCGACGGTGATGTCTGCCTCGCCGGTGGCGATGGACGTGCTCGCGCTCATCGGCGCCACCACCGCGATCTTCGGGTCACTGGTGATGCTCACCGAGACCCGAGTAAAGGTCTCCCTCGCCTACTCCACGATCGCGCAGATGGGCTTCATGTTGCTTCAGTGCGGACTCGGCGCCTACGCCTTGGCGGTGCTGCACATCGTTGCCCACTCGCTCTACAAGGCGCACGGCTTCCTCTCCTCCGGCAGTGCGGTCATCGTTACGAAGCGTGCGCCTCCGGGCCCGGCACCAACCCCTGCGGTCCTTCTCGGCGCTTTCCTATTGAGCGCGGTGATCTTCGCCGCGACCGCCTCCGCCGCGTCGATGATCGGCCCCGTTTCGATTCCGGTCCTGGCCCTGGGCTCGGTCCTCGTCCTGGGCTCCACCCAGTATCTGGCTCTCTCCGGAGCGGAACGAAGCACCGTCGCGAGGCGCGGAGTGCTCGCCGCCAGTGTGGTCTCGATTCTCTACTTTGGCTTCGAGCTCGCCGCCGAGCACGCCTTTGAGGGGACCCTCCCGCTGCCTGCGGCTCTGAGTGTCTTCGATGTCCTCTTGTTGACCCTGACTGTTCTCGCCTTTGCTGCCGCGACGATCATTCAGCTCACAGGTGGCCTCGAGCACCGCTGGCTGCGGCGCATTCACGTGCACCTCAAGAACGGCCTCTACACCGATCTCATTCTTGACCAGCTCGTCGGCGCCCGTCGGCGCAGCGATGCGAGGAGCTCATCATGGTAATTGAGCACGATCCCTCCCGGCAGCCCACCGCCGCCGCGGCCCTAAGCGACGCCGCCGGGCGCTTGGCGCCCCTCTACCCCCTCGAACGCTTCGTCGCGGTGAACCCCTTCATGGGTTTCAGTGACCGAGACTTCTTGGAGGTGGCGGAGCTCTACCAGAGCGCGGCCAACGCGAGCCTCTTTGCTCCTCGCGAGACCTATCTCGAATACATGAAGAGCCGCCGCATCTCCGAGGCGGACGTCGCCTGGGCCCTCGAACGCCACCGCGACCTTCCTGGCGCACCGAGCACGGTGGAAGGGCTCCTGGCCGTTGCCCAAGAGGAGACCGAGACACCGCCGCCGCCGACGCTCGCGCACTTCAGCGGATGGAACGACGTGCGCACGGAGCTTCTCTCCCGCTGGGCTGCCGCCTACTTCGACCTTGGCCAAGCGCGTTGGGTCTCCCCCTTCAAAGGACTCTCGCCGTTCCAGGCCTGGCGCGAGGAGGCCTGCATCGACCGAAGCCCGGAGCTCATGGGGCTCACTGGATTCCGGCGGCACGTGGACAACACACCGACGGACGCGATGGCTGCCGCGGAGCGCGCTCTCGAGGCGATCGGTATCCCAGCGGAGTCGACCGAGCGCTACCTGCACGCCCTCGCCGCGAGCCTCGCGGGCTGGACCGGCTACGCACGTTTTCTCTCCTGGGAAGCGGAACTGCGGGGCGAGCACGATCCGGCCGCCCTCGAGCTCTTGGCGATCCTTCTCGTGTGGGAGCACGCCTTGCTCGAATCGCCAAAGGCCTCAACAGACGGCTGGCAGCCGCCCAGGAGCGGTGAGGCGCCGGTCACCGAGATGATCTTGCAGAGCGCTTTCGAGCACGCCTGGCTCGAACAGGTACGCGGAGCTTTGCGCTCCGCCCCTCGGAGCGAAGCGCAGGCGGTGCGGCCGAGCGCCCAAGTCGCGTTTTGCATCGACGTGCGCTCGGAGGTCTATCGCCGCGCCCTCGAAACGAGCGACCCGAGGCTAGAGACCGTCGGCTTCGCCGGCTTCTTTGGCTTTCCCATCGAGGTCGTGGAGCTCGGGGCCAAACACGGAGCTCCCCATTGCCCGGCGCTCCTGGCCCCGGCCTATACGATCGCGGAGATCCCCGCCGACGGCGCCAGCTTCGAGACGGCCGCGGAAGCTCAGGCGCGTTCGCGCTCCCTGTCGCGCGCCTGGAAAGCGCTCAAGATGAACGCGGTGGCCTCCTTCGCCTTTGTCGAAGCGCTTGGCTTCCCCTACCTCGGCCGGCTTCTCGCCAATAGTTTTGGATGGTCGAATCCGGTACACGACCACAAAGAGCATCGGCCGCTCCAAAGCCAGCCGGGCGTGCAACTCGGTCGACCGAGCGGGATCCGTGCCCCGGAGCGAACGGATCTGGCGCAAAACGCCCTCACGGCGATGGGACTCAGTGGTCGACCGATGGGGCGCCTCGTCGTCTTGGCCGGTCACGGCGCGAACGTGGTCAACAATCCGCACGCGAGCGGTCTAGACTGCGGTGCTTGCGGCGGCCACAGCGGCGAGCACAACGCACGAATCGCGGCAGCCGTGCTCAATGATCCGATGGTGCGCGCTGGCCTCGCAAGCCGAGGCGTCGACGTGCCTGAGGACACGGTCTTCGTGGCGGCACTCCACGACACCACGACCGATGACGTGACAATCTTGAGCGACGTACCGGTGACCCATCAGCAAGACCTGGCCCGCCTGAAGGAAGCCTTTGCATCTGCTGGTGCGCTCTCCCGTGCGGAGCGCGCACCGAGACTCGGCATCGAGGGAGGCGACATTCACCGGCAGATTCGCGAGCGCGCGCGCGACTGGTCCCAAGTTCGACCCGAGTGGGGGCTCGCAGGCTGTGCGGCCTTCATCGTGGCGCCGCGGGAGCGCACGCGCTGCGCCCACCTCGACGGACGCTCATTCCTGCATGACTACGACTGGAAACGCGACGACGGTTTCACCGTACTCGAAGCGATCATGACCGCGCCGATGGTCGTCACCAGCTGGATCAACCTTCAGTACTACGCGTCGACCGTAGACAACCGGCACTTCGGCAGCGGCAACAAGACCCTGCACAACGTGGTGTCGGGCCTCGGGGTTCTCGAAGGAAACGGCGGCGACCTGCGGGTCGGCTTGCCGATGCAATCGGTCTCCAACGGCCGGGAGCTCGTGCACGAACCACTGCGTCTGAGTGTCTTCATCGAAGCGCCCGAGGAGGCCATGAGCCGGATCATCGAGCGTCACGCTGGGGTTCGCGACCTCCTGGAAAACGGATGGATCCATCTGTTCGCCATCGACGAGGAAGGTGAAGTACGGGGACGCTATGGGCGCGGAAACCGCTGGGAGCCGATGAGCTAGCGAACAGGTACCGACGGGAAGGGGTGCTCGATCGCTTCTTCGCTCAGCGGCTCGAATTCGCCGGTCTCGAAATTCAGAGCGGTGATTTCGCCGGCTTTGATGTCGTAGACCCAGCCATAAAGGTTGAGTTCGCCGGTCTGCATCCGGCGTGCGACCGCCGGGTGCGTGCGCAGGTGATTGAGCTGAACCACGACATTCGCCTCGACCGCGTGCTGCAGCCGCTCTGCTTCGGTTCCGTCGGGAAAGCTCGCGTCTACGATCGCCCGTGTCGCTTCCGCATGCTCGAGCCAGTCGAGCACGTGGGGCAGCCCTTCGGCGGTCTCCGGATGGAGCAAGCCGTGCATCGCGCCACAGCCGGAATGCCCGCACACGATGACGTTTTTGATCCCGAGCGCTTCCACCGCGTATTCGATCGTCGCGAGCTCGCCGCCGCGCTCAAAGATCCCGTGCGCTGGCACGATGTTGCCCGCGTTGCGAATGATGAAGAGCTCTCCTGGATCCGTTCGGGTGATGAGGCTCGGGTCGACGCGGCTATCGGAGCAGGTGATGAAGAGCGCCCGCGGTTTCTGTCCCCCGGCGAGCGACTCAAAGAGCTCCCTCTTGCTGGGATAGACCCCGTCGTGAAACTCCTTGAATCCTTCGAGCAGCTTTTTCATGCCTCCTCCTTTCGCAAGGATCCCGACTCTGACCTCTCCCGTCTAGGCGGGCAAGCCACGAACCTCAGCTGTCGAGCAAGGCGAGTACCATCGGGTTGCGCACACGACGCTCGGAGGAAATCGCGTAGAAACTGACGGCGAGCTCCGTTTCACCGAGACGTTTCGCCCCGGTCTGCTTCTTCGCCACGTTCTCGATCGTGGCCGGGAGTGGAAACATTCCGTGTCCGTGTTCCGCGAACACCTTGAGAAGCGCCATATCGTCGAATTCGTAGCGGGTCTGGACGACGACCCCCTCGCGCTCAAACCAATCATCGAGAGTTCTTCGCATGGCGCTCGCCCGGCTCGGTAGGAGCAAGGGCAGCTCGCTCAGGCAGTCGGGGAACGCACGCTTTGTCTTCGGCGTCACGAATTCCGGCGAGCCGAGCCAGACGATGGGGGATTCGAGCACGAGGTGATTGAACGCCTTGATCGATGTCCCAGGGGCGAGCGGTGAATCGGAAAGCACCACGTCGAGCTCGTGCGTGCCCAGCCGGGCCAGGAGGTGCTCGAGGGGGCCTTCGTGGAAAGAGAGATGCGCCTCCGGAAATCGGGTGACCACCGGCTCACAGATCTCTCGCACCAGAAGCTTCGGCACCACATGGGTCGCGCCGATGCTCAGGCGATGCTCGACGAAACGTCCTTGCCCTCGGAGGGCGCCGAGAAACTCTCGTCCCAAGCCAAAGATCTCGTCGGCGTAGCGCAAGGTGAGGCGACCGTCCTCGGTGAGGCTAAGGCCCCGACCGCGCCGCTCAAACAGCTTCGTGCCCAAATGCTCCTCCAATTGGGACACTTGGGCCTTCACCGTACTGTGCGACAAGCGTAGCTTGCGGCCCGCGGCGGCGAGGCCGCCTTCATGTGCGGTCACCCAGAAGTAGTAAAGATGGTGATAGTTGAGCCAATCCACGGCGCCCCTTCCTGTGAGCTCTCCCGACAGAATAGCAACGGTCTGTCGATGAAGCATCAGTGGTGGCGTCGCCCAGCGCCGGCAAAATTTCTCGCCAAGATGCGTCTGTGGCAGCCCCTGATCGTCGGTGTGTTGTTGGCCGGATGCGTCGGCCGGGGCGGTTTCTTTGACGCAACCGACCTGCAGCTCGACGGCGCGAATGGCAATGACAGCAACGGTAACGGTAACGG
>CAYXVF010000040.1:0-4184 GCA_964468125.1 uncultured Bdellovibrionales bacterium | reverse complement strand
AACGGTAACGGTAACGGGTCCGGGAGCGGCACCGGGAACACGAATGAAAACGCCAATGGGAACGAGGTGGTCGACCCGAGCGATGTGCGAGCGGAGCCGGGCGCTGGCTCCAGCGAAGCGGTCGTGAGATGGACGTCCCCCGGCGGGGCGAGCGGAACCGTCGTCGCCTATTCCCCGACCGAGCCGCCGAGCGACTGCGACTCGGGGCGCGTACTCGAAAGCGTGACCTCGCCGCTTTCGATTTTCGGGATCGCCCCGGGAAGCAATGTCTACGTGCGGGTGTGCGGTGTATTCGGCAACGAGCGATCTCCCGGCGTCGCCGCTGAGACTCAGCTCCCAGCGCTCCCCGCCCCGGGAAGCTGCCAAAAAACGCTGAGTGGCGGCCTCGATGTGGGGACCGTCCAGGCGGCGCTCAATCCGGTCTTCGCGGCCGGACCCAACGTCACATGCCTCGCGGAAGGCGCCGTGGTGAGTGGCAGCGGTTCGCTCTCGATCCCCTCGAACGGCGCGCTCGTAGGGCTGGGGAATGGAGCGACTCTCAACGGTGACCTCACCGTCTCGGTCTCCGAGGCGAGCGACGTTCAAATCGCTGGTCTTCGCCTCTTTCCGGGTTCGGGCGCCTCGATCGTCGTCAGCAACGCGTCGAACGTTCAGATCCAGGACGTGGAGCTCGAGATGACGCGCCCCAACACCAGTGGCATGTTGATCGCCGGCTCCCAGATCACCGCGCTCAGCGAGGTGACGATACGGATGCGGGCCGGCGGCTCGGCCGGAATCGACCTGCTCGACAGCACAGTGGATTGGATGTCGGATGTCTTGGTGAAGAGCTACGGCCCCGAGGTGGCGGCGCTCTCGCTCGTGAAGTCCTCGGTTTCGACGATTGCCGACAGCACTTTCGTCACGAGCCACGCGGGTACCCGGGGAATCACCCTCAGCGACGACTCCCGGATCTCCGCGATGCAGCGGGTCCGGATCGCCCGACACGGACTGACTCTACCCATGGAGGAGGTCGCTCTCGCCTTCGACGACCGTACGCCCGTTTCGGGGATCGACTCTCGCTTTGTCCGCGACGTGGAGATCTGCTCGCTCCATGCGCGGACGAGCTGGCTCGAACCGCTGGCGAACCTGACCACCGGCGGAGTCGCCGTGCCCGACCGTTTCACTCCGTTCCAAGGGACCCACCTCGGTGCGGCGAGCTTTCCGTTCGACGATGAAACCGGGAGCTGGGGTACGGACCGGGGCGTTCAGCTCGGAGGGCTCTGCACCGTTGACGTCGACGCGATCGTTCGGGGCGGCACCACGATCACCGTGAGCAATTTCCAGCCTTTGCTCGACGCGGCGATCGCCACCGGTGATCTCGACCGGGACGGACTGATCGCCCTCGAAGTCGAAGACGGCACCGCCCTCCAGTCCGAGGGTGTCTCACTTCGCATCACGCGGGACGACGTCTACCTCATGGTCGGAGCGGGCGGGCTCGTCACCATCGAGGAAACGGTGTCATCGTCGACCCCGTCTCCCGCGCTCGCGGTCGTGGGCGCCCGCGATGTGAGCCTCTTCGCGATCAACATCCGGACCAACGGCGGACCCGGCGTGTCGCTCCAGGACGCGACGGCGCCGATCCTTCGCAACCTCTTCGCCGAGAGTGCCGGGACTCAGAACAACGGGATCGAGATGCTGAGCTCGTTTGTCGGCGTCATCGACGCTTCGAGCGCGACGACTTCGGGAGTTGATGCGGAGGCGCTCTTCATCGAGCGCTCCGAGGTGGCTCTCGTCACGGGGGGGGCGTTCTCCACGGTCGCGAACGAGAGCGAGGTTTTGGTAGTCGGCGACAATCGTCTCGAGCTCCTCGAGAACACGCAGCTGACGTCGCTCGGTGACGACGCACAAGGAATCGAGCTGCTCCCAGCTGGCTCGCTGGGCGAAATCCGAAGCTGCAGCATTCGCACCCGGGGCGACCGCGCCTCGGCGGTGGTACTCGGTGAAGGCAGCTGGATCGACGCGATCTCAGGACTCGAGCTCACGCGAACGAGTGGCTCGGGGGGCGAGGCGGTGGGCTTCGTTTTTCGCCCGGAGTCGTACGTGAAAACCCTCTCGCTCCGGGATGTGTTCGCTTGCTTCTCCGGCGGGGGCGCGCCCTGGACCGGAATCGCCGCAGACGGCGAAGACGACCTCCCCGGCGCCTGGGTCTTCCCGAGCAGCACCATTCCTTTTGACGGCAGCATCGAGGGCGCGGTGACCTTTCCCGCGTTCCCGCCCTACTCCACCGATCAATCGATCGTTCTCGGGGACTCCTGCCCCGCGCTCTGAGGGTCGTCGACGATTGCCGGTGCCTCGATTTCAGTCTCGCCGAGCTGCGCCCGCTCCATGAAGCCTTCCCAGTACATCACGCCGACCGTAAAAAACGCCGCCGGGTCCTTCTCATATCCGGCGTAGGGGGTCTCGAGGGCGACACCGACGAAGAGCTGGGCGCGGTCGAGCTCCGGACGGTCGGGGAGCGACAGGCCGAGCTCGACAGCGTGCCGACCGCTGATCGCATCGTCGCGCCCGAGCTCCGTGATGAGACCGGTGAGCTCGTACTCGACGGTCGAGGCGAGCCGCACAAAGAGCCAGGGCGTCACGTCCGTGCGCAGGGCAAAACCCGATTCCACGCCGAGCCGATTCCAGGCGTTTTCGTCGAACTCGGTCGTCAGGTCGAAGCTCAGCTGCAACAGAAACGCGGGAAGCAACTCGAGTCCCGCGAGTGAGATCGCGTCACTCAGTGGCGCTACCACTCCCAAGCCGATCCCCGCTCGCGTGAACGCCGCGCCGTCGGCGAGCGTGAAACCCGCGTCCTCTCGCACGCGAGCAGGGCCGCGGATAGGAGAGCAACCACCATCAGAAGAGCACCCGGAATCGAAAGTAGGCGTAGGTGTTGTTGGCTGCTCCGGGAACGAAGCGCAGCAATTCAGGGTCATTCATGGAAATCCCGAAAATAACTCCGCCGTATACGGAGTCGTCTTCGTCTGCCGCATCGAAGGCCGCGCTCGCCGCATCGACGCCGTCTTCGATCATCTGCTGGCGCCGTCCCTCGTCTTCTTCGAGGGCAGCAGCGGAGGCGGTGAGGACCATCTGAAACACCCCGAGCCACACCATCACCGGCTGCTGAAAATAGACCTCGAGCTTGTAGCCGAAGAGCTGTTCGGCCTCACCGAAGCTCGGCGACCAGAGATTCTCCAAAGTGGGATCGACGAGGTGAGCCTGGGCGATGAAGTCGTGGATGGAGACACGAGTCGAGCCCCGAGGGCTACGGCACGGTGACCGGCCGCGTCCACCGTTTTTTTCCGATGATTCGTGGGCATCGACGCGTCAAAGGGCCGGGCGCGGGTAGATCCCCTGGATCGGTTAGGCTATTCCCGCACCTTCGGAGGGAAGAATGGCCGATTCCATTCGCATCACGGTGGTGGTGCCGGCGTACAACGAAGAGGACAACATCGCCCCGCTGGCCGCGGAGATCGATGCGGCGTTCGCCGAAATGCCTTACCGTTGGGAAGCGCTCTGGATCGACGATGGGTCGAGCGATGGGACCCGCGACGCGCTCCGCACTCTGGCGGGGAACCACCGCTTCATCGCCCTCGACCGCAACTCGGGCCAATCCGCCGCGCTCTACGCGGGTTTTCACGACGCGCGGGGCACGTGGATCGGCACGCTGGACGCGGACGGGCAAAACGACCCGGCCGACCTGCCCAAGCAACTCGAGGAAGCGATCGCTCGGGACGCCGACATGGTGAACGGGATCCGGGTGAACCGACGCGACAGCTGGCTTCGCCGCGTGTCCTCCAAGCTCGCGAACTCCTATCGCCGTCGAAAGCTCAGAGACGGCGTCACAGACGTCGGCTGCTCGACCCGGGTGGTGCGTCGCACCTTTCTGACCCGGCTGCCGTTTTTTCACGGCATGCACCGCTACCTGCCCGCCCTCGTGGCGGCGCAAGGCGGCAAAATCGTCGAAATCCCGGTGAACCACCGGCCGCGCAATGCAGGGGTCAGCAAATACGGCGTGCAGAATCGTCTCTGGGTGGGCCTCGAGGACGTGCGCGGGGTTCAGTGGCTCATGTCCCGCCAGCGGGAGTGGGAGATCGCAGAGCGCAGCGAGGCCGCGGAATCGACGACGACAAACCAGCGCGGAGCCTCCGCGTGAACCGCCCGGA
>CAYXVF010000039.1:1564-50758 GCA_964468125.1 uncultured Bdellovibrionales bacterium | reverse complement strand
TCTTCGACGCGTGCACCCTCCGCGGCTTACAAACCGACAATTCCCGCTCTCAGACCGGCGGAACGACCGTCTGACAGCCGATTCCGATCGGGAATGGGGTCGGCTCATCGAGGACGAGGTTTTGCGGCTGATGCAGCAAAGCCATGGCGATCCCCGTGCGCATGCGCTGACCCTCGCTGAAGCCTTCCGTGCGCCGATCGAGAGGGTCGGCGAGTCGTGTCCGCGGACCAGGAGGCCGTGTCGGCGCTGAGCGCAGCGAGCACCGTCTCGTCTCCGCGTGCTGCCCGTTCGAGTGCGAGCGGGATGATGCTGGCTCGGGCCGGCGTGTAGAGGGCACCTCGGATTGCGTTGCGGCGAGCTCCGCTATCGACGAGCGCGGTCCGGGTTCCAAAGGACGCGCCCCACAGCGCGAGCTTCTCGTGACCTAACCGCTCGCGCAGAAGGTCCATGTCGCGGATCACCTCCTCGGTCCCGAACCACCGCGGGTCCTCGTCCGACGCACGGTGGACTCCTTTCACACGGGGAAGCGAGCTCCCCGGTTCGACGGTAGAGTCCCCACCGCGCGGAAGTTCTTACCGCTTTTTTCTCCGGTGCCGCGAACCGGCTGTGCCAAGGTGGCAATCAACGCTCTCGTCGGGCGCCGGGCATTGACAAAATGTCACTCGGAGCGAATCGAAAGTTTCCCAAAAACAAAGGGTTGCGGGACTTGAAGCTGGTGCGGGTTTTGCTACTCATCCCGTCGCATGGTGGCGTTCAGATTCATTCAAGCTCTGAAAACCTACGGTTGGTTGGTCAATCTCGTTCTCATCGCGGCGGGCTCGTATTTCGTGGCCGGCGCGGCGAATACGGTCGTAGCCCAGAGCATTCGCGTGGTGCCGAGCGCCGATGACAACGCGGTCGTCGGCGCAACGCGTGCACCCGTGCGTCGCGGGGCGGTGAGCTTCTCCCGCATCAGCGAGCGAAATCTCTTCGGTGCGAAGAAGGACCCCGAGGTCGATCCGGACGCGCCGGTGGAAGTTGAGGAGGTGGAGCCGGGGCGCGTGACCGGAACCGACTACAAGGAAAGCGAGCTCAAGAAGTGCTCCATCCCCGCGACCGTGCGCGCGACCCTGGTGGCGGAAGACAATCCTCAGTGGTCGATGGCCGTCCTCTACTCGAACTCGACCCGCGAGCCGGAGGTCTATTCGATCATTGAGGGCCAGAACGAAATCTCGAACGACGCCACGCTGATCGAGATTCGCAATCGGGCGATCGTGGTCCGCCGCACCGAGCACTTTGAGCTGTGCTCCGCGGACGACGAAGAGAAGACGCTCACGTCTTCCCGCGCCCGACCGACGGTCGCGCGTTCTCGGGGCGGCGACGAAGAAGAAGACGCAGAAGGTCAGGTCAAAAAGACCGGCGCCAATGAGTACGAGGTCGACAAAGAGTACATCGATCAAACTATGGGCAACCTGAGCCAGGTCGCAACGCAGGCCCGCATCGTACCGAGCTTCAAGAATGGCAAGTCGAACGGATTCAAGCTCTTCTCCATCAAGCCTGGGAGCATCTACCAGAAGATCGGTCTGCAAAACGGGGACGTGATCCAGAAGATCAACGGCTACACGATCGATAGCCCCGACAAGGCGCTCGAGGTGTACTCGAAGCTCAAGACCTCCCGGAACGTGAACATCGAGCTACTCCGGCGCGGCCGCGCATTGAGCAAGAGCTATTCAATCCGATGAGTCGCTGGCTGGCATCGGTGCTCTCGCTGGCCGCCGCATCGGCGATCGCGCCTGGGCTCTACGGGATGCTGATGCCGAGCGCGAGCATCCCGCCACCGCCTCCAGTGCAGATTCGAGCCGAAGTGATCGCGCCGAGTGCGCCCCGGTACGCCCTGCCTGTCGTCGAGGTCGCCGAGCATCCCCCGAAACTGATCGCAGCCTGGGAGGCGAGTCAGGTCACCGGCGAGCTGGAAGAGACGGTGCGTCCGCTGCGCGATCCGGGCCAGTGTCCGGTGGAGCTTCGTGCGATCGTTGCCGGAGGTGAGCCCGATGGGTTTGCGATGGTCGCGATGGACGGCGAGAGCACGTTGGTGCGCCGCGGGGATCGTTTTCGCACCGCCCTCGGCGCCGCAAAGGTCGCGTTCCTTTCCAACACACACATGACCCTGACCGGGGGCTTCGGCAAACGCCGCTGCGCCCTCGACTCGGAGAGGTAAGTATCTGAGATGATGGCGCTCACTTCGACATTCGCGCTGCTCGTCCTGGCACATGCACCCGTCCCGGCCACGCTGGCCGACGCGGTGAGCTCCAAACGCCACTGGCTGGCGCAAGAAAGCTCCGCGGAAGACGAGCAAGAAGACGACGAAGCAGAAGACGACGGAACCGAGGGCGAGGAAAGCGGCGAAACCGAAGGCGGCGAAGCCGAAGGCAACGAAGCCGAAGGCGACGCGCCCGGGCGAACGCGCCGGGCTCCCTCGGTCGGCAATCGCCGGCTCGACCCCGAGGCCCTGCGCCAGATGCGCGAGGCACGAGAAAATCTGCAACGCAACGCCCGCCCTGTTCCTCAGGGGAGCGCCCTCGACCGGATCCGCCAAAACGTGGAGCAGCAGCGTCCGGGAGCAGCACAGGCGCAACAGCCCGATCCAGACCCACCGGCCCCGCAAGCCACTCCGCGTGCGAACGCTGCGCAGCGGCCGACGCGAACCGCCCAGGCCGAAGAGCAAGACGGCATCGATCTCGAAAAGCGCGCGCGGTCCGGGAAGTTCGCCTTCGAGTTCTCCAAGGCGGAGATCATGGACGTGGTTAAAGCGATTTCGAATCTCACCCGGCGCAATTTCATCGTGCCGGAGAAGATCAAGTCCCAGCGGATCACGATCCTCTCTCCCACCAAGATCAGCGCGCGGGAAGCGTGGTCCGTGTTCCTCTCCGCGTTGGAAGTGAGCGGCATCACCGTGGTTCGCAGCGGCAAGTTCTACAAGCTCGTGGAGGCGAAGGACGCGCAGAAATCGCCGATTCCACTGTGCATCGGCGAGGAAGACCAGTGCCCGCAGTACACGGATTACATGGTGACCTACCTGATGCGTCTCGAGCACATCGAAGCCTCGCAGCTCAACGGAATCCTGAAATCGATGGTAAGCCGTGACGGACAGGTCACGGTCTTTGCACCGAGCAACGCACTGGTGATCAGCGACTATGCCCCGAACATTCGGCGCTTGCGCCGCATGGTGGACACGCTCGATGTGGCCGGCGGGGATGACGAGATTCAGATCGTCCGGATCCAACACGCCACCGCCTCGGAAGTCGCTGAAACCGTCAAGCAGGTCTTCGAGGTCGACTCGGGAGGGCAGCAAAACCAGAGCCGCCGGACACCACGGGCCCGGGCGCAGCAGAAGGCAGAGGAGGCTGCGGACGACGCCGAAGACGAGGTCAGCATCTCGAAGATCGTCGCGGACGACCGCACGAATCAAATCGTGATTCGCGCGAACCAGCGCAGCTTCGAGGCGATCAAGTCACTCGTCAGCCGCATCGACGTTCCCGTCGCGGATGGCGAGCAGGGGAAGGTGCACGTCTATTACCTCGAGAACGCCTCCGCCGAGGACCTCGCCTCCACCCTGTCGTCGCTGTCGTCCAACGCATCGCCGAATCAAGGCGCGACCAATCGTCGGCGCCCGACGAACCCGAACAACTCGAACCAACCGGCCGCTGCCGAGGCCGTGGCGCTCTTCGAGGGCGAGGTTCAGGTTACCGCGGAGCCGTCCACGAACTCACTCATCATCGTTGCGAGCCCTCGAGACTTTCGTGCCCTCCGCCGCATCATCGCTCAGCTCGACCTGCCCCGGCGTCAGGTCTACGTCGAGGCGGCGATTCTCGAGGTGACGGTAGGTGGCGACACGCAGCTTGGAACGAACTGGCACGTGCCTTTTTCCGAGAATGGCTTTGCTCAGGATGCGGACGGCAGTGGCTCGATCGGCTTCGTGCAGGGAGCCCCGGGCGGCGGTGTGAGTCCAACACTGACGCCGTTGACCGATCCGACGAGTCTGCTCACGCTCACGAGTGGCTCCCTCGTTGGGCTCATCGGTGAGGGCATCTCGATCCCCGTAGGAGACAACACGCTGACGCTTCCCGGCTTCGGCGTCGTCCTGCGTGCGCTTCAGTCTGCCAACAATGCGCAGATTCTTTCGACCCCGCACATTCTCACCACCGACAATGAAGAGGCTTCGATCGAGGTGGGCCAGCGGATTCCCTTTCGGCGCGGTACTGCCATCCCGAACCTCGCGGTCGGGGGAACCGGTGGCGGCAACCTCGGAAATCAGCTTGGTCAGTTCAACAACCTCTTCTCCGCGACGGACCGGATCGACGTTTCCTTGAAGCTGACGCTGACGCCGCAGATCAACGAGCTCGACAAGATCCGCCTCGAGATCGACCAACAGATCGAAGACATCGTGGGCTCGGACCCGGCGACCCAGCAGCCGATCACCGCGAATCGTGCCGCGAAGACCGTGGTGGTTGTGGACGACCAGCAGACCGTGGTCCTCGGGGGCCTGATTCGAGACCGCAAGCGCGAAACCGAGAACAAAATCCCGATCCTCGGTGATCTTCCGATCATCGGCTGGCTGTTCAAGAGCCGCACGAACGAGATCGAAAAGGTGAACCTGGTTCTCGTGCTCACCCCCTACATCATTCGCGATTCGAGCGACTTTCAGCGGATCTTCGAGCGAAAGATCAAGGAATACGAAGAGTTCGCGGAGGAGTTCTACGGAGACACGGCCGAGTATCGCGCCTACGTCGACTACGAGCGAAAGACCGGTCCGCTCGCGATGCTTGCGACCCGCGTGCTGCGCGAGCGCGCGCTGATCGAAAACGGCGGGGACGGCGGTTCCGAGGCAGAAGTCGTGCGCCCGGAGCGAACGGAAGTGGAGTTCGAGCCCCTGATGCCGGACGACGACGATCTAGAAGACGAATCGGATCCGCCGCCCTATATAGAAGGTCCGGACGGACCGCCGCCGGGCGAGAGCGACATGGTGGTGACTCCCGGTGACGATGGAGGTGAGCAGTAGTGGCATCGGCAGCGCTACCCTTCGGTGATCAGCGCCTGGGTGAGATCCTCGTGCGACGCGGCCTGCTCGATCGCGAGCAGGTGGAGAGCGCCTTCGAGACCCAGCAGGAACGCGGGGGGCGGATCGGAGAAATCCTCCTGGGCCAGCGCCTCATCAGTGAGAAGGACCTCCTCGGGGCTCTGGCAGAGCAGCTCGACCTTCCCCTGGCCGACACGAAAACCGTCGATGCCAAGACCATTCCTGACGAGCTCATCACCGCTGTACCGATCAACTTCGCCAAACAGTTCAAAGTGATGCCCGTGGGCATGAACCCGCACGGCGAAGTCCGTGTGATCTCGAACGACCCGCTCGCCGTTGGGGTCCTCGACGATCTCGCGGTCTTGCTGCGTGCACCGGTGGAGGTCGAGCTCGCTGAGAGCAAGCTCATCATCGACACGATCAACCACGCGTATGATCGCGGTACGGCTCACGCCGCGGCCGCGATGGAAGAAATGGCGGAGGAAGAGCTCGACTCCTTCGCCCAGGACATCGAAGAGGCGGTGGACCTCCTCGATGCCGAAGACGAGGCGCCGATCATTCGGTTGGTGAACTCGCTCGTGTCCCAGGCGGTGAAAGAGCACGCCTCGGACATTCACATCGAGCCGAACGAGCGTGACATTGCCGTTCGCTTCCGGATCGACGGCGTGCTCTATGAAAAGATTCGACCGCCGAAGAAGCTGCATGCGGCGATCACCAGTCGCGTGAAGGTCCAGGCGGGCCTCAACATCGCCGAGAAGCGGTTGCCGCAGGACGGTCGCATTCGGATCAAGATCGCCGGCCGCGATATCGACATTCGCGTCGCCACCGCCCCGACGAGCTTCGGCGAACGCATTACGATGCGTCTCCTCGACCGATCGTCGATCCTTCTGGATCTCGATGACCTCGGCTTTTCGCCGGACAACTACCAGGCGATGGACGCTCTCATTCGCCGCCCGCACGGGATCATTCTCGTCACCGGTCCTACTGGCTCCGGCAAGACGACGACACTCTACGCGTGCCTCTCGAAGATCAATCGGCCGGACCTCAACATTCTGACGATCGAAGACCCGGTGGAGTACCAGCTCGCAGGGATTTCGCAGACCCAGGTGAACCCGAAGATCAACCTGAGCTTTGCTGGCGGTTTGCGCTCGTTCCTACGGCACGACCCGGACGTGATCATGGTCGGTGAGATCCGTGACCTGGAGACCGCCGAGATCGCCATTCAAGCGGCGCTCACAGGACACTTGGTGTTGTCCACGATTCACACGAATGACGCGCCGGGAGCGATCACTCGCTTGGTCGACATGGGGGTCGAGCCGTTTCTCGTCGCTTCGTCGGTCATCGGGATTTTGGCGCAGCGACTCGTTCGCCGCCTCTGCCCGAACTGCAAGAAATCCTACGAAGCGGCGGAGGAAGAGGTGCGCGAGCTCGGTCTTTCGCCCGAGATGGTCGGACCGAACCCAAAGCTCTGGCGCGGCGAAGGGTGTCCCAACTGCCTCGGGACCGGTTATCAGGGGAGAAACGGAATTTACGAGCTGATGGTCCCGAACGACGACATCCGCCAGCTCATTCTCCAGAACGTCGACTCGAGCACCATCAAGCGCAGTGCGATGAAGAACGGCATGCGCACGCTGCGTGAGGATGGAGCCCGCAAGGTCCTCGCCGGGCTGACCTCGAGCGCCGAAGTCCTGCGCGTGACCCAAGAGGACGCGGTGTAAGGGGCCATGCCGGTCTACGCATACAAGGGCTATAGCCAGACGGGGCGGGTGGTCACCGATACGCGCGACGCAGACAACCAGCGGGCGCTCAAGACGATTTTGCGGCGAGACGGGATCTTCGTCACGGAGATAAAGGAAGTCGGCGGAAAGCTCGACGGGGGTGAGGCAAAGAAGGTCCGCTTCGAGGCGCTGGAAAACCTCGGAAAATCCGTTTCGGCGCAGGAGCTGGCGATGGCGACTCGTCAGATGGCGACACTCGCCCGCGCTGGGATTCCCCTCGTCGAAGGCCTGACTGCGCTGATCGACCAGATCGACAACGAGTACTTCAAGACCGTCTGGTCGGACGTGAAGACGCGGGTCAACGAAGGTGCGGGTTTTGGCGATGCGCTCGGACATCACCCGAAGGTCTTCAGTGGCCTCTACGTCAACCTCGTGCGTGCCGGGGAGACTTCTGGTGCCCTCGACGTGGTGCTCGAACGGCTCGCCGATTTCACCGAGGCGCAGGCGGAGCTGCGAAGCAAGCTAATCGGGGCAATGGTCTACCCGTTGATCATGATGGTGATGGCCATCGGTGTGACGACATTCATTTTCATTGTCGTCGTGCCTCGAATCACCGCGATCTTCGAGTCCCAGGGCGCGGAGCTGCCGCTGGTTACACGATTGCTCATTGGCATCAGTGAGTTCGTGTTGAACTGGGGCTATATCGTGGCGCCGCTCATTCTGATCGGCATCTTTTTCGCGACGCGCTTCTTCCGCAGCGAGAAGGGCCGGCCGATTTGGGACCGTTTCATTCTCGACGTTCCGATCTTCGGGCCTCTGATGCGCATGGTCGCGGTGACGCGCTTCTCAAAGACGCTCGCGACGTTGCTCGGGAGCGGCGTGCAGCTGTTGACGGCCTTCGACATCGTGAAGTCCGTGCTCCAGAACGTGATCCTCGAGGATGTGATCGAGAAGGCACGGGACGCGGTGAAAGAGGGCGACAGCATCGCCGCGCCCCTCAAGCGCTCCCGTCAGTTTCCACCGATCGTGACGCACATGATCGCCATCGGGGAAAAGTCGGGATCTCTCGAGGAGATGCTCTCGAACGTGGCCGACGCCTATGAGTCGCAGGTGGACGCTCGTCTTCGGGCACTGACCAGCATTCTCGAGCCATTGATGATCGTGGTGATGGGTGTCGTCGTGGGATTCATCGTTTTTGCGGTGCTGCTGCCGATGCTGCAGCTCGCGTCGTTTACCGGATAGGAGCTAGTGATATGAGAGCGAGACGGGTTGCCATCAAGGCGGCTGAGCGCGGCATGACCTTGGTTGAGATCATGGTGGTGGTGGTCATCATCGCCCTGGTCGCGGGCATTGTCGGCGTTCAGGTGTTTGGGGTTCTCGGGGGCGCGCAGAACAAGACCGCGTGGACCCAGATGAAGAACATTCAGGACAGCCTGGATGTCTACAAACTGAACAATCGCAAATACCCCTCCACGGCCGAAGGCCTGCAGGCACTGACCCAGTCCAAGGGCGGCACCGAGCCCCTGCTGAAGAACGTACCCAAGGATCCCTGGGGCAACGACTACATCTACGTCTACCCCGGTCAGCAGAATCAGGGCGGAGTGGATCTCATGAGCTATGGCCAGGATGGTGTCGCGGGTAACGGTGACGACATCTGCGCGTGGAAGCCGCTCGACGACAATCCCTGCGGGTAACTGAATGGCTCGAGCCCAGCAAACTTGGGGTCGTTTGAGACCCTCCTGTGCGCAGGCGTCTCGCCTTGGACGAGTGCGTCGCCAGGACATGGGCATGACCCTTACTGAGATCGCGATTGCTCTCGCGATTTTGGCGATGGTGGTGGGCATTGGCACGAGCATCTTCTCCGGGGCGAGCGCGGGTGATCTGCGCGCCGCCTCCGCTCGCATTGCTTCCATGTGTCGTGCGGCCTACGACAAGGCCGCCCTCTCGGGACAAATCCACCGACTCGCCTTCGAGTTCGCCAAGACCGACGCTGCAGGCTACGTGATCGAGCCCGCGACCGTGTCCGTTCAGGCAACGCCGGAGAAGCTGCGCTTTGCCGAAGGGGAGAGCGTTCTCGCCCGGGCGACTCCGAGCGGCGGCGCCCTCGGCGGCTGGGCGGCGCTTTCCTCCGGCTTCGCCTTCTCCAACGACGAAGCGGAGGCGCCGAACCTGGACAACTTTCTCCCGGATGGAATTGACGGGCTCTTGGGCTTGAGTGCGCCGCGGCGAGACGACGACAGCTTTTTTGGCGGCGGTGACGATGATGACTTTCTTCAGAGCGACGTAGACGCAGCCTTCCAGGAGGTGGTGGAGCCCTATTCGCTCGGGGACACGGTTGTCCTGCTCGACGTGTGGACCGAAGGCATGGGCGAGACCGTGCGCGATGGAAAGGCCTACATCTACTTCTTCCCAAACGGCTACACTCAAACCTCGAACATTCACCTCGGTTTTCCTGGGGCGGAGGAAGACGGCCGGGCGTATACCGTTGAGATCGAAGCACTCACCGGCAAAGCCAAGGTGTCCGCCGAATACGTTGAGGTGGAGAAATGATTCGGCGTCCGGAGAGTGGCTTCACCCTTCTCGAGGTGATGATCGCCCTGTTGATCCTCGCGGTGAGCCTCGCAGTGCTGATGCAGACGCAAGCGTCGAGCCTCGCAAAAGCAGGCAAGGCCCGCGACATGACGATCGCGACGCTGCTCGCGCGCAGCAAAATGATCGACATCGAGCAGCAGGTCTACGACGAAGGCTTCTCCCAGGGCGAGCAGACCGAGAAGGGAAACTTCGAGGATGAAGGCTATCCGGAGATCACCTGGGAGTATCGCCTCGCCGAGATCGATCTCGACCTCGGCATGCTCTCGGACCTCGCAGGGGGGTTCGGCCAGGGCGACGATGGTGCAGTCGGAGGTGAGGGGGTAGACGGGATCGTCGGCTCCCTCGGCGGCCTGGTAGAGCCTTTGACCCAGAACATCGCCAACTCTGTGCGCATGTGCGAGCTCACCATTCAGTGGCCTGAAGGGCCGAAGTATAAGAACGGCTTCTCCGTGCGAACTCTGCTGACCCGGGAGGGCTTTGCTTTTGCGGGCAATACCCCCGGAGGCGTGCCCGACCCAACGCAGGAGCAACAGCAGCAAGAACAAGAAGGCGAGCAACAACGGCAGCAACAACAAGACCCAAACCAACCCCAGACCCAATGAGAGTTTCCCGAGCACAGAGCGGCTTTACCTTGGCCGAGGTCATGATCGCGCTGTCGATCCTCGCGCTGATCGGGACGCTGACCTACGGGGTGTTCAACCGAACGCTAGCG
The DNA here is from genome assembly GCA_964468125.1 of uncultured Bdellovibrionales bacterium. Classification (GTDB taxonomy): domain Bacteria; phylum Myxococcota; class XYA12-FULL-58-9; order XYA12-FULL-58-9; family CAYXVF01; genus CAYXVF01. The sequence continues at coordinate 40,680 of CAYXVF010000039.1, read as the reverse complement.
GCCCGGGAGCAGGCGGCGAGCATCACGAACCACTACCACATGGTCCGTCAGGCGATGCTGCGCATGTCGCGTGAGATCTCCATGGCCTTCATCACCCCCTACCGCGACTGCGAAGACCCGCGAACAGACACGCTCTTCGTCGGGGATCGTCGGGGGAGATCGCATCGCTTGGATTTCACGAGCTTTGGTCACTACAAGACCCGCGCCGACGCCAACGAGTCCGATCAGAACGAATTGAGCTACTACGTCGACCGCGACCCCGCCGACAACAAAGTGAAGGCGTTGATCCGTCGCTACTCCCCGCGGATCGACGATGAGCCGGATGAAGGCGGAGTCGAGCAGGTTCTCGCCCGCAACGTCGACAGCCTCGAACTCGAGTTCTATGACGAGCGCAACGACCGCTGGGTCGACGAGTGGGACAGCAAAAACCTCGACTACCGCAATCGACTCCCGCTCTTCGTCAAGATGACGCTGAACGTCACCAATCCGGCGGGTAAAGAGGAGAGCTTTACCACCAAGGCTCGGATCGCTCTGACTCAAGAGATCACCCTTCCGGGCACGACCTTCGCGAGGTGCCCCGAATGAAGAAGCGCGTTCGAGAACGAGGCCTGGCCTTGTTGGTGGTGCTGCTGACTCTGGCGTTGGTGACGAGTGTGGTCGCGGAGTTTCAATACTCGTCGAGTGTCGACCTACAGCTCGCTTATAACGCCCGGGACGAGCTGCAGGCCGAGTACAACGCTCTGACCGCCCTGCGCATGCGCGCCATGCTCTTGAAGGAGAGCCGCACGCTCCAATCGACTCTGGCGCCCGCTCTCGAGTCGCTGGGCGTCGGTCAGATCCCCATCACGCAGATGCTGGACGCGGTACCCGTCGACTGCGGACTGCTCTCCGGTATCGTGCGTGAGGCGGACGAGAACCTCGCCGACTCGTTCGCAGATGAAGAGGCGAACGAGGCCGAGGGGGGAGAGACGGCGAGCGTCTTCATCGGCGAGTGCGAAGCGAGCTCCGTGAGTGAGCACTCGAAGATCCCGCTGAACGTGCTCGCGAATACGCCCGCCGGGGGTGAAAACACGATCAACATGCTAACGCGCCTTCTGCTCGACCCGCGTTTCGAGAATCACTTCATCGAGGACGATCGCAACGGCACGCACGCGGAGAACCCGCAGGAGCTCGTCGCGGCGATCGCCGACTGGGTCGACCGCGACCGCAACCAACGCTTCAATGAGGTGAGCGACGAGGACCGCTTCTACACCCGCCTGCCCGACGCCTACGAAGCGAAGAACGCCCCTTTCGTTTCTATTGCCGAGTTGCAGATGGTTCATGGAATCGACGACGAGCTCTACGACATCCTGCGCGACCAGGTGACAATCTACGCGAGCACGGAGCAGATCGACCTGAACTCGGCCTCGCCGTCGCAGATTGCCCTAGCCCTTGCCGGCGCCCTGCGCGACGGCGTCACCCTCGAACAAGCGAACCCCGGCTTCGTGCAGCTGTTCTACACGCTCGCGGAGATGCGGGCTGGAACCATGGGCATGGGGACGCTCAATGTTCAGACGCTCACCGCCCTGGTGGAGAGCTCCGGTCTCGGGGCCTTCATCGACGGGAACCGATTGAAAGACATGTTCACGGACAAGCCTCAGACCACCTGGTTCACGATCAATGCGACGGGCCGGGTCGGAAACGTGCAGCGCACGATCACCGCAGTGTTTCAGGCGTACGAAGGCAAGTTCTACTATTACCGGGTGGAATAGGATGGCCCAGAATCTCGTAGCCATAGACGTTTCTCGCACGCGGGCACGGATCGTCGAAATTGAAGCTTCCCTGCGTCGCTCCCGGGTTACCGCGACCCATTCTGTGGATCTCGACCCGGACGCGGAGGCCGCGGCCCGTTGGGCGCTGATTCGTGCCGAGCTCGGTCGCGCTCCTGAGACCCTCGTCGTCGGAATCGAACCGGAGACGGTCAGCACGCGGGAGCTGCGCTTTCCATTCAGCGACATGAAAAAGGTGGAGGCGGCGCTCGACTTCGAGCTCGAGAGCCAGATCCCCTATGACCTCGAGGAAGTCGCGACGACTTGGTTCGTCACCCATCGCGCCGCTGACGGGGTCCGCATGCTCGCGGCCATCACTCCACGCGAGGACCTCGTCGAGTCCCTCGGCGCCATGGAAGAGTCCCAGCTCGAGCCACGTAGTGTCGCCCTTCCAGCTGCGGCCTTGGCCGAGCTCGTACCGGCGAACAACGTCGATCCGGTTGCGGTCCTCTCCCTCGGCAGCCAGCAGAGCCATCTCGCCGTGATGCGCGACGGCCTGCGTTTCGCCCGGACCCTGCGCACCGGCGGGATCGCGATCGACCGTCGCCTCGCCGCCCACTACAAGGTGAGCGAAGACGACGCGCGGGTTGCCAAGGAAAACGAGGCGCGGCTCGTGCTCGACACCTCGGTCGTCTCCGAGGACGTGGTGGAGCTCTCCTCGCAGGTGGAGCTCGGTCTGAAGCCGCTCCTGCGCGCGCTCGCCATGACCTTTCGTTCGCTGTCGCAGGAGGACGTTCCGACCAAGATCTTCCTCACCGGTGGCTTGTCCCGCCTTGCGGGCTTGGCCGAGTTCCTGAGCGTTCGGCTCGGTATCGACGTGGAGCTCATGGACTTGGGAGCTGTCGCTCAGTCGATTTGCGGCGAAGTCGACGAGAAGGACGTCGGCGAGCCGGTGGCGGTGGCGCCGGAATACGCGAACGCGCTCGCCTTGGCGCTCGCCCAGCTGCGGCGCGGAACGCAGGTGGCGATGAACTTCCGGCGTGGAGAGCTCGCCTACAGCGGAGATTTCGCCGCCTACCGCGGGGAGATCGTCAGGATCGCCGTCGGACTCGCGGCGGTCATTCTGATCGCACTGGTGGGATCGTTCATCCGCCTTTCGATCTTGAGCGCTGAGGAAGACCGAATCGACCAGGGGTTTTGTGACGCGTCGAAGAAGATCATCGGCCGAGAAATCTGTACTCCGGCGCAGGTGATCGCGATTCTCCAGGAACCCGGCAACACCGCCGGCGGAGTCGTGATCCCTACCTACTCCGCCGCAGACCTCCTCGACGCGATGTCTGGGACGCTGATGGACGAACGGGATGTGACCTTCGAGGACCTGAAGATCGAGGTCAATGGAAGGGTGGACGAGCCGGATACGATCGTAGGCAAAGGAGAGACGGCCACCTTTGAGCGGATCGAAGAAATCGTCGCGACTCTCGAAGGCCGGCCGTGCATCACGGAAGCGGAGGTCTCCCGTCAGAAACGTACCCGGGATTCCGGCCGCGTGGAGTTCAATCTCGAGATCGAGTTGCAGTGCCCGCCCGGCGTTCGACCGGGCCAGGCGGTGGCGGCGAAGGAGTGATGATGCAGCGCTGGGTGGACAGACTGACCGATCCCCTTCGTAGCCGCTTCGAGCGCTTGAACGCGCGAGAGCAGGCGATCGTGTCCGGTGGTGGCGCCGCCGCTGTCCTGTTGGTCCTGCTCCTGATCGGCTCGTTCCTTTCGAGCTCGATCAGCTCCGTGCAGCGACGGATCTCCTCGAAGAGCAGCCAGCTCGCCGAGGTGGTTCAGCTCGAGAGCGAGTATAAGGCGCGCGAGGCTGAGCGCACGCAGCGCCTCGCGGAGCTCGAACGGAGCAACGTACGTTTGGTAACGGTGATCGAAAAAGCCGCGCAGACCGCGGGTTTCGAGATCGGACAGATCCGACCGGAAGAAGGAGAGCCAAACGACGAAGGCGTCGTGGAGTCGCGGGTGGACCTGCGAGCGAGTGACCTCACGATCAATCGTCTCGAGCGTTTTCTCACGGAGATCGAGAAGACCCCTGGGCTCGTGATCGTGCGACGCTTGCAAATCGACAAGCCCTATCGCAAAGACACGCTCAACATCGAGATGACGGTCGCAACCTACAAAATCGAGAAGTCCTGAGTGGCGCTGAACCGAAAGAAGACACTCCGGGGAGCGGGCTACGCGGCCTTCGCGCTGCTGAGCTTGGTGTTTTGCCTCTATCTGACCTTCCCCGGCGACGCGGTCGCCCAACGCATTCGCTACGAGATTCAGCGGCGCAGCAACGGCGCGGTGACCGCTAGTGTCGGGAGTGCTTCCCTGTCCTTTCCACTCGGCGTGAGCGCCCACGACGTCGAGCTCCGCGTGAAGCGCGAAAACGACGACGACGTCCGCGTGCCCCTCGAATCCCTCGGAGCCTCTCTCGATCTCCTCTCTCTCGTCACCCTCACCCTGAAACCACGGGTGAGTGCTGATATTGGCGATGGATCTGTGAGCGCCGCGTTCATTCAGGGGGACCAGGACCTCTACATTGAGGCGGAGATCGACGAGCTGAATCTGATCAAGCCGCCGGTGCTTCCGAGCTTCCTTGGGATTCCCATGACCGGAACGCTGTCCACCGACGGCGACTACACCCTCGCGAAGAAGCCGACGGAGTCGAGCGGTGCCATGCAGATCCGTTTCAACGGGGTCAGCCTGGGGCCGGGGCCGGTGGCGGGCTTCACGATTCCCGAAGCGATCGGCCTGGGCGACGTGAGCCTCACCCTGGCGGCAAAAGAGGGCAAGCTCGTGATCGAAGACTATCGGCAGGAAGGGGGCCAGGTAGATTTGCAGTTGAGCGGCGACATGGCGCTCAATCCACGTTTCTCGAGCAGCAACCTCAACGCCTGCGTGAAATTCAAGTTCACCGACGAGGCCTTCCTGAAGCAGTACCCGAAGCTCGAGACCGCAGTACAGCTCGCCGGCGCTCGCTTCAAACAGGACGGCGACGGCTACCTCAACGTGCCGCTCCGCGGCCTGCTCAGCACGCCTCGGGGGGGAACGGGCATTCGTGCGGGGCGGGGCGTGTGCGGCGAGGGCAGCAGAAGTAGCCCAGGTGGTCGCAATCGCACCCGCCCGCCCCAGCCTCGTACGAGCGATCGCTGAGGCGCGGGGCAGGTTAAACGAATCGCGGCGCCCGAGAGGTTAAATCGCTAGCGCGTTAGCGCTCCATCGCCGCGGTCGTGTATAGGGATTGGGATGGAGATCCGCCTCGAGCTCTTCAACGGTGACCGTCGTGTCCTCCTCCGCGAGATGGAGGGGCCCTTGATGTTGCTCGGCTCGAATCCCGAGTGCCACCTCTGCGTGCCCGACGAGTCGATCGCAAACATCCAGTGTTTGTTGCGTCGAGAGGGGGCGGCCCTCTATCTCGCCAATCGCGCCGCGCAGGGGACGCGGGTCGGCGATGAGACGGTGATGGAGGAGCTCAGGCTGGCCGACGGGGATCGGATCGAGCTCGGACCGGTGTGCGCGGTCGTTCGATTTCACGGTGAGGAGACCGGCTCTGGCACTCGCACGTTGGCGCCCCAGGCCCGTGCAGCGCAGCCCTACCGTCTGATCCGCGTCTCCGATGGAGAGGCATGGCTCATCGATGAGTCGGGGGTGTCGCTCGGGACCGCCGAGGGAAACGATGTGGTCCTCGACGACGAGTACGCCTCCGGACGCCACGCCCACGTCGCTCTGCGCGACGGGCGTGTCATGGTGCAGGATCTCGATTCACGAAACGGCGTTTTTCTCGACGAGGGCAAGATCGGGTTGGCGGAGGCGCGGGATGGGTCGACCTTGCGCCTCGGCACCAGCGAGCTTCGTATCGAGCGGGTCAGTCGACGGGACGAGCAACAGTCGTTGATTCAGAAGCAGGCGCTTCGCGCGTGGGTCGGGCGTTCGGAGGTTTCCGAACGCGTGCGTCGCGTGGTGGGGCGGATCGCCGACAACGATGCGCCGGTGTTGGTGACCGGTGAGACCGGGACCGGCAAAGAGGTTACCGCGTCGATGCTGCACCGGGCGAGTCCGCGGGCGCAGGGACCCTTTGTGGCGTTGAACTGTGGCGCGCTCTCTCCGAGCCTGATCGAGAGTGAGCTCTTTGGTCATGTCAAGGGTGCCTTCACCGGTGCGACCGGACGCAAGGCTGGTGCTTTCGAGTCGGCGAACGGAGGCACCCTCTTTCTCGACGAGATCGGCGAGCTGCCCCTGGATCTTCAGCCTCTGCTTCTCCGCGCACTCGAAACCGGAGTGATTCAACGGGTGGGGAGCAATCAGGAGGTGAAAGTCGACGTGCGCGTGGTTGCCGCGACCAACCGCGATCTCGAGGCGGAAGTCGCGTCCGACCGTTTTCGTGGCGATCTCTACCATCGCCTCGCAGTGCTCGGGATCGAGTTGCCGACCCTCCGCGAGCGCATTGCGGATGTGGCGGACCTCGCCGGGCATTTCGTCCGGCAGACTCTGCCCGCAGGCGAGCGCGTCACCCTCACGAAGGAGGCGGTCCACAAGCTCGAGCTCCATGCCTGGCCCGGAAATGTGCGCGAGCTGCGCAACGTGATTCAGCGGGCGGTCCTGATGCGGGCGAGCGACATCATCGATGTCGATGACATTCACTTCAAAGTGAACTCGCTCGGGAATCTGGTCAGTGCTCGCAGTCAGATGAGCTCGAGGCGCCTGGCGGACGTCGAGCGCAACGCGATCATCGAAGAGCTCGTGCGCAGCCGGGGCAACCGTTCCGCTGCCGCGGACGCCTTGGGGATTTCACGTTCGACGTTGTCGCGAAAGATGGAGCAATTCGAGATCGATCTGAATGCGATCGTCCGCGATCCCATGGACGACGGGCCGGTTTCGGTCAGAGCGCCTCGAAAGCGACGGTGAGATCATCGGTCTGGCGCATGCAGATTTCGTCGGTGCACAAGAAGAACGACAGATCCCCGTCGAGACGGTGCCGGCCGCTTCGCGCCTTGAGCGTGGTGGCGACCGCCTTCGCGGTGCTCTCGCCGTTTTGAATGTCCTTCGCGGTGAGCTTCTTCTTCTCGAGGTCGCAGCCGTCGGTGCATTCGAGGACGATCTTCATGGGCGTCGAGGTTTTCAGGACGTAGGGGGCTTCGGGGGTGATCGTGATAAGGACATCCGTGCCTTCACCGGCCTTCGGTGAGTCGGGAGCGAGGCTCACTTCAACGCGGTAATTCTTTCCCGCCGATTGCCGGGTTGTGGCGTCAGCGGGGGTGCTCTCTGCGGTGCATCCCAGCGCGATGGCAACAACGGTCACGAGCCTGTACATCTGATTCCTCCTGCGCTCCCTCACAACGGTCCGCATCTAGCAAATCCGAAGGCCAGCGGTCTACGGTCTCTCGACTACAGTCCGAGTCGCAGGCGAATCGTTTCACGGAGGTCATCGAGGTCTGAGGGGGTCTTCACCGGCATGAAGCGTCCCTCCGGCCCCTCACGGGGCACTTCCAGGTAGAGGCTCTCGAGCGTCGCCGTTGCTTCGCCCATGAGACGCTCGAACTGTACCACGGGCGCCTCGCCGACTTTCTTGTCGGCCCGGAACCAGCTCAGCGCGGGCTCGCTCGTGAAGGCGGACACATCGAACGTCATCGTGTTTGTGTTAAACACCCGGATCTGGTCCTGGTCGAAGTCTGGCGGGAAGCGAAAACCCTCGATCACCTGGACTCTTCCGTCCACCCAGGCCGGCGCGCCGCCCTTGTCGCCAGGATTCTTTGGGGCGACCTCGACGGTGACGGGCGATGCGTGCGAGCAGTGGGCACCGACCACCACCGGATCGAGCGTGGCCGCGAGATTGTCGACGTTGCTCACCATGACGTATTTGCCGCCTCCTTCGACGAAGCGCCGGAAGGCATCGGAACCACTGAGGGTCGAGAAAACGTCCCCGTGCCCTGGGGCGTAGAAGCTCGGACGGCCTTCCTGATCGAAGAATGGGGCCCCTTCAGGGGTGAGGCGGATCGAGATCCCCTGGGTGACACAGTGTACGTCGTCGCCGGCGAGGCCCTTCTCCTCCAGGTGCGCACGTGTGTCTTCGTCCGTCGCGAACGAGTTCATCAGAAAGACCGGACTCCGGCCCGGAGCCCGCTCGATGTCCCCGAGCTTGAGACTCAGAAAGCTCTGACCGGGTAGGACTTCCACCACACCTTTGACGACCCCTCCAAAGCGGGTAGCCATGCCGCCGTTTAGCACCAGAGAGGCCACCTCACCGCGCGAAAGAGCGTCCCGGCCAACCTCGGCGAGCTTCTCGTGCGTCAAGGGCCTCGGCCAGGGGCGGATCACGTCGTCGGGTGGCGGCGTCACGGGGCTCGTGAGCCGGTTGCGTTCTGGGCCGAATTCGCCGGCAGCGAGGGCCTTCTGGTTGCGAAAAAAAACCTCATCGTCGAATCGATAGCGTTCGAGCTGGTCTAGCTGTTCGGGATTGAGGCCGAGGGCTTCGAGTGCGTCGCGATTCATGCGCTTTGCTTAACCGAACGGGGCCCCTCGGGCTAATATAAGAGGCCGAGGTGGTGCAAAAGAGCGGGGAATCGGCGCCGAGACATGGGCCGGTCGGACTCGCGGCGACTCGAGCTTTGTGCTACCTGATTTTTTGCGTGGTTGCCCCCACGTGTGGATTTTGACCAACCGGACCGAGCGCGAGTAGCCATCAGCCGTGGAGCAGGCAACAGCAGCGCAGGCGAGCATGAAGCTCATCATCGAGGATGATGAGGGTCGCCGTAGCGTCGTACCGATCGAGCTCGGCGAAGCCACCGTCGGGCGCGACGAGAACAACACGATCCGTCTAAACGAGCGCAACGTGTCGCGTCGACACGCACGCCTCGTCCGCGAGAACGGCACTCTCTTCGCCGAGGACCTCGACTCCTACAACGGCATCTTTATCAACGGCGATCGGGTCAAGCACCGCCAGGACATTCACGAGGGCGACATTCTGCGCGTCGGCGACTTCCAGCTCGAGCTTCGTGGCGAGGGCATGAGCCGTCGCACGGAGGAGACGACCCAGCGCGCGGGGCCACCGGAGGGGGCGGAGGTCACCCGTCCGAATTTCCGGATGGAGGACGGTCACGAGATTGTCGACCCGAGTGAGCCAAAGCAACGTCACGAACCCACCGCGATCATTCGCGTGGACCAGATGGACGAGCGACCGGAGCGCCGCGACTCGCAGACGATCACGGGAGCAAGAGCGCGCTTGTTGTGTGTCAGCACGCAATTCGCAGGCCGCGAGTTCGAGGTCGGGCGTGACGAAGCGGTGATCGGTCGGACCGAAGACAACGACATCGCCATCGACCACCGCTCAGTGTCCAGGCATCATGCGAAGATCCTCGTCAGTGGGGACGCCTTTCGCATCATCGACATGAAGAGTGCCAACGGTACGCTCGTGAATGGCGAGGAGTATGCGCAGATCGAGCTCAAGTCCGGCGATCTGATCGAGCTCGGACACGTGAAGCTGCGCTTCGTGCCCCCCGGTGAGCACTACGCTTTCCAGCCGGAGGAGCTGGCGGCGATCAGCAAGAGCTCGCATCAAGGAAAGCCTTTGGCACCGGTGGAAGACCTCGAGCCCGTCTCCGAGTATGTGCCGCCACGCGAGGTCACGAATCCGGGGTTCACCGCGGCCAGCAAACAGACGCTCTCTGATGTCCGTGCGCCCTCATCCTCGAACACCCTTCTCTACGCGGGCCTCGGTGTCGTCGTCTTGCTCTTGGCCGCCGTTTTGGCTGTGCTCCTCACCCGCGGCGGAGAAGAGCTCGTCCCGGTCGAGGGCGCGGGGGAGTCGGCAAGGGAAGCGAGCAAGCCGTCTTCCCGGGTTGCGCCGCTCGTGATTCGCATGAAGGACGCGATGGTCGAGCGCGAATGGGAGACCGCGGATCAGGCCGCGGACTCGATCCTGGCGTTGGAGCCCGGTCAGCCGGACGCGACGCGGGCAAAGACCCGGATCGAAATCGAACGCAAGGCGGCGCGGGCCTTTGAGACGGCCTTGGATCTCCAGAGTGAAGACGATTGGGCCGGGGCGCTGCAGGAGTTCGAGAGCATCCCGGAGCAGAGCACGCTATCGCCCCAGGCGCAGAAGCTCGCCGTCAAGGCCCGCGAAAAAGTCGAGATCGTCAGGTTACTGGACGATGCGACCCTCGCCCTCGAAGAGCGCCGCTACGACGATGCGCAGGCGATCGCCGAGAGTCTGTCAGAGCAGGATCCTGAGGCTTCGGCGATGCTTCTCGAGCAGGTGAGCGAGCAGCGGCGCAGCACCGCCAAGGGGGGCCGACCTACTCCCGTGCGTCGAGTCGCGCCGACGAAGAGCGCCCCCAAACCCAAACCCAAACCCGAGAAGCCCAAGGCGGAGAAGGGCGAGCCCAAGGCGGAGGCCCCCGCAGAGAAGCAGGAGTACCACAAAGAGGCGGTAGCTCTGGTGAAGGCCGGGAGGTTCGAGGAGGCGCTCGAGCCACTGCAATCGTGCGTGCGCGAAAACGCGCGAAACTGCAGCTGCTACCGCACGCTCGGCATCGTGCACGCGGAGCTCGGGAACACCGCGAAGGCGAGGCGCAACTACAAGACCTATATCGAGTACTGCCCAAACCGTCCCGACGTACCGGAGCTCAAGGAAATGCTCGGGATCAAGTAGGGGCCGGCCGGGGACTGGTTCAAATCAACGTCACTTCGGTCTAGAACGGGTCGGTGGACGACCTATTTTCATACGCCGCCCGAAAGGCCCGCGAACGCAATGGGGCTGGGCGGTCTGAGGTGCCGCCCGAAGCGCCCCCGAAAGGCCCCGAGTCGACTGCTGCGGAAGAAGAGGCTGCCCCCCTGACGGTGACGCAGCTCAACGCGCGCGCGAGAGGGCTGCTCGAGGGAGAGCTCGGGCGCGTGGCGGTCGTCGGCGAGGTCTCGGGCTGCAAGCTCGGCCGGGGTGGCCACTGGTACTTCAGCCTCAAGGACGAGAACAGCCAGCTTCCGGCGGTGATGTTTCGGCGAGAGGCGTCGCGACTGAAGTTCGATTTGAAGGACGGCACGGAGGTGGTCGCCCACGGCCGGCTCACCATCTATTCCGCCTATGGTCGTTACCAGCTGTCGGTTCAACGCCTCGAGCCCTTGGGGGCCGGCGCGCTGCAAGCCGCCTTTGAGCAGCTCAAGGAGAAACTTCGAGACGAGGGCCTCTTCGCGCCGGAGCGCAAACGTCGCCTGCCCCTGCTCCCCCGGCGGGTGGCGGTTGTGACGAGCCCTACCGGTGCGGTGATCCGAGATATCATTCATGTGGCGCAGCGCCGCTATCCGAAGGCGAACATCCTTCTCGTTCCCACCGCCGTGCAGGGTTCCGAGTCCGCCGGATCGATCGCCCGAGGGCTGCGACGAGCCTCGCGCCTCGGAGAAACCGGTGACGTCGACGTGATCATCGTCGGACGGGGCGGGGGCTCCCTCGAGGATCTCTGGGGGTACAACGACGAGAAGGTCGCGCGTGCGATCGCCGCCTGCGCGGTACCCGTAGTCTCGGCGGTGGGGCACGAGACGGATTTCACGATCGCCGATTTCGTCGCCGACCTTCGCGCCCCCACGCCGTCAGCGGCGGCGGAGCTGGTCTTTCCCGTGGCCAGCGAGCTTCGACAGCGGCTGACGGGAGGGCTGGTCCGCGGGAGCCAGGCGCTGCGTCAGCGCTTGAGCCGCGATCGCCATCGCCTGGACGCGAGCCGGCACCGACTGGGTGATGCGCAAGGAGCTCTTCGTGAATACGCGCAGTCGCTCGATTTGGTGCTCCACCGCCTCGACGCGGCGATCAAAGCGAGGCTCGCGGAGAGTCGCAGAGCGCTCGATCGGCTCGAGCGTGGGCTCCAGCCGCACCATCCGAGGGCGCGGCTTCAGCACCTGCGCTCGGAAATGGCACGCCAACACACGCGCGCCGATACGGCGTTTCGTGGCGAGCTACGCGACGCACGCAACAGCATGGACCGTCTCGCGACACGTCTGCATGCTCTGTCGCCGCTTGCGGTGCTCGAACGTGGCTACGCAATCGCGCTCGACACTGAAGGGCAAATCGTTCGTAGTGCGGCGGCGGTCGCACCCGGTGAAAGTCTCGAAGTGCGTCTTCACAGGGGCATGCTTCGGGCTACCGTGAATCAGATCCATCCGCCCGAAGGCGAACAGAACAGTCAGGGAGAGTGAGATGGCCGAAGAACCCGCGTTTGAAGAAGTGCTCGAGCGCCTCGAAGGGATCGCCGAGAAACTCGAATCCGGTGAACCGAAGTTGGAGGACGCACTGAAGCTGTACGAGGAGGGCGTCCGACTCTACCGCTCCGGCACGAAGCGTCTGGACGAGGCGGAGTCGCGCCTCGCGAAGCTCCTCGAGAACGGCGAAACCGAGTCGTTTGATCCGGACGGAGCTTAGTGGCGAAGACGCGGGCGGATGCACGCGTGCTCGAGCTCGGCCTCGCCGAGTCGCGCGCCAAGGCCCAGGCTCTGATCCTGGCCGGGGCGATCCTCGACGAAAACGGCCACCAGATCGGCAAGCCGGGCGCCATGGTCGCCGACGACGCGGAGCTCGTGCTCAAGGGGGAAACGCTGCCGTTTGTGTCCCGAGGTGGACTCAAGCTCGATGCAGCGCTCGGCCATTTCGGAATCGACGTCGAGGGGCGCGTGGCTCTCGACGTGGGTGCGTCCACCGGGGGCTTCACGGATTGTTTGCTTCAGCGGGGGGCTGCGAAGGTCTACGCCATCGACGTGGGTTACAACCAGCTCGCCTGGCCCTTGCGCAACGACGCGCGGGTGGTCGTCCACGAAAAAGTGAACATTCGTGCTGCGACGCGGGAGCTCGTTCCTGAGCCCGTCGAGCTCATCGTCATCGATGTGTCCTTCATCAGTCTGAAGCTGGTGATCCCGCCGGCCCTCGAGCTCGCCGCGGAGCACGTCGATCTGGTTTCCTTGGTCAAGCCGCAGTTCGAGGTCGGTAAGGAACGAGTAGGCAAAGGTGGGATTGTTCGAGATGATGCGGCGCGGGACGAGGCCGTGCGCAGCCTCGAGAGCTTCTTGCCACGCGCGGGTCTCACGCACGTGGGGACGATTCCGAGCCCGATCACCGGGGCCAAGGGCAACCGCGAGTTCCTGATCTACGGTCGCAGATGAAACGTTTTGTCCCGTCGCTCGGTGGGCTAACCTTGAGGGTGTTTGAAGAAAGAACGGTGCGCCCGTTGGCCGCCGGATGTTTCCGCTGATGCGAGTCTCTTGTCCCGAATGTGGTGCCGTGTACCAGTTTGATTCCTCCGCGATCCCCGCGCGAGGCTATGACGCTCAGTGCACCAACTGCTCTTGCGTGTTCTTCGTAGAGCCGGAGCCGACGGGCCAACAACCGATTCCTGACGCTAATCGAATCGTGACCGTCGGATGTCCCACCTGCGACTCCCAATACCAGTTCCCGGCCAAGGACATTGCATCGGGCGGCTACGACGCCCAGTGCACGCAATGCAACAGCGTTTTCTTTGTCAGCGACGAGCTCGACAGTACTGAGAACCGGGTGATCGGCTCGCCGGACCCGTCGCCACTCACCGCAGCGGCGCTCGACGACCTCGCGGCGGACGAGCCCTCGATTCCGAACGAGCCGGATCAGAAGACCCTGAAAGTTCGCCTACGCGATGAGGAACGCGCAGCTCTCGAAGACACCGCGCCGATCGAGCCGAAGGACATTGATTCGATCCCGGAAGCGGATGCGAGTTTGTTGGAGGAGATCCCAACGTCGGAGGCCGAGCCGATCTCCGTCCCCGAGCCGCCCCTTCCCGAAGAGGTGGGTGTGCAGGAGCCCGTTCGCCGCATGACGGCGCCGATCGCACCGGTAATGCCAGAGCCTCTCGATCCCGGCAGCCCAGCCGATCCGATCACCGAGCCGATGCTTGCCGACGACCTCGACCTCGACGACGACCTCGGCGAGCAATTCCAGGTGGGCAAGCGCAGGTTGGCGGTCCTGGCGGCGGGGGGCATCGGGTTTCTGTTGCTCGTTGCGATCGTCTGGTCCTTTTTCGGAGGAGAGCCCGCCGAGTCCGAGCAGTTTTTGACGCGGGTCGAGAGCGGTCGCAAAGCGCTCAGGCTCGACACGGACAACGGCTACCAGCAAGCGGTCTCTGAGTTTCGTTTCGCCCTCGAGGTAGCGCCGGAGAATGCGCAAGCGCAAGCGCTTCTCGGCATGGCGAAGGTCATGCGGGGGGCAAATGTCGAAGAACGGGGCCGATTCTTGGTTCAAAGGGGCCGAAGGCTCGCCCGCGAGCTCGAGGCGACAGAGGAGGGTTCGGAGAACGCCGAGGCGCTTCGAGAGCAGCTCGAGCAGCTCTCCAAGGAATCGAATGCCCTGATGCAGACCGGCCGCAACGACATCGACGAAGGCTTCTCTGCGCTCAATGAGGCGCTCGTGCAGGCACCGAACGATCCGACGGTGCTCGAAGCGGCCGCCGTCTACTACAGCATATCCGACGAGGCGTTGCGTCAGAGCCGAGACATGGCCGAAAAGAGTCTCGCGAGTCGCGGGACGAGTTTCGATGCGGTGGATTGGGTCAAGCCGCCGTCTCCATGGGTGGCGCTCGCGCTCGGGCGCGCGCACGCCGGATTGGACCCGTCGCCGGAGCGGGCGCGGGAAATCCTCGGCGGCTTATTGACAACTCAGGCGGACCTGCAGCGTGCGCGCTTCGTCCTCGCTCAGATCGCGCTCGAGGAAGACGACGTAGAAGCGGCCCGTGCGCGGATTGAGCAAGTCTTGTCCGCGGCGCCGGAACACGAGCGGGCGAAGCTCTGGGCTGCACACCTGCAGGAGCTCGCCGAGCAGGCCGCTGCCGCTGCGGTCGCAAACGTCGCGCCAGAGCCTGGGGAAGCTGCCGAGCCAACGGCCGATCCTTCAGCAGAAGGTCTCGAGCCCAACGAGGGCGAAGCGGTCGCCGCAGCGGAAGACGAGGTAGAGCCGGTAAAGAAAAAGAAGAAGCGCCGATCCCGGCGCGGCCGCAAGAAACGGAAGCGAAAGAAACGTTGAGCGTCGCGCTCCTGATCGCCCTGTTGACCGTCTACGAGGTCGAGCCGACGCCGCCCGAGGTCGAAACCGCCGGGTTGTCTCACCTGATGCGGGGGCTGCATTTCTTGTCGCGCGGACACGCCTCCGCTGCGGTTCCGCACCTGCGCCTCGCCCTTCTCTACGATCCGGAGTCTCCGTTCATTCACGCGAAGCTGAGCGAAGCGTGGTTGCAGGCCGGCGAGCGTGACAAGGCGAAGGCGATCGTTGACGCCGGGCTCGAGCGAGCACCCGAAGATCCGATGCTCAATTTGCGCGCGGGGAGCTTCGCGACAGCCGAAGAGCGTTTTTCGGACGCGATCGCGCCCCTGACCATTGCGGGAGGTAGCAGCGCCACCCGCGATGTTGCGACCCCCACGCTCGTCGACGCGCTGCTTTGGGTGGGACAGAAACAGCGGGCCTGGGCCGTCGCGCGGCGTGCTGCGGACGCTGATGCCTCGAACGTTGAGATGCTGCACGCGATGGGAGCCGCCTTCGAGGACCACCGGGACTTGAGCCACGCCCTCGAGCTCTACACGAGAGCCCGCGCCCAACGCCCGTCAAACCGTGCTGCGGCCCTGAGCGAGATGCGAGTGCACGACCTTGTTGGACGCACGCATCGCGCCTCGGACGCCTTGGTGCGGCTTTTCACCCATTACCCGAATGAGCCCCAGCTCTTCATGCTCGTGTACCGATTCGAGCGCGCCGCGAATCGCGCGGATGCGGAGGTCTACCTGCGCGAAGCAAAACGCTTGGCCGGCCGGGAGTATCGCGCCGCGCTCGGGGTCGCTCGAGGCTTGGCGGTCGAGGGGCAGATCGACGACGCGATCGCCTACCTCGAGAGTCTCGAGCTCGAAAGCGAGGAGATCCGCATCTACCTCGGCGAGCTCGAGCAACTTCGGGGAAGGGCGGACGCCTGCGTCCGTCGGCTTCGTGGAATCGACGATACGCGCGCGCTGCGCCGCCTCGCCCGCTGCGAGTCCGCGCTCGGTCGCACGGAACGTGCGATGGCGGCGGTACGGGACATGCTGGAGGGCGGTGCACGTCTGGATGTCGTGGCAGGGGAGGCGGCGCTCGTCGCGACCTGGGCTCCAACGCTCGAGCAGGCGCGGGAAGCCTTTCGGCGCTTCGTAGACCACGCGGGCGATCGCCTCGCGGCGCGCGAGCGAGAGCTCGCCGAGGCTCAGATCTCCGACTACTTTGACGCGACCGACGACGCGCTCGCACGCCTGAGAAAGCTCGACGACGAATATCCGCGGGACGTCGAGATCGATCTTCGTCTCGCCGACGCCTACAGCCGCTACGGCGAGCTCGAACGGGGCCTGGAGATCTTCGAGCAGCTCCTGGCGGAATCGCCGGGTAACGCTGCGCGTTTGAACGCACTCGGATTCACCCTCGCCGATGCGGGGCAGAATCTGGACCGAGCCGAGGTGCTCCTGCGTCGAGCCTATCGGCTGAGCTTCGATGAGGGCTACATCACGGACAGTCTCGGCTGGTTGCACTACCGCAGAGGCGAGCTGGCCGCTGCGTTGCGGTTCGTTGACCGAGCGATTCGCTTGGATGGTCCAGAGGCGGTGTTGCTGCTGCATCTGGGAGACGTACAGCGGGCCATGGGGCGGGAACGAGAAGCGCGTGCCTCCTACCGTGAAGCGCAAAGCCACAACCCGAGCGTCGAAACACGGCGGCTCTTGGAAGAACGATTGAAGAGAAGGAGCGAACGCCGCGTCCGATCGTCGAAACGGGGAACCTGATGAAACGATGGCTTCCACTCGCGCTGCTGATGTGCACCTGCTGCGCCAGCACGGGAGGTGACCGTGTCATCCCGACTTTGAGTATCGAGGAGCTCAGGGCGCGAATGCTCGCCGCGCGTGCTCCTGTGAAGAGCTACGTCGCCGAGGCGCGTCTGACCTATTTTGGCCCTGACGGGCGGGTGAGGGGAACCGCAACCCTGGCCCTTTCTAGACCCGCGTCCTTGCGTTACGAAATTCAAGGACCGCACGGCGGGGTGATTGAGGCATTCGCGACCGACGGGGTTGAGCTCCAGCTTCTCGACTTCAAGACCAATCGATTCATCTATGGGCCTGCCAAGCCGGAGACCATCGACGAGCTCTTGAGCTTCGCCCCGCTCGGGATGGGGGCAGAGGAGTGGGTCGATTTGCTCTGTGGCGATCTCCTGCCGCCCGAAAACGCGGAGGTATTTGCCACTGAAGGGCTCTTGCGCGCGCGATGGGAGAACGACGGCCTCACGCGGGAGCTCTACGTGGACCCCGAGTCGGCGCGAACGGAGCGAGCAGTGGCGATGCGGGGGCAGGTGCTCGTTTCGGAAGTCAGGGTCGAGGGGCGTGGCGAACGCGGGCTTCCAGACCGGCTCGAGCTCGAGGTGCCCGAAGCGGAAGTGGACATGGAGATCCGGTTGCGAGATCTCACTTTCGACCCGGACCTCGACGCAAGCGTCTTTCGCATCGAAGCGCCCGAGTCGGCGGAAAAACTGTACCTTCACGGCCGTCGAAGCCCCTGAGAGGAACCCAAAAATCGCGATAATCGGGCAGAAACGGCCGATCTGTGCCGTTTGTTGACAGCGGACCGCTTGCTGCTATCCTTCGCAGGTCGCTCGCGTGGGTCACGCGAGCACCCCTCTACCGTGAACTTGGGGCGACACTATGGGAGGCGGAAGCCTCGACTTCGACGAGCTCGATGCCGCGCTCGACGGGCTCTCGCAGAAGAAAGCCGCTGAGGCCGAAAGCGCCGAAGGCGCTGCGGATGCTGCTCCGCCAGCGACGGATGGGCCTCCGCCGCTTCAGCCCCCACCGCCGCCGCGACGCCCGCCCCGCCGAAGCGCTGGTAAGGATCCAGCGCAACTGCCGGACAGTTGGGGAGGACGGACCAACTTTGACGACCTCTTTGTGGTCGATACGGGGTCCTTGCCGTCGGCACGCGGTGGCCTCGAAGAAAAGGTTGAGTACTTCCGGGAGAAGCTGAAGCGTTCGGAGGCCATGACCGCGCGTTTCCGTGAGGCGTGGCAGACCCGCGAGTCCGAGCTCGACGTGCTCGAGGCCCTGATGGAGCGCGAGCGCGGGAAGGCCGACGACTCAGCCCACCACAACAGCGAGCTGACCCAGAAACTCGCCGCGCTCGAGCAATTCATCGAGCAGAAGAAGAACGAATTCGAAGCCTACGGCCAAAAGGTGCAAGCGGCCTTCGAGCAGAAAGACCGGCAGGAGCAGGAGCTCCGCGCCGAGCTCGAAGCGAGCTACGGCAAGATGGAGGCAGCGCTCGACGAGAAGGACTCGGAGATCGCCGGTCTCGACAATCAGATCGAAGCACTCTCTCAGGAGTACCAAGAAGAGCAGCGCCGTCACCAAGAGGACAACGAGGCGTACAACGCGCAAATCGCCGAGCGAGACCAACGCATCGCCGACTCCGAGCAGCGCTACGCCGACCTCGCCGGCGAGTTCGAAGGAACCCGCCAGGAGCTTTTGGACACGCGCGATACCTTTGAGCGGGATGTTGCGGTCCGCAACGAGGCGATCGAAAAGCTCAAACAAACCATCGAGACCCAGAAGCAGGCGATCGAAGAGCGCGACGAACAGATCGATCGACTCACCACGCAGCTCACCGAGACCCAGTCTGAGCTGACCAGCTCGAAGATGGAGCTCGAAAACCACATCGCCGAGCTCCAGGGCGAGATCACCGAGTTGGCGGAGACGGCGCGGCTGGAGCTTCAGAGCACGCGCGAGCAGCTCGAGGGCGAAAAGACGGCGGCGGAGGAGCGTCATCAGGGCGAGCTCGCTTCGATTCGAGCCGAGCACCAACAAGCGATGCTGGCCCTTCGTTCGGATCACGAGCGCGAAGTCGGTGAGATCCGCAACCAATACGAAAATCAAGCCACTGACCTCCGGAGCCAGTACGAGGCACAGATCGGCGATCTCACCCAGAGTCTCGACACCCTGCGCAGCGATGCGGAACAGACGCGCGTCGGCCTCGAACAGGAGCTCGAGAATGAGCGCGCGACCGCCGAAGCCGCGCGAAACGAGCTCCTCGAGCAAGCGGACAGTGACCGTCGGGCCTTGGAGGATCGATATCAGGGAGAAATCGCCCAGATCCGCGATGAGCACGAGGGGGCTGTCTCTGCGCTCAAGTATCAGTTCGAGCAGGACATCGAAGCGCGTGACCAGGCGATCAGTCGTCTCAAAGAGGCGGTAGAAAGCCAGCGTGCTGCTCTCGAAGAACGCGACCAGACGATCACGAGTCTCGAGGGCGAGCTCGGGAGCAGTCGCGAGCAGCTCACCCAGCTCGAGCAGGCCCTGACGGAGCGCCAGCAAGACGTCGAATCGCGCAGCGCCGAGGTTCAGGCACTACAAGGCGAGCTCGACCAGGCGCTTCGAGACGTCGAGGTGCGCGACGAGGCGATCGGCAAGCTCAAGGGAGCGGTAGAATCGCAGCGTGAGGCGATCGAGGAGCGCGACGGGCGCATCGATAGCCTCTCAGCCGAAGCGCAGCAGCTCAACGAGCGTTTGAGTCGGCTTCAGAGCGAGGTGGACGGCCTCCAGGGCCAGCTCGCCGAACGGGACGACCGGATTGCCTCGCTGGATGAACAGCTCGGTGCTTCTCGGGTGGAAGCGGAGCGACGAGGCGGAGAGCTCGCGCAGGAGCGCGATCGAGCCGAAGGGCTCACGTCCCAGCTCGCGCGGGCGCGGGAGGACAGCGAAGCGCGAGAAGCGCAGATCAACGGCTTGCAGGGCGAGCTCGCCCAGCGCGACGAGCGCTTGAGTGCTCTCCAGCAGGAGCTCGAGAGCGCACAGGGGCGCAGCGTCGAGCTGCAAACCGAGCTCGACGCTGAGAGGGCGCGTATCGCACAGGTCAGCGACGAGCTTGAGGCAGCACGGGCCAGCAACCAAGCGCTCGAAGCGCAGCTCCACGCCGCCAAGGACGAGGTCAGCGGTCTCGAGACCGACATGCAGGAGACCATCGCCGAGCTACAACAGAACCTGCAGTTCCGCGACGAAGCGATCCAAAAACTTCGCAACACGGTAGACCAGGATCGACAACGGATCGAAGAGCTCGAAGGGCAGCTCGATGAAGCGCACCAAAACGCCGTCACCGCTCACGCGAGCGCCGATGGCGAGCGACAGCGCATGGCCGAGATCCTCAGCCGAACTCGCAAGGCTCTCGAGGTTGCGCAGAAGCTCTTGCAGTAATCTCTGAGCCTAGCGGACTCTCTGCAGTGCCTCGAGAAGGTCGACAGGAGAGAAGGGCTTGGTCAAAACGAAATCGACGCCCCTGTCCCGGACGTCGCGGGTTTCTACCCCGATGGGCCAGCCGGTGACCAATCCGACGATCAGGTGCGGATGAGCGCGGCGCGCGGCGCGGGCGAGCTCCCAGCCACTGTCGCCATCGAGATCGAGGTCCGTGATCAGCAGGCCGAGCTCTTGCGTCTCGATCACCCGGCGTGCGTCCGAGGCATCGCGCACCGAGAGCACCTCGTAGTCCGCATCGCAGAGCACGTCGGCGATTAGCTCGCCTACGGCCCGGTCGTCGTCCACCACGAGCACCTTTCGGGAGAGATTGGCGGCGCCACCGATGCGATGGGTGCCCGAGTGAAAGTGGAGCTCGAAGCACGTTCGCTGGTGCGGGACGCTTTCGAGCTGAAGTTGGACATCGTGTCGCCGAAGAATCTCTTTGCTGACACTGAGTCCTAGCCCAGTTCCTCGCTGAGCCTCCTTGGTGGTGAAAAACGGCTCGAAGATCTTTTCGCGCATGTGGGGCGGGACGCCAGGACCGTCGTCTGTGACCGAAAGGCAAAGGTTGTCGTTGCGCTCATAGCACGCAACCTCGACCCACCCAGTGGCCGAGATCGAGTCGAGGGCGTTGTATATGAGATTGACGAGAACTTCTCGGAGCTGCGTCGGATTGCCGCGAATGGTCCTGGCGGTCTCGATACGGACCTCAAGTCGCGCGTTGTTCGGAACTCGGGTTCGGCAGAAGGCCGCGGCGTCGTAGACCAAATCGGAGGCTTCGATGTCCTGCCAACCGGCCGTATCGGCGGGGCGCGTGAACTCCTTTACCCGCTGAAGTATCGCGGCGGCGTCCTCCGCCGCGGTCGCGATGACGTGGAGATGGGTATCGATCTCTTCGCCCCGTTCGCGTCGAATCCCGATCAGGCCGATCCGTCCGAGGATCACCTCGAGAACGTTGTTGAAGTCGTGGGCGACGCCGGCTGCGATTTCACCGAGCGCGCGGAGCCTCTCGCTGTGTCCCGATCGTCGTCGATACTCTTCGACCTCGCGGGTGAGCTGTCGGATTGCGGTCACATCGCGCGCGGCCCCGACGATTGCCCGGCGACCATTCATGAGTGCAGAGCGGCATGCGAGCTCGAAGGAATGAGCCGCGCCGTCGGCTCCGAGCAGGGTAACGTCGAAGATTTCCCGGCTGCCGCTGCTGAGCGCCACCCGGGCCAGGTTCTCTCGGATGCGTTCGCCATCTGCAGGGGGCGCGAGGGACTCGAGGGAGGAGTTCGCCAGCTCGTCCACATCGTAGCCGAGTGCGGCGGCGAAGCGGTCGTTCACGTAGCTCAGGACCTGACCCTGGACCACGAAGATGCCGTCGCTCGCGGCGTCGAGGATCGCGGCGTAGCGCGCCTCCGTCTCGCGCAGCTCCGACTCCAGCGCAGGAATGCGCCGCGCACGCCGAAACGCGGCGATCACCGAATCCAAATATGCGCCATCCAGTGGCAGATATTCGAAGACGCCGTCGCGCAGGGCCGTGCGCTTCCGGTCCGGATCGGGCGCATGGTCGAGCGCTAGAACCGGTGCTCGATCAGCGAGCGCAGTGAGGTGCTCGTAGCGCACGCTCGCCCAGTCGACGATGATCAGGTCCGGCGAAACCCGAGCGAGGTGCGCTTTCAGGGCGTCGAGGCTTCTGAGGGTGTGGACCTCGACGTCTGGACCTAGGGCGCCAAACGCCTCGCCGAGCTCTTCCAGGAAATCGGGCTCGTCGCCGACCACGAAGACGAGCGCCGGGCGAATCATCGGAGTCGAGCTGACCGGGTCCACATTCCGAATGGTATTCGGTTTTGATTCGGGGCGGCAAGGAAACTCCTCGCCGGACGCGCGGCTCGCCTTCGCCTCCCGGGCTCGGATAGGATTACAGGCCGCGCGGAACAGGAGACTCCGATGAAAGATGCAATTCTGGCGATCGACCAGGGCACGACCGGCTCGACGGTGCTGGTCGTCACCTTTGATGCTGGCGGGGCGAAGCTCGCGGGCCGAGGTTACGCGGAGTTTCCGCAACATTTTCCCAAGCCCGGTTGGGTCGAGCACGACCTGGAAGAGATTTGGGCATCCGTTCGCGAGGCGAGCGTGGCGGCGCTGGAAGCGTCTGGCGTCGCGCCGGCGAAGATCGCCGCGATCGGCATTACGAACCAACGAGAAACCACCGCGCTTTGGTCGGCCCAGGGCGAGCCTCTCCACCGCGCGATCGTCTGGCAGGACCGCAGGACCGCACCTCGCACGGAGGCGATCAAGGCGGCCGGACGCGAAGAGCTGCTGCGCGAGAAGACGGGCTTGGTCGCGGACCCTTATTTTTCCGGCACCAAGGTGGCCTGGCTTCTCGACGAGGTGGACGGCCTTCGGGAACGGGCGCGCGCTGGCGATGCGCGTTTCGGCACGATCGATAGCTGGCTCATCTGGAAGCTCACCGGCGGCGAGCATCTCACCGACGTCACGAACGCGTCGCGCACGTTGATGTTCGACATTCACCGCCGTGGCTGGGACGAGGACATGCTAGAGCTCTTGGGGGACATTCCGGAGAGCCTGCTCCCAGAGGTACGCCCGTCGAGCGCGCCCTTTGGCGTGACGCGTAACGTCGGGTTCCTGCCCGATGGGATCCCCATCGCTGGCGTGGCGGGAGACCAACATGCCGCTACCTTCGGTCAGGCGTGCTTCGAGGTCGGAATGGCGAAGTGCACCTACGGAACCGGAGCGTTCGCCTTGGTCAACGTAGGCGAAGACGTGGTCGCCAGTCGAAACGGACTCCTGAGCACGATCGCTTGGCAGATCGGAGACCGCGTCACCTATGCGCTGGAAGGAGCGGTGTTTGTCGCCGGTGCGATCGTCCAGTGGCTCCGAGATGAAATGCGCTTCTTCGAGAGCTCCCGCGAGATCGAAGCGCTCGCCGCCGAGGTCTCGAGCACGGAAGGCGTTTACCTCGTCCCCGCCCTGACCGGGTTGGGTGCGCCACACTGGCGACCGGAAGCGCGTGGACTACTGAGTGGCCTTACCCGTGGAACCACGCGAGCGCACATTGCACGAGCAGCTCTGGAGGGGATCGCGTTTCAAGTCTATGACCTGCTCGCGGCGATGAATGAGGACCGCGGCGCTCCGCTCTCGGTTCTTCGTGTCGATGGGGGTGCGGCGGCAAACGATCTCCTGATGCAGTTTCAAACCGACCTGCTGCAGGTGGAATGCCATCGCCCGACGATTCTCGACACGACGGCGTTGGGGGCGGCGTACCTCGCCGCCCTCCAGGTTGGAATTTTCAACGACCTCGACGACATCACGAAGAGTTGGAAGATGGATAAGCGATTCGCGCCGGAGATGGTGGCCAGCGACCTCGAGGAACGGATCGCCGGCTGGCGCGCCGCAGTCCAGCGCGCCTGAGCCACTCAGGGGCTCGAGGGCGAACCGATCTCGAGTGAGAATTGTGCTTCCGAGTAATACTCGGCTGCGAGCAACCCGAAGAAGTCCAGACCGTTGTACTGGGTGCTGTCCTCGCGATAGCGCTGCATGCGCACCGTGTAGAACGTGTTGGGCATGGACAGGGTCGGAATCGACGGCGGGGGAAGATCAAACGACGCGATCCCTCCGGGGGTCATGACGAACCATTCGAGGGAACGCGCAAACCCGTCGCTCCCTTCCAACCGATAGACGTTGACGGTGGACGTGTCTGGTTTGTTGCTCGTGACCTGGAAGCTGATCGGCTGGTCGTCGGAGAGGAGGATCGAGTCGTCGTCCCCAGCGGGAGCAGGCAGCAGATTGTGTGGGACGCCGAGCATGGGTCCGACAATCACCGGCTGCGTCGCATCGGTTCGCTCACCGATCCGCGCCAAACTCAGCGGGTAGGCAAGGCTGATGGACCCGTCCAGGCTGCTGCTGAATCCGTTGTAGAACCCGGCGTTGCTGATCACGAAGGGCGTTCCCGTGTGGGGGGTGGGCAAGGCCCTGGGCATGGGAGCGAAGAGCTGGTCGGTGTCCAAGACCCGCACGTCGTGCATCAAGTGAACCCCCGCGCTACCAAAGTCGTAGTAGACGACCGCCCGGGCCGCATTGGGTGTGGTGCCTCCGAAATTCGGATCCACGCCCGGACTGCCCGCAGTCGGCGGCCCATCGAAGGTGATCGACAGGCTCGCGTCCAGAGGCGTATCGACCACGATATCGTATTCATAGACACCGTCCGCTTGCGCCGCGAAGGGGGGTGAAAAACCCATGGTCTTCACGTCGAACGCGCCGGTCAGCTCGTTCACGGAGCCGACGAGGGCGAGCACAACCAGGTCACCGGTCCGGGTGATCATCTCATAGGAGCCGCTGTTGACGAGCTCCGCTCCTGGGCCCGGATCGGGGAGCGGAAAGCCGAGCAGGGCCGCGGTCGTGGTCATGCGCACGAGATCGTTTGCGTCGTTGTATTGGTCCTTGAGACGGATGACGTTGCCGGAGACCACCGGTGGCCCCCCCCCGCCGCCGGGGATCGGATTGGGCGGCGGGCCCGGCCGGAACATCTCAAACTTCAGATTCTGCGAGTTGACGTCGACATAGCTGAAAGTCGTGAAATCGACCCGGATGCCCGTCTCCGTGAGGAAATCGCTCCGAGCAGCCGTGACCGTGACGGGTCCCAGGACGTCCGGTCCGGAGAAGGTGATCTGTCCGTTGCTGTCGGTGAAGCCGCTGTATGTCGGCGCGGCATTCGTGCCGAGCATGACGTAGGCGCCTGGGAGCGGGAACCCGGTCACGTTGTCATAGACCGTGATGTTGACGGCTCCGTCGATGGGCCCGCCCGAGGTCCACAGCGGATCGAGCGCCGGGTCAAAATACTCAAAGGCCCCTTCTGCAACGCGGCTCACGCCTTGGGTTTGCACCTCTACGTCGGCGAATCCTGCGAAACCCGACGGAGTGCGCAGCGTGAGCTCATCTTCGCTCACCAGGGTCACGTCTCGGGCGGGGAGCCCGTCGAAAAAGACCTCGGTGGTCTCGTCAAAGCCATCTCCGAAGAGGCGAAGGTAAGTCCCACCGGCCCGGGCGCCGCGGTTGTCCACGAGTGTGTCGATGCGAAGCGGGATGAAACGGATCCCGTCCGAGGCGGTCACGTCGACCGGCCCGGAAATCACACGCACATCCGTGTCGCCATCCCCGGGCGGCGCGGTGCAGCGGATCACGAAGGCGCTCTCGGCGAAACAGCTCGCAGGCACACCGTCGAAAGTGACCGTGACGTTCGGGTCGTCGAAACCCACCCCGACGATCGTCACGGGGCTCCCGCCTTCTGCGAGGGCGACGTTGGGTGAGATGGCCACGATACGGGGCGTGGTGTCGGAAAAGTCGATGTAGACCAGACCGTCTCGAAGCCGCGCGCTTCCCTGTGTGTTCGCGACCTCTACGTCGACGGGGCCTTCGCTCGCGCCGGGCGCCAAAACGAAACTCGCCTCGCGCTCCGTGAAGTCGACCAGGACAGTGTCGCCGACGCCTTCATTGTCATAGACCGAACCGTCGATCGCGAAAGAGGTTCCGGGGATGAACCCCTGGCCCACCACCAAGACCTGGTTGCCTCCCGCTAGGTCAGCGATCAGGGGCCTCACTTCGCTCAGGCGAAGCCGCTCGTACGGCTGATAGATGTCTTGGAGCTCGTCGCTTCCACCGAGGTTCGTGACCCGAATCGTGTAGAGGCCGACGGCGAGGGGCGGCGTCGAGGCGATCAGGGTTTCGCTGTCGACGACCGTGGCGAAACTCTGGGTCGTGCCGAAGAAGAGCTCCGTACCGGGGCTGAAGCCGGTCCCCTTGACGGTAATCTGAGCACCACCCGCTGATGGGCCTCGCCTTGGGCTCACGCTTTCAATCTCCGGCGCCTGGAGATACTCGAAACCGCCACTCAGTGTCGCAGACTCGCCGCTCTGGGGGTTGCGTACGGCCACGTCTACGACGCCCGGGCCACTGACGGGCGGGGTTGAAACTTCGATCCTGTTCGAGTCGAAAAAGAAAGTGTTTTCCGGAGGGACGACGCTCCCACCGAAGGAGACCTCATCGTTCTCGCTAAACCCCTCGCCGAGGATGTTGATCGTGTCGCCACCGCCGATCGCGCCCACGTTTGGCTCGGTCCGGTTGACGACGATGGCGTCTTCGTTTGGCGCCGGGGCGGGCGTCTCACCGGGGATCTCGCCGCCTGCGCGCTCGCGGATCCGCTCCTCGGTCTCTTCCTCGATCGCCTCCTCGATCTTGCCGCAGCCCTGAGGGAGGAGTGCGAGCGCAACGAGGGCAACGAGTCCGACCCGGGCTCCAACAGGCTGAAACATCAGCGATTGCGCTCCTTCTTTGACCGCGGTTGGCTGCAGGGGGCGTTGCCGGCTCGAGGTCCGTGATCCCGCGGGCCTCTCTTCTCTCGAATACTGCGGCAAGGGGTGCGACCCGTCAATAGACGAGGTCGTAGACGCCCCGGAATTCCTCACCGATTCCGTGTGTTTAGCGCCGGCGTTTCTTCTCGAGGTAGGCCTCGATGGTGTTGAGGACGTCGATGCGATGCACCAGGTCATTGACGTAGTCGAGGTCGTCGGTCTCGAGCACGACGGTGGGTGAGCGATCGTAGCGGCTGAACCACTCGTCATAGAGTCGGTTGAGGCTGCGGAGGTAGCCGCTCGGGATTTCCTGCTCCTCCGGCCGCCCTCGAAGGGCGATGCGCTTGCGGATCGTCCGAACGGATGCCTTCAGGTAAATCATCAGGTCCGGAGGCTCGAGCGCGCCGGCGATCGTCTCATAGAAGCTCGAGTAGACCGCCCAATCGCGTTTGTTGATGCAGCGCCGCCGGTGCAGATACGTCGCGAAGATCTCCGCGTCCTCGTAGATCGTCCGATCCTGGACCACCGTGGCCTGACCGCGCTGGGCCTGGAGCTCCCGGTGGATTCGGAACTTGTGGGCGAGAAAATAGATTTGGGAGTGAAAGGCCCACCGCTTCATGTCGCGGTAGAAGTCCTTCAAATAGGGGTTCTCGGCGTTCGGCTCGAAGAATGGCTGCACCTGATAGTGGCGCACGAGAAAGTCGACGAGCGTACTCTTGCCGCAGCCGATGTTGCCGGCTACGGCGATATAGGTCAGCTCGGCCATCGGTGACCGAGCGAGACGCTAGTCGAGCTCCATGACCAGGCGCTCGTCGAATTCGATGCCTTGTCGGGTGACCTTCGCACGGTAGCCTAGGGTCTCGACACCCCGGGCAACCGCGTCGCGGAAAGCCTGGCCAAACTCAGGGTCGATGTGGTCCGCCGGGCGAAAACGCTCGACGTCCTGCCGCTGCGCTAGAAACATGATCATCGCCCGGTTGCCTTCACGCACCAGGTCCGTCAACTCCACCATTCGGTCCAGCAGGCGCTCGTCTAGGGAGTCCGGGAAGAGGGCCGTATCTCCATCGGCGAGGGTCACGTTCAGGACCTCCACGTAGCACGGGCGCAGGCCGTTGCCTTCGAGAAGGATGCTGATCTTCGAATCGCGGTTGAAGGGGACTTCTCTCCGCATGCGCGCGTAGCCCGCGAGCTCGGGAATCAGGCCTTCCTGGAGGGCCTCTGTGATCACGCTACTCGGGCGACCGGTGTGCACGCCCACGGCGGTGCGTCCGGAGTAGATGATCTCGAGCTGGTGCTTGAACTTGCGCTTCGGGTCGTCGTGGACCGACAGGAGCACCTTGCTCCCTGGCTCCGACACCCCGAGCATGCTGCCCGCGTTGGCGCAGCGCGCCGAAATCGCCTCGCCGCTCTCGAGCTCGACCTCGGCGACGAACCGCTTGTTGCGGGCCTTCAGTGTTCCTTCGATCAGGGGCTGCTCAAATCGCACGATGAACCTCGGTGTCTGGCGTCTGACCTGCGGGCATAGGCGAAACCACGCCGGTTCCGATCCGTCAAGGGAAACCACGCGGGGGAGGTATGAGAAGCCCCTACAGGTGCGATCGCGTTGACGGTTCTCGCCCTAGCGGCTACGCTCCGCGCAACATGAATAAATCTGTCCTCAGCTCGTTGCTCGCCGTCGCTCTGGTCCTCCCCTTGGGCTCCGCGATCGCCCAAGAAGGCGAGACCGAAGTGATCGCCGAGCCCACCGTCGAGCCCGACGAGAGCCCGGTCGAGCAGGTGCCGGACGCGGATAAAGCCGCGCAGGCGGACAGCTACATCTCGAACATGAAAGAGGTCCTGCGCACCGTCCTCAAATACCTCGAAGAAGCACGCGATGAGCGCGATGTCGTGAAGCTGAACTGCGTGAACGAGAAGCTGACGGCGGTTAAGGGTCTTCTTCGCATCTCTGAGACGTCGGACGTTGCTCTGCGCGAAGCGCTCGCACGCCGTGACCCCGACTCCGCGGCACACGAGTTCGAGAAGATCGCCATCGCCGCCCGTAAGGTGGAGCAACTGCGCGCTGAGTCTGAGGCGTGTGTTGGAGAGCTCGCGGTCTACTCCGGAGACACTCAGGTGGAAGTCGTCGTCGCAGGCGAGCCTCCGTCTCCGGCAGATCCGGCCTCAGCTCCGCCGGTCATTGACGTGGTGGTTCGTCCCCCTGCGGCCAGCCCAGTCACTCAGTAGCATCCGCTCTCCACGCGATCCTCCGCGCCCGCATTGAAGCTGGCGGCGGCCTGCCGCGTCTATGGTCCTCGAGTGTGATTTCGGCACCCGGTGACGGTGTTCAGCCTCGCCGGTGTTCGGGAATCGGGGCCCGAGCTGTGGCTCCGCGAACGGAGGACCACCCATGCCCTACCTCGTCCATCACGCGCTATGGCTCGCCCGCGCGCGCCGCCTTCGCGACGCGTCGCTCGACGCGAGCCCGGTCCGGAGTTGTGAGATGCGCCCTAGCCGAAACGCATCGGAAGACACTATCCTGTGGATTGTGGGTGGGGTTTTCATTCTCACGGTCGTGCTCGCGGCCTCGACAGCCGCCGCCGCCCCCCTGCGTCCCACGGCCATTCAGCGCGGAGCCACCGGTGTGGTGACCCGTGAAATCTCGGCGCCCAAGGTCCCCAAAGGATTCCCCGCCTGCGAGGATCCCCTCGAGATCTCCGGCGATCTGCCGCGCACGCTCGGTGAAACGATCCGCTACGTCGTCGAGGTCGACGGGGTGTCGATCGGCCAAATCGATTTTCGCGTCGAGCGCGAGGGAGTTGTCGAAGGGCAGCCGGTCACTGAGTATCGAAGCCTTTTCGAGCTCGATGCGCTGGTTGCGAGCGTGATCCCGGTCAAGGGACAGGCCGCTGCGCTCGTTCCCAACCGCCGTGTAGCTCCGATCCGTGCCATGAACCGCTACACGCTGCGCAAAGATCGCTTCGAGGAAAGCTTGAGCTTCAGCGCCGGGGCCGCCTCCGTGCAGAGCAAGCGCTTGAAGAACGGCAAGGAGAAACAGGTTGAGCGCTCATTCTCAGAGCCGGTCCGCGACTTCATCAGCGGCTTCTACATGATGCGTTCGTTGCCGCGGGAAGTGAAAGGCTGCACCATCATCTATGCGAACCAGCGCGCGTACACGATCTGGCTCGAGCATCAGGGCGAGGACTCGGTGCAAACCCCGGTCGGCGTCAAACGCGCAGACAAATACTCGGTTCGCTATGCCAACGAGCGCTCAAAGAAAGCGCTGTCGGGAACGATCTGGATGAGCCAGGACCGTGCTCGCCTACCGTATCGCATGCTGCTCGACGGCAAGCACAGCCTCGACGCGAACATTCACCTCTACCGAGCGCGCTGAGTGCCGCGATCGGCGGGACTTCTGCTCAGCCCGGGGCGTCGGCTTTCAAACCGCGCATTTGGCCGATGAGGCGGCCATATTCGGCCTCCCATTCGGCCGTGCCTTCGCGCAGGTTCTTCAAGCGATTGCGGACCTCCCGGTCGAGCTCCTCGTCGACGCCGAAGTATTTGTCCATCGCCGCGTGCACCGAAAGGCGAAGCTCGTTGTCGTCCTCGAACACCTCGACGATGTGCTTCGAGTCGAAGAGCCCTTCGATCACGGACTCGATGATGAATTCCTTCGCGTCATCACCGAGCTTGATGTTTCGCTTCTCAGCGAGGGTGCGCTTCACCTGACCGAGCATGTGCGCGCCGAGATCGTGCCGCTGAAGGGCTTCTTCCGCGTCAGCGCTGAGCTGGTCGACGCTGTTGAGGTATTCGACGAGGACCGCCGCCACGTCGAGCTCCGCTTCGTCGCGGTGCCCATCTTCGATTTCGATCGCGCGTTTCGCCAGTAGGGAGCGGACCACGTCCTTTGAGATTTTCGGGATGACCCGACGATAGATCTTCATGTCCCTGACCTTTCGAGCACCGTTCCGCGGTGTGTTTTCGGGGGATCCCGCTGCACGTATGACAGGAGATGACCCGCGACGGCGCGGACGTACGTGCATTATGCAGGTTCTGGGCCGTTTTTAGAAAGTGGCTCGGATCCTGTCAATGCCTGTCCGCTCTCGCCGACCGATTCCGGTGATCGATGTGAGGGAATCGCCGCTTTTTTGACCGTTCGGGACCCCGCTCCTACCATCGGGAGAAGTCCCGCGTCCGTTCGACGAGCTGCGCGGCTCACGAGCGAGCGTCACACCGGAGGGAGAGTCGATAGTTCTATGGCACCCCGAGCGTCATCGGCTGCGCGTGTCGTCCCGCGAAATGACGGCCCGAATCGCAAAAAAAAGCACAAGAAGACCGCGAGCCCCGCACCCGAGGCCGAAGCACGCGTCAGCCGCCGCGTGGCCCACGAGGTCCTGGCTGTCCTCCTGTGCTGCGGTGGGTTGCTGACCCTTCTCTCCCTCCTGAGCTACGATCTGGGCGACGCGTCGTTGAACTCTGCGAGTGCTACGCCGCAGGTGCACAACTGGATCGGTCCAGCGGGGGCCTATTGGTCGGACGCCTTGCTTCAGAGCCTCGGCGTAGGGGCCTATGCCCTCGCCCT
Source organism: uncultured Bdellovibrionales bacterium (assembly GCA_964468125.1). Classification (GTDB taxonomy): domain Bacteria; phylum Myxococcota; class XYA12-FULL-58-9; order XYA12-FULL-58-9; family CAYXVF01; genus CAYXVF01. The sequence goes on along the minus strand of CAYXVF010000039.1, from coordinate 9,709 downwards.
CGGTGCACTTCTCGCGGGTTGGCGCTCTCTCGTCGGCCGTCGTGTGCTCCCAGGGCTTCGCGAGGCCGTCGGCACGCTCTGCCTGATCGCCTGCAGCGGCACCCTCGCCGAGCTCCTGCTCCAGGGCGAGTCGAGCTATCCCGCCGGCGGCGTCGGGGGCGCCGTCCTCGCGGCGATTCTCCTCGAGCAATTCGCGCTCCTCGGGTCCGTGATCATCGCGAGCTCCCTCGTTCTGATTGCTTTGGCGCTCACCGCCGACGGTATTCTCCGGGGCCTAGGCCTTCGGGGTCTCAGTGTCGCCCGTGATGGAGCTTCGCGCGTGATGGCGAGCTGGACCCTGCTACGCGAGCAGCAACGACACCTCAGGGCCCTGCGACAGGAGCGTCGCGAGCGGGAAAAAGAAGAGCAGGCTGCCGAGGCCGCGAAGGTCGTCTCTCTCCCGGAGTGGGGCTGGGACGAGGAGCGCGAAGCGCAACGCGACCGCGAGCGCAAGGAAAGGGTCGAGCAGGCCAAAGCCAAAGCGGAGGCCCTCGCACGAAAAAAGGCCGAAGCGGAAGCGGCTCGGCTTGAGCAAGCGCGCCAGGCTTCGCTGGGAGAGCGGCGCGCAGCGCCCTCGCTTCCGAGCGTAGTGCTCGACCAAACCGTCGACCTGCCGGCCGAAGAGGTCTTCGAGCTCGGCAAGCTGACTCTAGATCCGGACGCAGGCGATCCAGCATTCGTCGAGAGCGACGACGACGACGGCTTGAACGAGGTCCCCATCCGCGAGGCCTCTCCAGACCTAGTCGCCACTGAACGTCTGGTCGTGAGTGCACCCGCGCCATTGCCAGCTCCTACTGTGCCGGAATCCACTGTGTCTCCAGAGAAGGCCACAGCGAAGAAGTCTGGTGTCGGCGCCGAGCCCGCGCGGCCGGAAGAGGATACGGAGCCTGAGATCGTCGACGTGCGCCCCGAGGTAAACCCCGAGGCGATCGCTGCCGCCGCCGAGCATTTGGCGGAGGAGAAGACCGAGTTCGAGCTGCCCAGTACGGCGCTCCTCGACTTCGAGGCCACTGAGCGGGCGCCGATCGATCCGGCGAAGCTCAAGGAGAACGCACAAAAACTCGTGCGGACCCTCAAGGAGTACAAGATCGACGGTACGATCCGGGAGATCCGCCCGGGGCCGGTGGTCACCATGTACGAGTTCGTTCCAGCGCCGGGGATCAAAATCTCCAAAATTGCGGGCCTCGCCGATGACCTCGCGATGAGCATGGCAGCGATGCGCGTTCGAATCGTCGCGCCGATTCCCGGCAAAGGCGCGGTAGGTATCGAGATCCCGAACGACCACATCGAGACCGTTTTCTACAAAGAAATCATCACCAACGATGCGTTCAAGAAGGCGAAGTCGCGGCTCACGATCGCTCTCGGCAAAGACATCGAGGGCAAGGCGGTGGTCGCAAACCTGGCCAAGATGCCGCACCTGCTCGTAGCCGGTGCAACGGGTTCCGGTAAGTCAGTGTCCGTCAATGCGATGATCATGAGCATTCTCTTCAAGGCGACGCCGGAAGAAGTGCGTTTCATCATGGTGGACCCGAAGATGCTCGAGCTTTCGGTCTATAACGGGATCCCACACTTGCTCCTGCCCGTCGTGACCGACCCGAAAAAGGCATCGCTCGCCTTGCGCTGGGCGGTGGAGGAAATGGAACGACGCTACCGCTTGCTCAGCGAGGCCGGGGTCAAGAACATCGACGGTTTCAACGGCAAGGTGAAGGCGGCGCGCGACAGAGGCCAACCGTTTACCCTGCCTCCAGAAAAGGACGGAGATGCCCCGAGGGTGTGCGAAACCATGCCCTATATCGTCGTGATCGTGGATGAGCTCGCCGATCTCATGATGGTTGCGAGCCGTGAGGTCGAGGGGTCCATCATGCGAATGGCACAGATGGCGCGGGCCGCTGGGATCCATCTCATCTTGGCCACTCAAAGACCTTCAGTGGACGTCATCACCGGTTCGATCAAGGCGAACCTACCGACACGCATGGCGTTTCGAGTGGCTCAAAAGAACGACTCGCGTACGATCCTGGACCAGAATGGCGCGCAGAATCTGCTCGGCCGCGGCGACATGCTTTACATGTCGAACGGCGCGAACGGTGTGCAGCGTATTCATGGTGCCTATGTAAACGAGGAAGAGGTCGAGCGGACGGTCGAATTCATCAAAGCACAGGGCAGGCCCCAATATGATGAGAGCATCCTCAAGCCGCGCGCCGAGTCGTCGGACTCGGGTGGTGGCGACGGTGATGATGAGCGCGACGAGATGTACGACAAGGCGATCGCGATCGTTACCGAGACACGCCAAGCCTCGATTTCGATGATCCAACGCAAGCTCAAGATCGGCTACAACCGCGCGGCACGGATGGTCGAACAGATGGAAGCAGAGGGAATCGTCGGGCCCCCGGACGGAGCGAAACCGCGTCAGGTCCTCGCGCCCCCTCCTCCGGAGGCCTGAGAGCGTCCACCGACTCCAGGAATGCCAGCGTTTTTTCGGGCTCCCGGAAGGTTGAATCGACATCGACAGTTTTCCGTCGTAGTGATGCCCCGCAAGAACCGGGAGTCAAAACCATGAAGATGCTCGCCCTTCTCTTCGCCTATAGCTGGCTCGGCCCGAACGTCCTCGACGCGCGCTCTAGCCCTAGCGTGCGTCCCGAACCGGCGCTCCCGAAGGTCAAAGTCGAGCCCACGCGCGTGGCCGCTGCCTCGAAAGAAGTGACCCTGATTGAGCGCGTCCAGCTGACCTACAAGGGCGCGGGGGACGTGAGCGCGACGTTCGCGCAGACCTTCTACGACAAGCTGCGCGGCAAGCGGCCCACCGAGACCGGCCTGCTCTGGGCTAAGACAGACGGTCGCGTGCGCTGGTCCTACCGGGAGCCAGTGCGCAAGGACTTCGTTTACACGGGTAACCAAGCGTACTTTTACGAGCCAGCGAACGCGCAAGTCACCGTGTTCGAACAGTTCGAGGACAGCCCGCTCGCCAACGCGATCCGGTTCCTTTGGGGCCAAGGAACCATTCTCGATACCTTCGAGGTGAAGCGTTGCAACGACCAATGCCGTGACGGCCCCGCCGGGACGACGTCGGTCCTGTTGAGTCCGAAAGATCCGATCCCATCCGTCGATGTCATTCAGCTGAGTGTCGACGAGACGAGCTTCAGGGTGGTCCGCTCGGTCGTCTTCGACCCGTTGGGGAACCGCACGGAGTATGAGTTCAGCAAGATCGAGTTTGGCGCGAATGTTCCGGCAAAGAAGTTCAACTTCCGCGTCCCTCCGGGCGTCAACCTGATTCGCGCTACCGCTGAAGGTTTGAGTCCGGAGAAATGATCAGCTCCTGAAGTAGTCGAGGGATCGCTCGAGGGCTTTTAGGTGCTCGCCGAGCTCGCGGACCGCGCGGTCGAGACCAATACTTCGTTCGGCGCCCTGCTCGGCGGATTGCGCAAAAGCTGCCATCGCCGCCTGCAGACTCTGGGTGGCTTCACCCTGGGCGTCCACATCCTGGCGAATGCTGCGGCTGCGGCTGTCGACCACCTGAGTTGAGCTTGCGATGCTCATCGTCTCGGCTGCTTGGGCCCGGGCCGTCGCGCTCACCCGCTCGTTGATGTCGCGAGCGTTCAATACGGAACTCGAAATGAACTTGAGGGCACGGCGCTGCTCTCCGGCGCTCTGCTCGAGCCGTTCATTCACCGCACGCAGCTCTTCGACGCTTTGTTGTAGGTCCTTCAGACGTCGGCCCTGTTGCTCCGTCGCATCGGTGATACGGCTGACCATCGCGTCCGCATCTTCTGAGCTGTCGATGATCACCCCGAGCGATTCAGCGGCTTTGAGGCTCAGAGTCTCGCCGTCGTGAATCAAACGTGCGCTGTCGCTCAACTCTCCGGCGGCGCGCGCAATCTCCTCTCGGACGTCGACGATCAAGTCGCCGATCTCCCGGGTCGATTGCCGCGTGCTGTCGGCTAACGACTTCACGCGCTCGGCCACGACGGCGAAGCCCGCGCCATGCTCTCCAGCCTGCGCCGCGATGATCGAGGCATTGAAGGCGAGCAGGTTCGTTGCGCGAGTCACATCGTCGATGACCTCCACCACGCGGTCGATCGCCTCCGAACGATTCGCGAGCGAGCTGATCGAATCGCTCAGGCGCCCGAAGCTCGCAGTGATCGCGTTCATCGCCCGAATGGTCTCTTCCGATGCGTCGCGCCCGTTCTCCGCGTCGCGGGTCGTCTTCTTCGTGAGCTCCGCACTCTCGTGCGTCGCCGATTGGACCGCGGTCACTCCGTGGCTCAAGGCTGCGAGCGAGAAATTGACCCGATCGACGCTCTTGTTCGTGGTGACGATGCTGTTCGATAACCCGGCGACCTCTCCTTCCATCTGCCGCACGGCTCCCACCACTGTTTCGATCGCGTTGCTCAAGGTGTCCATGTTGTCGACGATCGACTTTGCCGCACCCTCGAGCATCGTCGCCGACTCCGCGGTGCCCGTGGTGTTCTCGGTGAGTGTCTTCACGGCTTCGCGAATGCGTTCGGAGGCGGTCGCGAGGGTTTCGAGGAGCGTGAGTCCCGATTCGACGTTGCCCGCGGTCTCTTCGCTCGTGGCGCGCAAACGGCTGCTCGTCGTGTCGAGCCGGTTTGAAACGTGAGAAACAATCTCCGACGTGGAGCGGACATCTTCCACGAGGCCCCGGAGGCGGTTCGTAGCGCGCGCGGAGGTTTCGAGGAGCGTCGCGATCTCAGTGGGATACCAGGGGCTCGTGGCGGAGGCGGAGCGGGTCAAGTCGCCACGCTCTAGCGCGTCGATGGTATCGACCGCCTGGCGGATCGGGGCTACCACCGTGCTCGTGATGAAGACGGAGAGCAGGATCGCCAAGGCGATCACCACGGCCACGACGAGAACGAGAACGTTGAAGGTCGCCCAGAGCTTGTTGGCCGCGTAGCGCTCCGGGCGATGGGCCACGACGTGCCATTCGATCAGCGAGTCGAGCTGCACGACGGCGGCGTCAACGGGCTCCTCGTCCGGTCCCATTCCCGCTCGGGTGGCGATCTCGGCGTCCGAGGCCTGGAAGATCTCGAGGTCGATCGGCTCACCGCTAGCCTGTGTGCGTGTGCTCGCGATCCATCTGCCTCCCTCGTCGATCACGTCGAGCGACAGAGCTTCGACCGAGCCCGAGATTTTGCTGAGCTCGGCGACGATTTGATCGAGGCGCACAGCGCCCGCGATGGCTCCCTGGAACTCGCCCGTGGGACTACGCCTTGCGACGGCCACCCCGATCCCCGGCACTCCGGTGGTTCGGGACTCGAGGTAGCCCGTGACCGCGCGGTCCGCGCCCGCCGCGAGGTCGCGGAAATACGCCCGGTCGGCGTAGTTGTTGGCTGTCGCCGGGCTGCCATCCTGGTTGGAGCGGGAGGTGGTCGCGATGACGTCGCCCCTGCTGTCCATCGCGACGATCGCCGTCATGCCAGGAACCGTCTCGTTCGCTTCGAGCAGGAGCCGTTCGACTTCTGTGCCGCTGTCGGCGCGCTCGGTTTGAGCGACGAGAAGCTCCATCAGCCGCAGCTTCTCTTCCACGAGCAGGCGGATCTGGGCGGCGGCCGAGCGCGCCGCCACGCGGGTTTCTCGTTCCACCTGCTCGTCGAGGGCAGTGCGGATGACCGATTGGTCGTTCAGGCCGAGGACAAAAGCGGGGACTACGCCCGCAAGCAGCACCGACAAAAAGATCTGGGCTCGCAGGCTGAGTCTCACGCGGTCAAGCTAGCAGAGGTCCCAGCCACGGAGAACGGATGTGTGTTCAGATCTGCAGGGCGAATTCGCGCAGGGTGTCATTGAGGGAGGTCTTGAGGTCTGTGGAGGGTCGGCGCTCCCCGATGATGAGTGCGCAGGGCAGGTTGTAGGTGCCCGCGGCGAACTCTTTGGGGCGCGTGCCTGGGACGACCACCTTTCGTGGCGGGACGGCGCCTTTGACGATCACCTCTCGGTCACCGGTGACGTCGATGATCGGGGTGCTCGCGGTCAAGGTGACTCCGGCACCCAAGACCGCTTCGCGTCCGATGCGAACGCCCTCGACGACGATGCATCGAGAGCCAATGAAGGCATCATCCTCGATGATCACCGGCGCGGCCTGGGGCGGCTCGAGGACTCCGCCGATTCCCACGCCCCCGGAGAGGTGAACGTTCTTACCGATCTGTGCGCAGGAGCCCACGGTCGCCCAGGTGTCGACCATCGTGCCTGCCCCAACGTAGGCGCCGATGTTGACGTAGCCAGGCATGACGACCACGCCACGTTCGCAGTAGGCGCCGTATCGGATCGTGCCAGGGGGCACGACTCGCACGCCTTGCTCACGGAGGTTCTTCTTCAGCGGGATTTTGTCGTGATACTCGAAGGGGCCGACCTCGATCGTCTCCATCTCTGCGACCGCGAAGTAGAGGAGGACCGCTTGTTTGATCCAGGCGTGGGTCTCCCAGCCCTCGCCCTTCGGCGACGCGACACGAAGCTCGCCCCGGTCCAGGGCATCGACCACGCTGCGGACCGCCACTTTCGTTTCGTCGTCTAGTTTGCTGCGGTCCGCGTAGGCCGCCTCGATCATCGCGCGTTCTCTCTCCATGGCGACCTCCTCTAGCAGATGAATTCCCTCCGGTGAACGGTCCACAGGGTGTTTGCGCACCTTGTGTTCTTCGCTTTCGCCCTGGCAAGCTCTGGGCCGAGGAGCAGCGCATGGTGAGCGAGGCAAAGACGACTGCCGGTGAGCATGTGACCGAACGTTTTCGCGATGTTCGCGCCATGACCGTCGCCCTCTGCGAGCCGCTCGCCCCCGAAGACTACGTCGTTCAGAGTATCCCGGAAGCGAGCCCGCCCAAGTGGCACCTTGCCCACACGACCTGGTTTTTCGAGACCTTCCTTTTGCGCCGCTGGTGCGCAGGCTACGAGCCAATGGATCCGCGCTACGAGTCGTTCTTCAACTCCTACTACGTGAGTGTCAGCGACCTCGTCCCGCAGGCCACCCGCGGCACCTTCTCGCGCCCCACGGTAGCTGAGGTGATGGCTTATCGGAGCCACGTCGATCGGGCGATGGAGACTTGGCTCGATGGCGCTCTCGACGCGGACCAAGCTCGTGTGCTCGAAGTGGGCCTGCAGCACGAGCAGCAACACCAAGAGCTGCTGCTGATGGACATCAAGTCGCATTTGCTCCAGCCGCCGTTCTTTCCGCGCTATCACGATCGGGCGCTCGAGCCGGGTACACCGGAACCGCTAACGTGGACCGCCTTTCACGAAGGAATGGTCGAGATCGGCCACGACGGACAGGGATTTGGCTGGGACAATGAGTTCCCCCGTCATCGTGCTTTCGTGCCCGCCTTCGAGCTTGCAGATCGAGCGGTCAACAATGGAGATTGGCTCGAGTTCATCGAGGCCGGGGGCTACGACGAGCCGTCGTTTTGGCTCTCGGATGGCTGGGCCGTTGCGTCCCGGAACCGATGGAGGGCGCCTGCCTATTGGCACCAGACCGGACATGGATGGGGACGATTTACGCTTAGTGGCTTAGCTCAGGTGGACATGTCCCAACCCGTCTGCCACGTGAGCTTCTACGAAGCTGAGGCTTACGCGCGGTTCCGGGGTGCCCGGCTCCCGACGGAGCAAGAGTGGGAGGTCGCCGCGTCGCAAGCGAAGGACGGGACTGAAGGTGCCTTCATGGATGACGGCGTCTACGACCCGGTGCCGACCCCAGGAACCGGGCTGCGCGGTCTGGCTGGAAACGTCTGGGAGTGGACCGCAAGCGATTACGCGCCCTACCCAGGATATGAGCAACCTCAATCAGCACTAGGCGAGTACAATGGAAAGTTCATGGTGAACCAGCGCGTGCTCCGCGGCGGCTGCTGCGCGACCCCACGATCGCACTACCGCCACAGCTATCGCAACTTCTACTACCCCCACCAGCGCTGGCCTTTCACCGGCGTGCGTCTGGCACGCTAGTGCCGCTGCCGCTGGCAGCAGGCACAGCAGGCACAGCAGGCACAGCAAGGGCAAATCGAGGGCAAATCGAGCATCCACATCGGAAAACTGAGTGGCTTAAAGAGGGCAAATCGAGGGCAAATCGAGGGCAAATCGAGCATCCACATCGGAAAACTGAGTGGCTTAAAG